>CAYGRE010000055.1:0-43434 GCA_964352215.1 uncultured Bacteroidia bacterium
CCCGGACGAATTCCGGTCTTCATGTCTCAGCCTGATTGATTTTACCTATTGAACACAACCAAAGATAGAAAATTGGGGCAAAATGTGAAAATTATCTTTCGGGGCTAAAAATACCAAAGCTGCATTAAGAAACTCAGAATCTCATCTCAAGCCAATCATAAACAGTCATTTAGTGGGTTTTTGAAGCCAATCACCTCCATTAAAATCCTCTAATTCAAGGAATCAAAATCGTGGAAACCCCTCCTTTACCCCATGTAAGAAATTGACTATTATTGATAAAATTGCCCGATGGATAGTTAAGCGATCTTGACCAATTTGCCCCAAAGTCAGACCATGAAGGAATCTCACCCACAAAATAGCCGACCAGCTCCATATCCGTTGGTCATTGAGGATGTCCGGGAATGGCCTATCTATCAGCTGAGCAAGCACAAAAAAGAATTGATTCAGGCTGTGATAGAAGAGTCCATGCAGCGACTTTATGATCCTGACATGGGAGCAACCATCCGTATGGTTGCCGAAGCCTACTACCAGGAAAAGAAAAGGATCATCGAAGAACCGTGGAAAGTAGATCCTCCGGACGACGCATCGTTTTATAAAAAGCTCAAGAAAGACATTCAGGAAACAGCCTCAGGAGCGGGCGTTGATCCGGAAGAGGAGAGGACATTGTTAAAAAAACTGGTAGAACGGTATGTCAATGAAATCGTAGGAGACTTCAAATTGCCCACCTATCGGTTTGCACGCAGGATGGTCAACTTCGGCTTCTCACGGGTTTTCAATCGATTCTCCAAAGGCATATTTAACAGTATAAGGAGCCAGCAAAGTGACCTGATTACCCGGATGCACATCACGGGTGAAATTGATGAGATCAGAAAACTTGCCTCCAAGGGGACCCTTGTCCTCGTCCCGACCCACTTCAGCAACCTGGATTCAATCGTCATTGGCTGGGCTCTGGAAACCATTGGATTGCCGGCCTTTACCTATGGAGCTGGAATCAACCTCTTTGCCCATCCCGTCATCTCTCATTTTATGTCCAGGTTAGGCGCATTCAGAGTTGACAGACGGAAAAAGAGCAAGATCTACCTTGAAGTGTTAAAGACTTACACAGAGTATGTGATCCGGCAAGGAGCCAATACACTGTTCTTTCCGGGAGGTACCCGGTCTCGTTCAGGCTCACTGGAAGGTCGGCTAAAACTCGGTTTGCTGGGCACTTCTATTGAGGCGCAAAGAAAGATGATCCTTGAGAACCCCATTGACCCTCAGAAGATCATCGTGGTGCCCCTCGTAATGAGCTACCACAACGTGCTCGAGGCCCCTAACCTGATCAACCAGTATCTCCTCCGGGAGGGGAGAGAGCGGTACATCATGGTCAAGGACGACTTCTCCAGTATCCGGAAAAACCTGAGGTTCCTCTACAACTTTGCCAGAAGCTCATCTGAAATGGTCTTCTCCTTTGGCAAACCCATGGATCTTTTTGGGAACAATTTGGACCAGAATGGTGAAAGTCTCGACAACAACGGCAACAAGATTGACATTCGGGATTACTACAAAACCAGAGGACAAATAACCTTTGACCAGCAAAGGAGTGCTGCCTATACCCGGCTGCTTGGAGAAAGAGTCCTCAGAGAATACCACAAGATAAATGTCGTATTTGACAGCCACGTTGTCGCTTTCGCCTCTTTTCAATACATCTACCAGACAGAAGGAGTCGATGTCTACAGACTATTTACGAGGCCCGAAGATTCGATGATCATACCCGGAAAAGAGATGCACGACGTCGTCGATCGGATCATGTCCAAATTGAGAGCACTAGCTGACCGAGGGCTGGTCAAACTGGCGTCACACCTCGACAAAGACATTTCAACCATCATTGACAACGGCATCAAAAACCTGATTGGTTACCATGTCAATAAGCCACTCGCCCGCAATGAGAAGGGCGATTATATCACTGAAGACCTCAAGCTTCTCTATTTTTACCACAATCGTTTAAATGGCTATGAACTACACAGGTTCATCTTTTAAAAAACCATTTGGGGTCATCGGAGCAGGAAGCTTCGGCAAATGCATTGCCAACCTCCTCGCCGTTAACAACAATGTTTTACTGCATGTCCGGAGGGATTCCGTGCTTCAAGAGATGCTGGAAAACAGACACCACAACGGCCACGATATACACCCCAATGTCATCCCAACCCAGGACCTGGAAAGATTGACCGAGGAATGCGACCTGATCTTCCCCGTTGTTCCTTCCAAGAACTTTCGGGATATGATCAGAGGAATGTCATCCCTTCTCAAACCTTCACATATCCTGATTCATGGGACAAAAGGGCTCGACATTGTTTTGAGTGAGGAAGAACAGAACAATCCTGGGAAATTGATCCTATCGAGAGATCGAATCAAGACCATGAGTGAGGTGATCCGGGAGGAAAGCTGTGTCCTGCGCATTGGCTGCCTGTCCGGACCCAATCTGTCCAAGGAAATTGCACGTGGACTTCCAGCAGGCACCGTAATCGCCAGCCGATTTCAGGAAGTGATCAAGGCAGGGCGTATGGCAATGCTCCACGACAAGTTCATGGTCTTTGAAAACCACGACCTCGCCGGCGTAGAATTGGCGGGGGTGCTGAAAAACATACTCGCCCTGGGATCAGGAATGGTAAGCGGTCTGGAACTGGGAGAAAATGCCCGGGCGCTGATGATCACCAGGGGCTGGTGGGAATTGATGGGGCTGGCCGAGCTATTCGGTTCTGATAAAAATGCTTTTCTTGGCCTGGCGGGAATAGGGGACATGATCGCAACCTGTTCCAGTCCATTGAGTCGAAATTATACAGTTGGCTACAGGCTCGCAAAAGGGGAGACCTTGGACGAGATCATACAGTCAATGGACGAAGTCGCAGAAGGGGTCAGAACCGTGATGATGGCCAAAGGATTGGCCCGGTACCACAAATTATCCACCCCGATTATATCTGCTTTCCATTCCGTATTATTTCAGGATATGCCGATCAAAGAAGCCGTTCATGTCCTGTTTACGGAGAGACATGGACCAGACGTAGGCCAGATTTGATACCTCTGGGTGAGTATATTCGTTACATGCTCAAGGAAGAGTATATTCGTTACATGCTCAAGGAATAGTATATTCGTTACATGCTCAAGGAAGAAACAAGAGCCTCTAAGGACATTCCACTAAGTCCATGGCGCAAGAGGGTGCATACCATCATATTTGAGGCTGATACCCCAGCGGGCAAACTTTTTGATGTTCTGCTCCTGATTGCCATCGTTATCAGCATCATCGCGGTCATGCTGGAAACAGTTAAGGAGATTAACCAGGACTGGAAATATGAACTCAGGGTCTTAGAATGGGTCATTACCGTATTCTTTACCCTTGAGTACATTGCCCGCATCATTTCTGTACAAAATCCCCTGAAATATATCTTCAGCTTCTACGGAGTCGTTGACTTACTCAGTATTCTCCCAACATTTGTAGGTGTATTCATCGCCGATGCAAGTACCCTGAGGGTAATCAGAGTGGTACGCTTATTGAGAGTCTTCAGAATTTTCAAACTGGGGCGGTACCTTAGAGAAGCGGAAATGTTGAGGAAAGCATTGTCAGCCAGCCGATGGAAAATCAGTGTGTTTTTTGGTGTGATTATTTCCATCTGCATCATCGTAGGGACGCTGATGTATATCATTGAAGGAGACCATACCGGAGATGGCAACCATGGGGGATTCACCAGTATTCCAAGAAGCATATATTGGGCCATCGTGACCATGACAACCGTAGGATATGGAGATATATCCCCAGCAACCCCTTTGGGACAAACGCTTTCCTCATTCATCATGCTGCTGGGTTATGCAATTCTGGCCGTACCCACCGGAATCGTAAGTGTCGGATTTAGCAACGAATTGAAAAACCAAACCAACCAGAGAAATGATCATTTAAGTGGTAAGGCATGTGACAATTGCAGCAAAGAGGGCCATGATACCGATGCGCTTTTTTGCAAATATTGTGGAGGGAATTTATAATGATCCCAACCGATTTAACCAGATATTACGAGGAGGGAAGCTACCACCTGGCCAGTCAGGATCCGCTAATGGCTGGCATTGTAAAGGTGGTAGGACCATTGAAACCATTGTTTCAGGAAGATTACTTTAAATCACTGGTCAATAGCATTTTATCCCAGCAATTATCCTTAAAAGCCGCAGCGGCAATTTCCGGGCGAATGGAGCAAATGATAGACGGAATTTATGTGCCGGAGAAAATGGCAGGCTTTAGCCAGGAGCAATATCGGGCTGTCGGAGTATCCCGGCAAAAGTATGGATACATAACCGATTTGTGCAGAGCTTTCATGGAGGACCGGCCATTTTTCGAGGAGTTATCCGAGCAGAAAGACCATGAGATTATCGAAAAATTGGTCAGTGTAAAAGGAATCGGAGTCTGGACAGCGCAAATGTTTCTGATGTTCACAGTGGGCCGCATAGATGTATTCGCACCGGATGACGTCGGCCTCAGGAATGCGATCGAAAAATGGTATGGAATCGAAGAGCGAATGAACCGGAAACAACTGAACTTATTTGCCGAAAGGTGGCAACCATACCGCACCATAGCTTCCCGTTACCTCTGGAAAAGCCTGGACAAGACTATCTTTCCTGAATAGATTTCCTGAGGTCAACGATCACTTATAAACTGAATCCAATCAATAATTTCAAAACTTAAATGGCTTATTAATTCAGCATAGGGGGGATTCGTTGCCTTTCTACTTAACATAATGCAAGTTATACAAATAAGGAGCCGCTGCCGCGCCCACATAGAACCGATCCAAAATATAGTCAACACACAATATTTAATTAGCTATTTTTAACCCCGGCCGCTGCAAAGAGATTAACTTTATTTAACTGCGGTCTCAAACTTTTGACTGGATCAATGCGTTACTTTTAATGCATCCTTCACAAAAGAACTTACTATGAAAAAGATATTACTCCTTCTGCCACTGGTTATCCTGCTCTTTTCAAATGCATCTGCACAGGAAGCCGCTCAGTCTGGTGCTGACCACACCCAAGGTCAGATCATGTACGACCAGGTGATCACACTCAAATTTGATGTTTCCAAAATGCCCCCGGAAGCGCAACAGTGGATGGAAGCTATGCCCAGTGAGATCACGGACAAGAAAGTACTGGTTTACAACAGCGAAGCTTCCTTATACAAAAACTATGAGAATCCGGAAGATGAAGCCCTTGAGGAAGGAAACCGCATGGTCATGATGATGAAGCGCAATATGCCGGATGACTTTACCTATGTCAATCTCAAGGATGGCAATTATGCTGACCAGAAAGAAGTATTTGGACGGGTATTTCTGATCAAAGACAATCTCAAAACATATCAATGGAAAATGACCGGTGAGCAAGAGGAAATCAAAGGATTCCACTGCATGGTTGCCACAACCGTTGATCCGGAAGACAGCATGGAAGTCCGTGCCTGGTTTACCCCCCAAATCCCTGTACCCAGTGGCCCCGGAGCCATTAACAACCTTCCTGGCATGGTCATGAAAATGGAATTAAAAGGCGGTGCCCTGCGACGTGGCCCCGGAGACAATACCATGACCCTCACCGCTTCAGAAGTAAATTTCAGAAAGGTTAAGAAGTCAGAGCTGAAAGGTCCTGACAAAGGCAAAGAAGTCAATCGCGAAGAATTCAACGCCATGGTTAAAGAAAAGATGGAAGAAATGCGCGCTCAGTGGAAAAACGGTAACCGTGGCGGTGGTGGCCACATGCGAATGACAAATTAATCCAATCAGCGATTTTACTCTATACCCTATCCGCATCCTCCCGCCAATTTCTAATTGCGCCATGAAACGTATTCTATCAACCGGTATTCTGTTGCTCCTGATGATCATCTCAGGGCAAACCTTTGCCCAGAACGTATTGATCAAAGGACAGATCATAGATGGTGACGAGGGTTCACTCCCTGCTGCCACAGCCATGCTCATGAATTCCTCGGACTCGGTTTTGGTCAATTTTGTCCTGAGCGACATCGAAGGTGTCTTCGAATTCAAGAAGGTGATCAAAGGCGATTATTATGTCCAATTGACCTACCTGCAATACGACATGATCCGCATACCAGTTAGAGTTGACGGCAGCAAGGATATAATCGATTTGGGCCGTGTGATCATGACCGCAGAAGGAACGCGCCTGGAAGACGTAGAGATTACCGCAGAGCTCATTCCGGTCCTGATCAAGGGTGACACCATAGAATACAATGCAAAAGCTTTTAAAACCGATGTGGGCGACAATGTTGAGCAATTGCTCAGACAACTCCCCGGCATCGAAGTGGATCAGGATGGAAATATCAAAGCCCAGGGAGAAGATGTCCAAAAGATACTGGTAGACGGAAAAGAATTCTTTGGAAACGATCCCAAGACAGCGACTAAAAATCTACCTGCCGATGCGATTGACAAAGTTCAGGTGTTCGATAAAATGTCCGATGTATCAGAATTTACCGGGATTGACGACGGAGAAAGAACCAAAACCATCAATCTGGCCCTGAAGGACGACCGCAAGGCGGGGTATTTCGGCAATGTAGAAGGTGGGTACGGAACCAAAGACCGTTTTGAAGGTAAAACCAACCTCAATAAGTTCGGGCCCAAAACCCAAATTTCCCTGCTCGGGATGGCCAACAATATCAATAAGCAGGCCTTTGGCGTACAGGACTACGTCAACTTTATGGGTGGAGCGTCCAACCTTATGTCCCAGGGAGGCTTCGGTCGTGGCGGTGGTGGCAGCGGTGGTGGTAGCCTCTCCCCTGCTGATTTGGGTGTTTCCATCTGGGGAGGCAACAATGGCCTCAACAACAATGGAATCCAAACCACGGCTGCAGGTGGTCTCAACTTCAATACAGACATCGGAAAAAATGTAGAAGTCGCCTCCAGTTATTTCTACAATTATATCAACAACGACATCAATAAAACCTCATTTCGGGAAACGGTCACAGAGGGCACAACCTTCACAACTGACCAGGACAATGTCCGTGATGACCAGAATCAAAACCACCGGCTCAACCTTTATGTAAAAGCTAAACTAGACAGCCTTAGCGAGTTGGTATTCAGAGGCTCAGGAAGGTTCAATGATGCACAAGGCACAGAAGCCACCAACCTGGAAAACCTGAGCAACACCCTCATCCTCAACTCCAGCGATCAGAACTATTCCTCCTTCGGAGACCTACTCAATACGGACAACCAATTGCAGTACCGGCGAAAGCTGGGCAAGCCAGGCCGGACCCTGTCAATCCAGGGAAATTTCATCCTGCAAAACGATCAGAACGATCTGGACCTGCTCTCCCAAAACCTCTTTTTGGTGGGTGGAATCGCCGCCCTGGACACCCTCAACCAGATGCAATTCCAGGATGTCAATTCCATGACCTACGGGGGCCGCCTGACCTACACCGAGCCCTTGGGCAAAGGATATTTCCTCCAGGCCAATTACCGGCATACAGAAAACAACTACGACCTCGACAAGCAATTTTTCGATATCGTAGAAGAAGAGCAGGTCTTCAACAACCGCCTCAGCAATATCTACGAGAGTGTCTACCGGTTTGACCGTGCGGGACTACTCCTACAGAAAAACCGCAAGAAGTATGACCTCAGTATCGGTTTGGATGGGCAACGTGCCTTGCTGGAAGGAGAACTCATCCTCGCAGACACCACCTTCCGCAAAGAATTTCTGAATGTACTCCCCTCCCTCCGATTCAATTATGAATTCCGCAAAGGCCGCAGGATGAGACTCCGCTACGAACCCTCAGTCAATGAACCTTCCATCACCCAACTGCAACCGGTTCCTGACAACTCAAATCCGCTCTATGTTTACCAGGGAAATCCGGATCTTCGGGCAGAATACCGCCACAACCTGCGGTTGAACTACCTGCTCTTCGATCAATTCTCCTTCACCAGCCTGTTCACCATGCTCCGGGCCACCTACACCCAGAACAAGATCAGCAACGCCACCTTCATCGACAGCTTGTTCAGGCAGGTGAGCCAACCGATCAACGTAGGCCAAGACCTCAACCTGACCGGCTATGTTGGATTCAGTACCCCCATCCGCAAGCTCAAGATCAAAACCAACCTGAATGGAAATGTCACCTACAACCGGGGCATCACCTTCATCAATACGGTAGAAAACATCACTAATCGCCTTACCTCCTTTGGTGACTTTAGCCTGGAAAACCGCAAGAAGGATGTGTTGGATGCACGGATCGGCACCAGATTGACGCACAATATCACCCAGTACACCGTTAATTCGGAATTCAACCAGAGCTACCTCAATGCGACCTATTACGCAGATGTAACCGTAGATTTCCTGAAGACCTGGAGCGTCAATTCCACCTTCAACTACAATACCTACCTCGGCGGTTCATTTGATGGGGTTGAACCCATCCCATTGCTGGGTGCCTCATTGAGCAAACGCTTCCTGCAAGGAGAAAAAGCCATGCTTAAGTTGACCGCATTTGACTTGCTCAATAAGAATGTAGGCATCACCAGAGCGGCCGAATTGAATTACTTCCAGGAAGACCAGATCCTAACCCTGAACCGTTACTACATGCTTTCCTTCTCCTACTCGATTGTCAGCGTAGGCAAAAAGAGTAAGAAGACCAAGCAATCGCAGGATGCGACCACCCCAAAGGAAGATGCCAAATAGAAAGGCAGATACCGATGCCAAATAGAAAGGATCAGATACCGATGCCAAATAGAAAGGATCAGATACTGATGCTAAATCCGATTTCCAGCTTTGGGAACTTTGGATAAGCACGTTCGCCGCTTACAGTGGTCGGAGTGGGAAATCTTGCGTCCTCATTGTAAATCTCGGTCATCCGGTAGAAGCCATAGATGGAAATCCAATTGGTTCCAAGCCGGGCATAAGGACCGTAACGCAATTCATTCAGATCAGGGATATTGTTGACTTTGGTGGTCAACTTGGCATCCAGGCTCCCATTCCCATCAGAGTCTACATCAAACCGTGACTTTGCCGTTCCACCCACATTGAAGCCAAAACTAAACCCAGCCTCAAACAAGAACTTATATTTGTCTTCCGCATTCCGGGCACCCTTGAACTTAAAGCCGAGCGGGACCTCCACATAAGCCATGCGCAGCTTTTCATAGACATAATCCGAACCCCTCGCGGTACTTGGAAAGAATTTGGTGCTATCGGAAGAATTCTCGGTGAATACCAGCTTTTGCCAGGTAACACGCGGCTCAAATTTGATTTCAACTGACCTTCCCAGAGGGATACCATAACCAATGCCAAAACTGTATGAACCAGATCGGCCCTGGGCAAGACTTGCACTGTCAGCATTTCCAAACATAAATGTCCGGGAAAAAATAATATCTACTTTCTCACTGCCGGTCACCGGAATCTTATCAGACTTTGGGCGGGCCATGTTCTGGTCGGTCGCTTGTCCGGAAAGGCACACAAAAGAGAAAACAGAGATCAGAATAGTGAATAACGCGTGTTTCATAAAGATGCTGAGTTTGAACAGACCGCTAATTTAAAGAAATTGTCCTTTAATGGAAGAAAGCATTCAACAGGTTCCGAAACGATTCAACGTCAGAGTATACGGTCTGATGATAAATAATGCGCAGGAGGTACTGATAGCAAGGGAAATAAGGGCGGGAATGAAAATGACAAAATTTCCCGGTGGAGGGCTGGAATTTGGCGAAGGCATCAAGAATGGGCTGAAAAGGGAGTTTCAGGAAGAACTGGGAATAGACATCGAAGTGGGTGAATTGTTCTACATCAACGACTTCTTACAAGTGTCCGCCTTCAATCCCCAGGACCAACTCTTGTCCATCTACTATCTGGTGCATTCCGGAAAATCGGCGAAGCTGAACGCAAAGGAAGGTGTTCGCATACAATCGAAAGAAGAGAACCTGACCTTCGAATGGGTTGCTATTCGCAGAATTGAGGAAATCAAATTGTCCTTTCCGGTGGATAAAGTGGTCTCTCGGCAATTGACACTGAGAGTTTTGGATAAATTACAGTAAACAGCCCATGAGTCAATGGCAATGACCATCCCTGGAGTCAATGGCAATGACCAATTCCAATAAAGATTTTGAACTTAACGTGCGATGATCAATTTCCGGGTAAGGGATTGCTGGCCAGCTCCCAATTGCATCAGGTAGAACCCAGGAGCAAGCCCCTCAAGATCCATCTCGATGGAATGCGCACCGGGAATCAACTGCCCGAGCGGCCTTGAAATCATTACCTGGCCTTCCAGGTTCATCAACCGAGCTTCCACCGTTTCTTTGCGCTGCAACTCAAAGGCAATATACACACGGTCATAGCTGGGATTCGGATAAATGGTCAATCCATCGATTCCGGAAAGGTCTGGCTCCGGTGTAGAAACCGACCCCGTCGCATCCATCCGCAGGATGAAGATGTCATCGGATCCTCTGGACACCAATTGCTGCTGTCCAAACATTGCGGTACCAGTATAGCTACCAACGAGATAAATCTCATCGGTGGAACTTACTGAAACGGCCTGGCCGATATCGATGCCATCCCCTCCCCCGCTCCAGGCCCAGTTTCCGGCTCCGGAGCTGGTCCCGATGGAAGCAACAAATACATTTTGATCCAGGCTGTCAGCAGCCTGAAGGGTCGTCCCGCCAATCGTCATTTCTCCTTGAAAATATCCAGTGATGATCAGGTCTCCTGAAGGACGCAGGGCAATCGCTTCAATGGCATCGTAGCTCTCACCGCCGACAGAAGTAAGCCAAACCAGATTGCCGTTGACGTCAACCTTGGCGATAAAACCATCCAGATCACCATTGCTGGTGACCGACTGTCCATCCATGGTAAACTCATCCAGATAAGTACCGGTTATGTACAGATTGCCCAAGGCATCATGCACCATCCCGGTCATCCGGTCCTTGCCCGGACTGCCTCCCCAAAGAGCCCATTTGAACCCAGCGGTATCATCATGGGTGGTAATGAAGATATCATCCTCAAAATCAGTAATACCCAACAAAGTACTGTCCCGGAAATAGCAGGTATCCTGGAACATGCCGCCCAAAACATAGAGGCTGTCCCCGATCACCTCGACTTCCCTGGCTTCATCAAATTGCTTGCCCCAGGCATGGGTCCGGTTATGGAAGAAAAGATTGACATTGGGGGCGGCCATGGTAGCTTCTGAGTCCAGGGCAACGATCATAGCATCGTGGAATCCCTTGCCGGGCGTTCCTCTCTCCCACCAGCTCCAGGTATGCCAGGTGACCCCCATGATCCGGTCCGCATTTCCGTCTATTTCCAGGTCATAGCAACGTTCAGAACTGAACCAGCCATCCGCAAAGACACTGACATTGTTGCCATTGGGTTCCAATTCAAGGATAAAGACATCATAAGTTTCAGCGTAAGGGCCAAACCAGAGCGTATCCAGAGAAAGAATGGTATCGCCGGCCAGGATAGTTGAGTCCTGGTAATCGCCGACCACCAGGATATTACCATCCCAATCCATGGTCAGCTTACGGGAAAAATCATTTTCCAGCCAGCCTTGGCGCTGAGCCCACAGCAGCGAACCGCTGGGATCGTATTTGGCGATATAAACGTCGTTCTTGCCAAGCGACACCAACTTCACATTCCCGAATTCGATAGAATCAGAGAAATAGCCCGTCACATAAGTATTTCCTGTAGCGTCAACCAGAACATCAGAGACATAGTCCCGTGCACCGGCCCCTGCAGAAATAGCCCAGGTTCCGGGCTGTGCATCCAAACTGGAGAACAGGGGAAGGACCATCAAAGCAACCAGCAGTGTATTGTAAAATCTCTTTTTGAGCATTGGACTGAATTAATAAGGGGCACTTGGCCAAATCGAAGCTTACAGAGAAAATTAAAGGATCAGAATTCAATATCAAAACTAAATGGCAAGAGTGTCTTTTGAATGCCTGTGAGGCGTAAAACCTTGCCGGAAATGCCCTGCATGAGCACCACGATATCTGAATTTGCCTGCCGTTCATACTCCACCATGACCTGCCGACAGGCTCCACAAGGAGTTACAGGCTCTTCGATGGGCTTGTTTTCACTCCAGGCACGCACCGCAATCTTCCGAATATCCTTCCCTTTTCCCTGAGAACCCGCAAAGAACAGCGCCGTACGTTCCGCACACAAGCCGGAAGGATAAGCTGCATTCTCCTGGTTATTGCCAAGAATGACTTCACCGGAGGCCAGCAAAAGCGCACACCCTACATGGAACCCGGAATAAGGCACATAAGCCAATTGGGAAGCATCCAGCGCACGCAACAAAAGGGCCTGCTCGTCTTCGGGCAGTTCCTGCTCAGAAGCGTGGTTCTCGAAGGGGATATGGAGATGCTTAGACAAACTTATTATGCTATTTATGAGAGACAGGCAGACAATTTATAAACCAGCCTAAAGGATATAATGACTCAAGTCCTTGGTATCGGTCACCTGGCCCATTTTTTCAGAGACAAAGTCTTTGGTAATGATGAACTCTATGCTGGGATCAAGGTCAGGCACCGTAAACAGGATTTCATTCAGCAAATTGCTGAGAATGGTATGCAGCCGCCGGGCGCCAATATTCTCGACTTCCTCGTTGACCTGAAAAGCTACGGTAGCAATTTCATCGATGGCTCCTTCTTCAAAAAACAACTTCACCCCTTCACTTTGCAACATCGCCTGGTACTGCTTGGTAAGGGCATTGCGGGGAAGGGTGAGGATTTTAACGAAGTCCTCCTTTTCCAATGGGTTCAGTTCCACCCGGATTGGAAAACGCCCCTGCAATTCGGGAATCAGGTCAGAGGGCTTGGCAACGTGAAATGCGCCAGCAGAGATGAAGAGGATATGATCGGTTTTAATGATCCCATGCTTGGTATTGACTGAGCTACCCTCCACAATCGGAAGGAGATCCCGCTGTACCCCTTCACGGGACACATCCGGCCCGGACCGGTTGCTTGATCCAGCCGCAATCTTGTCGACCTCGTCAATGAATATGATTCCCGCATTGGAAGCACGCTCCAGGGCATCCCTGGTTACGGATTCCATATCTATCAGCTTAGAAGCTTCCTCTTCAGTCAAAAATTCCCGGGCCTCGGCCACCGTCATCGTCCGCCGCTTCGTCTTCTTAGGGATCATTTGAGAGAACAAATCCTGCAGACCGTCCATCTCTCCCATCCCACCGGGACCCATGATCTGAACCTGAGAAGCCGGGACCGTGACATCCAGGTCAATTTTGCGCTCGTCGAGATCACCCTTGAGCAACTTCTCCCGCATTTTGTTTCTGGTACGGTCGTTCAACTGCTCATCGGTAGGCACGGCTTCCCCTTCACTCCCCTCCTCAACCTTGGTAATGGTCTCGGGAGCCACCCCCGCCGTTTTCCGGATCGGTGGAATCAGAATATTCAGGATGCGTTCGTTGGCATTTTCAAGCGCCTTTATTTCGACCACTTTCTTCTGCTCCTCCTTCACCATGCCGATGGCCTGCTCTACCAGGTCCCGGACCATGCTTTCCACGTCCCGGCCTACATAGCCGACTTCCGTGAACTTGGAGGCCTCCACCTTGATGAAAGGGGCATCTGCCAACTGCGCCAAACGGCGGGCAATCTCAGTTTTACCGACCCCGGTGGGGCCGATCATCATGATATTGCTGGGGATAATCTCCTTGCGCAGCTCTTCGGGAGCATTCAGACGCCGCCACCTGTTTCTCAATGCAATGGCAACGGAACGCTTTGCATCGGCCTGACCGATGATATATTTATCCAGTTCTTCTACAATTTTGCTGGGAGTCAGCTTTTGATTCATCATGTGGGGAATTCATTTAGGTGCCAAGCACACAGGTTGAATTTAACTTAAACAGCTAAGTAAATAAATGCGGCTGAGAATCGCTAAACTTAAGGGTATAACCTGAAGCGAAAGTCTTCCTTAGCCTGGGCCCGGTGGACAAAGCACAAGCCCATAAAGAACAAATCGATGGTCACCTGCACCTCCTCCCGCGCTTTGAGTTCCTGCCAAGCCAGACGCATGCCCGGAGACCAGTTGATATCGTCTACGATAATCAGGCCATTGGGATTCATCCGGTCGAGCAACGCGTTGAAATAAGCAATGGTAGGATCGTACTGGTGGTTCCCATCCATCAACACATAATCGAAGCGAATGTTTTCCTGCTTAAGAAGCTCCAGTTGTTCGGAGAATTCACCCACCAACAAATCTGCGGACAAGTCCAGGCTGCGCAAGAGCCCCGCGGCTTCCTCGCTCAGAGCAGGTGAGCCTTCAATCGAGATGAATCGGCTTTGGCCATCCGACCTGCCGGCAACCTCACTGAAAGAACCCCGCCCCCTTCCCTCCTGCTGTCCTGCAACCTGGTAAGCCGTCGAATACCCGAGATTCGTCCCCAATTCCAAACCTACTCCCGGCTGATGCCACTGGCAAATCCGGTACAGCAATTCTCCATTGCGTCTTTTCCGGGCCGAAGAACGAAGCACCTCAGCCTCCGTCTTGTGCAGCAACTGTTCGTGCCGCCCCCCATAACCGGCTCCCAAATCCAGGATTTCCAACTGCTTCTCCGAGCCCAACCTTGATTTCCGGAGGGCGTCGATCCGACTACCCCAGCTACTTTTCCGATGGGGCAGCACCTGCGTCACGAATTCATATACAAAAGGAGAATGAACCCCGTACCGGGACTGGGCACGCAGTAGGTGACGCAAATACAGAAATGCCAGCTGGATCATGGTATTGAACTGATGCTCTCCGAATAGAGGTTTTCAAAATTGAACCTCTCAAAATTGATGCTCTCAAAATTAAACCTCTCTAAACAGAAGAAGCTGTCCTTTTTGGGGACAGCTTCAAATATATACTTTATAAAGAATATCTTATTCGTAGGAACGCTTGTGGTCAAAGGTCATCAAGCCGCTGCCGGTAGTCTTGACCAGGATCACTGCAAAATGCGGGTTGTTCGGGAGCTTGAGGATCGCCACATCACCAGGGCTGAGCGGATCGGTGCGGGGACCAATGCGGTTGCTGGTTACGAATGCCTGATAAATAGTCTCGTAGGTGCAATCTTCAAAATTGAAAACACTGCTGCTCGTAGTGACAAGTACAGAATCAGCGCCACCGGAGATGGGCGAAGTCAGTACATAGTCAATCGATGGAGGCATAGAGCTCTCACGGATGTAGCGGTTGGGAGAAGGAATCTCCAGATCGTTGCCACGCTGGCGATTGATCAGGTCAAAATTGTAATCGTCACCAGTGGTGATACTGTAAATGGTATCGTCCATATAAGATTCCAATTCGTAGACCACGGTGCTGTCAGATACAGGAATCACATTGATCCTGAACATGGCAGAAGCAACTTTCCCCTTGTTGTCCTGGGCATAACCACGGATTTCGATGGTGGTATATACCTGAACGCTTTGAGGAATGGTATAACTGATGACCCGCTCCTGGTTCTGAGTTGCGATGACCGCATCCTGACCGGGAATACGGGATTCAGCGAGAACCTGGACACCGGAAACAGATTCCCAACGCTCAGTGGCCCACCAATTGGTCAGCAATTCATTGTCATGAATCTCAAAAGTAGCTTCCACAGTTTCACCAACACTGGCGAGCGTATAGCCCGTAGAGGGTGAAATGAGAGTTACCTGAGGGTCACTGTCCTCTGGTGGAGTGACATTTACATTATCCTTATCAGGATCGCACCCAGCCAATATCAGTACGACGAAGAGGCTAAGAACTGGAACAAGTAAGGACTTACGGAAATTATCCATCAAGAATTTCTTGGTTAATTATTTAGCGAATATAAGCCTTTTCCGAAAAGAGTGAAAATTCAGGATGTTAATAATCCACATTCGGAAAACCTATTTTCCAAGGGAAGTAAGGCAGTTGACAGAGTTTCCCTGTCCGAAATCCACATTGTAGTCCAGGGTAATGGCCTGATTGACGGTATCAATCCCTCCGGCACCGCTGATAATCGCAAGCCCATACGCCTGGTCATAAATATTCACAGTATCCCCCCTCACCTCGGCAAATACGGGCAAACGATCCGGTCCGAAGGCATCAATACGAATTCTGCCTTGGGCGGCAGCGGCAGAGATGGAAGCATCATAGACGTCCGACCCATTGTTACAAATATCTCCTACGGTCCAGTCGCCGAGAAACTTAGAAGTCTCCAGGACATCGCAGGAAGGGCCTTCAAAGAAACTGTCACATACACAGGTTCCTTCCAGACAAAGACCATTTTGACAGACATAATCTTCGCAAAGCCCTTTATTGCAACCCGTGGCAGCGAATAAGACAAGTAGAGCCAACAGCGCCCAGATCGACCAGTTTTTCAGGTGCATATCAAGGGTGCATTTTAGTTTTTAGACAATTCTGCCGAACAGACATCAAATGGAGAACCAGCCCCTGTGTTGTAGATCTGGTAATCCAGGGCAATGGAATTTCCAAAGGGATCTGATGTTCCGGAACCAGTCACCTGAACATTGCCAAGGGATTGCCTTTCGATGTTAAAAGAAACCCCGGTTGCGTCGATGGTACCCGTGATGGTGTCGTTCTTTTCCCAGAGACCGGTAATACGGATCTGCTCAGGAACAGAAGCGTTGGGAATAATTCTCAGGTCATAATTGTCAAAACCAGCGGTACAGTCTTCATCCACCGCATAGGTTCCGTCAAATTTCTCACTGACCGGGGTTTCACACAATCCGCCCTCATATCCGTCGCTGCAAGCGCAAACGCCTTCGACACAGCTACCATTGACACATTCGAGACGCTGACACTTGTCACGGCACCCGAAAGAGGTAAGCATAATCAGCAATACAGCCAGGCAGGTTCCTTTATTTATGTTCATCTTTCTGCAAATTGAATTTCAAGATAGTGGGTTGGGACCAATTTTGAAACCAGATAAAAAGAAAAGGTCCCGCCTTTGCAGACAGGACCTTTTCAAATATTCCTTAGTAGGATATCCTTACTTGGTAAAGACGTCAGTACATGAATCCCACTCGAAGTTCTGAGTTACGTTGAACAGGGTGTAGGTAACGGTCAAAGAAGTACCGTCATCAGAAAGAGTACCAGTACCAGAAATGGTCAACTGATCGTTAGTAGCGTTGTCGTTGAAGATCTGGCTCTCGATGGTGAAAGCATTGGTGTTGCTTCCGATAGTAGCAGTAACAGTTGTTCCGGTTGGGTTCTCATAGAGACCACCAACAGTGATAGAAGCAGGATCAGTAGCAGAAGCAGCAATTGCAACTGGGTACGGAGCCAAAGTAACGGTGTCACATACGTTGGTAGAAAGGTTGTAGGTGCCAACAAACTTAGAGTTGTAAGCTTCGCCACAATCAGTTCCTTCATATCCAGTCGTACACTGACAGATACCTTCGAGGCAGGTAGCGCCATTCAGACAAGATACGTCTTTACAAGCGTCCTCACAGCCGGTGAACATCATCATAGCAACGGTAAATGCACCGATAAGGCCGAGCTTGAAATTTTTCATAACTTTTTCAGTATTAATGTTAAATAGAAATAATGCTTAGAAATTCTTCTGGACAGCAAATTTATAGAAATTCTCGGTTAAGCAAAAAGGAAATCTTTTTCTTATCACAACTATTTTTGTTGTTGATGTGAAATTTTACCTAAATTTGGACCGTTTTAAGATGAACTTTATAATCATATAACCAATATTTTTAAGTCAAAAACCGATCATGAAAAAATTCACATTGATCTTCACATTAGGGCTGTTTGTATCGTTGATGGGCATTATGTCCTGTGGAGACGGAGGTTCTGATGAAGATCGCCAGCAGGCCATCCAGGACTCCATCCGCCAGGCCGATTCACTCGCAGCGATTGCAGCAGCTTATCTCCAGGACAGCATTGCTTATGCTGATTCTGTCCGCGTAGCTGATTCTCTGGCTGCTTTGGAAGACGGCGCTGTCGTCCCGGTCAAGAAAAATGGCAACAACAACAATGGTGGCAACAACACTACTCCTCCTGTTGAAGATCCAGTTGTTACTCCAGACAAGAATGACGGTAAGCCAGACAAAGGCGATCGTGGTGACGGCACTGTAAAGCCTGACAAAGGCGACCGTGGTAACACCGGTGATGGTGACAACAAGACACCTGATGTTAAGCCAGGAAAGCGTAACCGCTAATTCTTAGCTTAGTTAACAATATAAGATAGAGGCTGTCCGGTTGGATGGCCTCTTTTTTTGTGCGGTTTGGTTGGCGGATGGCTCAAAAAATATAGGTTGGTCACCCGGATGGTGCGAGATGCATTATCATATCTGTACACCATTGGATACACCATTGGATTAGCCCTTGCATACACCAAAAAAAGAAAACAGCCGACCTGGGAAGGAGGCTGTTTTCTTATTTAGATGCTTCAGACTGTTAAAAGAACTTACTGTTTACAGGTTGGTTCTATGGTTATTCAGTCTGTTTGCTGGCTTCGGTGGAAGCGTTAGGATTGGCGTTTTCCATCACCTCATCCGTCAGCTTCCCTTCATCGGTGGCCTTCCCTTCATCAGTAGCCGGCTTGCCTTTTGCTTCTTCCGCTTCGGAGGGTTTCACCGACGCAGCACCATCGAAACGCTTCCGCATTTGCTCATAGATGGGACGGGCTTTGGGGTATCCAGCTTTGGAGGCAGACTTAACCGCATCGTAGATCAACAATCCACTGCGGAAGCATTTGTCTCCAAGCAACAGACGCATGTCCTTGATAGCAGTTCCAGCCTGTTGGTGAATTTGCTCCAGGTAACGCAGCTGGTGCCAGAATTCACCTTCCTGGGCGGTCAACGTCGGATCCAGAAAACGGGGGCACAACTCCGGGAGTTGGTCGATCGCATCCAGCGAATCATCCACAAAAAGCATATTCTCCCGGCTAAGACGCATCAGGCGAACCACCTCTCGCTGGCTCAGCCCTTTTTCAAAGTGGAGAATCTGCTCAAGTCCTTCATAAAATGACTTGATGGTTTGAAGCTGGCTGTTGGTTAAACCAGAAATCGGGGGTTTAAAACTTAAATTTTGCATAACAATTGATATAATTAGTGTTAAAAACGCTGTGACGACGTGCCACAGAAAGAATCAACGATCCCGGTTCAATCTTCTCCCAGGTCATGGAAGATTTCCCCGTTTTCATTAATTTGAATCAAAAGTATTGTGGGGTTCAGCGGATATAAAGACGAATTGTGACCAATTTCCTCATTCCCTAAATTTATTTGCAAGCACAAACTACTACTAGTCAGTCAGGTACATGGGGAAAACTTCCTCATTGCCAAGCCCGATCTGAAGGTCATTCTTTCTATTATCAAAGTCCGGTGGTATGGTCATCTGGACGTGTTGGATCCGGCCAAGGGTCCATTGACCTTTGCTGACGGGTCGGGTGACCTTCGCCGGAGGGTCCTTTCTCCTATTCCTGACAGTCGTTCCATCCTTGCGGCAGGGTCTCTTTACCTACTCTTTGGGGGTCTGTTTTGGTATTCCTGAGGGTCGGATCACCCTTACCAGCGGGTCCCCTCACCTATTCCGAGGGGGTCGTAGTCGACCCTGCTGAGGGTTTATCGACCTTCGCCGAAGGGTCCTTTCTGGTATGCCGGACTGTCGATTGACCTTTGCCAGTGGGTCGGGTTACCTATTCCTTGGGGGTAGGCTTGCCTATCCCGGACAGTGTCGGTTCCCTCTCCGGAGGATCGGGATACCTTGGCGGGAGGGTCATCTCAGGTATTCTTAGGGGGTAATCATTCCCTCGCCGGAGGGTCTGGGTTGGTTCGCAGCCGAAGGTCAGGTGACCCTCTGGCGAAGGTTGAAGGACCCCGGGGCGTAGGTGGCGCGATTCTCAACAAGGGGTTTTGTGGTAAAACGGCCCGGAAGCGGGGATTTGGTCGCCAATTAATGTAGCGTCCAGCGCGATAACCGACAATCCGCCTACCCATCCAAAAGGTTCCCTTTCTTTTCAGTACCATTGTTTCAGAACAAACGGACTCTGATGGGTCGGTATCGGTTAGGGTACGAATCTTTGGCATCATCGCTTCCCCATGTGGTTGTGAATGACCTGCGGTAAAACCAAGTCATAATGTTTTTCTTTGCCTCCTACATTAAGAGCAAGGTTCAAATAGGGAGATATAACGCCAGATTTGGAAAGGCTGATTTCACAGACACTCAAATTTCATACACCAATATCTCCCCTATTCAGCCGGTAGCTGGTATATAGAACAGTTCATAAAAAGCAATCTCTCCACAAAGCGAAAAACCGCTACAACCCACTGACTATCAATTCTATTCAAAGGAATAACGGATTGACAATTCTACCAATAAATACTACCTTGGAGACATGACAATTGATTTTAAACCGATGCATTTAAATCTCATTTCGTCCCTCACCAAGGCCTACGGATTCATCGTTTTCCTTTGCCTGACATTGGGAATCCTGCCTTGGAATCAGGCTCAGGCCCAATCGCCTTACTACGTAGACCTGGATATTTGCCACACCGGGATCAGCAACGAAGGAACTGGCAATGAGATCACGGTCGAGTTCCTGAATAGAGACGGAGAGGTTATTGGAACCGATAAAAAAAGTGGCGTTAGTGAAAATTGTCATGGGTCGGATGCGACCTTTAAGTGTACTCCAAAACTTTGGAATCAGTACCCAAGCAAGATAAGGATCTCTACCAATGGTGACGATGGTTTATTCATTGATGAGGTCTATTGCTACCAGACCCTACCTCCTCACGAACAGCATTTCAAAAGGCGGAAAGAGGTAGGTCACTACGGCGTGGACAATGGAACCGGTTGGTGCCTGAGTACTGACCCCAATGATGCCAATGGTGAATGGGCTGGCAAGTGCAGAAATGGTTGCACGCGTTCCATCGTTCTGGACTTCAAGGGGCCGGCAAAGGCGACCCGTTACTCCGTCAAAATTGACAATTGCCACAGTGATATCGACAATGAAGGCACTGGCAATAAGATTACGGTAGAGTTCATGAATGGATCCGAGGTCGTGAAGAAAAGCGAAAAAAATGGTATCCCGGTCAATTGTATCATGCCTGATGCTGAATTTATCTGTTATACCTCAACAAAAATCACAGCTGTTCGGGTGAGCACCAACGGTGACGATGGCTTTTACATTGATGAACTTGCGATCTACAAAGACGGGGATAAGGTGAAACAGCATGGTGGTGACAATGGCGGTGGATGGTGCCTGAGCACAGACCCTTCGGATGCGCATGGCTCCTGGAAAGGCAAGTGCAGCGGAACCGGGCATTCTTGTCACCGAAGTGTTACTTTTCCTTTGTGGTAGGGCGGGATTTATTTTCTCTTATGGTTAACCATCAATTTTCTAGTCCCAATTAGTCCACCTATGGGGGCTGGTTTTTCAGAAAAGCTCGAGATATACCCTGCCCGTTCCAACGTTTCCAACAATTTCCGGTTCATCTGGGTATCGTCGATTTTCGCTTTCTTCTTCTTGTTTGAGATAACAGCATAATTTTCTCCTAACGACAGCAAGAAATCATCAATGGAAATTGACTCAACCATGTAGTCCAAAGCAAAAAGGTCTATCCGATCACTTATTGGAATAATATCATCAGTAAGGATTTCATCATAGATTTCAGATTTAACTTCGATCTTATTATCACCTTTAAGGATCATTCGAGCAATTAAACTAAGGTTTTCCCCTTTCTTAGTAATTTCTTCCAAAGAATACTCCCCTAGAACAGTAGCTTTTTGAAGACTACTTAATCGGCTTGATTTTAAGATTGAATTCAATTCAATTGAGTCCAGTTTGAATTGACCTTCCGAGTGAAATTCAAGGAATTCGTTAAGGTATGATTCAAAGAAGAGTAAATTCAGATTAAATTTGCCCTTGAGCCTTCTATAGTTTTCAATGGTAGGCTCCAATTTATCCTGGACAACCAACTGCTTCACTTTTTCCTTTGATAGACTCTCAAATGGTAAATCATTGTACCTTTCCTTAACCGATCCCAGGATCATTGCATAGGGCTGGTCTTCTATCTCCTCCTTCAGGATAAGTAGTTCCTGATACTCGAATTCCTCTCCTTCCTCCTCCAGAGTTACTACTATTGGCATTACCGATTTACCTAATTCCTCTGCATTTTCAATTCGATTAATGAAATCCACCACCGTACTGGATATTTCATTTTCAGACCTTCGGAAGTCATCCAACATATTTTCCCATGTTGGCTCAACCCTGTTTTCACTAAACGCAAACTGGACCAATTCACGGTTTTCAACTTGAGATACATCCGTGATTTTGGTTTCCGTTTTTCGAATAATGGCCTTTTTGTTATTTACCGAAACCTTCGCATTTCCCAGAAGTTCAAACAGGCTTTCTTCGGACTCGTGGTTGCTGTTTTCAATTTCGAGAAAGGTCTTGGAAATGTATTCGTCGATGAATTCTTCTACATAACTTATCAAATTATCACACTTCGATTCCTTAATTGCTGAATAGTTGGCATTCTCAAAGGTTTCCTCATCATATTCCCCGAATTTCAGAATCATACCACGGAGCATTTCTGGAATTAGGTCATAATGATTATTCTCAAGGATATATTCCAACAATTCGTCAGGTGAACTGTCAAAATCCAAACTTGTAAATAATAGCTCAAGCTCCTGGAAAATCTCCTTCAGCTTTTCCTGACTGGGAATAATCGTTAGGAACTCTGGGTCTTCAAGTATTTTCTTTTCCAGTTTCGAATCCTTTGCAATCTCAACTATTGAAGAGACTTCAGCGAAATCAAGAATATATTCAAAAACCTTTCGCTTGTCCTCATCAGGAAACACTGATTTCTCTTCAATATAGCTCCAGATATTTCCCCAATGCTTACACAAATACTTGAAAAATGGCTTCATCTCTCCCGAATTCTCAAAAAAGTATTTAAAAAACTTAATCGATGATTCAGATTCATCTTTGAGTTTGCTGAAGACAAGATCTAAATGGTCTGGATAGTGATTTTCATTTCGAAGAAGGTATTCTAAGAGGTCTTTGTTAAATACATATTCTGATCCGAATTCGTGGATGTTGATTTTCTTAATTGTGCTTTCAACCTTACTAAGCTCATAATCAAAACTTAAAGGTTGCCTTGTCTTTACACTCAGCACAAACTTGTGGTCTTTGCGAGTTATGCTACCCTCATGGAAGATGGAAACATAATCCAGGTAGTCCTCCTGGATGTAACCATTCCTCAAGAGAATATTGATGAAGTCAGGATCGAGTTCTTTAAAATCTGAGATTTTTTGTTCATCCGACTGCAGAAGGTCAGAGAATTTGGCTCCCTTTATTTTTAGTTTCTTCCTCTCCAATTCTTTGATATCCTTCTTTAGCTGGTTGGTTCGACCTGATTGCCTGTCAAGAATTTCTTTCTCTCTGGTTTCATAGGTTTTATTGGGGTTAACTTTTTTTTCAACCGCTGAGAAAGAGGCGACATTGGTGACTGATCTAACGTAAGTATTGTATCCAGGTTTATAGTTTAAAATACCTTTTCTTAGTTGGATAAAATTTCCGTTTAGAACCAGATGATCTATTCCAATGGTATTCCCATCTCTTACGAATGAATAAAACTCTCCCAGTAGGTCAATTACTCTAAGGATATAGACCATCCTCAACTCCTCAACACTCTCAATGCTATTTGAATCAATATTGTCTATATCTTTCTTTAATCCCCTAATTTGATCCTCAACCATTTTGATTTCATCCGAGATATAGTTGCTCTTTGAATTTAGAATATCATACAGGCTTCCTTGATTCTTACAGAGTTTATCAAAGTCATTGGGGTATTTATTTTTGTAGGTAATGATTGCAAATAGCTTATCCTCACTAAGTGTAACATCCAGCTTATTTCGGTATAGGAAAAACTCATTTGAGATATTGTGGAGAAGTCGCATATCATCAATGAAATAGGAAATGTCCTCAATGAAGTCATCGGTAATTTGGTAACAATGAGTTTTTTTCTTCTCCAGTAGAATTTCATTGGAGTTGTATGAGTTGATGACGGGAATAATTGGGATAATAAAATCAAAGAATTTGATCCGTTCATTGTCCAAAAACATATCATCCCTCACCGCATAGATAAAAACAATCCTTTTCCCCCGTGTATTTTGGGAGCTATTTAACAAAAGATTGATTTCGCGAAGCTTGGTAAAGATTTCAGTTTCCTCAAACCTATCCAGATTCTCAATAACCACAACATTATACGGCCTTACCCTGAAGAAGTACAGGATCTCATCCAAGTGATGATTAAGAATCGATTTATTTACCTCCTTTTCAATGCCAATTTCAGCATTCTGGAATGCCAACTTCCTTATGGTTAAAGAACTGATGATCCGAATAGATTTTGATATCAGAAAAGCTCCGCCAAACAAAATGGCAACGACACTCCCATAGTGAAGAATGTCAACCAAAGAATTGGAGAATGGATAATCTCTAAAAATTCGCTGTATGAAATCAGGGAAAGAAAGGTTTACAAGGGCTAGAATAAAGAGAATTGCACCTATGGTGATTAGAATTAGCTTCCTTTTTCCAAAACTAATTATCCTTTTAAATCTTGAATCAGGAATGTTCTTGTCCGTTTCACGGTAAAATATTTGCTGAAGGATGCTGATTTCAATTAACCGCAACAGTTCCTCTTTGCCTTTGTCATCTTGTTGCTGGTTAACCTTTTCATCCTTGAATGTTGCCAAGGATATGTTTAAGAAATGTAAATCTTTCCCTTTGTAATCCTTTTGAAATGTTTTTAAAACGGAGCTCTTTCCCGACCCATAAGGTCCGGTTAAAGCAATATTCTTAATATCCTTTTCTTTCCGGTTGTCAATTGCCCATTTCAAGGCTATTAAGTAGCCATCATCATCTTTGATGTTGTCAATCGGGGAAAGTGATGAGTATGCCAAAGCATCACTTCCTTCATCCGCTATCGCTTTTCGCCAAAGCTTAGAAATGCTTCTAAATCGGGTTTTGATTTTATTTATTATATCCTTCAAAATATTTCCTTCCTATATCCGATGGTTTAAAATCGAATCTGGCTTAACGTATATCTAATGCACTAAGATACAATTACCGTATTTCAGGTAAAGGGGTTTTCAAAAGAAGGATGGACTTATTTGTTCCAACGGAGACCATTTACCTCTCCATCAGTAAAGTAATACATGAACGATCTGGATTTTGAAAATCAATGAGGCTACAACTGTAAACATTCAATTCTCCAGTTGCTTCGATCATCACCACTACACATCCGACCCATCAAAACCCCAACCGTCCAATCCCAAACCCATCCGGCCCGGTAAACGAAATCAAAACCTGATCGAGGGATTCAGCAGCAACAGATTCGATCTTCCATGCACGTGGAAACAACTCCTGCTCATAAACTTCGTCGGTAAGGCTTGCCTTACTCAAATACGTGCCGTCAGGATTGAAGCGCTGCAATACCTGGTGGTTGGCGATGAGAATTGGTGAGTTGTCGGTATGGCTGTACAAGGTCCAAGGGCCTTTGCCTGGAATTTCGGGGCCGGTCTTGCAGGTGGTAGTAGTAGAGTTGCCTGAGTTGGCGGAAGTACTGGAATTGCCGGAGTTGTTGGAAGTACCAGAAGCACCGGAACTACTGGAAAAGACCCGAGTGCTTTCTCCATCCCTCACCCCAAGCGATAAGTTTCCATCGCTGGCGTTGTATGCGATCCCTCTGAGCCGCAGCTCGCGGATACGCTCCTCCCCTTTTTGGACATAGAGATCCTGACCGGAAGCAAGTGCCAAGACCTTTCCCTCATTTGCCAACAATACCTGATCAAACCGGCCCAATTTGTGGTCTTCGGCTGAATAGGGCTCGGAGGCAACGGTTTGCTCCCCTTCCCACAAATATTTATCAGGCGCATCAAACCGATAGGCTACCAACCGTCCATCAAGGGATTTGAGGGTCACAGGGGGACGTCTGAGGGTAATCGTTTTGGGGCCAACTTGAAGGAATCCACCCTGGTTATTATCCTTTGTGATATTAAGGGGATGGGCTTCGTTCCAAGGTTGAAAAAATACGAGGCTAAGGTTCATATTCACTTTGTTATCAATCTCGGAGCTGTTTTTAAGCTCAGTGTCGTTCTCAATCTCGGGGTTGTTTTTAAGCTCAGTGTCGTTCTCAATCTCGGTGGTATTCTCAATCTCTGAGCTGTTCTCCATCTCGGTATTGTTCTCCTGAGCAGAATCCAATGGCTTGATTTGCCCACACCGGAAACCGATGAACGCAATCAAAATCCCTGGTAAGATATACCATTTGTGATTTACCATATAGGATTGCCAACCAATACCGTGGTATTTGGTCCTACCAACTCATTGATTTGGATTCTCTGTACAGTATCTATATTGTTTGGCATGGACCACAAGCTGATGGCATTGTCTCCGCCATGGGAAAGGGCGATGTGTCCGGGATATGGTCTGCCAGCTTCGATAAAGAAGAGAAATTGACCCGCTGTAGGGACTGTGGCAGGGTATTCAGGAAGGGCAGCGTCGTATCCAAGCTGTTGCCAGATTAACTGATTGGCATCGGCACCGGCGAAGGCGGCAGCGTAGAAATCCCGAATGAAATCGCCATTGATCTCACCAGCCAGAAAAGCGGAGTAGAGAATGCTTTCCCAGCAGTTCATGGAAGCAGTTGTTGCCAATGGGGTGTCCTGGGCATTGGTTACGAAATGCTCATAGAAATCATTTCCGGTAGGGTTTTCCCATTCAGATGAACCTTCCATGAGGGCGTTCATCACCAGTACGAGATCACTCTCCTCGAACCTGCCCCTGATATCATTCAATTGATCCTCGTCGTTGAGAATAGCCTGGCGTTCAGCGGTAGTTTTGGCAGCAAGTTCGGCGAGGAATGGCTCCACATCTTCTTTCTGGGTCAGGAGACCTCCTGCTATCGCCCCTCCGACTCCTCCGATGAGACCTCCAATGAGTGCACCTGG
The DNA here is from genome assembly GCA_964352215.1 of uncultured Bacteroidia bacterium. Taxonomy (GTDB): domain Bacteria; phylum Bacteroidota; class Bacteroidia; order J057; family JADKCL01; genus CAWUKT01. Next base: position 26,920 of record CAYGRE010000055.1, read on the forward strand.
CCCTCCTCCTACCAAAGCGCCAACGCCAGCTCCTACCACTGCTCCTGCTGCTCCACCCACCAATGCACCTTCCACCGTCAGCTGCATCGGCTCCTGCTCGGCAGTCTGCCCTTCTTCACTGAACAATTGCACCGGAGGGGCACTTCCAACTGCATTTTGCAGACTTTGAAGTTGCTGCACCTGTGGGCTACCGTTCGCTCCATCCTGGTAAGACATCAATTGGTGAACATTAGGACTGCTGTTTGCGGCCTCCTGTTGTTGTAATTGGCTTACAGTTCCGGGGGCTGACAAGCTGTTTTGGACGGAATGGCCTTCCAAAGCGCTTTGTTCAGATTGTTGGGATTGGTGTTGGGCAGTGACTTGCTCGGACATGGTTTTGGTATTTGCTTTAATATAGTCATTTAGGTGGTTATTTACTATTTGATGTTTCTCCTGATGTCAATTTTGTTAATCCAGGTAAGAGCAGACATATCCAGTGAACATCTGACAGTTCCCAAATGCAACCCTTTTTACTATATTTGGATTGCTGCATCAAACGTCACCCTATGTACAGAGTACTCCTTTTCCTGTTGGCTTTTTCCATAACCTCCCATGCCAAAGCCCAAATTCTGGAATGGGTGAAGTTAATTGGGGCCAATTCCTCGGGACAAACAACAGCACAGGTCAATGATCTTGCCGTTGACAGCCTGGCCAATGCCTACTACATTGGGAAATTTACCGCCAATAGCCCTTATCAACTGGACCTCGATCCTGGACCGGGGGTGGTGAATTATTCGATCAATGGTGGCAATTCTGACCATTTCTTCCTGGCATTGGATGGCAACGCCCAGTACAAGTATTCCTATACGCTGGGAACGGCCGCAGATCCAGATGAGGGGTTTCATGTAAAAGTAGCACCGGATGGAAATATCATCACCGCCGGATGGTTTGTCGATACCGTTGACTTCGACCCGGGTCCTGGGGTGACCGAACTGGTCGCTGGGCCAGTATTCCCGTCCATTACTACCAGGCCTGATATATTTATCAAGAAGTCCGACAACCAGGGAAATCTGCTCTGGGTGGGTAGCTTTTCAGGTGCTTCAAGGGAATGGATACAAGACATCGATGTTGACTCCTGGGGAAATATCTATCTCACAGGGTGGCACTACGATACGTTGGACCTTGATCCCGGACCCAATGTCAATCAATATTCCACCCTTGGCGACGGGATTTTTGTGGTAAAGCTTGATCCAAACGGCAGCTTCCTCTGGGCACATTCGATAGGAGAAACACAATACAATGAGCCGTATTCCATAGAAGCCGATGACTTGGGAAATGTATTCTGTTATGGATATTTCAATGGAACCATCGACTTTGACCCAGGGCCGGGGGTACAGAACCTTACTGGAAACATAAACGCTGGAAACAGGTATTTGTTGAAATTGGATTCAGCTGGGAATTTTGGCTGGGTGAAACAATTTGGGGGAGGTGCTATCTTTGATTCGGATATGAAGCTGGATTCCAACAGCAATGTCTACATCGGTGGCAATTACCTGGGAAGCGGAGATTTTGATCCAGGGCCCGGACAAGCAGTGCTGACCTATTTCAACCAGGGGAAGAGCAATGTTTTTGCTCTCAAGTTGGACATCAATGGGGACTTTGTTTGGGTGGCCGACATCAGGGGCATGGACCAGCAGCTCTATGGGGATATGGAGGTGAGCCGGAGTGGAGAGGTTTATCTCTCAGCAAGGTCAAGCGATACGGTAGACATTGATCCGGGCGTAGGGATTCAACAGCTTCCGGGAGGTACAGCCTATTTCATCAAACTCAACCAAAATGGTGAATTGGTCTATGGAGATCAATTCAATGGCGCCAACTATATCGAAACTAAAGCCATCTCGATTTCAGATTCGGGAAAAATCTATCTGTCAGGCTACTTCAGTGGAACCTGTGATTTTGCCCTCGGTCCTGACAGCAATTTTGTAACGAGCCCATTTTCAAGGCCGTTCCTGGCAAAGTATTCAGAAGACACCTGCGCTTCCCTGACCCTGGTCGTTGACAGCCTGAGCAATGGGGCGTGTACGGGGCCTGGTTTTACTTCCATTGACCTCTCCGGAGGTGCGCCTCCCTACTCTATCCTCTGGAACAATACCCCCGCTTCTACAGATACATTTGCTATTATTACCCAGGCCGGGCTCTATGAAGTGATGGTCTCGGACAGCATAGGGTGTCAGCAGAGCCGGTCAGTATTCGTCGATCACCCGCCCTTTCCAGGGAACTTTGATTTGTTTCCGCTCCAACACAACAATACTTTCAGACCGGGGCAGGAAACATCCATCTGGGTTGAAGCCGTCAACGATGGTTGTACGATCATCTCGGGAACGGTCACTGCAATTGTGGAGGGGCCTGTCGCATATACCAATTCTACCATTTCCCCTCAGTCCATCAGCGGAGATACCCTTACCTGGCTATTTCCCTTGATGTCTTATGATTCTATTCACTGGAAATCGCTGCTGACCTATACCACGGATTCGCTTGCCAATTTGGGAGATACGGTCTGCATCACAGTCATCATTGAACCGATAACCGGAGATATTGATCCTGGTAACAATGTCAGAACCTATTGCACCACGGTGATCAATTCTTACGACCCCAATGACAAACAGGTCTATCCACAAGGGGTCTGTGAAGAGAATTATACCCTACTGGATGGGAACCCACTGACCTATACCGTCCGCTTCCAGAATACGGGAAATGCGCCTGCTCTGAGGGTGTATATCCTGGATACGATAGCTCCCTCCCTGGACTTCGAAAGTATGCGGGTGCTGAGTACTTCCCATGATATGGTTCCTGAGGCCTTGCCCGGCAACATCCTTCGCTTCCTCTTCGAGGACATCAACCTGGCCGCACAATCCGTTGATGAACCGAACAGTCATGGCTATGTCACTTTTGAGATCTGGCCGGAAACAAACGTGTTGCCGGAAACGGAAATTGAGAATTCCGCGGCCATCTACTTTGATTTCAATGCGCCAATTATCACCAATACTGTGCTCAATACCATGGTCGACACCCTTCCCTCCTGTCTGGTGCTTTCGACCCTTCACGAGCAGGAAGTGATCAATGTCTTTCCGAATCCCAATGAAGGTTCTTTCTATTTGGAATGGTTGGGTGGACAGCAGCAACTTCAGGTCCGGGTATACAACCTGGAAGGCAAGCTGGTTTACCAAAGGGAATTCAACGAAAATGGTCGGTATCCGATCCAACTGGGAGAAACCAAGGGATTGTTTCTGTTGAGCACTCAGACGGAAGATGGGATCAGGGACTTCAGAAAAATACTGGTTCGCTAATGCATTCATCGTAAAAATGCCTCCACTCATCGTAAATCCATCTTTTTGGGGTGAACTGGAACTTTGGGAAATGGTTTTCTGCCGGTAAAACCTTTACTTTGCTGACAACAAATACTATTTAAGTCTTCTTCACCATGATCAAAAAGTCTATCACCCTCTTGACGGGTTTGCTTATTGTGCTCTCCTCTTACGGTCAAACGGTACGCACAGTGACCAATCTCTTTGACAGTGGAACCGGTTCTCTTCGTGCAACCCTTGCCGCAGCCCTGCCGGGAGACACCATTCGGTTCCAGGCCCGGGGTCCGATATTTTTGACTACGGCGCCCCTCAGTGTTGCCAAAGACATTTATGTGGATGGGCCTGGTATGGATTCGTTGACGATCAACGGCAATAGTGCCCGCCAGGTTTTTGTCATTACCGCCGGAAATACGACGATGAGGAATTTGGCCATTTCCCAGGGCTTTGCTGCAGGAACCAATGGAGCCGGGATTGACTTTACCGGTGATACACTTACTCTGGAGGGTGTCCATATTTCCAGATGCCAAACCACAGCAGGCGGGGATGGCGCCGGGGTGTATGCCAATTGTGCCAGGGTGAAGATATTGAACAGTCTGATTGAGCGTAACCGCGCTATGGGCAACTCTCAGACAAATTATATGCTGGGGGGGAGCTGTTTATATCCAAACTACTGACCATGCCATCATTGACCAGTGTTTGTTTGACCGCGATTCGATCATCGACAATCCGAATATCCCGGCAAACTTTGTATTTGGCCGTGGTGGAGCTTTGTACGTCGGAATTTGTCCCCAACTGACCATCACCAACACCAATTTCACCAACAATGTGATCGAAATCGGTAAACCCAATCCGGAATACAGAGCCACCTGTCAGGGCGCCGCAGTTTATCTGGCAGCAGCTATTAATGCTCACTTTGACAATTGTGATTTTGATCTGAACAAATTGTATGCGCGGGGTATTGGAGGCTCTGGTCAACCAGGGAGTTCAGTGGCCCAGGGGGGTGCTGTCTATCTGAATGGTCCGGGAGGTCCCCCCTTTAATACCGCCCGGTTCGATTCCTGTAATTTTAGCAACCCTTCGATTCAGACGGTGCAGGGTGTTCGGGAAAATGAAGGGAGCTTTTTCTTTTCGAATTTCAATACGGATATGACCTTCCGGAATTGCGAGTTCCGCGACAACAATACGATATCCCCTTCTGAAGCCTTTTATGTCAGATATGGTGCCAATATAGATTTTGACCACTGTTTGTTTGAAAATATTCAGGAGAAGGTGTTTGAAACGGAGAACGACCTTGAGAGTCTGAAAGTCACCAATTCGATTTTCCGCAATTGTGGGCAGACCATCCTCTCTCTCATTGGCCCCTCTGATCTGGATATCGGGAACTGCCTTTTTGATTCGATAGAGACAGCTGTTTCGATGGCCTCTGTAACCGGGAATAATCTACGGATGTACAATACCACTATTCGAAAGGCGAGTTCTACAGCTGTGAATCTGACCGGAAATACCAACAATTTCAGCATCTACAACTGTACCATGGTGGACAATTCGCAGGACATTGCTGCCGCCTCGGGTATTTTCATGAAAAACAATATCCTGACCTATACGGTGTTTAACGCTTCACCCGCTATTACTTTGACCGGATCAGGAGCGATTGCCAGTGGAGGGGGTAATATTGTACGGGACAATTCCGGTCTCCCCTATCTTTTTCAAACCAACGATTTGAGCAATACGATTCTCAATCCCGGCCCTTTCGCCAACCATGGTGGGTTTTCTGAGACTTATGCCCTTCCTTCCGGGAGTCAGGCCATTGATCTGGGCGGTACAGATACCCTTTCTTTTGACCAGAGGGGATTTGCACGTACGGGATTGGTCGACGCTGGAGCCTATGAATTTGGAGCGACTGACCCCAATCTGATCGGTTTCACTTCACAATCCGGAAATGCAATTGTCTGTGCGGGGGACAGTGTTTCGTTTTTCGTCATCGCCACTGGTCAGAACCTCTCTTATCAATGGCAACTCAACGGGGTGGATATCTTCGGGGAAACTCAGGATATTCTTTCTTTTGGGACTACAACGGTGGGGGATGCCGGGAATTACCAGTGTGTGGTTAACAATGGGGTAAATACGCAGACTTCTAATGTGATGGTGCTTACGGTGAATGCTTTGCCTATTGTCTCTGCTGGTGTGGGGCAGTCCGTTTGTTTGGGGGGATCGGTCACCCTCTCCGGCTCTGGGGCCCAGTCCTACTCCTGGGACAACAATGTGGTCAATGGACAGGCTTTCACGCCTGCGGTGGCTGGTGTTACGACTTATACGGTGACGGGCACCGATGGGAACAATTGTAGCGATACCGATACGGTATCGGTAACGGTGAATGCTTTGCCTGCGGTCTCCGCGGGCACCGCACAAACTGTCTGTTTGGGTGACCCAGTCACCCTCACCGGCTCTGGGGCCCAGTCCTACTCCTGGGACAACAACGTCGTGAACGGGCAGGCTTTCACGCCTGCGGTGGCTGGCACGACGACATACACGGTGACCGGCACCGATGGGAACAATTGCACCAATACCGATACCGTATCGGTAACGGTTCTCTCAGTTGACACCACCGTTACCCAAACTGGCAATACCTTCTCTGTGATCACACCTGCCACCGCCTATCAATGGCTGGACTGTAACAACGGCTTCGCACCGATTGCAGGTGAAGTGGCAGCTTCATTCACCCCTGCGATGTCCGGAAGTTATGCCGTAGCGGTCACCGATGGAAATTGTACAGATACCAGCAGTTGCCGTACCATCACCATTACCGCTATTTCTGAGGCTATTCCCCTAACCTTCAGCATGAATATGTTCCCCAATCCCGGCCAGGATTACCTGGACATTCGGTTCAGCCAGCCCCTCACCAAGGCCAGAATCGTCCTCTATGACTTGAGAGGAAAAGAAATTGCAAGTGCTCAACTGGAAGACAGCGATGAGTACCGTTTCTCAGCCATACACCTTGCAAAGGGGCAATACGTGGTCGTGGTCCTTACGGAGAATGGACTTCTTCGGGGAAAATGGGTCAAGAATTGATATTCGTCAGGCGATTGTGAGGAAGGCGAATAGGGTGAGCAGTATGAATGCTTCGTTTTTATTGGGAATGTCCGCAAATCAAAGCTGGGCGAATTTATGAACCAGGTGATAAATTTTACCCTCAGCACATCACAAAACAGCTTAATTAATAGAAAAGAGTAAACCAATTATTCCAAAGTCAGTTTGTGAAACATATAGGATTCGAGTCCATATTCGCCAAATATGAAGCCACCTTCCCACCGCTTGAAAACACTGAGATCCAAATCTCTATAATCCATATTTTCAATTAATTCGAGGGTTTCTGTCTCGATATCCATTTGATACAGGTTTTGCTTATTTGTACCACCTGAAATTGCCCCCTCTCTCTTCTCCCTGGATTCAAACAATACGTAAGTTTTTCCTTCGAATTTATAGGGGATGGCAATCCCCGTTTCAGTTTGAGCCAACATACTTTTATTTTTTATGGAACCTCCCTTACTTCTTCTCCTTGCAATGACCTTTGAGTGGATTATTTCTTGTCCGTTGAATTCCAGGTAGAACATGTTCAAATGAGCTCCTGAATGATCCCCAATTACAGTAGAAGTAAGGAAGAATCCCCAATTTTCCCCATCAAGCTGAAATAATCTTTTGTCCTGAAAACCAGTTGTGGTAAACGTATTTGTCCCATTTAAACTAAGGGTTTCATGTTGTTGAGAGTCCTTCAAATCGATCTCCTCTCCATTTACCTGGTACAGATCAAAAATAACCCTCGGAGTCGTTTGTGGCTTTCTTGCTTCCCACCCCACCAATGCCAATAAGCTACCATGCTGAGAGACTAAAGAAACAACTTCAGGTCGATAACCATCTTTAACAGAGATTGTCAAATTGGAAGTCTCTTTTTGAGTGACCTTGATCAATTGGGCCTGTATTTTCTCCCCGTATTCGGCCACTGGAATGATTAAACTTCCGTTGTTATCTACATGAAGAAATCCATTCATATTGTAGGAAACCTTTTTTTCCCCTTCTCCAAGCTCTATATCCTTTGCGAAAACCAAGTTGAGGTCAGTGTCGCAAAGGAAAGCCTTGAATTCCGTTTTTTCCACTCTAACAACCACTCCTATATATTTGCCATTGCTGGAAATACCATGACGGGTACTAATTCCCAAATATCCATTCAGGACAAAGAGGTTTCGGTCCCAAAGCCAAAAGTCGTTCCATTTCATGGTTAGCAATGGTTTAGACTCAAAATTCCCTGCGGGATCAATGGATATTAAGGCCAATGTTCCTGTTCTACTCTTTATTGCCCTGACCTTGTAGGGGTCGGCTTTGTCGTATAGGAAATACAATTTCCCGTCTGCTTCAGAGAGAAATCTCAACCTTGACATCTCATCAATGAAATCAGGTAGTACTTTTTTCGATTGCACCTTAAAATCCTGATCATATTTCCGAACGATCAAGTCTGAGGATTTTCCCTTTCGGTATATAATAGATGCAGCTGATACAGTTACGTATCCTCCTCCATCGACTTTCGAAATATTATAAACGTGTTCGTTTTCAAGTCTTTCAAATTGGTTTTGCAAACTCAGGTTTTGTCCAATAATAGGCCCATGAAGGAATAAGGCAATCAATGGAAAAATCATGGTTGTGTAGCTTCTCATAATTCTAAATTGGTAAGCTAATGGGAATCCTAAAATACCCAAAAGGATTAAACTCATCAAACTCACTGAATATTACACAGCCTTGCTTCTGGTCTATGTTCTAATCGCGATCAGGGAACTTCCCTGAAGCGGTCCTCCACTCAACCAGGGCCAAACTTATGACAATCAACCATTCACCGGAAAAATATAATATCCCCAACAAGGTAATTTCCTGATAGTATATGCCGGCCAATCCAATGGTGAACCCGCAGTGAAGGAGGTTGGCCACTGCAATCACTTTCAGATAAGGCTGCCATTTTTTAAGATTGAGCAGGTAGCAGATTCCGGAGTAAATGGCAAAAGCACCAGCCGCCACTGCCAATCCGTAGGCGATGTCCGCAGGCAGTCCAAAAGTGCTCTGGAATTGTGCCAACAACCCGCCATAGAGAACCGCTGAAAGCATTGCTCCCAGGCTGTCGATCAGGAAGAGTCTGCGGGGCTTGAGACGTGCTTGGGTGAATATCTGCTGGATCATCATCCGGGTAATCTGGGCTTTTGATTATGTTGATTCCAATTGTCGCATCCTAATGTTGGCTTAATTTACGGGAAAAGGATGTTGATTGTTCAGAGACCGCGATCAATCAGAGACCGCGATCAATCAGAGGCCGCGATCAATCAGTGGCCGCAATCAATCAGAGTCTACGATCAATCAGTGTCTACGATCAATCAGTGTCTACGATCAGTTGGTAAGGTCAGGAAATAGAAAATGATCACCACCGTTGCGATCCCAACCGTTAAAAACGCAGCGGCTGCTCCGAATTGAAACCAGATGAACCCAGTGAGGGAACTGGCCAGCATGGTGCAGATGCTTTGAAACCCTGAATAGGTCCCAATCGCAGTTGCGGTGTCTTTCTTGTCGGCTATATTGGAGATCCAGGCCTTTGAAATCCCATCCGTCGCGGCCGCATAGATGCCATAGAGGAAGAACAAGCCTAAGAAAAGATAGAGATTGGTATTGAATGCCATCCCGAAATAGACCACGGCAAATAAGGCGAGGCCGAGGATGAAGATGGTTTTGAGTCCGACCTTGTCCGCGATGATCCCCACCGGAAAGGCAAAAAGGGCATAAATCAGATTGTAAAAGATATACACTCCGATCACTGAAGAGTCGTCGAATCCAGCCTGCTTGGCCTGGAGCAGGAGGAATACGTCGGAGCTGTTGAACAGGGTAAAGAGGAGCATTCCGATTACTACCCTTCTGTATTGCGGGGGGCTTTCTTTCCAATACTTCAGGAAGGAAAAGGCCGAACGGATGGCTTTAGAACGGGTTTCGATGGCCTTAGGATGAGAGTCCTTGCCTTTTGGATTGGGTCTATTGCCCTTTGGCTTGGGTTCACGGACTGCTTTCTTTTCTTTGAGGATCAGCGTAGATACGACCGCTAACAGACCTGGTACAAAGGCGATAAAAAACAGGGTTCGGTAGTCCTCTGGGTAATAATACAAGTAGAGCAAGGCCAGGGACGGTCCGAGTACCGCCCCCAGGGTATCCATCGAACGGTGGAAGCCGAATATCTTCCCTTTCGTCTCCGGGGTGGCTTCATCGGAAAGAATCGCATCCCGGGCGCCAGTGCGGATGCCTTTGCCGATTCGGTCCAGGGTCCGGGCGAAGAATATCCAGAGGGGATAGACAAAGAGGGCCATCATCGGTTTCGAAATGGCGCTGAATGCATAGCCCAGTTGTACAAAAGGGACTCTCCTACCCGCGTTGTCGGACATTTTCCCAAAATAGCCTTTGCTCAGGCCCGCAGTCGCTTCGGCCACTCCTTCCAGGATCCCGATCAGTACCACAGAAAACCCGATCGTCTTCAGGTAGATTGGCATGATGGGATAGAGCATTTCGCTGGCCGTGTCTGTAAACAAACTGACCAATGACAATATCCAAACTGACCGGGTGATGTATTTCACTTTAATTACTGCTTGCTGTCCTCAGCTTTTCTGGGCATCCAATAAACGTAATTTTTTTCAACCCTCGGCCTTGTATAAAAAAACACGTTCCAAATTGGAGGGGTTAACCACCAACCGGAACGTGTTTGGTTCAATTCAGCCGATCAGGGCCACTCATTCCTGGCACGGATGACCAGGTCAACCATTTCGGAACCACCGCTGGCGGTGTTTTCGGAGTTGTTCTGCGCACTCTGAACTGCGACCGCATGCGGCCCATTGGACCACCAGGCAAAGAAGGGACCGCCTGACTGACCAGGCCATACATCTCCTTTGTGGAAGATCCGGGTGTGCTTCTCGCGGTCCCAGAAGGAGCCATCGAGGGAAATACTGTTTTGGAAGGAAGGCCGGTTACCAGAATTCAGGTCACCGGGATAGCCGACATGCGCCCACCACGCGTTGTTGTCCCAACTGTCCGACCAGCTCTTGGTACCCATCCAACCAGTTACGTCTCCGATCCTGCGGTCCAAAACCACCACGACATAATCGTGCTGCATTTCGTTGCGGCTCAGACTGGGGCCATAAACTTTGAGGCGGTAATAGACCCGTGTTCCCCATGCGGTTCCAAAGGGCGCTGCCCCATCAAATGAGGCCGGGGTGAACCGGATCCAGCCGGTACTGTTGCTGTTCCATTGAATCCCGTGGCTGACGGTCAACAGGTGACGAGGTCCAACCATCACTCCGGAAGAAGACCCGATCGGAGTGCTTACTTTTCCACAACAGCCCCAGGGATAAGAGGAATCCTGGAAGAGCATCCGGTTATCCGGACCAAAAATGGTGGTCGCATATCCGGTGTCCTTCTTGTCAGGAAACTTGTCGAAAATGTTCTTTCTGACTTCGAATTGCTTCGGCAGCTTCTTCGGGTTGAGGTTCAGTTTCAGGTGGGTGGGACGATACCCAGCCAACTCAATGAATTTACTCTGGTCGGTTACGAAATCATCGTGGTCAATAAAAACGTGCTTTACATCTTTGGGAAAGCGATACTCCCCGAGTTTGGGCAGGGGAACCTCAACATTGACCCGCTTCCTGGCGACATCCAATTTGATTTTACTCAACTTGGTCGTCTGAGGAATGTCAGCAGAACTCAACAATAACCGGGCATCCAATTTTGCCAAGTCAATCTTAGTGGTCGCCTTCAGCGATTTGAGTTTGGTTTTGAGCTCTCTGGGTGAAAATGGGGGAATTGCAGGTTTACCGCTTCCTCGCTTGGTTTTCTTACTCTTTGCCATAATAACAAAAGTGTTGGTGTAGGATAAAAATAATGAGATGCCAAGTGGCTTGGCTTTAGGGGCTAGTCGACTATCACGTTATAACCAATTTAAGAATTTAATGCGAGAAAGCAGAATATTTTATTTCATTGCTCACTGGGTACCTGAGTGCTCATATTTCACTGATCAATGGTCACACTGATCAATGGTCACTTAGAAGGCCTTGCTATTCAATGGTCACTTTCTCAGTATTGTTCAGAAAAACAGGATTGGGGTTATCGTCTCCGGCTACTTCCAATCCCTGAATCTTAAGGTTCTTTACATCGTCAAATACCATTGCTGGCCGGTAATCCGGCTTCCTGATCTTGATTTTGATGTTGTTCATGGTCAAGCCCTCCACATGGCGCACATAGAATCCCCAGGCGGGCAATTCCCCAAACATAGAGAACTCAGGGTATTTATTGGCTTCCTCAGGGACTTCTTCGACGCGGCTCAGGGGCAAATTCGCATAGGCTTTGTTTCCCTTGCCAGGGTAAGTGATCTGGATGTTTTCCAAGGTGACATTTTCAACCGGATGTCCGGGCAGACCCACGATCGAAGAAGGGAATACATTGTGAAAAAATGGCAGGGCCGGGCCGCGTATCTCGTAATCAGCATCGGGAGTGGTGAAGGGAACTTTTACCTTGACGTTTCTGATCATGACATTTCTCAGTTTTCCGGTTGGGGCAGGCTGGTATTTCTTCCCGAGGCGGATGAAAATCGCATTGCCGGTGTTTCTGCCTTTGATGTCCTGAACCAGCACATTTTCCAGGAACCCTCCGTCGATCATTTCCAGGGCGATTGCGGACCGGAAGGTGTCATAGACTTTGATATTTTCCACCACCACATTTCGGAAGCCACTGTAGGATGCGGTACCGAATTTGATGGCGCTGGCGCTTGATCGGACCCGGCAATTGCCAATGTAGATGTTCTCGCAGAGGATAATCCCAACATCGTTCACGGCATAGGATTTCAGGCAGATGCCGTCGTCGGAAGCATTGATGTCGCAATTCGTGATACTTACGTTCTGGCAATCAATGATGTCGATGCCATCGTTGTTCCAGTACGCGTCGCTCTCTACGGTGATGCCATCTATGACGATGGAGTCGCTAAGCTTGTAGGACTGCACCCAACTGGCTGCATCCCGGAGGGTGACATCGGTAACGCGAATGTTCTTACAGTTCAGGAACTCGATGATCTGGGGCCTGATGGTTACCTTGGGGCGTTTTTCTTTGAATACGTAATCGGCACTGTCAACTTCTCCTGCATAAAACAGGCTGTCTACGTGGAGGGCCAGCTCGGCCCCTTGCCCATCCAGGGTTCCCTTTCCGGTAATGGCGATGTTTGTGGCTTGGTCGGCCATCACGAGGGCTTTCCAGCGGTTGATCACGGTATAGTCCGACGGATCGGTGCTACCAAGGAGAACTGCTTTTTTTTCCAGGTGAAGCTCCACTCCGGACTTGAGCACAATTCCTCCGGAGAGGAAGCGGCCGGCTGGAATGATGACCCGTCCTCCCCCATCCTGATGGGCCTGGTCGATGGCTTTCTGAATCGCTTTCGTATTGAGGGTGGTGGCGTCTGGGATGGCGCCATAAGACCGGATATTGTATTCCTGCGAATAGAGGAATGGCTGAGTCAGGAAGACAATCAAACATGTAATGCACAAGTGCTTCATAGTCATTGGGCAATTTAATCCCTCCCTGATAGCAAATCAATAATCAATGAGGTAAGCCCGAACTTTAGCGGTTCTTATTGGTTTTTGATATATTGTTGAGGCAGTAAAATTTGCTATTCATGAGGACGCCCCGATTGCTCATTTTTCTTTTTCTGGTCTTTGCGCTAGGCTGTGGTGGATCTTCACCAGACGTCGAAGAAGTGGAGCAGCTCCGGACCTGTGAATGCCCTACTCCCCTTCAATCTGCTTCCTTATCCCGCACTTCCGCTGACTCAACTCCTGAACTTACCACCATCAGCGGTGCCTTGTTGGCGAGTCGGTTTGCCACGCTGGAAGAACTCATGGAGGTGATCGATATTGAATATTTCAGGGATTCGACCGCCACAGACAGTGCCGGTCAGGTCAGTTCTGCGGTACGAATCACCCACTGCAGCAACGGTCGGGAGGTGGTCAGTGTATTGAAGTTGGGCCTCAGCGAGGGCGATATCAAAGATGCCAGAGATGGGGATATATGGGACCAATTGGATTTGGGTTTCACCTCTCCCTTTACGGTAATGAGTCGGAAGGACCTTCAAGTGGCCTTTATCCTTTCCCGGAGACGGCCCAATTTGTACGGGGAAGGTGATCCTGCTTTTTTTGACCTCGCCCAGACCACCGTTGAAAACATTGTCACCAAAGAAATCGCTTTTGTTAACCCCAGGGACAGCTCAGAGAAAGGCTATCTTAATTCTTTTAACCACATCACGGCCCAGGCATTTCTTACCTCGATTTTCTCAGAAGAACTGGCTGATTTCATTGCCGATCTCCATGAACGCCACCACATGCCGGAGTTGATCACAGGTGAGTTCACCCCGGAGCAGTTGATTGATCCGGATAAAAATCCGGTAGACAATTACGTGGATGTGGTTAACAATGAATGGGGCCAGGAATTGGGCAAATGGCTACGCGGCAAATATCAGATCAACCGGGAAACTTATTGGACCCCTGAATTATTGACCAATTACCTGAATGACCTCCAGAGTTATTACAGTTGGGCCTTCCAGATTGGTTTTAAACCCTATCGCGCCGATGACCAGGTCGTGACCCGGTTTGCCACCAAAATCAATGTAGTAAAAGATGGGATTTCTCTGACTGAGCAATAATAACCTATTGCTTTTTTACCAGGCAATGCTCTGAGAATTTGATGCGGCCGGAGGTATCATCCACCACCTTATAAGTGGCGATAATTTCATTCGCGCCTATCACCTGCCAACCGTTCAATTGGTCGATCCAATCCTCTTCTGCTACGGAGGCATTGGTCAATTCGGCACCTTTCAAGGTCGCATCGCGCAAGTCTGTGCGCCGCATATTGGCCTCGGTCAGATTGGCATTGGTCATATTGGTTCGTTTCAGGCCGGTTCCCTCCATGTCGATCCTCGTCATATTGGCCCCGTTCAATATGGCCCCGTCCGACTTCCCCCATTGAAAAATCGCCTCGCTCAGATTTGCATTTACCATCTTGGTATTCTTTAGGATCGCCCCATCCATCACCACGTTTTGCAAGTTGGCTGCATTCAGGTCTGCCCAACTCAGGTCAACCCTGCGCATGTCCGCTGTACCCAAATCGGCCGAATCGAGGTTGGCACCCCAGAGATTTACCTCGCGCAGGTCCGCACCGCTCAGATTGGCTCCGCTCAGGTTGGCATCACGGAGATCGGTTCCTTTGAGGTCCACCCCACTGAGGTCTACCCCTCGTAAATTGGCACCTCTGAGATCAGCACCTGAAAATGAGGCCTCTTCTTTGATTCTGGCAAACGAAAGGGAGTCTATGTCCATCAGGGCCAGGGTCAACAACAATTGCCCTCTCTCAAGACTTAAGGCTTTTACGGACAAACTATCGTGTTCGAAGAAACGGGCCGGCTCACAGGAATTGCTCAGGGCAGCTATTCTCAGAATGGTCGCCTCGCTCAACTTCCCATCGCTTTCCAGTTCATGCGCAATATTGTCGGCAATGCTGCTGGTCAGAAAGACTACATTGCTTTTCCGGACTGACTCGATCAATTCAGACTGTTCCTTGAGGCTCTTGTTCTGGTCCTTGGTTTGTAATTTAAGGAGCTCGTTTTGCTGGTAAATCATCAAGGTGCTCGCCAAACCTCCGAATACGATAAAGAGTGAAACCAGTATCCAGATCATGGAATAAGCCCGAAGACCAGCTGTTCGCCGACTTTTGGTAGAATTGAATTGACCGGAACGATCGTCAGGGTGTGATTGGTGCTTGGAAGATTGGTTTTCAGAAGGTTTGTTCTCATCAGATTTGTTTTCATCAGATTGGTCTTCATCAGTGTCACCTGCAAGCAGTCTGGTCAACAGGGAATTTTTATTCCACAGGTAGACCATGCTTAGCAGAAACGAGACCAGTGCCAGGCTGGCCAGGAAACCTACCCAAAAGGAACTGTTCTTTTCCAGGTGAGGCAGGCGGAGATAGCCCATTGCCCAACCCATCGCTGCGCCAAGGACAATGCCAGCCAGCAAAAACCGCTTTCTTCCTTTCATAGGGTAAAGTTAACTTTTTCGGAAACTTGAGGAAATGTTAGGTGATGATGGCTTCGATTTGGCGGATAAATAGTGGGGTTCTCTTTTCCGGTTACTGGACATGGGGTTTTCCGGATACATCCGGATACTATCCATTGTGATAGAGGCTTAGGTTGTTTATTTTGGTTGGATGAAATTGTTCTCTTTTTTATTGATCGTAGGTGGATTCTTTTTGATGACCGTTTTTGGTTGTGAGAATAATTCCACGCCTGCCGATGAAACCGAAGTGGTTGCCTTCTACCCTTCGTCCAAACCCTGTACGCGCTGGTGGTGGTTCGCTACGGAAATCAAGAAGCCGGATGTCAGATACCAGTTGGACTGGGCCAAAAAGAACAATTTTGGAGGGGTTGAGATTGCCTGGGTATATCCTTTGTACCGCTATCAAAGTATGTATGCCCGGAACTACGACCGCCATTATCCCAAGGATACCACCGCTCAAAAATGGTTGAGCCCTGAGTGGTCTGAAGTGGTTGCCTATACCAAATACTATGCGGATTCGATCGGTTTGGCTTGTGATTTCACTTTTGGCAGTGCCTGGCCTGTCGCCGGGAGCAATATCGGAAAGGAACACACTTCGCAGATTTATGGAGACACGACCTTCCGGCAGTTGCTCACCTTTGCCTGGACCTGGCCGGATACTCAATTGGTGATCAACCACCTGGACAGCAATGCTTTCAACTTGTTTGCGGAACCGGTTGGCAATGCGCTAAAGGATGCACTGAAAGGGTCCAAATCAGCATTTTTCACGGACTCCTGGGAGATCAAGCTCAATTTCACCAACAAGATCTGGACCACTGGATTTGAGAATACTTTTGAGAAAGCGTTTGGGTACGATATCATCCCGTATATGGATGAAGGGCTGGATTCATTCCCGGATGTGCGTTACGACTATATGCTTCATTTGGATGAATACGTCACCAATGGATTTTACAAGCCTTATGTAAAGAAATGTCAGGAGTTGGGTGCGTGGTCCAGGGTACAATGCCTGGCTG
>CAYGRE010000056.1:0-43159 GCA_964352215.1 uncultured Bacteroidia bacterium
GATCAAGAATTCTCCAACCGGCTCAATGTTTCCGGGGTCATGCGGAGGTAGGAGGCGATGTATTTGTGGGGGACTTCCTGAAAAAGCTGGGGGCTGCGGGCCAGAACGCGTTCATAGCGTTCGCGGGGGGATTCGGTGATGAGGTCGATTTCACGTTCCATTTGGTCCAGGACCAATTGCTCCAAAATCTTTGTCCACCAACCTTTGAAGGCTTCCTGGTGGTCCAGGAAATGTCGGAGGTCCTGGTAGGCTACCTTGCGGATACGGGTCTTGCGCAGTGCCTGGTAGTAAAACTGGGCTGGTCGGGAAGCGAGGACCGCATTGAGGGAGGCGAATATGGAATCCTGGTAAGCAAAGCGTATGGTATGCTCCTCCTTTTCAGTCTGGTAGAAGATGCGAATGACACCTTCCTCTACGTAATAGGTATGCTGGTCCAGGGTTCCGGGGTGGATCAGGATATCCCCTCTTTTCAAAACGACCTCCCCACTCCAGATTTCAGGAGCGAGGAGGTCGATCTGTTCTTTGAGTTGGGCAATGGGATTCATTGCCATGAAGATACGATTTACAGGAATATGGAGGGAGTACGGTGATACGGTTGAATTGCTTCTTCCGATTGGGAATAGTCTAGCGGACGTTCTTCTTGCGGTTGGACACATAGTCCTCGTAGACAAACTCACCCAGTCCTTTGAGATTGGAGTAGAAGGCGCGGCCGTTGTTGACTTCGGTGAAGTCCCGGACAAATTGCTGAAGCCAGGGATCCTTTGCGATCATAAAGGTGGTGATCGGGATCTTGAGCCGACGCGCCTGGGCCGCAAGGTTGAAGGTTTGGTTCATGATCTTCCGGTCCAGTCCCCAACTGTTCTTGTAATATTGGCCGTTCTCTTTGATACAGGTCGGCTTTCCGTCGGTGATCATAAAGATCTGCTTGTTGGCGTTTTTGCGGCGGCGCAAGAGGTCCAGGCCGAGTTCAAGGCCAGCCACGGTATTGGTATGGTAAGGCCCCACCTGAAGGTAGGGGAGGTCTTTGATCTGAATCTGCCAGGCATCATTGCCGAAAACGAGGATGTCCAGGGTATCCTTGGGATAACGGGTGGTGATCAACTCCGCCAATGCCATCGCGGTCTTCTTCGCCGGCGTGATCCGGTCTTCTCCATACAGGATCATGGAATGGCTGATGTCGATCATCAGCACGGTGCTGCACTGAGTTTTATATTCTTTCTCTACAATCTCCAAATCGTCTTCCGTCATGCGAAAGCTTCCAACTCCGTGGTTGATCTGGGCATTGCGCAAGGAGTCCGTCATCGCGATCTGCTCCAAAGCATCCCCAAATGAATAGGGCCTCCGGTCTGCACTCGCCTCATCTCCGGAACCGCCATAAGGCGTGCGGTGACCTCCCTGGCTCGATTTCCGCAACTTTCCAAAGATTTGGTCCAATGAATTCTTCCGGATGGTCTGCTCTGACTTCCCCGTCAATTTGAATTCCCCGTCGCCATCGTCCTTGATATAGCCCTGCTTCTTGAGGTCCTCGATGAAGTCTCCCATCCCATACTCGGGGGAAGTAATATTGTACTCCCGGTCGAGTTGGTGCATCCAGTCCAGGGCCTCCTTGACGTCTCCGGAGGTATAAACCATGAGTTCCATGAAGACATCGAACATCTTCTCATAGTCCGTTTTATTGGAATCTTTGTCGATGTAATCTTTGAAGCGGTATCCGATCATCTGGTGTTCTTTTCCTTTTTCTCAATTTAGGGGATAATGATAGAACTGAGAATAGGCCAAAGGGTTTTCTTACTTGATAGGCAAGGTCGCCTCGAACATCACCGGAACTTCATTTTTTGGACCGCCCCCGGTAAAATCAAACTCTCTGCGCTTGAGCTCTCCGGTCCCACTGACCTGGAAAGGCTTCTCATCTGTGATGGTAAAGGTGAGAGGTACTTCGTGGGTGATCTCTTTGATGGTCACTTCGGCATTGGTCAGCCAGGTTCCATCGCCCTGGTCTTCGGCTCCGTTGATGACCACGCTTGCGGTCGGGAATTTGGAAACATGGAAATAGTCTTTTTTCTTTTTTACGCTCTTGACGAGGTCTTCCCAACTTCCGGTGAGGCTGCTGCAATCGATCTCTGCTTCCAGTTCGAGGTTCGCTACCTCCTCATACTTCATCTTTGCTTTGGTGAATTGCCATTTTTCAAAGGTGAAGACCTGATCGCTTCCGGCATTTCCGATGGCCTGGATCACTCCGGGTGTTTTCTCTTTGCTCATTCCGGCCACTGGGTTGGGCTTGAAAGCCAGGAAAAAGATGGCTGAAGCGAGGGCGGCGAGGGTAGGTAAGATTATTTTATTCATTTTGGTATTTGTTCTTTTGTTAAAATTTCTTCGGATAGGTCTTCAATCAAAATCTCGTCGGGGAATTATTTAATCGAAATCCCTTCTGGAATATTCCCATCCCATTCCGGCTACCCGGTTGGCAAATTTCCAATTGATATCTGAATTGGTGAATACTACAACAATGGTACCATTCTCTGGTTTTCCCGCAAATGTGGTATAAAACCCTTGGCTGGCACCGCCCCAAAAGAGATCATAGCTCTTGTTGAAGATCAGACAGCGGGATTCGATCTGTGGGGTAGTGGCCTGGATGGCCAATTCCTGGGTCAGCATGGAGTTGTCCTCCCCTTTTGCAGCTCTGAAAATGGCAGAGACAAACCGGGCGTAATCCCGGGGGGTGGTCCACAAACCGCCCGAGCACATAATTGGATAGTCATAATGTCCGCCTTCGATCTCTTCCCCACTTTGACGGTATCCCATGGAAATATTGTTGGCCTGGTCAGCCTGGATGGCGGGGGTAAAGATGCTGTACGTCATCCCCAAGGGTTCAAAGATCTCTTCGGCAATGATTTGTTCAATGGGTTTTTGGTACACATCCTCAAGCATGGACCGTAGGATCAAATGCCCGCCATAAGAATGGTTCTCGACATTGCCGCGTCGACCCGATATTTTCAATGCATCTCCTTCGCCTTTGCCATCGAGGATTTCCATCAGCGTATGCACTTTCCCACCTGGCTCTTGTCCCTCGGACTTGTAGCCTACATTGAAGCGTCGCTTTCCCAGCAGGAGGTCCCGGGTGGTGACGGGGTCTTTCTTCATCCAGCCTTTGGTGGGAAATTTCCAGGAGGTCATATAATTCAGGACCGGGGCATCAAGGTCGATTTTCCCTTGTGAAGCTGCCTTGAGGGCCAGGAAGTTGTAGCAGGAAGCGCTCATGGCGCCGGCATTGAAGCGGGTATTTTCATCCACCACTGCGGAACTTTCCTTGTCACGGAGCCCCAGTTGGATCGCAGTGTCCAGTTCCAGACCGGTATAAACCGCGAGTGACAAGCCTGTCACCTTGTTGGCAGCCATAAATTCTTCCACGCTTTCTTTGCTGCCATCTTCCCGGGTATTGGAAAAGTAGGGGTTGGTTTGAGCCTTCAGTAGAGCCGAAGTGGACGTGAACACCAGGGTAGCCAGAAGAACCAGCAATAAGAGTTTACGGTGAATTTGTCTTTGTTTCATTGGTCGGACAGGGTTGTGGTTGTACAGGGTTTGGTTGGACAAGGTTGAGGTTGACCAGGGTTGCGTTCATAACCTGCTACAAACCTAGCTTGTTCAACCTGAATACCCGTCCCAAAAGGTAATTTGACACGTCTCAAATCATAATTTGAGTCCTATTGGCCCCTGTGGATATGCAAATACTCTTTGGGGGACATTCCGGAGAACTTCTTGAAAGCGCGGTTAAAGGTGGATTTGGAATTGAATCCGCACTCTTCGGCGATGCCAAGCAGGGAAAAGTGAGCGTTGGCAGGGTCGGCCAGTTTCTTTTTGATGGCTTCCACCCGGTGGGCGTTGATGAAGTCATTGAAGTTTTGACCGAATCCGGTGTTGATGACTTTGGAGAGGATGGATGTATTGGTCTGCAAGGCCTGGGCAAGTTCTTTCAGCTTCAGTTCAGGGTTCAGGAAGGGCTGCGCTTCTTCCATGAAGGTCGCCAATTGGACCTTGATTTCTTTCAGGTCTTTGGCGATTTGATCGGGTTCTTGTGGGGGACCGTTTGAAGGAGGAGAGGATCGTTCGCCATTGCTATTCTGGGAGGAGCCGCTTGAGGAATCCTGAATTGACTTGCTTGAGCTATTCTGGGGCGACTCGTTTGTGGGATCCAGGGAGGAGTCACTGATCGGATCACGGGTTGCTTCTCCTTCCCGAACGCCTTTGCTTTCACTTGTCTGTTTCCCTCTACTGGTCTGTTTCCCTCTACTTGTCTGTTTCCCCCTGAAAACTACCTGCTCTTCCAAGCTCTCCTCTCCCACCCCAAAATCCAGGTCTTTCAATTTCCGTACGTGGTGGTAGCCTTGAATCCCAGTATAGCACACCACGATGGCCATGGCAAAGTGGGTATTCCAATAAACAAGGTGATCAATTTCCTCCCAGAGCGCGATTCCAACCAGGTCAAATACCCAGGTGACCGCCAGACCAGCAGCTAACACCACCAGCAGATTTCGTAGCCAACCAAAGCGGATGTACTCCTGCTCAGAGAAGTTGTCGTTGAGGTATTTGCGGTACCTCTGGTAATTGCGCAGGGTGCGGATGAGATAGTACAGAATCGAAATGGCCCAAATTACTTGCAGGAGGGGTTCGATCTGGTCCTCGTACCAGCAGGCAAAATCCCCCTTTGTTTCGTAGAAGCAGGTCAAGGGAGCGCCAGAAATCCAGTGGTTGATCACAATGTCCGCCACAAACATGGCCAGGTAAAGGCCGAGGTGAAGAAAACCGGGGATGAAATGGAGCCAATCTTTGCGGGCGAAGTGGAATTGGCGGTTGGTAAGGCTGCGGAAATAATAATAGACCAGGGGGCCAACCAACAGCATGTTCTCAATGGGGAAATAGAACATGAAGGTGGTGTATGCATCGTGGGAATTGAACCAGCCGGCGAAGCCGAGCATGTAATGGCTGATGTGGAAACAGATGACCAGGATCAGCAGGGCCAGGATCCGATCAGACAGCCGTCCTTCCCGGAAGCCTCGCCAAAGCAGCATGGAGGCATAGATGATTCCCTGGGTAAACCCAATCAACAACAATGAACTTTCCTGGTTGAAGTAGAATTGCATTTATTGGCCGGGTTGGCTAATCCTGTTCACTGAATTCAAGGGGCTTCATCCTGGTTGGATAGATGCGGAGAATGCTTAAACGAATCCATGCTTCTTGTCGAACTCTTCCCAAATCTCAGAATCGGTATAGAATTTTCCTTCTTCAATGGATTGCTTTGCTTCTCGCAATCCCTCCAATTGAGAGGGAGTCAAACCACTCCCACCATATTGAGACAAAGGTTCACGGACCAATCCTTCTTTCAAAGTCTGTCCTTCTTTCAAAGCCACACCCTCCGGCCCAAGCCGAACCTCATTCGGATCCTCCGTGATCAACTGTCCCCACTCCGATCCGGCCACCACCGCATCCTCCATTTGTGACAACAATACTTCATCGTTCCCACAGTTCAGGATGATGTGCATCAACCTGTCCTTTCTTTCTTCGATTGTCATGTTTTAAAGATACGGATTTAACCATTTCGCCGGGCCTCGTTTTATAAAAATCAGATGTGGGTTGTCCAATCCCCTTTCTGGTCTGGAAATATCGGATTTCCCGAGTAACTTCGGCCCATGTACAAGGCCAAGGATTACGTCAGGCGGGGCAGGACAATGGTACACAATCGCTTGTACCCCAAGCGGCCGCGCATCTCTACTTTGATGGTCTATGCAACTGACCTTTGTGATTCGCGTTGCAAACATTGCCTGATCTGGGAAAAACGCCCTGTACAATACCTTTCTATGGAGTCCATCCTCGGTCTTATGGAAAACAAGTGCATCCACAAGCACACCCAGGTCGGTCTCGAAGGCGGCGAATTCCTGCTCCATCCGCAATCACAAGAGATTATCTCCTGGTTCTACGAGCACCACCCAAAGTTTGACCTTCTCTCCAATTGTCTGAAGCCGGAGAAGTTGATCGAAGTGGTCAAGAAAACCCCTCCGGCCCGGTTGTTCATTTCTCTGGATGGCACGGAAGAGACTTATAAATACATGCGGGGCAAAGACGGGTACAATAAGGTGATCAAGGTGCTGGAGTCTCTGCACAAAATCCTTCCTATCTCGGTGATGTACTGTGTATCTCCTTTCAATTCCATGGAAGATTTGGGCCACGTTGCGGAGGTTTGTAAGCGGTTTGGGGTTGACCTGAGGGTAGGTGTTTACAGCAATATTCAATTCTTCGATACCCAGGAGGAAGCCTACCAAACTGAGTCGCTCGGTAAACCACCGGAGATCCTCAAGGAATTCGAAGAAAATTACGACTATCTGCTGCTCTACGATGAGTGGAAAGCCGGCCGATTGAAACTCCCTTGCAAAAGTATCCTGGACAGTGTGGTTGTGCTGCCCAATGGTGATGTGCCTATTTGTATGAATCTCGACACCAATCTGGGGAATATCCATCAAAATACGGTGGATGAAATCCTGGCTATGCAAGCGGTGCGGGATACGCTTCAGGACCACCACGACAATTGCAACGCCTGCTGGATCAATTTTCACCGGAAGTACGACATCATCCTCTACCGGAACCTGGAGCGGTTTTTCCCTAAGTCAGCGATCAGAAAGATGTTTGGGTATTATCAATGGTCGGAAGACAAGGGAAGCGGATACAAGAAAACATTGGAGCGGTTGTCTCGGCCTGATTAGGCCCCCCCTCAGGTATCTCACAAAGCTTCCGTGATCATCCTAAGTAACCATTCCTTGGCTACAGTATTCGTATTTTCCACCAATTCTTTCAGCTTCCCGAGCTTTCGTCTTCTTCTGTTTTCGTTCAGGTCGTGGTTGGCATTGGACAACTTCATCAAGAGGCGGTTGAAATTCTGGAAAGTGGCCAGCTTTGCAGGTGACAGCCCGGAACTCTTTCCCCCACTCCGCATCAGGTATTGCCGGAAAGCTTCACTATTTGCTTCTAAATCCGGATCTCCCAACTCATAATAACAGCGCAGCAGCATGGTTCGGCCATGTATATTGACCAGGTCCAACCGGTTTTCTCCCAGAATTTGCACAAAAAACCGTCTGGCTTCTTCGAAATCCTTTTCCCCGTAGGCGATCAACCCCTTTATAATTTTGGAGGAATTGTTCAATGGATCACTGACAAATTTGCCATCTACCTTTTCCATGATCCGCTTGAATTCTTTCTTCCGGTCCAACCGAAGCAATAGCAGGACATATACATATACAATGCGCCAGTCCAGCCTCCCTACTTTCAGGCCTATTGCCATGATCCGCGACCCCCAACGGTCCATTTCGGCCATGGGATCGAATCCGGGTATTCCATGGGTACGTCCATCGTAGTGGCTACAAAAATTGAGCGCATAGACATACAAATCGGATGCTTCAGTATCCTCCAGATTCTTTACCTCCCGGTCGAGAAGTGCTTTGAGTTGCTGGTAGCTGGTGTAGGCTTGCAGGGCATCCTTTTTCAAAACTGCCTGCAACATGGAAACAACATGCTCGAACATGCTGATCAGCGGAATCTGTTCTGAAATGCCTTCCGAGGGACTGGGAGCCACTATTCCTTCCGGAATTTTATCCGTAGACAGCAATTCGCGGTTCAGCATGGCCGCATAAAGCTTCAAAGAGACCAGGTAGTCCACACTTTTTTGGAGTTGGTAGGCTTCCTCCAAATGGACCATGACCATTTTCTCCACCCCTTCGCTCAAAAGAAAACTCACTACTCCTCTTAAATAATGAATCCGCAATCGGATTTTTCGTTCGGAACTGAGCTTCTCTGGTTTGAGGTTCCGGTCCACTCTCTTGTGCTTCCGGGTGTAGAGGCCATCCAATCGCCAGGTCTGCAACTCATCGAGGGCCATCACCTGCCCGGTAAGCTTTTGACGTTGAAATTGTTCCTGGGCAAAGAAGTCCATCAAAGCTTCCATCAGCGGGAAAAATTGCCGGGTAAGATGGTCGGCATTGAATGGTGCACCTGGGAACAATTCTGCAAAAAAATCCTCGTCGGTCAATTCCCCTGGATCGGGTATGATTTTAAGCAACAAAGCCTGGTAGAAAGTCTCTTCTACCCGTAATTTAAAATAGGGTGAGGAAAGGTAATCGCTGAATCTCTCCCGCTGTTCCTCAGACAAGGACAACAATGCATCCACCGCGATTCGTTTCCGGAGCAGGCTACTCATCCTGGTAGGCACTGAGAATATGAAGGAAACGCAGCACGATGGTCAGGATCAAGGGCAATATGGCCGCATTGAATCCCTGAGGCAGGAAGATGGAGGCCAATCCAAACAGGGCGAGGTAAAACAGGTTCCAACGTGCCCAGTTGAACTGCCGGGTTCTTTTTCCAAAGAGTCTCAGACCAGCAAGATAGAGGTAGAGCGGGTGGGCCCAGAGAATATTCAGGTTGTTGTGGGTAGCGTCATGGTCGGTTGCAAACCAGAGCAGCAGAATTAATACTGCCAACAAGCCAAGCAGAAGGAAGAAGAGGGAGTCAAAGATGCGCATGGGGATGCTGTGGGCCGGAAGAAAAATGGTCAGCAGCAGGACCACTGCGAAGAGTCCCCACATGGCGACCAGAGGTGTAAACCAGCCATCTTTGGCTACGAAGGGCTGATCCGGCTTCACCAGTAAATACTCACGCTTGACCAGGGGTTTCCAGTTTCCTCCATCACGAATCACAGCCCGGTCAAAGGCATCATGAAGGAAATCAGGCAGGAAGGTGGACAAATGCATGTCGGCCTGCTGGTCGGTGGGCAATCCAAGCAAAAGGTCTATACCAAAGTCTGGCCAGGAACGCTCGGCAAGGTAGATGTCGATCAAATCGCGCAGACTGCCAAGGGAGTCCGCCGGCCAGGGACGCCAATCCAGGTTTTCGTTGAACACCTGCTCGATGACCACCCTTTCCCGCGTGGCACAATTGTCAAAGAAGAAGTCGTAAGGATATTCGCGGTTCTCAGGCTTGAGGTTATTCTCCAGGTATTCATAGATCTGCTGTACTTCTGACTGCTGAAGGTTCAGTACCTGGGCTTTTACATTGCGCCCTTCCGATCCATACAGGCGTACGAAACCTTCCACGCTTTCTCCAGCCAGGTAGTAGGGGAGCTTTCCGGTGGCAAACTTCATGTAAAACCCTGGGGTGTTGAAACTGAAGGTGCCGTAATTGTAAATACGGTCGTAACGCTTGGCCGGATCTACAATCCTGAAGGCACTGTGCCCAAAGGATGAGTACAACTCTGCGCCTGGATCAGCGGTGAGTAAATGGACCTCAGCTTGCTCGGATAACTGAACGTATTGTGCAGATACCGGGAGCACAAAAACCAGCATTAAAAGGAGAAGGATACAGCGTTTCATCGGCAAATAATAGTCATTGCATTTCAGATCACAAAGTGGACTTATTCTTTCTTTGGAACAAATGCTTCCAATACGGATTCTTTTTCGATGAACATGGTTGGGGTTGACCCCAGGGCCCCTACTTTTCCGGTCACCTTGATGTACTGGCCTTTCCATGCTTCTTCCGGATCATAGCTGAAGTTGACGATGTTCTCCTTGCGGATAAATACGGTGAAGACTTCGTTGGGGTAGGCACGGTCGAGGTTCAAAAGGATATTTCCCTTCTGACTCCTTCTTGCACTCACCACTTTGCCACAAACCGTGATCTCGTCCCCTTTGTCAATATACAGTTTTGCCTGCTTTGTATTGAAATGGCCTCTGGGAAGATCGGGCGCAAAAAGGGGGGATACATCTGCTTGCTCTTCCTGGGGAATCCAGTCCTTGATAAACGCCTGGCTTTCCAGTTGACCCTCCAGATCGTTGGGGATGCCCTGGAAAAAGTCCATTTCTGTGATGCGCTCGATCTCGTCGATGCTCTTGGCAAAACTGGCCAGGGGAAGGTCTGAAGGTTCATTGGGCAGGAGGAACCCAATCCCTTTCCGCTTCTCCATATCGATTACTACCTTGAAATACTGTCTCGGGATACTTGGCTTGTTGATGCTCCTTTCAATGACTGGAAGGCCATCGGAAAGCACGGGACCTGTCACCACGAAGAGCCGGGAATCGGGATTTCGGTAGATGTAGCCCCGGATATTCTTTTCCAGATCGGCCCAAATTCCCCGGTTAAAATCCGCAACCTGAGGAGACATATTGGAATAGAAATAGGATTCTGAAAGGGCAGTTTGTGACCAACGAAAATCCGCAGAGGGGGCCAGGTGTCCGCGGTCATAGCCAAAGCCATCGTATTCATAGCTGGAATCCGGCTGCAGGTATTTCAGAAAATAATCTTCTTCGACGCAGGTTCCGGTGCTGATCTTGGGGTCGGGGCGGAAATCATTGGTCCGGCCGACTTCCCCTTCGAGGATTTGAGGCAGGATGATATGGGCCACCCATTTGGCTTGTTCATGTTCTTCAGAATAGCAGAGTGACATGGCCTCGTGGTGGATGACCGTTTCCGCTCCGTCCAGCGCGGGTAAGCCATAAGCATGGAGGTCTTCCCGGAGCAGAGCCAACCGGGCACCTTCGATCTTGACCTCTACCTTTTGCTTCTGGGCCAGGACTGCCTGCAGTTCCTTTTCATAGGTTTCCAGTTGTTGTTGGGCGGATTGTGCGCACAACAGGATTGGAAATATTAGCAGCAGGCTGGTAAGAAGTCTCTTCATCGCAATGATCTTAATCTGAATCCCAAAAGGGCACCATAAATTCCGTAGGCTAAATTTAATCCAAATCCTCGAGTTAGCGAAAAGGGTTTATCACCAAACTTTTCTCTTATTGTCCCCTCACCCAAGGGAAGATCAGTTCAGTTTTGTACAGGCACCCCTTTGACCAGACACCAATATGGCTGGTTATGCTGTCCGATCAATGCCACAATACCCCAATATGCGTTAGAAGAATGGTTTCATAATGTACAGGAGCCAGGACGACCATCGTCCGTAATTGCCCTTGCATTCCAACACAAAGGGATGTCAGGGAAAGCCGAAAACCTGATTCCAGAGTAGGCAAACCAGACTACTAATTTTTATTTATCATGAAAACCAACCAACTCACCATCAATGTAAACATGGGAGACTGCTGCAAAGAAACCGATGCACCAGCAACTGTTACTTCTTCCTCTAACGAAGAATTCCAAAATGCCGCCCACGTAATTGAGAACCTGACTTCGGATATCCATTCCACGGATGAGTTTGAGCAAGTACTTGAAAAGGCCGGATTTGCATCCCTCAAGATCAATCCGTTTCTGGCCCGTTCTGTCCAATTCAACCCAGAGTTCCATGAAATTATTGGGGATGGCTGTATCATGATCCCAACTATTTTCAAAGGCCCCGGAGGGGGAGGTCACCCCTTGTTCCTCCGTGCCGGGCAATCCGCCCCGGTCGGCATCATGGTCAGTGAGCGCGGTGTCTACGAATCCCGCCTGCACCGCGAGAGTGGTAAATCCGAAGAACTTCGCCCCGGTGACGATGTCCTCCTTGCCTTCCGCAATGCCGAAGGACGCACTGTCCTCAAAATGGAGATGGAAGTCAGTGAAGGCAAAGGTGGCAAAGGCGTGACCCTGACTGCCAAAAAATGCCCCTGCGGTAAAGTCGTAGTGATTGTACTTGAGGCAGTGGTCGAACTCATCAAGCTGTTGACCAAATAAGTTGCCAAATTTTACCTTGGCCTACGTATTTGAGGCTGTCAGCCACTCTTAACCGGAGTGGCTGTTTTTTTATGGGGAAAGGTGGTGCCGGGAAAGGTATCTGCTTTTTCTGTACGGCGGCGTACAGTTAAACCCTGGGTGGAAAGGCTTTGGCTGTACGGCAGCGGGTGGCCTTCATCCACCTGCTGATGTACAGTCGGCTGCCCGCTGATGCACAGTCGTACGCCCGCTGGCGTACAGTTGTCCACCCGCTGATGTACAGCCCTCCGGAAACAAAATAGGCTGTCCAAAAAGGACAGCCTATTCTAATATTATCTGAACCGTATTTGTGATTAACGGATCGCGTGGTCGAATTGTGTGAACTTGAAGGCAGTCTTGGGAACCTTGTAGCTGTGCTTCAGGTCTTTAAGCGCTTCTACCTGCCCTTGCAGGGCGGCATAGACTTCCTGGTGGGTACCGTAACCGGTATCTTTCCCGGCTGCACCAGCAACGAGCGCAATCAGTTGCCAGCTCGGCAACACATCCTGCACATTGTCCAGATCGCGCCAGCGGTCGATCGCTACGGCTGCCTTGTCCAGACGGCTCTTTGGAATCCGCATCCACATTTCGGGTGTCATCTGGCGGATGGACTTCGCCATCTTCGTCACCTGAGGAATGCCATCAACGTTCATGTAGGTGCCTTCCGCTTCGATCTCGGTCGCAGCTGGAAGAACCACTTCCACTTTTTCCATATCGGGATGGAAATTGGTCGCATGTACAATGAAGGGAACCTTCTTCGCATGCTTGGAGATGGCAGCAAAGGTATTGCTGTCTTCCAGCATATAGACGAGGCTGACATCGCCTCCCTTGAGACTGGTTTCGATGGCCGTGAGGTCAATCGCTTCCAGGCCGAGGGCTTCGCAGCCTTTGGCATTGGGGGTGCGGTCATCCTTGCGGAGGAGCTCATCTCCCCAACCAGGTTCGATGGTGGGAACGTAATATACTTTGTCGCGGCCGTAGGCGGTGGCGAGTTCTTTCAGGGCAATGTTGCTCTCCATGGAAGCATGGGGAGAACCGAGGAAAAGGATTTTTCCGGCATCGGCAGCCGAAAGCGTTTTCGCGGCCCGCTTCAGTGCCTGGCTGAATTCAACAGGAATGTCGCCTTTGACCCGGGGGCCGGAGATGCGGTGCTCATTGTAGCGCTCGATGTTGAGACGTCCTTCGTCACACATCCAGTATTGGTTGACATCGAGGTTCTCACGTGGGGTGAGGCGGAGGACGCGGTTGTCGCGTGTCCAGACGTCAATATTGCAGCCTTTGGCGCAGCCTGTACATACGGATGGTGAATAAGCCATCTCCCAGACACGGGCCTGGAAACGGAAATCCTTGCTGGTCAAAGCTCCTACCGGGCAGATGTCGATGGTATTCATAGAATAAGCATCGTCAAACTGCTTTCCGGGAGCAGTGCTTGGATAGTTCCGGTCGCCACGGCCTACGATAGACAGCTGGCCTGTGCCGGAAATCTCTTCTGTAAATCGGACACAACGGGTGCAGTTGATACAACGCTCGGCATCCATGATTACATTGGGGCCGAGGTCCACACGCTTGGGCTTGTGAAGCTTAGAGGTCTCAAAGCGGGACCCTTCGGGACCGTACTTGTATGTCCAGATCTGGAGCGGGCATTCACCAGCCTGATCGCAGATCGGGCAGTCGAGGGGGTGATTGACCAACATATATTCCAGAACCCCTTCCTGCATCTTCTTCACTTCAGGTGAAGTCCGATTGGTCCGAACAATCATGTCAGGGCTGATCGGCGTATTGCAGGCAGTATTGGGTTTACGCCCCCAATTGATAACAGGCTCCCCATTGTCATCCAGCTTAACCTCACCGGTTTTCCGGTCTTTGGCTGGCCAACCCACCTCTACCAGACACATCCGGCAGTTGGTAGGAATGCTCATGGCTGGGTGATAACAGAAGTAGGGGATCTCAACCCCATTGTCAAGTGCGAACTGGAGAAGCATGTGTTGCCCCTCATATTCATAAGCTTTCCCGTCGATAGATATCTGTGGCATCCGAAAATCAAATTGTACAGAGATACAAGCGGGTTAAAGTTAAAGTCTTTTTCCCAAGTTTGAAAACTCTTAAACGCCCCTTCCTATATTTGTGGAATGCTTTTCAGCGCCATCATCCCAACCTATGACAATCTGAGAGAACTAGAAGCTTGTCTTTCAGCACTTGCCGCCATTCCCGGAGGTGATCTGGAAGTACACGTTTGTGTGGATGGCTCGACCGATGGAACTTCAGAATGGCTTGAAAATGCTCAATTTCCCTATCCCTTACTGGTTCATCACCACCCCAACCGGAAAAACCGTGGTCGTTCCGCCACCCGAAACCTGGCCCTTCCGCATGTCACTGGAAAATATGTGCTTTTCCTCGATTCGGACATGGAAGCTGAAATGGACCTTTTGGAGCAACATCGAAAGGTGCTTTCTCAGGGAGATACCGTTTCCCTGGGAACGGTGAAATACCACAACTTAAAGCAAAATCTTTGGGTGAGATATACCAGTGAACGGGGGGTCGCAAAATATGCCCCGGGCGCAGAAGTCCCATTCAACTATTTTATCACCCCCAATACTGCTCTCCCAAGCAAGTGGTTCACCCAGGTAGGTGGATTTGATGAAAAGATCAACCGCTATGGGGGCGAAGATATGGAATTGGGATACCGGCTTCACCTTGAGGTATCTCCCCGCTTTATCTATAACCGGGATGCAGTGGTCAAAACCACTCAACCCAAAACGCTTGCAGAGGCACTGCCGCAGTTAAGAGAATACGGAGCCACCGGAATTCCCTATATAAGGCAGAAATGGCCTGAAATGTCAGAAGTCTACTGGGTGCATTCCTGCGAATCCCGCAAACTAAAAGACAGATTGTTTGAGATGACAACCCGGCAACCCTTTCGTAGCATCGCGAAGTTTTTGCTGCACATTACACCCTTCTTTATACAAAAACAGCTGATCAACTATCTGGTGATCAGCTACGTCCATGAAGGGTACAGGAATCGGAAATTTTAGCGTTTAGGGCAACTACTGCACTGCTTCTTACCCTTCTTGTACTTCTTACAGCACTTTTTCTTCGTCTTGCTGAGCTCACAGACATCACATCCGAACCGTGATTCAGTGGGAGACTCCTGACCAAAATAGTCAGCAGCGAGGGCGTCGGGATTTAAAATATCCATCATAATGCTTCCCAAATATGAGTGTTATTTAGAACGTTTCCAAATAAGAAAGGTTTCGTTGGGAAGGTTTTTTTTCCACTCGGAAACAAATCCCGGAAGATGTAGTTTCGCCCCCATGAGTGATAAACTCAGGTCCTACTTGATGATCCATACCGCAGTATTGCTTTTCGGGCTGACCGGTATCCTGGGTGACTTGATCAGCTTGGGGGAATTGACCCTGGTGTGGTGGCGCATGGGTTTGACTGCGTTGAGCTTGGTGCTGGTCCCCGGCGTGATCAAAAAAGCGCTTGCTATTCCGGTAAAAGACAGGTGGCGTATGTTTGGCATTGGTGGAATCGTCGCTGCTCACTGGGTCACCTTCTTTGGAGCGATCAAGCTGACCAACCCCTCGGTTACCCTCGCTTGCCTCGCTTCTGCGGCCTTCTTCACCGCGGCGATAGAACCCCTTTTGACCCGCCGTCGCTTTAAAGGTTATGAATTGTTGCTGGGGATTCTCGTTGTGCCTGGAGTGGCGATCGTCTACCAAAGTTCTGATTTCGAATTTCTGGGAATTCTTGTGGCTCTGACTTCAGCCATCCTGGCGGCGACCTTTGCTATCCTCAATAAAAAACTGATCGAACGGAACAATGCAATCTCTATGACCATGATTGAGCTTGGGAGTGGCTGGATCCTGCTCAGCCTGGGGATGCCGTTCTACCATTATTTTCAACCGGAGCTTTCCTTCTTTCCCGACACAAATGACTGGCTCTGGCTTGGAATTCTGGCCTTTGCCTGTACCTCTCTGGCCTATGTACTCTCGCTGGAAGCTTTGCGCCACCTGCCTACCTTTTCGGTTAACCTCACCATCAACCTCGAACCTGTCTATACCATTGTGCTCGCCTTTTTATTCCTGAATGATGGGAAAGAGCTCGAACCCACCTTCTTTATCGGTGCGGCAACCATCATTGTGGCCATCTTTGCCTACCCCATCCTGAGTAAATATTACGATTGAGCCTGGCAGACCTCACTCACAATTGATCATGATCCAGTTCTCGGCCTTGGCTCCCATTTCCCCATCCTTGTCCAGTTTGACCACCCGTTTCCAATCCTTACAAGCCCCGGTGAGATCACCCAGGACCCGCTTGGCCTCTCCCCGATTGAGGTAAGCTTCAGCAAAGCTTTTGTCCAGGGTCAGGCAATAATCATAAGCCCGAATCGCCTCTTTGTAGTCACGTTTTTGAAACTCGATCCTTCCCAGCAGCAGCCACGCCTCTTCATCATAGGGATTGAGTTCAGTCGCCTTGTACACATCACGCAAGCCTTCCTCCAGGCGATTTTCGGAAAGGTTCAACAAGGCGCGGTTCCACCAGGCATCCGCCAAACTTGAATCCAGCAGAATTGCCCGGTCAAGATCATTGCGTGCCTGGTCATACAAGCCCAGTATCTGAAGCGGTACGGATCTTTCCTTGTAGTATGCTGCGACATCAGCCCGGCGGTCGATCACCTGGCTCAGGTCATTGACAGCGTGCAAGTAATCTCCCAGCTGGTAGTTGGCCTTGGAACGCAAAGCATAGGCATCCGCATTTTCCGGATTCAAGTCCAGAGCAAACTCACATTCCGCCAGGACATTCTCAAAGGCTTCCACCACGTACCACTCCCTGGCCCGGTTCAGATAATTCTCTTCCCGGGTAGGATTGATATCAGTAGAACGGCCATAATATTCTGCGGCGGTCCAATGGTCACCTGCATCTGAATAAATCTCTGCTAAGCGGTCCCAGGCCAGTGCATATTTGGGGTTGATGCGAGTGGTACGAAAATAGTATTTGACTGCCTTTTTAGATTTTTCCCACTGCTGGTAGGCCAGACCCTTGTGGTAGTTAAAATCGGCATCCGTAGGGGTTAATTTGAGCGCCTTGTTATAGTTCTTAACCGCTTTTCGGTACTCACCGTCTTCACGGTAGGTCTGTCCCAGAAGAAACCAGCTGTTAGGGGAACGTTTTTCTATTTTAAGGGACAGTTGTACATGTTCCCGTGCCTGCTGAATTTCCCCGTCCAGGTAGTGATTGACTGCCTCATTGTAAAGAGAAGTCGCACTCTGCGCCACCAAGGAAATGGGGACCAATAATACCAACCATCCGAGCCAAAAGCTTCTCATAAAAACACTTAGAAAATACCCGCTGCTTTGTAAGCTCCCTGATCACGCGCGGCTATTCCTTCCAATTCAGGGGCATGGATATCAACGACTCCTTCCCAGATAAAAGTATAAAAACTGTTGCGGGCCACACCTTTGAATATCCTCCACTGGTCGACTTTTTCCATCAGTGGTTTCACCATATCTTCTGTCAAATCAGCTTCAAATCCCAGGTACAGGCGTGTTTGGTCAGGGGCTGGCTCTCCGGGATCCCCTTTTTCATCCACCATGAAGTAACCTCCTGCCTGTTCGATCCTTGCGGAACCCATCGGCATGTGACCGTTCTTGAAGGCCTTGTAGAAATCCTCGGTTTTCCACTTGCTGATCGTCAGGTAATCGAATCTTGATGCCCCACCCACCTTTTGGAGCAATTGTACTGGGCCGGCACCCAAAGATTGGTACTGGGCCATAAACCGCTGGGTAGAGCTTACGAAGACTTCCAGGGGGCGGCGTGAGCGGTAGAGAACGAATTGATATAGTTGGTCGTCAGACATAAGCGTGCACTTTTTTAGGGGCTTTCCCTCTATGGTTCAGGGGACAAGTTGCGGAAAAAATTGGATTATAGCCATTGTTTCATCCTTGGAGAACCACCATTGGTTGTTTTCCTGCTAAGCGCAAGGTGATCAAGCCCGGTAATCCCGGTGCATCCCTTCGAAATACACCTTGAACCGACCTTTGTCAAGATAATAGGCTATAAAGAGGAAGAAATAGATTTTTAATCCCAAAGCGGTCATGAAGATCACATTGTCTACTTTATGGTTGACTGCATCCAGCAGTACCGGCCAGATTGGTTGCATCAATCCGTAAAGGTAGAGGGGGGCCAGGGCGATTCGATTCGCGCCGAGGTAGTGCGAATCCAAACGCCCAAAACAGTAGATATAAGGGATTGCCAGTCCCAAGGAATAGAAGATCAGCAGAATTCCCTCATAATCCCCTAAAGGCAAGGCCCGGTCCAGGGTTGCCAAGGCAACTAAAATACCCCCTATAACAATTCCCCAGGACAGGTAGCGCTTGAACTTTCCAATCCCAACTCCCTCTGAATCAACCGGAAAACTGAGTTGGTCCATGATCAGGAAAAGGTAGAAAAACCCTATGGATCCGACCGCATTTAAGTAGTCGGCAAATGGTTTTAACAATTCTACATATTCCTTCCCCATTACGGAAAGGATAGAGGTGATTCCCAAAAACAGGTACAACAACAAATAACTGAACCATACGATCTTTAAGCCGATGAACAACTGGTGGAAAGATTTGAGTAACCTTTCGTTTCCAATTGCCTTCACTTGCTTTAATTTTCTTTTTTCAAGCACACTCAACCAAATGACAAAGATCAGTGATACAATTGCTTGAATAAAATGGGTAAAGGGTTCGAGCTTACCGACCTGACTGGCGGTAGGCTCCCAGGTTCCGGGAACCTGTAACAATATGAGCCAAGTGGTTATAAAGGTGAGTGTTCCCAATCCCATCCATGTCACTAACCTGAAGTTTTCCTTCTGGATGGATTTTGGGGAATCTTCTTGCTCCTCCGCTTCGGATAAAAATTGGTCAATTTCACCTTTGCCATTTCCCAAACGGATCAAGGCCCGAAATACCTCTTCTGAGATATGCAGTTCGACGTCTTCTCCGTCCTCGGCCCGGTCGATTTTAGAAATGATTGCTTCTGAATAGTACCGTTCTCCGCGCACAATCCCGGTATGCTTGCGAATCCACTCTGCCATCCTTCCCCGATCCTGGAGAATATTGGCCCGGTAGTTCGTCTGGTATTCCTCGTCGAACGACGCTATCATCCGGTTGATTACCGGACGTATCCGAGATGTGTCAATTCTGTACTTCGGCATTTTGAGCGCGTAAATAGAATCTTATGGATTTCATCTGGGCAAATCAGAACCCTGGTTATCAGAGCTATGGAGTTTTCTGAATTGATTTCCTTGTTGGAATTCTCCCTCTTGGACTGCGGATCGCTCCAAACAAATAACGTATGAATTCGACTGAAAACAAATTCTCAAACCGCCGGACATTTATCCTTGCAGCCATTGGCGCTGCAGTGGGTCTGGGAAATATCTGGAAATTCCCTTACATCGTTGGAGAGCATGGAGGAGGGGCATTCATCCTGGTCTATTTGGGGGCAATTCTTCTTACCGGCATTCCCATATTCATGGCCGAACTGTATATCGGAAAGCGTGAGCGCACTGATGTTGTTTCCGCTTTTCCTAAAAGGACTGCGTGGATCGGTATTGGTCCATTTTCTGTTCTTTCTGCGATCCTGGTCCTGGCTATTTACAGCGTGATCGGGGGCTGGGTTATGGACTTTGAATTCCAATCCATCCTGGGTAATTTTTCTCCCTCCAACCAAAACGTTGAGATCACTCCCCCGCAGGATGGGGGGCTGGGCAACCAGGTTCTCTGGACCGGATTGTTTTATGTGATCTGTGTTATTATCTGTATTGGAGGGGTACAAAAGGGAATAGAAAGGGCGAGTAAAATTCTAATTCCGGTCTTGATTCTGTTGATTTTGGTCTTGGCAATACGTGCGTTGTTTATGCCTGGGGCTGGGCATGCTGCCGACTTTCTGTTCAGCCCTGACTTCAGTCAGTTGACCAGGGAGGCGATTGTAGAAGCTATCGGTCACGCCTTCTTCACCCTCAGTGTCGGATTCGGAGCCATCCTCACCTATGGAAGCTACCTGCCCAAAGGTCCACAGCCCCTTCCCCAAATGGCCATCACTGTGGCAGCGGCTGATACATTTATCGCCATGCTGATGGGATTCATCATCTTCGCCATTGGGTATTCCAGCGTCGGCTTCGAGCCGGGAGCCGGGCCTGCCCTGCTCTTTGAAACCCTGCCTAAACTATTTGGGGTGACGGCTGCCGGCTACTTTCTTTCCATTGCATTTTTTACCCTTGTGGCCTTCGCTGCTTTAACTTCAGCCATTTCCATGCTTGAGATTATCGTAGCGGTCGTGCAGAAATATGCCCGGTTAAACCGCCTTTGGACAACCCTCCTGTGTGGAGTCTTCATGTATATCTGTAGTGTTTTGGTGATTGTCTTCTACCATGAAACCTTTGATTTCGTGGATGATTTCACAAGCAACTTCATGCTGCCAGCTGGAGGTATCTTCATGAGCCTTTATGTGGGATGGCGACTTGGCCCCTCAGCTATTAAGGACATTGTCGGGCCTAACCATCCGGTCCTGAGCACCGGTTTGCTCTGGGTGCTACGTCTGGTCGCACCAATTGCCGTAGCCGGTGTAGTTATCAATGGAATGATTCCTTTTGGCTGACAGCTTCAATTCATAACCCTTCATCCCCCATACAAATAATCCACCGCCAACCTCGCCATGCTCCTGACCCCCAATTCCAATCCACTTTCATCCACGAAGAATTCAGTGGTATGGTGGGGGGCAGCGTCTTCTGGAGCGGTTCCTTTGGGGGTGATCCCGACGAAATAGAACAATCCAGGGACTTCCTTTGAATAAAATGCAAAATCTTCTGCTCCCATGATCGGCTTAAGCATGGCTACGTGTTCACTCCCTGCTGTCTCTCTCAGACTGGGCAACATCTGCTCTGTTAGGGAAACATCGTTCCAGGTGACCGGACACATTTTCTGAATCTTGATCTCAGCAGTGGCCCCTGCACTTTCACAGATTGAATTCACGGTACGCAGCACCCGCCGATGGATATCCTCCTGCATCTTGCTATCCAGGGTACGGATCGTTCCCACCAGTTCCACTTCTTCGGGTATGATATTGAATCGTAAGCCTCCATGAATACTTCCCACTGAGATCACCGCGGGCGCTTGGACCAGATTCGTCTGGCGGGCCACGATATTTTGTAATCCCTGTACGACCTGGGACGAGACCACAATGGGATCAACTCCGGTCCAGGGGGTAGAACCATGCGTTTGTTTGCCTTTGATCTTGATGACAAATCGATCCGCTGCTGCCATGAATCCTTCCGGCTTGAGCCCGATTTCCCCTACGTTCAGTTCCTTCTTGACGTGGAGGCCAAAGATCGCATCCACACCTTTGAGCACACCCGCTTCGACCATCAATTTTGCGCCCCCTTCTTCGTCACCGGGAGGGCCTTCCTCACAGGGTTGGAAGAGGAAGCGGATTTCACCGGGAAGGTCCTCCCGGATGGCTACCAGGATTTTGGCCACTCCCAGGAGAATCGCGGTATGGGCATCGTGCCCACAAGCATGCATGACCGGAACTTCCTGACCGTTGAGTTCCCCTTTGACGGTGGAGGCAAATGCCAATCCGGTTCGCTCTTCCACCGGAAGTGCATCCATATCTGCCCTCAGGGCCACCGTTTTGCCCGGTTTGCCACCTTTGAGGACAGCCACCACCCCGGTATGCGCAACCCCGGTCTGGACTTCCAGCCCCAGCATTTTCAGTTCTTCCGCTACCCGGGCCGAAGTTTTGAATTCACGGTTGGAGAGTTCTGGATTTTGGTGGAAGTGGCGGCGAAGGGAGATGACTTCTTCATTGTATTGATGAGCCAACTGGTCGATTTTGAGGTAGAGCTTATCCGGGCCTTTTTCCAGGGTTTCATTCGGTGCGAATGAGAGGAAAAGAAATGCCAGGAATCCGATCAACAGAAGGGGGAATTTGCGCATGGTGTAAAGATAAAAGAACAGAACCCCACCAGCAAAAGCCAGCGGGGTTCAGTATACACTCAGTTAGCAGAGAGCGGGTTGCAATATCCACTCAGTTAGCAGAGAGCGGGTTGCAATCATGATCCATATACCAGTGGCGCAGGTTAGCCCGCGTCGGGAGTGTTTACATTGCCCCCACCACCGGAGGGAGAGCCATTTCCCTGGGTTTGACCATCGGAATTGGCGGGATCATTGTCCGGGGAATCGGAGCTATTGCCCTGATTGCCGGAGCCGTTGGTTGGGGTGTCAGAACTGCCACCCTGATTGCCGGAACTTCCACCCTGATTGCCGGAGCCATCGGCTGAGCCACCAGTTGGATTGCCGGAGCCATCGGCTGAGCCACCAGAACCGCCCGCCTGGCCTCCCATTTCCTCTTGCTCCTCATCTTCCCGGCGTATGGCCTGCTTTTCAAAACGGGTCTCCAGCTTTTCTGTCCAGAGGCGACCGCCATCGATCCCCCGCTTTTGAGCTTCCTGGGCGGAAGAAAAGATACCCAGGGAATCTTTGAAAACATGGTCACCGAGCAGTACAGATGTGTCCTCCATCTGATATGACAATTGATCGAGCCTGGCCTGAAGGGGGCGAAGGGCCATCAGCATAGCAATGTCATTTTCATAATGGTCAACATTCAGAATCCGAGGCAACAACTCCGGCATCTCGTCATAAGCTTCTTTTGCTGTCCTGACGAATGCGAGATTGTTTACCCCAAGGAAAACCTTGTGTTGTTTCTCCTGCGCTGTCAAAGTGCGGAGAAAAGCGAACTTCATTTCGAGGAGGTCAATTGCAGACTCGATGTCTTGCAAGTCCTGCGGACTCAAAACGGTGTTCAACCGTGTTGAATTAATACTCATAAGAACTTGATTTAATTAGTGATAAATGATGAATAAGCTGTTTGAAAGAACGGTTTGGGTACATGGATCGACTATACTCTGGATGCTTCCTTTGAGTATACCGGCAATATGGGATGCTTCCGGAAAACCGATGTTCGAAAAGGTATTCCCTTGTGTCGAAAGGGTATTAAAATGTATTGTTTTGTGTCTCTTTGATGAGCTTTGTTGAGTCGCGTGCAAGGATTTCCTGATCGAGTTCTTGCCCGGTGGTTTGATTGTGTCGGCACTATGGGAAGACAGCCAAAACACATAAGGGGTTAGGAACTTCAGGTATTCAGGTGGTCTGGACCGACACTAACTTTGAGGATAACTGAATATTCCGGTGAGGTCGTGGGATATCGTCCTTGTTGTCAGGTGACCATTCCGCTGAGGTCATGGGACACCAACTTTGGTGTCAGATGACTATGCTGGTGAGGTGGTGGGATACCAAGTTTGGTGTCAAAGGACTATTCCGTTGAGGTGGCGGTACATCAAGTTTGGTGTCAGAGGACAATTCCGTTGAGGTGGCGGGACATCAGCTTTGGTGTCAAAGGACTAATCCGTTGAGGTGGCGGGGCACCAACTTTGGTGTCAAAGGACTATTCCGCTGAGGTGGCGGGACATCAACTTTGGTGTCAGAGGACTATGCCGCTGAGGTCATGGGACATCAACTTTGGTGTCAGAGGACTATTCTGGTGAGGTGGCGGGACATCAACTTTGGTGTCAAAAGGCTATCCCGTTGAGGGGGTTGTGAGCAATATTGGGGAATAGACAAACAATTTGGTATGTACCAGCAGAAGCGAGTATTTTTAAAAAAACTTTCCATCTGCCCCTATCCAGAAATCGCCTATGATTTTCCGACGAGCTACCCAATCCGACGTCCCTTTTATCGTGCAAATGCTGGCCGACGACAAGTTGGGAAGCCAGCGCGAAAATTACCGAGATCCTTTGCCTGAGGTGTATTACCAGGCATTTGCAAATATTGACAGAGATGAAAACCAGGAACTCACCGTGATCGAAAATGACAAGGGTGAAGTGATCGGAACTCTGCAACTCAGCTTTATCCCTTATCTGACTTACCAGGGTGGGGTTCGGGCACAGATAGAAGCGGTACGGATACGGGAAGACCAACGCGGAAAAGGCACCGGAGAAAAGTTGTTCTTATGGGCGATTGAACGAGCCCAGGAACGGGGTGCACATTTGCTACAACTGACCACCGACAAAAAGCGGCCGGATGCGCTTCGGTTCTATGAAAAATTGGGGTTCAGGGCCTCTCATGAAGGAATGAAAATACATTTCCCTACCTGAAGTTTTCTATTTGCGGAATCCGTGGCTTGGGCCAGATGCTTGGAGTCAAAGGTTAGCAGCTGTTTGGAGTCAAAGGTTAGCAGCTGTTTGGAATTGGGTAACAATGAAAAAAGCCGGCAATGCGCCAGCTTTTTCCATTTGATTTCATTCATTCCCAAAAAGGCTCATTTCACCTTTTCAGCGACCGGATAGTCAGTATACCCTGCTTCACCAGGGGTGTAGAAGGTAGAGAAATCGGGCTGAGCCAGTTCAATACCGTTTTGGAGACGATTCACGAGGTCAGGGTTGGAGACGTAGGGGCGTCCAAAAAAGGCGAGATGTCCCAAACCTGCCTGAAGCTGAGCTTCGGCTGTCTCTGCATCCAATCCACCACCGATGATAGTGGTTCCACCAAATGCATCACGTATCCCTTCTTTGATAGAAGCAGGTACCGCGGGTGCACCCATACCACTGTGGTCAACGATGTGAACATAAGCCAGGTTCAAATTGCCAAGTTCACCCGCCAGGTAGAGAAAGAGGTCGTCGATTCCTTCGTAAATGGCCATGTCGTTGAAAACGCCATAAGGAGACAGGCGGATACCGGTACGCTCCGCTCCGATCTCAGCAACAACTTTTTTTGCAGTCTCGATCGCAAAGCGGGCACGATTTTCGACAGATCCGCCATAGTTATCGGTCCGCAGATTGGAAGCAGGATTGAGGAATTGATCTACCAGGTAGCCATTGGCACCGTGGATTTCAACGCCGTCGAAACCAGCCTGAATCGCATGGCGGGCAGTATTGACAAATTCATCCTGTGCCGCGATGATATCATCGGCAGTCATCTCTTCGTTGAGGGGATAAGGCTGGGGGCCTTGCTGGTCGGTGTACATTTCACCACTAAGCTGTACCGCAGATGGTCCAACTACGCGTGCTCCTTCCGCCATATTGAGAGGATGGGAAACCCGACCCGTATGCATGATTTGAAGGAAAATTTTCCCTCCCTTTGCATGAACTGCATCGGTGACTTTCTTCCAGCCAGCAGCCTGCTCAGCATTGAAACATCCGGGGATACGCGGGTAGCCCAGTCCGTTGTCAGAAGGAGCCGTACCCTCAGTGATGATTAAACCTGCGTCAGCGCGTTGCTCATAATACTTGGCCATGAGATCGTTGGGAATGTTCCCGATGGCACGCGAACGGGTCATCGGGGCCATTACCACACGATTGGATAACTCAAAGGGGCCAAGTTGAAATGATTCGAAAAGCTTCATATATATAGTAGTATTAATTATTGTGTGTATGTACAATCAATTAGAAGCATAAAGGTTTCGCTTCAGAAGAAATTTATATGTCGGTACATGTATTTTCTTAAAAAACGGGACGAACTCGCAGCTGAACTAGATAATAAAGGGGAGATGGAAAACCCACCTCCCCGGCAATTGTCAATTGATTTTAATACTGTACTTGACAACTCATCAATTAGCGCAAGCTTTAATGCAAGCATGAAAGGCATGTAGCGCAGTCAATTCGCAATTTGACATCGTCGGAGAGGTCGAAGGGGCACAAGCTCCCCGGGCCGCATCATAGGCATTCCCGCATTGTTTGATGCACAGCCGGAACTGAGGCATACTCACATCGGGTGAAGTGTAGACTTCCACCGCCTGGTTTGTGACTTTTCGGTACAGCTTGACATCTCGTTTGTAAAGTTCCAGTTCGGTAGAGAGTGCTGCATTCTCCGCTTGCAAGACTTCAACTTGCTGCCTCAGTTGGAACTCCTCCGGAGAAACATCGTGCTTGTCTGCGTTGAAGGGAGTGAATGCAAAGATCAATGGTAGGCATACAGCTGCTGCTACCAGGAAAAACAGATTTTTCATAGTATTGATATTTAGGTGAAAAAATATAGACTCGGGACAAAGGGGGGTTGCTACCTGAAGGTTTCAGGCACAAACAATGTTATAAATCAGAAGCGCAATTATAGTTATCTGAAGGGCTGACCAGGGCTATTTTCATCCCCATCCAAGCTTTTCCAATTCATTCTCAAGACCAGACTTCAAATCCCCCTTTTCCATCGGGGATCAGGTGAAATTCTTTCACCTCCAGGATGTAGGACTTTGGCACCCTGACCTCTATGCGGGGCTCTTCCAGGGTTTCCAAAGCGACATTCATGCCAGGGGAACTCCCATGACGTGTTTTGTACTTGGTTCCCAACCTAAAATCCTCAATCACAATGGTTCCGATTTTACCAGAAGACCATTTTACTTTGGCTGTAACCGGCCCCTCGTAAGCATCCCGGCTAGTTCCTTCGCTGTCTTTGATGTTAATGATTAAGGTGCTGCTCATCAGATTGTGATATTAAATGATTGTTGTCTGTACAAAGGTGATTTGCGATCTGTACAGGAGTGAAATTATATGAAGCCCAGGAAAGTGGCAAACAAAAGGTCAGATTCTATTATAAATCTAAAAAGAATCAAAGCAATCAAAACTCCATTAATAGCTATATTCATGATCTATTGATTATAGATCATGAAGCCATCTACCCGGTTATTTAATTTGATTCGTAGCCTCTCTCCAACTGAACACCGGTACTTCCGCCTTTTTGCTCAGCGGCATAAAAAAGGGGATAATAACCTACACCTTCAGTTGTTCGATGCTATCCACCAGCAGAAAACCTATGACGAACCAGCTCTGAAAGAACATTTCAAGGGAACATCCTTCGGTAAAAGCCTCGGATTCCCTAAATCCAATCTCTACGATCAGGTACTCCGCTCCTTGCAATCCTACCATTATGAAAGTGAGCCCCCTTTCCAATTTCGCTCGGCCCAGGACAAAATTGAATTGCTCAGGCAACGCGGCCTTTATAAACAGGGACTCCGAATTCTGGACAAAGCCTTGTCCCAAGCAGAGAAATTAATGCAGGCGAGCACTGTATTGCAGTTGTTGAGGACAAAGCGGGAACTTTTACTGCGCGTATATGGATCTGATGTACTTTCACAGATTGCCTTGGTAGCCGGGCAGGAGCAAGCATGGGAAGAAATTTTCCAATCCGAACAATTGACCATCCGGTTACGGGACAGCTTGTTGGTCATTTTGCAGGGCGTTCGGCGGAAGACACAAGCCCGTGATGAACAACATTTGATTACTATTCGATTAGAATTAGACCAACTCCACGCTACCAAAGAAATGAGCTTTCAGGCCAAGGTGTCCCTTTTTCAGGCAGATGCCTACTACTACCACCTCATGGATGATTTTGGGGAGGTCCATGCAGCTTACCAAAAAGCGGTTTCCTTGTGGAAAGAGAACCCACATCAGATAGAAGCCCAACCGGAAAGGCATATCAGCACGATTGGCGCCTGGCTAAACAGCAAAGCACTGGTCGGTGACTACGACAACCTCCTGTTGGAGATTCAAAATTGGCGGACGCAATCGGGCGGAAAAGAGTCGGATTTGGCAAGGATATTCAAGATCACCTACCCCTTGGAGCTATTTATCTATCTCAACTCCCAGCAATTCTCCAAGGCCATTTCCATCTCCAAAGAAATTACAGCTGGCCTCAAGCGATACGACAGCTACCTATCCCCCAATATTAAAATAACGCTTTACTATAATCTGGTGGTCATGCACTGGTTGGGCCAGTATCCCCAAGGTGGATTGACTTGGGTGAACAGGATTTTGCAAATGGAGGCCGGTGAAATACGAAAAGATATCCAGGCCATCACCCCATTGGTAGAAAAAATCCTTCACTTCGAATTGGGAAACACTGCCATTTTAGAGTCCTGGTTCAGGTCATTTGATTACAAGCGTAAGAAAAAGGCCCCCATCTCCCAACTAGAAAATATCTTATTCGAATTACTTAAAAGCCTTCTGCAAAATGTAGCAAGCCAACAATCATATTTGCAGAAATTCCTCTCCGAGCTCGATGCCTATGCGCAGCAAGGACAGGTTTCCAAGCTAGGGTTGAATGAGATGCAAATTTGGGCGCATCAGAAACTCATAAATGGCAACATTCCTGCGAATTGAAAGTTCTTCTAAATATGCAAGATTCTAAACCACTGATCATCCTTGGAAGTGCACGCAAAAATGGTGACACCCGCAAATTGGTGGACCAGATATTTGGCAATACCGAGCACGCATTGATCGACTTGCTGGATCACCGGATTTATCCTTACAATTACGAGGAGATTTACCCTGGTGATGATGAGTTCATGGAAACTGCGGAGCGGATGTTTGAGCACCAAGCCTTGGTATTTGCCACTCCGGTGTACTGGTATTCGATGAGCGGCCAAATGAAGGTCTTCTTCGACAGGATAACCGACTTGATCCGTTCCAAA
This sequence comes from uncultured Bacteroidia bacterium, assembly GCA_964352215.1. Classification (GTDB taxonomy): domain Bacteria; phylum Bacteroidota; class Bacteroidia; order J057; family JADKCL01; genus CAWUKT01. The sequence continues at coordinate 28,207 of CAYGRE010000056.1, forward strand.
GAAGAGATGCGTCCGAGGTTCAAAGGGAAAAAGGTTTTTCTTCTAACAGTGAGTGCCTCCCCAGTACTTCCAGTAGGCTTTGAGCTCCCTTTCTCGGAAACTGCGGAATACCTTAATATGGAATTTGGTGGGCATTATTTCAGCCCCTCCTTCAAGCTTGACAATCCCCAGGCAGGGCAGCAGGAGTTCCTGCAAAAAGTCCAGCAGTCTGTGTTTGTATAGCTCTTCTTCTGCGCAAAATAAAATTTCTACTTGCTATGGTTCAATGTCAGCTTTAGTTCACTGCAAGTTTTGGTTCACTATCAGCTATAGCTCACTCCCAGGGTTGATTCACTCCCAGCTTTGGTTCTTTGCCAAATGAAAAACCCCCTCCCTTTACTCTGGATATTTTTCCTTCATAAAAGCCAGAGAAGCAGCAATTAGTTCCTTCAGTACTTCTTCGTCAATATCAGCCAGCTTATTGACATACAAACAGGACTTCCCGATTTTGAATTTTCCCAGACGGGCCAGGATGTCTTCATAGTTGCTGAATCCGCTCATGATATACATGGAATGCTTGGCTTTTCGGGGAGAAAATCCAACTCTGGGTGCATCTCCTTCCCGTCCACTGTCATATTTGTAGTGATACGAACCATAACCGATGATGCTGGCTCCCCACATTTTCCCCTCTTCTCCGGTCAGTTCTTCCATGATCTCCATGATACGGTAGGCATCTTCCCGCTTTTGCTCTGGTGAGACGGCATCCAGGAATGTCCTTACATCTGAGTCGGTGACGGTAGTTTTGTTCTGATTTTTAGCCATGCTGCATGATAGGCAAATGTCCCGAAAAGATCAATCCACAGGTTTGGAATATAGCCGCTGGTTAAATCTTGCCTCAGGTGTGAGAAATAACTCCCTGAAGGTTTGTAAATGAGCCTCTTCTCCGGAATTGGAAACATTCACCCCGGCAGATGGTTAAAATTACAGCGATATTTGCCAGTACTGGAAGGAAAATACAGTACGATTCAATTTGCAATTTGTGCAACCATGAGCATCAAGGAATTACAGGATGAGATCATTGAGGACTTCGAATTCATGGGGGATTGGGAGGACAAATACCAATACATCATTGATCTCGGCAAAGAACTGGCTCCCTTCCCGGAGCAATACCGGGACGAGGAGCATAAGGTAAAAGGCTGTGTCAGCCAGGTGTGGCTTCATGCGGAGGAAGATGGGAATACCATTCGATTCCAGGGTGACAGTGATGCGCATATCCCTAAGGGGTTGATATCTCTGCTTCTGCGCGTATATTCCGGTCAGGACCGGAATGAGATCGCCACTACCCCACCTTACTTCATTGAGAAGATCGGGCTCGGGCAAAATCTCACTCCTTCCCGTACCAACGGCCTTTTCAGCATGGTCAAGAAAATCCAGGCGATTGCGGCTGGTAATTGAAAGGGGCACAAATTGAAACTCCTACGGTCAGGAAAAGAACCTTAACGAAAAGCCGGGAATGGATTGAGCCCGAAGGCTCAATCCAGTTCCAGGTAGTGCCATGCAATTGGCGAGCAATCCTGCTTTGACTTCCTGCCCGAGCGCTTAGCTCTCTTACCATGAGGGTTCCTCCATTCGCAACGGATAAACTCAGGCCACTCTTCAGTTCGCTGGAATCCAAATCGACGTGGCAATTCCTTGTAGTGTGAACGGGGAGCACCGCTATCATTTCCCATCCCCTTCACCAAACTACCCGATTCAGGTGTGTGGTACCATATTTTCTTGATCCCACACTGATTGCGCAACAATTCAAGGGTGGCATAAAGCGTCATTTCCGGCCAATATTTCATCTCAAATTGAAGTGCCTCCAGGTACAAGTTCAAGGTTCTCATGCGCTTCTCCTGGTGCTCGTTCATCTCCCTATTGCGGCGTCGATTGGTCTCCTTCAGTTGTTGCCACGATTTACGTGAATCAATCAAGCCGGTGACCCAATCGCTCTGCACCTCTTCGACCAGGGCTTCTCCACTTTCCCAATCTATATCGATCCGGCTCCACGCCAAGGTATGGCGCCCTCCTTCCCTGACCGGGTGGCATGCATAATTGTTGTCCAGCCAACCCCAACCTTTCTTGAAATAGTGCTGGGCAGCATCGTGGTCACCAGAAAAATTGAGCTGAAGAACCAGGTTTGAACCACGACGGCTACTTTGGTTCCACCAGCGTTTCCAATCCTTCATCTCGCCCCATTTCCCAAAAGTGATCTCAAAATTACGTGCGGATTCGGGCCACTGGTTTTTGAGCAAATCTGCGGTCCAGCGTTGGTGTCGCGCAGAAAGCTGCTTGAGCAAGGGCTTGTTTAAAAATTTTCCATGAGCTAGCTGCTTGAGTTGGCCAACTGACATTTCGCCTCGAGCTTCCAAAGCCCAGCTTAACAATTGAAGGGCATAACGGTCCGGGAAATAGCTAAAGTGCGTCATCTCTCCCTCCAACAAAAACAACACTTCCTCGATCTCTGAATTGTTCATGATCGTGCAGGTAATAAAGGTTCCAAAATGCGTTGGTTCTACCGGCGGAAAAGTTTCATGAGCTGGCACAAGCAGATCCAAATAATGGCTCTGCGAGGCAAGCAAAGCACTGCAGGTCATGGAGTCGCGATCATCAGATCGGGACATGTGAATCGCGCGAATCAAGTCACGACCAGCGTGAACATGAAGCACAATTATCCCTGCGGTGCCTCGAAGCTTTCCAAGGGCGACCTAAACCAACAAAAAGTGTGGGAACAATCTTGTCCCTAGGCCGGCCGGCCTGGGAAAAGAGGGGTGATATGGTTGAAGCGGAACATAGCTGTATTGTTTGTTCGGGAGCAAAAATACGAATTGGCTGGAATGCTCGTCGTTTCTCGGTGCGAATCGTTAAAAATCGGGGATTGACTGGTTTATTTCTCGTACTGAATCGGGCTCTCTTGTTCAATGGGTACCCTCATTGAAATGGGCTGTGAAGTTCTCAATTTCCTCGCCAAGCCCAAATCAGAGGCGAAATCCCATTGGTTCTAACCTGAAAACCATGCTGCGCCAACAGCGCTTTGAGTGACTCCTGGTCCTCACCGGGGTTTTCGGAATCATGGGTTTCCAGCGTCACCGCCTTTACGATCGGCAGAAAATCGTCTGCTCCCTGCTTGAAAATATCGTACTCAGCCCCTTCGCAATCGACTTTGAGCCAATCGATCTGTTTGATTTTGTGTTCCCGTATAAAATCTGGCAAGGTGATACATTCTACGGAAATGGTCCCTGCCTGATCGGTAATGATATGGCTGGCACTGGTGGAGAATTCGTCCTTGGGGTCATAGCCAAGGGTCAATTCGCCGGGGACACCCGATACGGCTTGTTGATGAATATTGAGATTCAACTGAGGATGCTGTTCCCGGTAATGAGTCAGCAGGTTGGCGTTGGGGGGAAAGGGTTCAAAGGCGTGGATGGTGGCTTTGGGAAATTTCGAGAGGACATAAAAGCTGAAATAACCAACGTTTGCCCCGATATCTATCACCAGTGGCGCGGGGCCCTGGATGGCATGCGCTGGCATCTCCTCCATGTAGGGCACCCGGAAAAACATTTCCTTGAAGGTGGGCATCAGCCGTTTGGGAACATCCAGAGTTATCCCCCCCGGTGCCTTGAATTGAAAACCCTCCTTCTTACTCCCCAATTTATACCCCAGATAAGCCCAGGGATTGGAAATATTGGCGAACATGTTCCGGGTACGTTTGAAATTCTTCTTCATCCTTGCCAGCTTTATACACGATTCTCCACAAAATCCGCCAACGTGAGACGAATCCCTTCCTTCAAAGAAGTCTTGTGCTTCCACCCCAGGGCATGGAGGCGGCTTACATCCATCCATTTTCTGGGCGTTCCATTTGGCTTGGTGCTGTCCCATTCCACCGGACCTGTATAGCCAATTTCGGCAGCGATGGTCTCTGCCAACTCCTTGATGGCAATGTCCTCTCCGGTGCCGATGTTTACGAAGTCGCGGCCATCGTAGTGCTCCATCAGAAAAAGACAGGCTTCAGCCAGGTCATCTACATAGAGGAATTCGCGCTTTGGAGACCCGTCCCCCCAAAGCTGGACCTTCTTGGATGGATCGTGTTTTGCTTCGTAGAATTTCCGGATCAGGGCTGGAAGGACGTGGGAATTCTCAAGGTGGTAGTTGTCGCCCGGTCCATAAAGATTGGTGGGCATACAGGAGATAAAATTGTCGCCGTACTGGTCCCGGTAGGATTGACACATTTCGATCCCGGCAATCTTGGCGATGGCATAGGGGCGGTTGGTTTCTTCCAATGGACCGGTCAGGAGGGCATCCTCAGTCATGGGCTGCGGTGCAAATTTCGGATAGATGCAGGAAGACCCGAGGAACATCAGCTTGGTAACGTCGTTGTTGTGGGCGGCCCGGATCACATTGCACTCGATCAGCAGGTTGTCCATGATGAAGTCAGCCCGGTAGGTGTCATTGGCCATGATACCCCCGACTTTGGCGGCAGCGAGAAATACATATTCCGGTTTTTCAGCTTCGAAAAAGGAATCTACTGCCAGTTGATTGCAGAGGTCTAACTCAGACCGGGTCCGCATGACCAAATTGGTATAGCCTTCGGCTTTCAGCTTGCGAACGATGGCAGAACCTACCATGCCCCTGTGCCCGGCAATGTAAATTTTCGCTCCTTTATCCATATTGTCTTCTTCGAGTTCTGCTTTTGATCTTGGTGAACCTATTGCCCTGTATTTCTGATCTTGAGACTTCTTCCCCGCCAAACTTTCCGATCCTTAATTTCCAGCTTTACCCTTTCCCTAACTTGGCTTTCGCTTCAGCCAAATCGTGCTGCACCATGATCTCTACCAATTGCTTGAGGTTCACCTTGGGCTCCCAGCCCAACTTCTCCTTAGCCTTTGAAGCGTCACCTTGCAACAAGGGCACCTCTGAAGGTCGAAAATAACGGGGATCGATCTGCACCACTACTTTTCCGGTGTTTTTGTCAATCGCTTTTTCGTCGACACCCTCCCCACTCCACTCCAGGTCCATGCCCAACTCAGCCGCCGTCATTTCTACAAATTCCTTGACTGAATGGCATTTCCCACTGGCAATGACAAAGTCTTCCGGTTCATCTTGTTGGAGCATTCTCCACATGGCATCCACATATTCTTTGGCATAGCCCCAATCGCGCTTGGCGTCGAGGTTGCCCAGTTTCAATACCGGCCGCAGACCCAGAGAGACTTCCGAAAGACCGATCGTGATTTTCCGGGTGACAAATGTTTTGCCTCTTCGCTCGGATTCATGGTTGAACAAGATGCCATTTACGGCAAACATATTGTAAGCTTCACGGTAGTTGCGGGTGATCCAATAAGCATAGACTTTGGCAGCTGCATAAGGGCTGCGGGGGTGAAATGGAGTATCCTCTGTCTGGGGGATCTCACGGACGAGGCCATACATCTCAGAAGTAGAGGCCTGATAGATGCGGGCTTCCGGGCAGTGGTTGAAGATACCGTCGAGGAGGCGGAGGGAGCCTACGGCATCCACCTGGGCGGTGTATTCCGGCACGTCAAAGGAGACTTTGACATGGCTTTGGGCAGCGAGGTTGTAGACCTCGTCGGGACGAATCTGAGAAAGTAATTTGTTGAGGTTGGCCGAATCGGTCATGTCTCCATGGTACAAATGAAAACGGGGGTTGTCCATGAGATGATCCAGGCGCATGGTATTGAAATTGGAAGCGCGGCGGATGAGGCCGTGGATTTCGTAACCTTTGTCCAGCAATAACTCACTGAGGAAAGAGCCGTCCTGGCCGGTGATCCCGGTAATGAATGCTTTTTTCATGCGCCCCGAAGATAGGATGATTTTCATAACTTGCCCAGATGAAAGTACCTCCTTTTCTGAAAGCTGGTGACAGGGTGGGGATAGTCAGTCCTGCCCGAAAGATTTCTGAAGAAGACATGAAGCCCGCTCTGGATGACCTTCGAACCTGGGGCTATGAGGTTGTTTTGGGAAAGTCCGTATTTGCCGCAGACCACCAATATGCAGGTACCGATGCCCAACGACTGGCGGATTTACAGACTATGCTGGACGATCCTTCTATCAAAGCGATTCTCTGTTCCCGAGGTGGCTATGGTTCCCTTAGGATTATTGATGGGCTGGATTGGAAAGGGATGAAGAAGAATCCCAAATGGTTGATCGGATTCAGTGACATCACCACCTTAACCATGGATGCCTTCAACCGGGGGATTGCTTCCATCCACGGTCCGATGGGAATCAGTTGGAACGGGCAGACGGGTGATGCAGCGAGCAGAGAATACCTGCGGGACATGCTCGCTGGCAATACTCCTGACTATAAGTGGCCGGTGGAACGGCCAGATGTGACCCGAACCGGATCAGGGACCGGACCAATTATCGGAGGAAACCTGTCCATGCTCAGCCAATTGCTGGGCACCGAAACAGATTTCTCCACCAAAGGCTGTATTTTCTTTTTGGAAGACCTAGACGAATACCTTTACCATATAGACCGAATGATCATGCACCTGAAGCGAGGTGCTAAATTTGACCGGCTCGCGGGATTGGTAGTGGGTGGATTCACCGATCTCCATGACAATGACAGTCCTTTTGGGAAAACGTATGAGGAGATCATCGTCGGAGCCCTGCCCGAAGCTGGGTTTCCGGTCTGCTTTTCTGCCCCCATCGGACACCAACCCGCAAACTATCCCATTCTTCATGGCATGGAAGCGACTCTATCTGTAAGCCACTCCTCCGCTGAACTGAAATTCAATCTATGAGCCTGGACCTGACCAATAGAACCTTGATTGAAACCGGTGACGGTTCACATTCACTGTACGTAGCTGATCTGGACGAACAATACCACTCCCGGCATGGGGCCATTCAGGAATCGGTGCATGTATTCATTGCGATGGGTATGGAGGCGCGGAAAGAAGAGCATCTGCGAATTTTGGAGATCGGCTTTGGTACGGGCTTGAATGCGTGGTTGACTGCGGAAAAGACTGGCGGGAAAAGGTCTGGCGGGAATAGGTCTGGTCAGGAAAGCCACAGAAAAGCCATCGAGTACATCGGCGTTGAGGCTTATCCATTGTCCGTAGAAGAGGCAGCCTCTTTGAACTATCCGGAGCAAACCGGTGGAGATGCCGACCTTTTCAACTGGTTGCATCATACGCCTTGGGGGTCTCCTGAACAAAGCCCCACCCATCCGCACTTTCAACTCTTGAAGTTACAGTCCCGGATTGAAGAATTTGACCTTGGAACCCCGGTAAATCTGATCTACTTCGACGCCTTTGCCCCGGAAAAGCAACCCGAACTTTGGACAGATGCAATCTTCGAAAAGATGTACCGCCTGCTCACCCCCGGGGGAACCCTCGCAACCTATTCAGCCAAGGGAGAAGTCCGCAGGACCATGATCCGGGCAGGATTTCAAATAGAAAAGCTTCCAGGTCCTCCCGGCAAAAGGGAAATGCTTCGCGCCATGAAACCTTTTGACTAATTTTACGGCAATGGCAGCAAAGATCAACGAAGAAGCGAAAAAACAAATCAAGAACTATTTCCGGCAGTCCCGGTATCTGTTCTTTACCTTTCTCATCGGCCTGGCTTTGTTTATGGTCACCGCCTATATCGTCATCTACTTCCAGCAACCCCTCAATCCGGAATACGCAACCTTTTTGCAGATCAGTGCCCCCTTGTCCGGTATTGCCTTGGTTTTGATGAGTTACCGCCTATTTATGGGACGGGTCAAGAGTGCCCAAAAAACAGATAAGCTTTTTGAAAAGATGGAAGGGTACCGTTCCGGAATGGTACTTCGGTACATTCTCCTGGATGGTGCCGCTTTTATCCAATTGATCTCCTATATCATGACGGGGAACAAATTGTACCTCATCCTGTGCATTGTAATTATGACCTTGTTCTTCACAGTGCGTCCGGGGATCGAGCGGTTTATCAAGGAAATGGGGTTGAACGATCTGGAATCCAAGGTCATGCGTGACCATTACCATGCCTGATGTGTTGCCTCCGTGGAACTTTTGCCTAAAGGAAAGGGGAAGAATTCCTGGTTATAAGGCACCATTCTCAAGCAAAAGTGGGCCATCCTCAGCCATAAAAAAAAGCGCTGTACAGCGCCTTTTTCTTAGGTAAGCAATTTTGAGGGTGGAGAGGCCGGATTCCTTAAGCTAACGTATTGTATCAGCTAAGGCTCGGTATGGTAATGTAAAGTTGGTCGTTTTAATCTCGTGATATATACCAAAAGGAACCCTGCGCCCTATTCCACCATGTTTAGGATTGATTTTTTTATAGTATCAGTCGCAATTTCGTCGTCCCGGAGCTCTCATTCAAAACAAACCGCTGTACATTATTAATACTTAAAACTCATAAAATGCGCTTTAGATTACCCCTAATAACCGATTGTGCTAATTTTTGATTAGATTCCTAAAGTGAAGCCTAGTCATGACCTATTTGATTTAATCAAGTCACTGAGCCGTTCTGAGAAGCGGTACTTTAAGATTTATGCGGGTAAATCTTCCAGTGAACAGAATTATCTGAAGGTATTTGGAGCGATTGACAAGATGGATCAATATGATGAGAAGATCCTGATCCAGTCTTTGGGGAGTTCCTCTCTGGCCCGGCAACTCCCGGTTCTGAAAAATTATCTCTACAAATTAATCCTGAAAAGCCTGCGCAATTACGGGGCAGACAAGTCAATTGACTTTCAGATCAAGGAGATGATCATGAATTCACAACTGCTTATGGAGCGAGGGCTGAATGAGCAATCGCACAAGCAGTTGGAAAAAGCCAGCAAGTTGGCCCGGGAGCAGGAACGGTATGAATACATGGCCGAGATCGGCGCCCTTGAAACAGCCCTGACACTGAAGGTCAGCCACCGGTTGGATGGGGTGACGGAAAAACTGGAATCTATATTTGCAGCCACCCACCATTACGGAAACCTGCTCCTGATGGTAGAGTCTTACCGCTTGATTTCCCTCAAACTCCTGATCCTCAATCGCCGTGCGACCTATATCCGAAGTGATGAAATGCGAGACTCCTACCATGAATTGGAAAAGGATTCTTTGCTGAAAGGGCCGCCTCCTGAAGATAGCGTAAGGGGAGCCATGTTTTATCACCAGTCCAAGGCCATCACGAACCTGGCATCTCTGAATTTTGAGGCTACCTACCACCACCTGGAGAGTGTGATCGAATTGATGGAACAAAACCCCTGGACCATTCATTATTCTCCGGAAAACTACCTTTACAGCCTCCAGAATAAGATTTCAATCGCTGGGCAATTTCTCTCTTCCGACAAAATTGTGGGCATGCTGAAGGAGATGCGCCAGTTTTCAGAGCGGTTTCCGAAGATCTCTCTTCCTGATCATATCCAGCGGACAATGCTGTTATTTGGGTATCGGATGGAATTGGAAATATTGATGAAAGAGAGCAGGCTTTCTGAGGCAGCTTCCTTGGTTTCCGAAATCAAACATACCCTTGCAACATCTAAAATCAAGGTCAATTTGAACGATGGGTATACTGTGATCCCACTCTACCAGTGCCTGGTTCATTATTACCTCGCTACAGGTCAACTCCGGGAAGGTCTTCACTTCGCCAATCTGATCATCAATACCCCGGAACTATCTACAGACTATCAGATTTTTCTGGACTCTCAATTGTTGCGCATCATTCTTCTCTTCGACCTCAAGGAAACAGAGCTGTTCGAATCCGCCATGCAGAACTTCTACCGTTTCCTGAAAGGTCAGCAGCGTATACACGCCTTTGAAAAAGCAATTTTTGAATATCTCCGTAAGCGGATGCGCCTTTCCCCCGGGACTCCTCTCAAGCCCTACATTGAAGAATTGCGGAATGCCATGATTGAAATCCGCGACTCTCCCAATGAACAGTTGGGCCTGCGCCCATTTGACCTGATTGGCTGGCTGGACAAAGTCATCCAGGAAAACCCCGAACGCAACCAGTTGTGAGCTCCTTATTTTCACTGTCGGGAGATTGAGCTGGCCTGGTTGATCTGATCGGCCAAACGTGTTGAGAATCCAACCAGAAAGGTGAATTTTACGTATCTTTAACCATGCAAATCATTGGAACCACCACTTTTGTAGAGGTTGAAGGCGGCTTTTGGGGTATCCTGGGGGACGATGGAGTTCCCTACTATCCGGTCAACGGATTGCCAAAGGCATTTCAGGCTGAATCCCTCAGGATTAAGGCAAGTGTAAAACCGTCCAATGCGGTCTCTGTCTTTATGTGGGGGAGACTGGTAGAGGTGGAGAAAATCGAATTGTTAGACAAATAACCTTTTGTAATGGAAATCAAATTGATCCATATCCTCGGGCCTGTACTGGCAACAGTTGCCATGCTGTTCTATGGAAATCTGATGGTCAGACGGCAGCATGGTCGTAGGATCAATGTAGTTCCTACCCTGGCCATGATCATTGGTGCTATCCTGTTCCGGCAATTCACGGGTGATGGCACCTTCCTGGACCGGATTTGCCTGACCTTGCTCGACTTTGGTATCGCAATGATCATCGACTCCGGCTATCTGAAAGCCAAAAAGGCCCATCCTAAGGTCTTTTGGGTTCCGGGAATTCTCGCCTTGATCGTCAGTTTTATCATTTACTTCATCGCTTCTCTTTTCGGCATGACCGTCAACGGATTGTTTGATGCCTCTGAACCCGAATTGCGGGAGGAAGTATTGATGGAACTCGGCCCCGACGATGATATCTCTGAAATGGAAGATGTGTTGTACATGTACGACGCTGAATGGGAAAGGGCGTTTCCTATGGTTGATTTGTCAGAAGACGAAGACCTGGCCCAGTATTATATTGTTCGGGTTCCCAGGGAAAAGGAGGCTGAATTGATCGCAGAGCTTCGGAAAGACAAAGAAAATGTTGACTCTGCGGAGGAGAATACGATGGTCACCCTGGACGATCCCGAGGCCCCGAATGTCAAACGCCGCAAGGGCAGCGATGGCTTTTTGACCAATGACCCGGATATCAGCAATCAATGGTGGCTGACTGCCGACAAGGCCAATGCTATCCATGAATTGCTCAAGAAAAACAAGCCAAAGAAGAAAGCGGTGGTGGCGATTGTAGATACCGGAGTGGATGGCAAGCACGAGGATCTGAAATCGGTGATGGGCGGAAAGCAGGGCAAACGGGGGGACAGTGACAAGCAGGGACATGGGACACATTGTGCTGGTTTGGCCGGGGCTGCGACCAATAACAAAAAGGGAATTGCTTCTCTGAACTGGGAAGGGAAATTTATAGAAGTGCGGGGATACAAAGGACTGGGCGACAATGGTACCGGTTCCATTTGGCAAGTTGCCAGTGCCATTACCTCAGCAGCTGAAGACAAGGCTGATGTCATCTCTTTGTCCCTGGGCTCACGTGGAAAGGCTCCGAAGGTGCAGCGGGATGCCATTGAATATGCCCTCAAGCAGGGTTGTATTGTGGTAGCGGCAGCCGGGAACAGCTTTGGGGAGGATGCCAAGGACCATACGCCTTCCAATGTCGATGGGGTGATATCGGTCAGTGCGGTCGCGAAAGACCTGAGCCGCTCCTTCTTTTCCAATACCAATACCAGCCTTGAGATGCCGATCGCGGCTCCGGGCACTGAGATTTACTCCACCATTCCGGGTGGGGAATACAAATTCATGAGTGGGACCTCGATGGCAACGCCTATCGTTGCCGGATTATTGGGGATTGTGCGGGCTTACCAGCCGGATATCAAGGCAAAAGATGCTTACAAGCTGATCAATGACAACGCCCAAACGGTTCCTGCGTCCAAAGACGTGGGGAAAGTGATTGATCCGCTGAAGACGGTTCAGACTTTGGTAAAGTGATCGCTGCTTCGGTGAAGTGATCGCTGCTTCAGTAAAGTGATCCTGACTTCACTGACAGATCCTCTTGATTCCGGTATTCTAAAGCTTAAGTCAAACTGTAAACCAATTCCAGTGCACCACCTGCATACACTTTAGAACTTTTCAACTCTAAGTATTTGTCCGGCAGAGCTTTGTTGATCAGCGGAATTCCTTTCCCAAGTAAAATCGGCATGATGAAAAGGAGCAACTCATCGACCAAACCAGCTTCCAGGAGGGTGTGGTTGATCTGCCCACCACCGACTAACCAGATATCTGCCCCTTCTTCGGACTTCAGCCCTTTGACAAACGCTTCGATTCCGCCTGAGACGAATTGGACGTGTTCATCCTTGGTAAGGCTGGTATTCCGGGTAAAGACATAGCATTGCTTGTCGGCATAGGGGAAAGGCATGTCAAATCCCAGAATTTCCTGATAAGTTTTATTACCCATCAGGACCGTATCCACGCCACTGACAAACTCACCATATCCGAAGTCACCCTGCTCTGGATTTGGGGTATTCTCCAACCATTTGACGTCCCCGTCAGGCTTGGCAATCTTTCCATCGAGACTGCTGGCAATGTAGAGCTTTACCTTTCTCATAGGGCGGGAAACCTAGTTTGAATATGCCCGAATTCTGTGGGAGTAAGGGTATTCTTCACCCCTGAATCAGTCTACCCATTCAGCTAAAAATACATTTGTGTCCCGGGTGCCTCCGTTGAAGCGGTTGCTCGAGAAGACGAGGTATTTGCCGTCATAGGAAAACATCGGGAAGGCATCGAATATACTGTCATGGGTAATTTGCTCCAGGCCTGAACCATCCAGATTGACGGTAAACAGATTGAAGGTTCTACCGCTCTCCCCCTTGTGGTTGCTCGCAAAGATGAGTTTTTCCCCTGAAGGGTGGAAGAAAGGAGCCCAGTTGGCACCGCCGAGGTTGGTGACACGCTTTTTGTCAGATCCATCGGCGTTGGAGATGTAGAGCTCCAAATCGGTAGGTTGAACTTGTCCTTTGGCGAGGAGATCCTTGTACAACTTTTGGTCTTCTTCGGTCTTTGGACGGGAAGAACGCCAGACCAGCTTAGAGCCGTCGGGAGAATAGAAAGCTCCACCGTCATAGCCGAGTTCATCGGTGATCTGAGTCAAATCTGAGCCATCAGCATTCATGGTCCAGAGCTCAAGGTCACCGCTGCGGGTTGAAGTAAATACAATTTTTGAGCCATCGGGAGACAGGGTTGCTTCCGCGTCGTAACCGGGTTCATTGGTCAATTGCTCAACGATATTGCCCTCCATATCTGCGACGAAGATGTCGTAAGTATCGTAGACAGACCAGACATAAAGTCCCCCAGGCTTACGCTCCGGCTCGGCAGGACAGGCTTCCCCTCCCAGATGGGTAGAGGCATAAACGATTTTCTGGTCACCGGCCATAAAATAAGAGCAAGTGGTGCGTCCTTTACCAGTAGAAAGCATTTTAGGTTTTTCAGCACCATGTCCGGTGATCGGCATGGTGAATATCTGATCACACTCTACTCCCCATTCCTTGTAGTCGGATTGAAATACGAGGTGCTTGTTGTCCCTGCTGAAATAGGCTTCGGCATTGTTACCGCCAAAGGTGAGCTGCCGTACATTCCGAAGGTGAGTTTCTTCTGGGTACTTGAGGGTATCATTCTCAGGATTGTAAGTCTCTGCCTCTGGTTCATTAACCACTGCGGATGAGTCCGTTTCTCCATTGTCAGAATCGGTAGAATTCGTTTCGCCACAGGCTGAGAAGAGGGAGAAACAAGTAGCCAGAAAGAGAAGTATAGTTGTTTTGCGCATTTTTTATTTTTTGATGGTGGCGAAGTTACGTAATTCGCGATGGATGAGAAAGCCTTTAAAACGTTGGTTGATCACCGCACTGAAGGTATTGATCACAGTGGCGGCCTTTTACCTGATCTCACGCAAGCTGGATTGGGAAGAAACGTTGAAACTGCTTTCAAGCCTAAATATTGGTTGGGTGCTGCTCGCTATGCTGGTCTTTCTTACCTCCAAGTGGCTGGGTGCGATGCGCCTTCAGGTTTTGTGGCGGGCTTCAGAGGTTAAAGTCAGTAATGGATACAACAACCGACTCTATTTACTGAGCATGTTCTACAATCTGCTGCTCCCCGGTGGGATCGGTGGTGACGGGTACAAAGTTTTCCTGATGAACAAACGCTTTGGGGTAAAAGTCCGCATTCTGACCTCGGCTGTTTTCCTGGATCGGGCCAATGGCCTCTCCCTCCTGATCATTCTGGGTTTGGCGCTTTCCGCTTTCATCCCCCTCCCCTACGACCTCCATACCTGGCTTTGGCTCACGATCCCAATCGTTCCCCTGGGCTACTACTTCGCGGTATGGCTGATCTTCAGACGGTTTACGGGAACCTTTTTGCCCACCAGCTTATGGTCCGCCGGAGTCCAGATCGGACAGGCTCTGGTTGCCCTTTGCATCCTGTTTGCCCTCGGTGTTCAGGACCACATCCTTGAATATGTATTTATCCTGATTCTTTCAGGAATCGTTCTCGTGGTTCCCCTTCCCTCCTTCGGCGGGTTTGGTTTGCGGGAATGGGTCGTCCTCTTCGGTGCCGAATTCCTGGGGCTGAATGAAACCGTTTCCGTCGCCATGAGTCTGACCATGTACCTGGTTATTCTGGCCATCTCATTGAGTGGTGTTTATTTCCATTTTCGCAGCAAGACCTTAACTTCGCCAGACAGTGACACTCGCCCAACAGAAACGCCTTGATTCCTGGTTGAACATTATCATCCTGGGAGCGGTATTGGTGGGCCTCATGCTGAATATGGGGGTCAATGCCCTCTACCTCGAGGAACCGCGACGCGCCATGGTAGGTCTGGAGATGGTCCTCAACGACAATTATTTTGTGCCAACCTATTACGGTGAATTCTATTACCGGAAACCGCCTATCTTCAACTGGACCCTGTTAGCGTCGTTTAAAGCCTTTGGTACCACCGAGTGGGCGGCGCGGCTGGTGACCGTCCTGTCGCTGATCGGAATGGGATTTGTGAATTTCCGCTTTGTCCGGAAATGGTCCGACCGGGACACCGCCTGGTACTCTTCCATGTTCATGATC
>CAYGRE010000057.1:0-42975 GCA_964352215.1 uncultured Bacteroidia bacterium
TGCGTAGTCCTCGCCCTCACCGTGGATGGTCAGGACCACCTGTTCCTGGCGACCGCTTACCAGCGGGACGATGCGGGGGACATCACGGTGGACTGGCAGGAGCTGCCTTTTGATGCACCGGGAGCCACGGCGCCAACTACGATTGCCGGATTGTACACCCAATTCACCAGTGGTGCGCCCCTCATTGTGGTCGATGGGGAAAACCCCACCTTCGGCACCGTTGACCGCTACTACATCGATGCTGGGAAGGTCGCTTCCAATACCTGCTGGAATTTATTTGCCATCCCTGCCGATGTGAATGCCTCCCAACCGATTCAGATTTGCGGTGGTCGAAAATCCACCGGCAGGGTAGATGGCCTTTATACTCTGGGCAGTATTGGGGGACAACAATCTATTATTTTCCAGGAGCTGTACGATCCCTTCGGGGGTGGGGCCGGTGCGGTCAGCCGCTTGTACCTTCCGGAGGGAGTAGCTCCTTTGTCCATTGCCAGCACCCCCTCTGCCACGGTGGCCTCCACCGATGATGCTACCTATACCGACCTGTACGTGACCACCTCCACGGGTGACCTGTACTATTTCCCTGCCGACGGGCAGGCGGATCAGTCCCAGGGCCACTACTTGTTCAACAATGTCCTTTTCAAGGACACCAGTGCTTTGTATGCCTATACCATCCAGGACAAAGTGGTAGTCTGGGGCCTCGACCGTGCTCAGCACATTTTCTATACCCAGGCAGAGGCGGGCAGTGTCGCAGATGGCAACAATTGGTCATTTCCCCTTCCCCTTGGGAAAGGCATCGAACAGGTCTCACCTTATGTGAACCGGGTGAACGGTGGCAACGCCTACTTCGCCCATACCGGGGCCAACGAATTGAAAAAGGTGTTTCAGGACCCGGTTTCCTCCACCTGGCAGAAGCAGAACATCCTCCTGCCTGCCGACCCAAATGCCAGTTCCCAGAAGTTTGACTCCTACACAACTTCGATCACTGTCACTGATGAAACCAATGCGCCTGTTTCCAATGCCCGTTTGTTACTGTCCAGTTCCTTCCGAGCCCCGGTTTACATCAACAACCACTACTACATTCTCGACACCCAACCCATCCCGGTGCGGACTGATTCTATGGGTTGTGTGACCGTGGTGCAACGGGTGGAGACCACGGTGGCGGCCTGCTTGTATGCCCAGTCCGAGGAGGAAGGTCCGGTGTTGAGCATCAATCCCATGGACAATGGGGTTTCCAATGTCATTGCTTTAAACTCGGACGATGCGTTGAGTAATGCGACCTATACCGATGACAAGGGTGAAAACCCAACCTCATTGGTTCCGGACAGTGCTTCTTCAGATGACATCAGTTCCGCAGCCACTTCGATCAATTCGCTTTCCGATGCCTATGCCCAGTACACGCCTGCCGGGACTTCGGTAACGAGTAGCGGTGCCACGGCGGCGAAAAGGAACAGCAATTCCACCGCAGCGGCCCGGATTTCCCCAACGGGCCGGACGACTTCCCTGATGGCGGTGGACACTTTCGGAGATGCGATTGTGGTAGCGGCGGGGGACCTGTTTGACTGGCTGGAAAGTGCCACGGAATACGTGATTGACATCGTAGAGGATGTGGCCAAAGCGACCTGGAATTTCGTCTGCACCATTGCCGGAAAGGTCTTCACCTTTGTAATCGACACCATTGAAAAAGTGGTCGGTGCCATCCAGGCCATTTTCCAATTCCTGGAGACACTGGTAAAAGACCTGATTCAATTCATGAAGTTCCTGTTCTCCTGGGGCGACATCCAAAAGACCAAAGATGTGATGAAGAATCTGACTTTGGTACTGCTGCAAGAGGCCCTCGACGCGGCGGGTGGCATCAAGAAAGACTTCGATAATTTCATCTCAGAAGCGGAACAAAAGGTCCAGGACTGGGGCGATCCCAACAGCGACCCTACCAGTACGAGTCCAAGCTTGAGTCAGATGACCACTGACGGAGGGGCGAATGGCTCTACCAGCGCTTCGAATGCGTTTCTCCAATACCACCTCGTGAACAATATTTCCGGTGCCACCATGGATGCCGGCAGCGGTGACCCCGACGAAACACTGAGTAGTCTCATGGACACCCTGGTCGCAGCGATTGAGGAAGAGAAAGACATCATCACGGGTGCTTTGAGCAGCTTTTACGATGAAATTTTCAAAGATGGGCAATGGAAGGAAATGTCTTTGCTGGACTTGCTGAAACTGACGGTGAGCATACTGGCGGAGGCCATGCTGGAGACCGCGGAAAATGTGGTGGACACCTTGTTCGATATTATTATTTCGATTGCGGACAGTGTGATCAGTACTTTGGCGACCCCGATTTGGATACCAGTTCTTTCGGACATTCTGGAGGAGTTTTTTGATACCAGCATTCCCTTCTCCTGGCTGGATGTAATCCTTTTGGTCGGGGCTTTGCCAGCCACCATGGTCTACAAAGTCGCCAACGGCAAAGCACCCTTCTCCGATGACGATGGCTACACCGACCAATTGCTGGCAGCTACAAGTCTGGCGGATATCTATGCCGTGGTTTATGGGACGGGTGCCGCGGGGACTGCCGCTGCGGGGACAGCGCCCGCGGAAAAAGCTTCCACCGGGACAGCCTCCCTGGGAACAGGCTCCACGGGGACAGCCTCCCTGCAAATGGCCCGAACAGTGGGTTCCACCCCGATCCTACAATTGGATGTGGAGGACGACAAGGCACCCAGCGAGTCCCAGGTGAGCATTTTTGCGAATTGCCGGTGCATGGCCGCGGTCTCCTCGGGCATCGCAGCACTGTTGGTGCTTCCGGTCAATACGCCGGGAATTGAGAATCTGGGATTCTTCAAGGTCTGTAATGTGGTCAATGCCCTGGCCGGGGTGACTTTGAATGGCATCGTCAATATTTTCGCGCAGCCGGCACCGATCAAAGACAAGGCTACGAATGACATCAACTACCTTCTGATTCTCGGCTTGATCCTCGAAAAGAGCACCTTCGCAGTCTATATGATCAAAAACCGAAACGAAAAAGCCAAGACCGAAACGGCAGAGATGGTGGATGCGGCCCTGACCGTGGTGCTTCAGAGCTTTATGGGGGGCGTCTCTCTGGTTCATGTGGTCGAACTGATCCGGGACTACGACGACTATCCCACCCAGGCCAACCTGGCTTTCATGCAGATTGGTGCACAGTTCTGTGGGATCAGTTCCGCGAGTATGAACTTCGGAGCTGCGATCACGCCGGAAGGAGTGACGAAAAACGTGGAGTTATTGGCTTCAATGGCCGCAATCGTCGTAAAGGGTGTCTTGCAGTTTGCCCAAGCGATGTACGGGGGGATTGCCGGAGAATAGAACTGGGAATATTGACTTTACATACGGCAGCTGGCATTTCGGTGCTGGCTGCTTTTGGTTTAAAATTCAATCCCTTAGGAATGCTGGTGTATATTGTAAATTCAAAACCTCTACTATGAAAGCGTTAAATCCATTTTTTTTCCGAATCCCTCTGTTGGTCTTTGCACTGGGCATTGTGGTTACCGGTTGTCAATCTGACCCGGCTGCTTCGTCCGGAAAAGATTCCCTCAATGAATCTTTGGTTGGAGCAGATTCTCTTGTCGCAAACGATTCAAGGGTGGCGGCGGATTCAAGGGTGGCGGCGGATTCAATGGCGAAAGCAGATGCTACTTCCATGACCGGCGACGGTTCAGACAGCACTTTGATGGCCAACGGGAAGGCAGGCGACCAGCAAAATACTGACACCAACGGGGAGGGAGACCAGGGTTTACGGGTCGCTGCTAGCTATGATTCCGGCCCCCCGGTTTCCAAACCGGGTGATATCGATCCTACCCGCATCTTTGAAGAACCTCTTGAGGAACCAAGCAAGCCAACCCCAAACCCATTCACCCCGCAATACAACCAGGGCGGGATTGAAGGATGCTGGATAGATTCGCGGGAAGAAAACAAAGACTATCCGGGCTTCCAGATCTTTCGGCCTTGTAAATTCAAGCAATTCCCTCCTTCTCGCTTTCGTTTTCGCATGGATTTACAGCCCAATGGGACCTGCACCTGGCTTTGGCTCGCCCCCAACGACGCCCACCGCATGAAACCAGGGACCTGGAGCTACGATCAAAATAGCAAAGCCCTCACCATCAAAGATGCAGAAGGTGGAGTTGTACACCAGTATGAAGTGGCAGAGGTCAACCGGGAATTGCTCAAGGTAAAAGGGCGGTAGTTGACTTAGAGATCCCAATAATTTATCTCTTTTCGTTTTCCATTCCCTTATCTCTTTTCAGTTTCCTTTCCATTCCCTTATCTCTTTTCAGTTTCCTTCCCTAGCTTTGCCCGCAATGTTTCGGTTCGCAAAATCCATCTCTACCCCGCTCCTCACCGCCACCCTGCTGGCCCTCCTCTCCGCCTGCAATATCCGCAAGCCTCCCAAAGTCAATTTTGAGGACTGCATCCTTCCCGCCGCCCCCGACTATACCAACCTGGATCACTGGGCGGCTCACCCCGACAAGACTGACGAAGCCGATGGCGTACCCATTTCCAGCCTGCAAAACCGTCAGGCTGAAGCCCAGGTGGACGTCTTCTTCATTCACCCCACCACTTTCCTGGTCGACGACGCCTGGAACGGCGACCTTGCCGACAAGAAGCTGAACAAAAAGACCGACGAAAGCGCCATCCGCCACCAAGCCAGCATTTTCAACGGTGCTTGCCGCGTCTATGCCCCCCGCTACCGCCAAATGGTCTACGGGGGGTTCTTTGCAGAAGGTGAACAGCGCCGCACCGGAAACCAAGCCTTCGAAATCGCCTACCAAGACGTTAAAACAGCCTTTGAATACTACCTTGAGTATGAAAACGAAGGTCGTCCCTTTGTGCTCGCCACCCACAGCCAAGGCACCGCACACGCCATCCGCCTCACCCGCGAGTTCCTCGACGGAAAGCCCCTCAGCGAGCAGTTGGTCACAGCCTATCTCGTCGGTTGGCCCATTCCCGCTGACACCTTTAACGTATTGAAGCCCTGCCAGACTCCCGGCGAAACCGGGTGCTACACGACCTGGTGTACATTTGCCTGGGACTACTTCCCCGAAGAGGCCGTGGCCGCCTACCAAAACGCCTACTGCTCCAACCCCGTTTCCTGGACCGCTGACACCCTTACCACCGCCAGATCCATGCACAAAGGCGCCGTACTGAAGGGCTATAAGAAGATCTACACCCAGGCCCTCGAAACAAAAGCCACCTCTATCCTCTGGTCAACCAAGCCCGATGTGCCGCTCAAGGCGCTTTACAATATCAAGAACTACCATGTGGGAGACTACAACTTGTTTTGGATGGATGTGCGGGAAAATGTGGAACTGCGGGTGCGCAAATATTTGGAAAAGGATAGTCTGAACTGAATCGGGGATTAGAACGTATTTCTAAAAATGAAAAATATTCTCTTCAAGCATCAAAAACTGGTTTCAAAAGGGCAATTGCTTTTGAGCCAGGGTGAAATAGCTCAGTATGGATATTGGGTCCGCAGGGGTTGCCTCAAAAGCTATGTAATAGATGGTGCAGGAAAAGAGCATATCATGCAATTTGCTCCTGAGAACTGGATGATCTCAGATTTGGAGAGCATTACCCATCAAGTGCCTTCCAATGTTTTTATAGAGGCGATCGAGGACAGCGAATTGTCTGTAATTCACAAATCCGAAATTGAGGACCTAAGCCGTTTCGATAAAGAAGTCTTAATTGAAATATCTGCGAATTATCGAAATAGCCTTATCGCCTCAAACAAACGCATTGCCGGGCTATTGAGTGCAACATCCGAACAGCGTTATATTGAATTTACAGAAACCTATCCAACCCTTGTTCAGCGATTACCACAGAAACTCATTGCGGCCTACATTGGTGTTACCCCGGAATATTTGAGTGGGATCAGACGAAAAATTGCAAGAAAGTAGTGACAGTGTTATTTCTTAAGACATCTTAATTTTTTCCTGACTGCCCCTCTTCAAATTTGTGCCATCATCTTATTAATAATAAGTTATGGCAGAAACAAAAAACAATAAGGCGATCCATATTTCGCTTTGGGTGGCACAGGGATTGTTCGCAATGCTTTTCATCATGGCAGGAGCCATGAAAACTTTCCAGCCTGTTGGTGTCCTGGTAGAATCTCTCCCATGGGTAACTTCTGTCTCCATTGAACTGGTGCGGTTCATCGGAATCAGCGAGCTTTTGGGGGGAATCGGACTGGTAATGCCAGCCCTTCTTCGCATCAAACCAGGATTGACTATCTGGGCCGCAGTGGGACTTAGCCTGGTAATGGTATTAGCGGCGATTTTCCATGGTTCAAGGGGTGAATATCCAGCTATCGGTGTAAACCTGTTGTTCGCTGCTATCACTGCTCTTATTGCCTGGGGGAGAGCTAAAAAAGCTCCAATTCTTTAAGATTATGCAACGAGCCGAATTTTTAAAAGGACTTTTTAGCGCTTCAATATTCTTTACAATGGATGGATTTTCTTCTTTGGTAAATGCGACCAATAATGCAGACTCCGCTCCCACAGATCCAAATGAATTTGTCTCCTATGGGGCCATTCATTTAAACAATACCAATCTTGAAAAGGCGACACATTTCTGGACCCAGGTGGTCGGGATGAAATTGCTAAAATCGTCTGCGGAGATTGCTGAATTCGGAACGGAGAATAAAACATTGGTTGTGGTCCACCAAACGGCCAAAAACCGTTTTCAAAAGGGCTACAGTGGCCTGTACCATTTTGCGATTCATGCACCGAACGAAGGAGAGTTTGCCAGAATGCTGAACCGACTGATCGAGAACAATTACCCATTTTCTCCAGTCGATCACACCATGTCAAAATCAATTTACATTGACGACCCAGATGGAATCAATGTAGAATTCACCCTGGAAACTCCTGAAAGGTTCAAACGTCTGATTCCTCAGGGAGGCCTCAAAATTGAAGATTCAGAAGGCAATATTCGCAGTGCTTCCGGTTACCTTGACATAAATGAGGTGTTGAATAAGCTGGTCGACAGAGACCTCAATAAGCTCATTTCAAATGACACTTATATGGGCCATATCCACCTCTATGCAACCAATGTCCAGGATTCGAATGCCTTTTATAAGCAATTAGGCTTTATACAATTCAACAACCTCCCGCAATACCAATACGCTGATTTGGGGGCAGGGGGCGATTACCAGCATCGGGTGGCCATGAATTCATGGCATGGCATAAACAGACCCCTGGCACCAGCTGAAAACGCAGGTATGAGGCATTTTCAGCTCAACTATAAGTCAAATGAAAAGCTGAAGAATGCTTTAGAAAACATCTCTGGTTATGAGAAAAAGGGAGGCGAATATTGGCTTATTGACCCTACAGGCAACAAGGTGGTCTTGACAAAAACTTAAACAAGGCCAGTTGACAAGAAAGATGACGGCTATTTCTTAAGGTATCTTATTACCATTGGCCCGCGTCCTCTCGAATTTTGAACCATCACTAAAAAACAGTTAAAATGAAGAAAAACAATTTCATGCTCACGGCAGCATCCATCGCTGCAGTCATTTTGCTTTCAGGATTTACCATGTACCAGTCCATCGATTGGCAAATCAAAGATGACTTTTCGATCAAATTCGAAAGTGATGATCCTACCGGGGAATTCACTGAAATGTCTGGGGAAATCTCCTTTGACCCGGAAAACCTGGAGGCATCCAGATTTGATGTGAAAGTGGATGTCAACTCCATCAATACAGGAAGCGGTATGAAGAACAAGCATGCGGTGGGTACCAAATGGTTTGATGCGGAGCAATACCCAACCATCAACTACACTGCGGAGAAATTTGCAAAAACAGCCGATGGGTACGAAGCCCATGGAACCTTGGAAATGCACGGTGTTTCCAAAGAGTTTACTATGCCTTTCACATTCGAAAACGATGTCTTTAACAGCAGTTTTACCGTGAACCGTCTTGAATACAACGTTGGTTCAATGAAGGGGATGTCAAAGAAGGTTCCTGGGGATCTGGCAGTAACGATATCAGTACCTGTCGAGAAAAAATAAATCCAATGAAAAGGGTTTTTGTACAAGGCATTGTAGCCGGTATACTGGCATCCGTTGCAGGTGTAGTCTACTTTGAAATCTATCAAGGTGCCTTGCTAACAGAATTCAACAAGGTTATAAATGCTGGTTCCATCGTTGGAGCTTCGCTGATGGCCTGCATGCTAATTTCCCTTGGCTACATTGCCTTGTACAAATTCAACAAACCAGGTCTGCGCGGTTGGTTCAATGTCTTCGTGTTTCTACTCTCATTTGCCAGTATCATTGGTCCCATTGTAATGTCGTTACCACTTGGCATAAGCAATGCCGAACTATTTCCCGGTTTGGTCGTCCCCATGCATTTCTTTCCTGCACTCGCCTACTTCGGAATTGCGCCTTTCTTTGATTCTACAAAGGCACCGTTCTGAAGGGTTATGTGAAAACCTACACCCTGTTTTGGATGGATGTGCGGGAAAATGTGGAACTGCGGGTGCGGGAGTATTAGGAAACGCAGGGGGAATGAGATAGTGTGCTACTGAATTCCGGATGTGCTCTTGAACCCAAGGGCACCCTCAGATTCAGATGCCCTACCTATTCCATTCCCCAGTGCCCGGATCATAGTCTTTGGAATACTCCCAGGCGTGATCCTTTCCGGTTTCGCTGTTGATCACCGGCAATTGGTGAACTTTTGCGCCAAACCACCGGGGAAGGGGAGCATGGTATTTGCGGACAAAATCGCGCAAGGCATCGGTATCCATATTCCCGTCTTCGTCCAATACTCCTTCCTCGACCATCAGCGGCAAGATTAACTTAAAGCGGTACCTTCTTTTATTGGGGAGAATCATTTCCAGGTGCTCGGTCGGGAAATAATAATGTCGGTAGTCATCGGTGGCCCTGTACGACCAGTTCAGGCAGTTATGCGCCTGAAACAGCGTTTCCTCTTCTCCCAAGGCATGGTAGGAATAAATTTTGGTTCCCGAAGCTTTTGTGACCTCATAAGTCAAATAGGGCTTGCCATCCAGGCTCAGTAGTCCGTCCCGCCACTTAACCCCTTGCGCGAAGACAGCAGAACTGAGAGCTAAGAGGGTGAAGGTGACAAGGAGGACACGGCGACACATCATTTTCATTTCTCTTCTTGTGTTTTGGGGTTCTTGGGGTTCTTGGGGTTCTTGAGGTTGCGATGCCTGGCAATTTAGTGGATGGAATTGTTGGTAGCAAGATGCGGTTTCCATTGAACATTTTGTACCAGCATGTCCTTTGTGGTTAGCGATAGGTCGATAAGATAGGGGCGTTCATATTGATCGTCTGAATATTGTTGGCCGGCTTCTCAAATTCATTGTTCGCGTTTGCATCACAAGGTATTCCCAGTCGAATAAAAGGGCCAAAGAAGCGGGTATCCCTTCCATCCGAAAACAGACCAATTCTGCCTGGGACAGGAATTCCTTGTTTATTTGCCTGGGTGCCAATGGCCATGATACTTCTTTTGATAAACGGGGGATTCTCCAGACCATTGCGATTGAAAGCAATCCTGATGTAATAACCGAATTGGCAAGGATTACCTTGTAGGACAGGAAAATCAGCACGCTCGTGCTTCAAGCCCAGCAAATGGCCCATTTCGTGAGCCAGGCTATGATTCGATATTGCACAGGAGTTGCGAACGATCATGTGGGCACGTTCGGCTGCACCTGCGTTCAATACCCATGGTGAACCTGCTTTGCCGCAAAAATCTCCACGCGTTGTAATCATGCAAACGGCATCCGCATTTACCCGGTCTCTTTCGCGACTGATCGTACCAAGTGAACGTAAGCGAGCCATGTCAAAATTGAGGTTTCTGCCTACGGGGTCGTAGTCCGAGCAGAGTGAATGTCCACGAAAAGAGATTTGGTGAATCACTCCTTCCTGGCGGTACTTGATGTCAAGTTCATCGGTTAGAAATGACGTGAACAATTCCAAAATTCCATTGGGAAATATGAGGTTCCAGAAAGAATTTTCACATAGCCCGGTAAAAGGTTGGGGGTAAACAAACAGAAGGTCAATTACATAGCCTCCTTGTGCTTGTGCTTGTTTGTGGACTGAGGTAGGATCGCCCTTGGTTTCGCTCTCTGATTCACAAGATGGAAACTTATTCTGATCCATTTCTTCGATCAGCATAATGACCTCTTTGTCAATGGCAATAGGATGAAAAGAAAGAATCCGATCATCTACTTGTAAGTGCCCGAAGCCACCATTTTTATTCACGACGAAGAATGCCTGCGAATAGAACTTAGCATCGACTGTCCCTTCCCAATGGTAGTAACCATCTTTAAATTCATACGCTTTTGTTTTGGCCACTACCGGCTTTTCATTATTGAAAAAATTCATCTCCAAAACCGGGTTTTTGTCGCCTTTTGCGTAAGGTGTAACCACCATGTCCCTGAAATAGTCAAAATTGAATTTCGCAAACCTCCGTTTGATCGCATATTCATTTTTGAAAGGGTCCGTTTTCAGGTCACTTTCAGTGGTTTTTCCAGTATAGTCGGTAAACAATGATTCTGCCTGGGGTGATTCTATATCCTTATCGGAGAACCCAACCCACATAAAAGCGCCAAGTAGCAAGAATATTAAAACGGTGTTTCGACGAATAGAACTTGATGTAGTCATTTTTGAAGCTTTAGATTGAAAATGAAGGGTATTGCCTGGACTCGTTGATCCCTCTTACAATTCTAAAGCCGTGGAATGCCTTATACTACCGCTTTCCCATAAGTGGTAGGATGCGACAAATAAGTGGTTGGAAATCAAATAAAAATGGTGGGCGAAAAAAGAAGAAGAAAAGTTACATGCGATAAGAATGTGGCAAAATCAGGATATTTCCAATGAAAGCGCCCGCAGTAAATCCAGTTTCCTCCGACGAGACACTTCAATTTCTGTGCTGTCTTGAAGGATAAGGGTGCCCCCTTCGCCACGAAGGTATTCACGCACAAAATTCAGGTTTACCAAGTGAGAATGGTGACAGCGAAAAAAGCCCTTCTGAACAAGGATTCTTGAAAAATGCTTCAGGTTTTTCGTGACCACGATTTGTTCACCGTCGTGTAAGTGTACAATGGTATAATTCCCGGATGATTCACAACGCAATATCTCATCTGCACCGACAAATCGAATTCCTTGCTGGGAGGGTAGGGCCACCTTTTCCAAATGGTTATCGGCTATCATTGCATGGAACCTGGCACGCATACTTTCGTCGGCCTGCAAAGCCACCACTTTGGAAACGGTTTCAACCAGCAAAACCGGATTTACGGGCTTCATCAAATAATTGATGGCTGAATACTGAAAAGCCTGCAAAGCAAATTCATCAAACGCGGAAACGATCACCAACTTAAAAGGAATTGTTTTGACCTGTTCTAACAAATCGAAACCCGTACCATCTCCCATTTGAATATCCAGAAAAACCAAATCAGGCCGGGAATTCAATATCAATTCGACTCCAGTAGCAACACCATCCGCGGTATTGCGAACTTCAATCTCCGGACAGTACTTTTTTAACATCCCCGAAAGGGTATTCCGCCCGGAATCCTCATCGTCGATAATGACAGTATGGATGGTTTTATCTTGCATGCATTTCGAGTTCGGAAGGACTCACAGCCTAAATTTGATACCTCAAACGAACCAGGGTTCCCTTGGCATTGCCATTGTCTGCATAAAGATCGATTATTTCCTGCTGAAATGCACTGCTTCCCAACTGGCGATTGAGCCTTTCCAAACGTTCGGAGATAATCTTCATCGCCACCGAGCGGTGTTTCGTTTCGGGGTTTTGGGGGTTTTCAGGGTTTTGGGACTTTTCGGACTTTTGGGACTTTTGGGATCCGGCAGCTTTTCTTCCCCGGCCATTGTCTTCAATCTCGACCGTCAGATGATCCGATTCTTCTGAAATTCTCAGGGTTATTTTTCCAGGGCTCGTATTGTTTCTTAGCCCATGCAGGATTGCATTCTCAATATGGGGTTGGATCAGCATGGGCGGAATAGAAGTCATTTCTGGATCAACTTCTGATCCCACCTGGATTTGGTAATCAAACTTGTGCTTAAAGCGGACCTGCTCCAATTGTAAATAATTCTCAAGTGCTTCTATTTCTTCATCAAGACTTATTCGTTCCTGTCGGGTATGATTGAGGTTGGCACGCATCAATTGAGCAAAGCGGGATAAGTACACTTCCGCACTAAATGTATCGTTCTCTCCGATATATTGTTGTACCGCATTCATTGAATTGTAAAGAAAATGTGGATCCATTTGGGAACGCAAAAGGCGATGTTCCAAATCCAGGCGTTCAGATTCATCCTTTATTTTTAGTTGCCTCGTGCGGTATCGGGAAATAATATACAATGCCACCAGGATGAAAATGAGCAAGGTGGCAACGACCACAACGAGAATCAGATCGGATCGGCTTTTTCCCAGTTCAGCTTTGATCTTATCTTGTTCCAATTGATATGTTTTTTGAGCTCTTTCCATCGAATCCACCTTGGCTTGTGCAGCAAATTGCGTTTTCAGGTTTTGCATTTGCTGGGCCGAATTGAATTGGGTGATCTGTGCCTGGTTGCTGGCATAGACATACATGGAGTCATAGGCTGCCTTATGATCACCCTGGTCGCGGTAAGTGCGGGCGATTTCCAGGCGAATCCAGTTCGCTTGATTTTTTAAATCATATTGGGTCGCTAAATCAAATCCTTTTTGATAGCTGTCAAGTGCCTTGGAATACTGTTTGCGGAGTTTGAGCAAGCTTCCATATACGTCAAACCAATGTACTTCGGAGGACACATTGTTTATCTTTGAGAGCAGGGGTTTTGAGCGGTCCAAATAGTGTTGTGCTGAGTCCAACTGCGAGGCCCCCAGATGAGCAGAAGCAAGGTTCATCAAAGACCGCGTGATATCCTCGTCGTTGCCATCCTGAAGAGTCAGTTCCAGTGCCATTTTGTGATAAAAGAGGGAAGAATCATATTGCTCCAGTTCGGTAAAGATTGATGCCATTCCGTTGTAACACTTTGCGACACCTTGCATACGATTCAGGGATTGGTTGATGGTCAAAGCTTCTTCAAGTGAAGTCAAACCACCTTCGTAATCTTTGAGATCGGTTTGGATATTCGCGAGGTTTCCCAAACTGATTGCTACATTTTTGCGATTGCCCGTGGCTTTCGCGATTGCAATTGCATCCATTTGAAATTGAACGCCATCGTCCAAATCGCCCACTTCTTGCAATGCCACTGCAATATTGTTTTTACACATCCACATCCCCAATGAATCATTGATGTCTGTAAATATCTTCAAGGCCTTTTCGTATTCGATGATGGCTCGTGCATGGTTGTTGGAAAAGTAATGCACCAAGCCTTTGTGCTTGATACTCATGGCATAGGCATTGAGGAAGCCCGCATTCTTTGCCAGTTCTGCCGTTTCCATTGCGAGTGCGTAAGCCTTCTCAATATCCTGCGAAAGGAGTGCTTTCGTTTCGGCAACCATTGCCGCGATTTGGGTAGAGTCGGAGGCCCGCGATCCAAATAACTTGTCACTGGAGAAGGAGACGAAAATCAGAAGGAGGATGAAAAGGGGGTTTTTCATTTGATTTAGTAGATGGCTTGAAATCTCAGTTTTTAGATGAGAAAATGCAAGAAGTAAAGCAGGTACCATACGCTGGACATTTCAAGCTGTCCTGAATCCAGATGAAATCACCAAGGATCTCCCGGGCCATGGAAAAAGAAATTCAAGTTCTTCTGAATCCAGATGAAATCACCAAGGATCTCCTGGGCCATGGAAAAAGAAATTCAAGCTCTTCTGAAACTGGCATTTTGGGGAAGTAATTTCGGGTGAACCGATTGTGGTCAAATGCCAAAGGCATTTACAGAGGTCCTTTCAGGTTTGATAGTCGAACGCTGAATGGTCGCGGACAGGCTGGCGAACGGTTTCAAACATTTTCTGTCAACCTTGAAAGTCAGGAGTCGTGCATCTACGCTTTGGGAGGCGTGGAGTAGCGGGTGGCAAGCCGCAAACTTGCGGGTCTAATGGTGGAAGGTTGAGGGTAGCGAGGTGGAAGGATTGCAGGTAGCAAGGCGCGAATTTGCAGGGTAATACCCTCAAGGATGATAGTAATACTATCATAAATTGCGGGTAGCTTGGCGCGGCCTGGTAGCCTTGCAGCCCGCATGGGAGCGGGTGTTGAGGCGCAACTGAGAGGCATCTCAGCCTCAGGCGGTGGGAGGAATCCTTTCAGGATTGGTGAGAGTGCTTCGAGGCTTTGCGCTTTATTACCCGAACTGGGGCGGGCATATTGGCGAACTTTTGGTTCACTTCTATGGTGAAAGCACCCGAGAAAGCCATACAGAGGGCATTGAATAATTCTTATGCGAGCAGTATTAGATGCTACTTTTGTCTCGCAAAAAAGGAAAGGGGAAAATTTTCCGCATCCCTGGGGCAATTTTTCCGTATATTAAAGTGTGAGTGCAACTTAAAGCAATGGACTATGCATACAACAATCAAGGAAATACCAATTGGGCTTTCTGACACAGAAGTGCTTCAGATTCTTCGAAATGAAAAGATTGGCTCTGACCATATTCAAAAGGTGAAGGAATTGACCAATCTACCCGATCAAATCTTGTCAAAATGGCTTGAAATAAGTGTCCGGACATTTAGAACGTACAAAGGTCCATCTTTAGAACTCAAAGAGAACATTAAGGAAAAGGTTATTCTCCTAATTTCCCTTTTCAAGCATGGAGAAGATGTTTTCGGTAATTCCGATAATTTTAACAAGTGGTTAAGTACCGAAAACTTTTTCTTAGATGGCAGCAAGCCGATCAATCTGATAAACACGATTTCAGGCATTCGATTTATTGACGACCGTCTTACCGCAATGGAATACGGAGACAACATTTAATAGGAGCTAATGGAGATTTTTCGAATTTCCAGGGAGAAATACGCAAATACCCTGTCGTCATCCGGAAAGGCCAATAGATGGAATATTGATGGTCAAAAGGTCATTTATGGGGGGACGTCCCGGTCACTTTCAACCCTTGAGTTAGTAGTACACCGGTCATATATCCAGCCCACTGCCACTTACAAAATGATGGTGATATCAATAGCCGACAACGATAAATTATTTGAGACGGTTAAAATTTCCGATTTGCCCTCAAATTGGAGAAGTAGAGATGCCTATGGGAAATTGCAGAGAATCGGGGCGAGTTGGTATCAAAGCCAAAAAACATTGATTTTAAGAGTCCCATCGGCTGTAATTCCAGAGGAATATAACGTTGTTATTAACTGTGACCACGAGGATTTTACGAAGAATGTGAAACTGGTTCGCACCGAAGATTACTTCTGGGATCCACGCCTATTCTAAGCATCTGCGCTTCCTTCTGGACTCTACCCCATGACCATCAGTACAGGAGATCATACCAGCCACCGCATGTTGACCGTCCTCAAATGATTCAGCCATGAAACACCTACTATTCATATTAACCGTGGTTTGTATCACTGGCTGCGTAACCCCGATCAAATACACGCCAACCTGTCAATCCTACCAACAGCTGATAGATGAATCCTGGACCTTTAACAAAGCTAAACAGATCTATACGATCCAAGGGCCAGCCCCAGCAAAATCCATTGCTCAGGTTTTTGACTTTGGAATAGACTTTGCTGTGATAGATCCATGAGCCTCACCCGAATTTTAAGAGATCCCAGATACAGGGAACTGAAAGACCATTTGAAATTACATTTTCCTAACCCGGGTACCCCAAAGGAAAAACCCCTCCTTATTGCCGAACCTCTCACGAAAAATTATAGCGTTGTGGGTACAGCATTTGATTACTTGGCGCGGTTTGAATTAGAGCGACATTTTCCTTCTGCGTCCACAGGCCAATGGGTTGCCAAATCAGTGGTAAACAAATTGACAAAAACAAAGGGGAAAAATGCTCAGGGTTCAAAGAGACTGTATGCAGGGAAGTTGATCGACAGCGAGGAATTTTCAGAGCTAGTTCTCAAGGAAATAATGGCTGCTGAAGAAGGTTACCACAAGTTCTTGAAAGATGGGCTATTATCTGATGAACTGGTAAAAAACACCATCCTATTGGCTCAACTAGATGTCATTCGCAGGGCGAGATACCATGATCCCAAATTTGGAATATTCAACCCAAAGGATGTGGAAGACCTAAAATCATTGATGAGCATTTTTGACTACTCTAAATTTGCTTTCCAGAACCGGTTGATCCTGAATCCGACCTTTGGGATAGGATCAGTTATGGTGGGAGGTGCAGATGCCGATGTTATAGTTGATGATATGATCATAGAAATAAAGGCGACAAAGAAATTTAGTCTACAACGTTCCTATTTGAACCAATTGATTGGATATAGCCTCTTAGCCAGGATTGGTGGCATTAATGGAGATAAGAGCCTTCCCCCCATTAATAAAATCGGTATATACTATGCTCGGCATGGAAAGTTATGGTCAATGGATCTTTCCGAGTGGGGGACGGAGAAACATCTTATTGAAGCTGAAAAATGGTTTCAGGACCTTGTTGCAAAACCTTCTGGGTATTCCGCTGATGAGATGTGGGCTTTGATAAGAGGAGAGGAAATTGATCTTGATGCACCGGGAGCGAAAGAGAGGAAGAAAGCTCGTCAACAGCGGATCATGGCTTTGGTGAATAGGAGCCAAACGAGGTGACTTTGGTGAAAATGACCAAAAAACTGTTCCTTATCAGGGATGGAACAAACTATTTACGAAATGTTAGATCGACCCTTTGAGCAGGAAGGAGAATGTGTTCTTTTGTTTGAACCCATTTAAACAAAGAAAATCTCATGAAATCAATTCTATCCATTCTGATTGTTCTTTTTCTTTTGGTGAGCTCTGTCAAGGCTCAGGTTATTGTGGAGGAAACCGACATCAATCAGCTTGACATAGAATATTGCCAATTACTCGGCTACAAAAAGTTCTTAAGTAACAAGGTCATTGTCAACATCGACTACGGACAGGAAAGGAAGTTCTTGGGCAAGGTTCAACTCGTGAAAGGCCCGAATGGGAAAAATATGAAATTCAATTCTATGATCGCGGCCCTGAATTTTATGGAAGATAACGGCTGGGTATACGTGAACAATTATGCAATCACGGTGAGCAATCAAAACGTCTATCACTACTTGCTTCGAAGGGTGAAATGAGTGTCTGTAGATCTCCGAGATTCATTGATTATGGTGCTTAGGTTCCTCTCATCCTATCAAGTGTATGCATTTAGAGTCCTTTGCCGAAAAATATCTTAACCAATAGAGTAAAAAACAACATGAAGATTGGAAAAGAAGTTCAAATTGAAGGGAAAACCTTCTCAATTCTCCGCCCTCTCAAAGAAGATGGCACACATGCAAATGCCTATTTAGTGACTGATCGGGAAGGGACAAGCTTTCTTCTAAAGAAGTTCTTGGACAAGAAGCGGGCCTGTGGATGGTTACCCTATCGTTCAAAACGGAACCATTTTGGAAGGGTGAGAGAAGCAAGCTGGCGAGTGTTTCCTGAACTTAAAGCGATTACGCTCAAATATCCCTTTTTAGTGAACCACTATTCCCGGGATAGGTATTGGTACAAGAAAGGAGAAGAATGGACTTGGTGCTGGGTAATTATTCAGGAATTTATCGAAGGCGAGAATCTGGGAAGCTACCTTTTCGATGGTAACTTTGCCTCTTCGGCAGAAATGAGAGAGTCATTGGTTTTGCTTGGAAAAGCTCTGGGAGAGTGGCATCGCAACGAAATCGCTCACGGCGATCCTCATCTTTACAATGCCATATTGCAGATTCAGGAGGATAAACCATATAAGGTCAGGTTGGTAGACTATTCTCAGATGCATCATCCCGGCTTTCACTATTGCAGAAAATGCAATTGTTTTTCACCAACTGATCGTCGGCTACAAGAGGACTTTGAAAATACCGGAAGTATGGGATCCGGTTTTATAAATGGGATTCGAGATTTGGAGGAAAAGTTAAAGATCAGGTCTGGTGAACTTCAAGAATATTTCTGGGAGGGGTACCATAAAGAGATTCCAACCAAAGGAAAGATTGAATCCTAAAGACCCTCAGTTTTCTAAAGGTAAAAAAAGCCTTCACTCAGTACAGTTATCCACTCAAGTTGTTATTTGAATGAGAGCTCTGAGTAGATTACTGAATTTGTCAAATGTTTTCCCAGTGTAGTTTTTCCAGATGGGGCAACAAATGGCAGTACAACAATAACAGAAACATCCTCACTCCTACGGCGAATGAAAACAAAAAAATGCTCTACGTAAATATTAGTATGAAGGAGAAAAAATATTTGGTGACTGATGCTGAGAAGTTATTTGATGAACACGATGTAAAGCCTATTAAAAATCACAAGGTATTCCAGAATCTCATGCCACTGCCAGTGGATTTACATATTCAGACGGTCCCAATTATAAGCAGAATACAAAGAAATGATCCTAAATCAATTGACCGAGAGACTAAAGACTATTTCGTCTCTACTCATGGGGATGCATATGCAAATAACTTTCCCTTTCCACCTCCTGAGAATCTTTCACAAGCTATGCCGATGATTATGGGGTATTGGCAAGAAATGGATATCCGTATCTCATTAACATACTGTTTAGTAGAACAACAACGAGGAATTAGTATTGGCTATGTCCATGTAATGACCCCCATCAAATATTCCTTTATCGAACATATTGCCAGACCACATCTTGACCCCGTTTTCTACTCTGTCTGGGAAATCCAATATTGGCTCAATCACAATTGGCATCGAAAGGGAATAATGACTGAAGCTGTGCAAGCAGTAGTAGAATATTTCGAGTCAAATGGCATAGCGCCCTTAATGGCCAAAACGAATCTCACCAACACGGCAAGCCAGGCTCTATTAAAGAAATTCAGTGATCCACAGTACCCTCCACAAGTTATAGGGAAGGATCGAATTCATAGTCTTTGGAGACAAAAATAAAGGACGGCATCATTGCTGACACCGCCCTTCGTGGCCCAGATGGGACTCGAACCCACACGTCCGAAGACACCAGATTGGAAATCTAGCGCGTCTACCAATTTCGCCACTGGCAAGGATTGATTAACTCACCCCTTGCCAAGGTTGAGATAAGTGTCCAAAAATAGACAAATCGGATATATATATAAACTTTTGATTCTAAGGAAAGTCTCCATTTAAAAAGTTCACCGCCTTCTAAGCCAAAGAAGCAGCTCTAAATCACTGGTGTCCGGTTAAAACACAAACCCCTCAAAGAGTCGCATTAGGGCGGGTTGAAGCTGCTCCTGCAGATTTTCTAAACAACCGCCCCCCCAGCTATGTCGGGAACAATTGAGGCTCAGCAATCCTGATTTTATTTTTTAGCAGGGCACTTTCCGGGTACTCGAGGAACTTTCTTAGGTCGATATAAGTGAACAAGTGGTGACGCCTCATGGCCCCTAGGTTTGAGAAAGACCACTTTCGCTTCAACCCGCCCATGATCACCTTGACTGATGTGCTGGTTTTGGGGAGTCTGATGGGGAAATTCTCTGCCAAGGTTTAGTCCCGGGACAATATTTTACCAAAGACAATCAGGAACATTTCAACTTGGTCCGTTCGGACATCTAGTTCTTTAGAAATGGAATTCAAGATTTTTAAGTACAACTCGAACTTGGCTACGCCATTGTCGTATCTCATTTTTCCCAACGGCTCTAGCTCTTCAAATTGATTTCTATTTACAACATCCATTATTTGAAGGTCAAGGATCATGGAAGGGTAGCCTTCCGTTTTGATCCCCAGGAAATACAAATACTTTGACAAGGTAGAAAGTCCAAGACGAGGAATAGCCTTGATTGTAGTTTGAATCTGGGTCACATTTATGTTGGATGAAGTCTTCAGAATTTCGAGGTGGTTCAATAACGTTTCGAAATTCTCTTCAGTCAGCAAAGTCCTTATATTCTTTCCCCGACCGCCCCTTGGGTACCCCCATAACAATACTTTTATGGCAAACTCCCTCAAATCAGAAGGAGGTGCCAGCAGTTCACCCCTTGAGATATTGACAAGACTCTGATTGTCCCCAAAGACTTTCTCAATCAATGATTGCTGGGGTTGCGTTCTCCAATTCTCTCTCTTGATTGAAAAGGAATGTATATCTACCGGAAGGTTACTGATTAAGGACTTAAACTCTGAAATCTTCATAGGGATTATTCCGTTTCTCTAATAACAAGTCTTAAAAGCGAGGGGATGAAGGAAAAACCTGTTCCCAGGAATAATTTCCACCAGTAGAGATTTCCATACGTCCGCCATCGAGCCAGTCGGCTGTTAAAATTACTTTTCTAAGTCCCATCGTTTTGCCAGCGCGAGGATGGCCTGGTGGATTCTTAAATCCACCGAAATATGGAGGCTCACCTTTTATCATCTTTCCTCCCTCCACCCACTCAATGGAAACGACCTTTGCATATCTGTTAGGGTGCCAAGAATCCCTCCGAACCTAGAATCCGTATTTACAGCCATTCTGGATATACATCTGGTAGATGTTGATTCTATCATTCATGCCAAATTCTGTTGGATGGGTTATTATCGTAATCTACGGATTCTCCAAGAATCCCCTACCCCCTTCCTGAAGCCAACTGCTGAAAACAAAAAGCCCGATCTTCCGATCGGGCCTTCTTTTGCTCCCCGGATGGGGATTGGGTCGAACTTTTGGTGTGACTTGGAGACTTGGAAGAAACTCACTCCTTTTGAGAGTGCTTAGGTATCTTTGCACCGAGATTAATACCAAGAAATTCTAAGATCTTTGAAAAGTCCTTTTTGATATCGCATTCCCATATTGTTAAAATTTTCCAGCCTAATTCAGCAAGGGCTTTAGAATTTTGTTCGTCTCGTTTTTTATTCTTCTTCAGCTTTGGCTCCCAGTAATCACGGTTTTTTTGTGGGATTTTCCCGTCCCTGCAATCTTGATGGAAATGCCAAAAACATCCATCGACAAATATTACGGTATTGTACCGAGTTAGCACGATGTCAGGCTTTCCCGGCAGCGATTTCTTGTTTAAACCAAACCGATATCCCAATTGATGAAGAGCCTTGCGAACGAGAATTTCAGGCTTGGTGTTTGAGGAACGTATTTTCCCCATCACCTCGCTTCTTTTCTCGGGCGTCCAAATGTCCATCACATATATTTGAACCGCCAATCCAGGTAATCTGAATTTACCCAACTCGGCAACGTTAATGTACTGGGAAAACCAAAGTAGTTTTCTGGCAATAAGGCTATATCAGTGTATGTGATAGACCCGTCTGGAAGGATTTTGATGTGGTTTGCATCATAGAGTCGATGAAGGTCTGCTCGCAAACAAAATCCGTTGCCAACCGTGTCAGGGCCTTGATACTTAACTGGTTTTATATGTGCAGCTTCCAATGCTTCAGGCATCGAAACTCCCGACAAGATACATTTTGAGTCGAAGGCATCGAGAATATTTTTTCTGAATGCAGCTTGATGGGGGCGATCTAGAACTTCGCGGATGACTCGTTTTCGGTCAATATTAGCTGGGATTTGGGATCGCCTTATCATTTCCTCGACCTCTGAAATATTGTTAAGATTTTGAATCGAAATGGAGTTCAATTCTTGAATCTCACTAGTCGAGATACTACCTAAGAAATACTTTTCTTCGTACCGACCACCGTTTCCAACTATTCGGCAAAAACCATAGTTGCTTAAAAAGAGTAAGAACTCCTTTGCCATTCTCTTATCATTTGCGCCTGGTGCGCAATTTGGCCAATTGTTTGGATCCAAAGTTCCTTCGCGATATTGGATGAGTGCATCTTTATGGATATCCAATATTGCACCGGTGCCAGCTAGCGGAATGACGATTTTGATTAGTTCGTTTGGAGTAAGAAAGCCTTGAGATTCTCCATGTGATGTAATTAGCTTGGCTAGGATATTCAGAATCAATTCAAGAGGCTTAATTGTTAGGTTCGCTCTTCGCCATTCAGAAGCATCTTCTATATGACGATTTGGGAGTTGCAGCGATCTAATTATCGTCAAGGCGAATTCAACATGTGGTACGCCTCCAGCAGCAACATTTCGACCAAATGGAGTTAAGGCTATCTCACCACGACCCGCCCTATCATCCAGCAAACCTAGAGCCTTCCAATATTGCTGTGAGTTCCGAAAGATATTGCGGCTCGTATCTCGGGCAAGGCTCAAATTATCAGGAAGTCGATCTCTGAGGTCACCTTCGACCACGATCAGATCGTTGAATACTTCCGCAGAACTAAATCGATGGCCTTCATTTTTAGCTAATACACGGAGAATGCCCAAGTAAATGGGGGGATCGTTCAATGATTCCGTAGGTGTCAGCACGGCCCATCGCCATTTATATTCAGGGAATGGTTTTGGGGGAGGGTTCATGGGCATCTTTGTGGGAATTGTTTTGCAATCGCAAAGGCAAGGCCCGGAGGAACAGCATTGCCGATTTGACGATAAATCGAAGAACGATTGCCAAAGAATACATATTCAATTGGAAATGATTGAGTAATAGCCAACTCCCTTGCGGACATGCGACGGTGATTATCGGGGTGATGCAAAACAACAACACCTCCCTTGTTGTCTCCTCTAGCTGTTACCGTTGGTGCCGGTTTCTTGGGGTCTATTTTTCTATTCCCAATATAACCATTGAATTTTAGCTTGAATTTCGAATAGGTATGGTTTGCTAATTGATGTGGTTCTTCTGGCTCAGGAATTTCTTTCAGTGCCTCCCCGATTGATAAAATGGGTTTTAGATCATTGAACATATCGGAATCGCCATGCGTTTTTGCAGGATATTCGAACTCAAAGTCTATGTCCTTCCGTACTCCGACGATAATTACTCTTAATCTGTTTTGCGGAACGCCGAAGTTTGCAGCATTGAGAACCTGGTATTGGACTCGGTATCCAATATCTTCAAAATCAGAAAGAATCTGGTCAAATACTTTGCCTTTACCCAAGCTGAGAATTCCTTTTACATTTTCCGCCAAAAAGAAACTCGGCTGCTTAACAGAGATTATTCGGAGCATTTCAAGGTATAGCGCGTTCCTCTTGTCTAATTCATTACGTTTATTATTAGCGATCGAAAATCCTTGACAAGGGAATCCACCAACAATTAAATCCGCATCCGGTATTTCATCAATTTTTACTTTCCTAATATCCTTGCAAACGATATGATTCCCAATGTTATGGCGATATGACTCAACGGCATCCTCAAAATTGTCATTAGCCCACACGACCTCATGGCCAGCCGAAACGAATCCCAAATCTAGCCCACCTGCTCCTGCAAAAAGAGAAATAACCCTCATACCGGAATCACCTCCAATTCTTTCAGTTGAATCCCTAAATTCCTCGCAAATTCTACGGAAACTGCATTCCCCACCTGCCGATACATTGAATTCATAGATCCGCAGAATTCAAAGTCTAATGGGAAAGATTGAATTAAAGCGCTTTCCCTGACCGACATTCTCCGGTGATTCCGTGGATGCTGG
The DNA here is from genome assembly GCA_964352215.1 of uncultured Bacteroidia bacterium. GTDB lineage: Bacteria > Bacteroidota > Bacteroidia > J057 > JADKCL01 > CAWUKT01. The sequence continues at coordinate 23,499 of CAYGRE010000057.1, forward strand.
ATCGCACATACACCTCCCTTGCCATTGCCCCTCGCGAGGATTGTGGGAGAAGGTTTTGAAGGGTCCGTTCTCCGGTGACCAGTAAAATTCCTATTAGTCACTTTGTATTTTGAATAGATGTGATTTTTTAAGCTGTGATCGGCATCGGGCTCTGGAATTTTTTCTAAGGCTTCCGCAATTGAAACCCACTTCCTTAGTCCGAATAGATCTGGGGTCTTGCTATGGCTTGCAGCTGGAAATTGATAATCTAATTCCGGAGGAAGGTCTTTTCTCGTCCCGGCAATAATTACACGAATTCTATTCTGAGGAACACCAAAATCTGCTGCGTTGAATTTTTCATATTTTACGCGATACCCAACAGCCTCTAATTCTTGGGTTATTTTCTTAATTACAGTTCCCTTGCCAAGACTTAAAATGCCCCTAACGTTTTCAGCCAAAAAATACTTGGGCATTTTATCTTTTATGACTCGCTTCAAATTTTCGTATTGCAAATTCCGTTCGTCATCCACCGACCGCTTAAGGTTGGCAAGGGAAAAACCTTGACAAGGGAATCCGCCAACAACCACATCGCATGCTGGAATGCTTTCGCTTGGAATATTGGCAATATCCCTATGAACAACGTGATCACCAATATTTAACCGATAAGTTTCTACGGAATCTTTGTCAATGTCATTTGCCCAAATGATTTCATGGCCTGCTTTGATTAAGCCAAAATCCAAGCCTCCCGCACCTGAGTATAGAGATACTACTTTCATTCTTCAAATTGGATTTTTGATTGTACAATATTTCTTGAGTGGTAAAATTCTATCTTTTCTTTTGCATTTAGAAAGACCTCCGGCCCTAATTCATACTGGATAGCCTTTTGTGAGAACTCATCGCTTATCAATCTGCTTTTTAATTCCGAGAAATCTTGCTTATAGAATCTGGAAATTATCGAAAGCAGATCATCATTTGGGACTCTGTCCCCACGTTCAATTTTGCCCAATGTTGATGGGTCGATATCTAAGTGAGCAGCGACTTTCCGTAAAGGTAGACTCCTTTGCTCTCTCAAAAATCGAACAAATTCACCAAATGAGGCTAAATCTAATCTAGACATATTTCGACCGGACAAATTTTGTCCACAAGTTATCGTTTGTTGATCGCTTTTGCAACTTGACTGTCTCCCCTACTGCATAAATCACCAAGATCTACTAAGGTCACCATATCGAACCCAATCAAAACCCGATATGGTTTGCTTAGATAAATCCCAGAATCTCTGCAAGATCACCTTGGCAGATCCTGCCCAAAGCCCAGCCGAAGTGCTGGCATATTACCAACGCTCACTCATCGCGGTCATTCGATGCGCAATCCCGCACACGCACGAAGCTGACCTCTACCTGGAGGACGCGGAAGCCATTGTCGATGTGCTGGATCTCTTGGAAGGTTCCCTTCCGGACGAAAAGAAACTCCACAAATGGGAACTCGACGACCTAGAACTCCTCCTCAAGCTCGAGCAAGCAATTCGAAACTGGAAAAGAGCGATCTGCCGATTTAGAAGAGATCAAAAGATTGAAGGCGGGACTCAAAACCGATCAATCGGAGAGTTGAAAAACGACTTTTCGAAAGTTCAGCTCATCGTTCATTTCGAAATTGGGCAACTTGAACTGAAAAAGTCCCAAGATGAGCGGAACTCCAGAATGGAACCGGGATTCGTTTCTTTCATCCAATTAACTCCGCAACCTCAACTCCCACCCCCTCGGCCAATGCACAAATCGTACTCAATCTGGGATTCACCTCACCGAACTCGACCCGGATAATCTGCCGCTTCGATAAGCCTGTCCTTTCCGCATACTGCTCCATGGCCATGTACTGCCCTTTCCGAATCTCGCGGACTCGTTATCCAAAAGCGGCGATCAACCGATTGAGGTCATGTTGATTCATTGCGAATAACTCTTTCAAGAAAAGGTGACGCGAAAATCACCAAACTCCTACACTCACCAATATCATTAAATCAAACAGGGTACCCAATGATAAAACTCGACAAGAAGAAAAACATGTTCACGATTTCCATTCATTAAAAAGTGCATCTTCGGGTGAGGTCCTTAGATATAACAAGGTCGCGCTGATTTCGGTAGTGAAACGGGCGATTCTGTATTCGCGTGGATGTGATATGTGCGAGGAAGAGGTTGAGACCATTGTTGATGTTCTGGATTTACTCAACCATACCCTTCCAGATGAAAATCAATTGCACAGATTGGAGCTTTCGCGCCCGGAACTACTTCTCGAATTGGAACAAAACCTTTCCAAACTCGAAAAAGAGCGAATTAAGGATTTAAAAGAGATCAAACGGTTGAAAGCTGAACTTGAAATCGATGATGCCGCCAAGTAAGTGCCATAGAAACCCAAGATGATTTGAACTTTCGGCAGAATGGACCGCAGTTTTGTCGTGTTGTCCCCAACTTCTCTCATCTTGGAGGAAATTGGGGGCATCTTTTTTCAATTGCGGCCAACACGGTTTCAACTATTGCCATCATGCCCTGAAGGCGATTGAAGATGGGCTCAACATCAGAATAGTTGGATTCATCAGCATCAATCTCAGGACAGGTAAAACACTCCTGGTAAATTCTCCCAAACTCATAGAACCATTACTGGCGGCCCTCGTCACATTCTTCAATGGTCATGACCACAGTTTCTATTCCTTCAAAAGTGGGATCAAGGGTTAATTGGCTTTCCGATTTGTCATAATTCCAAGAGAAACTTGTCTCACCCGACCATCTACTGAATGATCGGCTATTAACTCTTCTTTTCACTGACTCCTTAAGCGCCGATATACAATTCATCTGAAAAGCTACCTATGCCCTGTTTGATTCATTCGGCAAAAGGCACTTATGTTGAGTGAGCTTTTCCTCGAGGGTTTCTATCCGTCCTGATAGGCCATTCTGTTTACGGGTAAAACTCTTTACAATCGCGCTGTGAATATTACGACTCATGCCCTTTAAATTAGATGGACTCTTAAACATTACAAAGAGAAGAACTCCAATAAATACAATTGCCCAATTGTTGTAAGGAGCCAAAGCGGCAATGGTCGCGATGGAATAGGGTAAATCTTGCCAATGAATAATGAATAGATTGTAACTGACAAATACAGATGCAAAAATTACTCTTACCAAGATAAAAGAAAGGTTTACCCAACGACTTATTCTCCTTTCCAGTCTTCTACAATCATTCAATTCTGATTGAAATAAGTCAATTTGTTCCTTGATGGTATTAATATTGTCTTTGGGAGAAGACCCAAGGCTATCTGTTTGCTCGTCAGCTTTTTCTTTCTTTTCCTTTGGACCCCTATCTTCGATAAGCTCAGTTACTTCATTCTGGGCTCCTACGCTTTCTTGATTTGACTTTACCAGGGAATTGGCTTCATTCACTATTTTGGTGCTCGGCGTTTCTTTGGATTTTCCATCATTCCTACCTTCAAAGGGCTCCCCATCTTTATCCTTTACCAGTTTTATATGCCCGGCTGAAACCAAATAGACAAGAATGATAATCACACCAATCAGCACCCATAGCCAATTGGGCACAATCTTTTTTCTGGACATTTTTGTGGGCGTTAAAATTCAAAAATAAAAAGCCCTCGCTTTAGCGAAGGCTTTTCAAGCTCCTCTCGTTTGTTTTTATCGAACACTTTGTACGCTGATATGACGGTTTTGGGGCGTCTGATTGGACTTTGAAATTGATATCAATCTGCAATTTTACCTAAGGGCCGTCAAGGAACCAGTTCTATTTGCCCACACAGTAGGAAAAAAACGGCCTCAACGAGCAATCAATTCATCCCATTGCCTGTATTATCATTTGATTCTTCCGGGAAATCCTTTAGAACCCGTTCTGCTGGATGTACACTTTTGTTTTGTCATCATTGATCGGTGATAAAAATGAATATCAATCCATTCAACATGAAACTCTCAAAAGAGATTCGATTCTACTCGGTTCTGTTCCTGGCTATGTTTCTCAGTTTGAGCAGCCAAGCGCAGGCCATCAACTCCAAGCCCAATACAACCCCCAAGCACATGAAAAATCAAGTCATCAGAAGAACCGCTCCTTACAAGCTGCCCCCAAAGAGGGTTCTGTACATCGTATCCAATCCCGCGACGCTTCAAGAATTTCCTGTCGGCTTTTTTGCCGAGGAATTGACCACCCCTTTCTTCCAATTTATTCAAGCCGGCTACGAAGTGGACTTGGTATCGCCCAAGGGGGGCAAGGTTGAATTTGATGGCTTTTCCGACCCCGAGAATCCACACACCATTTACCCCAATGACCTCGTGACCATCGGCTTTAGCCACCACAAGGAGTTTGGAAAACTCATGGAAAACACCCCTTCCATCGATTCCATCAACGTCAGCGAGTACGACGCAGTCTGTGTAGCCGGTGGCGGCGGTCCCCTCATCACCTTCAAGGATGATATAAATCTGCACAAGCTCATCGCCGATTTCTACGAGCAAGGAAAGGTTGTGGGTATGTTGTGCCATGGCTCGAGCCTCCTTCTCTGGACCAGATTGAGCGACGGCTCCCTGCTCGCCGATGGCAAAACATGGACGGGTTATTGCGATGCCGAAGAAGCCATGAACGATGCCGCAGCCGGGTTCAAAGTCAATGCCTACACCATTGAAACGGAAGCTGGCAAGAACCCCAACACCAATTACGAAGCCGCCGGGCCACTGGAGCCTTTTGCCATACGCGATGGACAGTTGATTACCGGACAGCAGCAACACAGCAGTGTTCTGTTCTCGGAGCTGGTGATCGAGGCCCTGTCTGAAAAGGAAAAATAACCGCGGAGAATCAATTTCGACGAAATACGTCCCTCAAAAAAGATTCACAATGATCTGTGATTCAATGGACACAGGTTGTTGTGGATCTTTTCTATCTCGCCAAATGGTTGAAAACCCTTTTTTCTATCCTAAATTCATTCCATGTCAGATTCTATTGTTGTCAACTCCATCAGTCAAGTTCATCATGCCCTGGGCTTGCCCAAACCCCTACACCCCTTGGTCACTTTGGTGAAGCCGCGGGACTACGAGACAGTAGCAGGCTTTAAGGGGGTTAAAGTGGTGGTGAACCTGTACCAAATCCAACTGAAGCTGGAGGGTTGCGGTGACATTCGATATGGGAGAAACTCTTACGACTATGAGGAAGGGACGCTATTGTTTTTTGCGCCCGGGCAGGTGATAGAGTACCAAGAGGATTTTGATCCGGAGAATGTGAACGAGCAGGAGTGGACCTTGGCCTTTCACCCCGATTTGATCCGTAAATCAAGCCTGGGAAAAAAGATCGGTACCTATTCCTTTTTCAGCTATGATGCCAATGAGGCCCTTCACCTCTCAGCAGAAGAGAGGGAGATGATTGAAAATCTTGTGGCCAAGGCTGCAAAAGAGTACAGCCAAAACCTCGACCGCCACAGCCAAAATTTGATCATTTCCAACATTGAAATGCTACTGGATTACTGCCTGAGGTTTTATGACCGCCAGTTCTACACCCGCACCAACCTCAACGGCGATCTTATTTCGAGGTTTGAACGGAAACTAAAGGCCTATTATGCCTCGGACAAGGCTCATTCCCTTGGACTCCCCAATGTCAGTTTCATGGCCAGTGAACTGAATCTTTCTCCTAACTATCTCAGCGATCTGCTCAAGAAGGAAACTGGTAAGACTGCCAAGGAACACATTTACTTGTACATCATCGACCAAGCCAAGACCAGTCTGCTCAACTCGCAAGCGTCCATTAGTGAAATCGCCTATGAACTGGGCTTTGAATATCCCCAGCATTTCAGCAACATGTTTAAGTCCAAGACGGGCTTTAGCCCCAGAGAGTACCGCAACTTGAATTGAGGAATACAGGTTTGTTCAGGAAACTGGAATTGAACCAGATATCCAGACACTCACAGGCTTCAACCTTAAAATGCCGGGTGTTGACATTGGTATTGAACATGCGATTTCGGAGTTTCAGGGAGAGTTTCAGTCCCTGATTATTCCGACTACCCTTACAGGCGCGGCGGAGCCCCCCTCAATCCTGAGGGGAAAGGCAGCGACTTCAAAGCCAGAGGTAGGCAGGGAACCCAAATTGGTAAGCTGCTCCATGTGGCAGTATTCATGGTGCAGGCCGACCAGGTGGGCTTCCCAAAACAAATCCGGATTTTTAGTCTTTTTGGCCTTTTTGATCAGGTAAGGTAAGGGCAAATCCCAGCCCCATTGGTCGATTCCCATAAGTTTGATGCCTTGTTGGATCAGCCATGTGGTCGCCTCCGCACTCATGCCGGTGCCCCGGTAGAAGAATTCCTTGCTACCCATCAATTTGTCCCTGCCAGTGTGGATCAATACAATGTTTCCTGGGGCAAGCTCAAGCTGGTTTTGGACCAAGAATTGCTGAATGTTCTTTTTCGAAATGGGATCAAAGTCTTCTTTGTGGGTCATGTCGATCTTGATACCCTTTCCATAGCACCAATCCAATGGAACTTCATCAATGGTCTTGGCTTTCTTGCCCATGCAACTGGGGCCATAATGCCAAGGAGCATCAACGTGGGTAGTAGAGTGCACCCCCATTTTCCGAATGTTGTCGTCAGCCCAGCCTTTGAATTGTTTGGGAAACAAGGAAAAGGGGAGTCCAAGGGCCCTGACAAGTAATTTGGACCGCTTGTGGGGCTTTCGCTTGATTTTGACCTTCATGAAAAAGGGATCCCCTGGGTTGTATCGGATGGGCTTGGAAAGATCAATGAATTGCATTGTATAAAATAATAATTCTCCAAATGAATTGAAATCAGCCTTCCGACCCAGCGATGTGCTTTCCAGGATCCCAGTGATTGGTCAAATGGGTTTGAGCAAATTCCAATGGGGCATCTTCCAATTGGGTAGCCATGGAATCGTTCCACCTGTTTAAAAAACCAAAAATGGCCACCGTAGCTACGATCTCCACAATCTGAGCTGCCGTGAAAAATTGCTTGAGGCTTTGGTGGTGTTCAGGGGTGACTTGATTGGGAATGCTTCCGGCTGCCAAAGCAAATTCAAGTGCACTCTTTTCCATTTCCGAAAATAGATCAGAGTCCCTGAACTCCCATACCAGCTTGATTTTTTCAATGGCCACACCATTCTTGTAGGCGGTGTAAGCCGTGTGGGCCTGGCAATACCTGCAACCAGCTGCATTGCTCGCCACGTGAGCAATCAGATCTTTCAGATAAGCCGGGACTTCAAGATGGCTGTTTCTTTTTGCCTTGAGGGTCCACCTTAGGTTTTTGAAGAAGATTTTCAGACCAGTCCAGGTCTTTGTTTCTGATTGGGAAAACCCTTTGATGTTGCTGAACAGAAGAGCGAAAGCCCCCAAAATGTTGGGCTTTCGGCCCATTTCCAGCAGGCTATTGGGGGGGAATCCCATTTCCCTGGAAGCCTCCCGAATAAGGATATCGATTTCTTGCATTTCTTTGGGGTTCAAACAATGTGGTTCTCAAGTTCCCCAATCCCTTCGACCTCGAACTTGATCTGGTCGCCCTGGTTGAGAAGATGGCCATTTTCAATACCAGCACAGCCTGTAACAGTCCCAGAACCAAAAATTTCTCCCGGATGCAATTGCTCTTCCCAAGAGGCGTAGGCAATGGCTTCTGCAAAAGAGTATTTTTTCCCCTTGGTACTGCTTTTTACAATCTCTTTACCATTGATAGTTACCTTTACCTTCAGGTCTTCCAAGCGGTCGATCAATTCATCTCGGTTCACAATTACAGAAGACATGGCTGTGCCAAAGTTTTTTGCTTTCATGGGGCCGAAGCCACTCCTTATTTCTGAAAGCTGGACATCCCTGGCACTGAAATCATTCAAAATGACAAACCCGCCAATGGCCTGGTTCACCTCCTCCACCCTGGCATTTTTAAGGGGCTTGGTGATGATAGCTCCGATCTCGAGTTCATAGTCCAGTTCCTTGGAGTATGCTGGGATACTGATGGAGTCTCCGTGGGTTATGAAATTGAGATGGTTGCCCAAGTAATAAATGGGATGCTGGTAATATCTTTTGCCTGGTTTCAATTTTGGAAAAGGAGGACCCAAAATCCTTTCGTAAATCCTAACCACGGGTAGTAGTTTGGGCATATACTTTTTTACAAAGCCCCTTGCTGCATCAATGGCATGTTGTTCATACAGCATGAAATCCCGGTAGGCCATGGGGCGAAAGGGTAGGACGGCTTTGAATTTGCTACTGTCAAAATCCGAAAGGTTATTCTGTGAGATCTCACTACGGTCTTTGCCCAGAAAGTGGAGTAATGGGGCATCTGTTTCAATAATTTTCCATGAACCGTCCAATTTTACTGCTGGGTGGAGGGTTCCTGTGGAGTCGATGACTTTTTTGAATTTCATTGCATTCCGTTTCCTGAAGGCAATTTAAAGGAGTGGAATGTCGATTCCATTTACATTTGTTGATCAGCCAGTGCGTATTTGATCCGTGACAACTGGGTTGGGGTGATTCCTAAATAACTGGCGATGTGATATTGTTGGATTTCTCCGGCAATCTGGCTGTGGTCGCGCACAAATTTTAAGTACCTCTCTTTGGCAGTGAGGGTTTGGAAATCGTATTCTCTGGTTTCTTTTTTCTTGAAGAGGGAATACACAATCTTGTTTTGAATCTCCCTCACCTCTGGAAATTTGTTGACAGCGTAATCAAAAAATGATTTGGGCAGCTCAATAAGTTCGCAATTGGTCAGGGATTCAATATAGTGAATCGATGGCACCTCGATATCAGCATTTCCAACCACTATCCCGGGTGGGGCCAGAAATACCTTTGTCCAATCTCGCCCTGATTCATCTAGGTCAAAAATGCGCATGGTCCCTTTCTCGAGGAATCCTATTTTGTGAGAAAACTCGCCTTTGTTGAAGTAGAGAGATTGGGCCGGAATTTGGACCTTTTTACAATGGGTTTCTAGTTCATGGATAAATGCAGGTGATAAGGCTTCAAAAAAACTCAAATAGTTTAAAAAAGAAATCAATGGCTGCCGAGACTGATTTTCCATTCTCATCAATTTGAGAAAAATGTGACCTTCCCTTGGTTCGGTGACTTCCAAGATAGCATTTTCTTCAGGAAGTACACTTACCATCAAAGAGGAACAGCATACCTCGCTAAGTTCATCCCATAGAGATTCCGTGGATGTTCAGGAAAAAATGTTTGAAACGAAAAGGCCCGATCTTCCGAGGCTGTGTAATAACGCCTTGACAAGTCAGCCTTAAGAACCCGCTGTTTTTCGGTAAAAAATTTACTGTAAAAACAGCGGGTTATGCATTTTATCAAACCAGAGAACCGTCGCCAGTCTTCTCTTTTTAGCAGTTTGGATGACTTCATTTCGTCTGAGAATCCAGTTCGTTTGTTGGAAGAGATTGTTGATCAGGTAGTGAAAGTGAATCCTGATCAATTTTTGCGACGAGGACTAAGCAATGTTGGCCGTCGTGCCTATTCTCCTCAAACACTTCTGCAACTCTACCTTTTCGGCTACCTCAATGGGATCAGCAGCAGTAGGAAACTCGAAGCTGAAACCAAGCGCAATATGGAACTGATGTGGCTATTGGGGCGGCTAAGTCCCGATCACAAGACCATTTTTCCTCATTTTTTTGGATATAAAATGAGACCGCACAATTGTTGACTCGATCCTGCTTTCGGCGCCCATGGCAAGGGGCAGCACCGCGTCAACCAGCCCAACATCAAGGTTTCTGCCACTTTGTTTTACGGTTACCAGAGAAGCAAAAAAGTGTCACGACACCGGAGTGTAGATTTCCATGTTAAGTTGGCTCGTGAAACAGAGAAAGTCCTTAATTGCGAATCAACAAGTATTGAAAGGTTTTCCTTGCCCGACCATTGCTGCGTGGATTTGTGGAAACGTTATTTCCAGTCTCCGGCAAATTTATCCTCGCCAAATAACTTCATAATCATTGTCCACGCAAACGTGGGCGGTCGCTCCCATAGGCCGGATAATCTTGTGTTCCTTTTCCAACACAGATTCGATGAATGGATCAAAGGCTTCGCGGTTTCTTTGGAGGCGTTCTTCCCGCGTTGCCAAGTAATCGCGGCCCATGAAAACCTTCCATTGAAGCCCTGAAAGAGACAGAGCAAAAGTTCCTTCCACCAAAAGAACTCGAACTGTTGCAGTCTTGTGCTCTTTTTCCCCAATAATATTTCCCATGTAGTTCACTTCCGGGGAATGAATCGTTTCCGCACCAGCTAGGAAGTCGCGAATGTGCTGGTTGAGCAGGTCCATTTTCACCTCGATGGGCCCGACCCAATCTGGATTCAGCACCCGGTTTTCATGGTTGCTCTTGGGAGGAAGCTTGAAATAATCGTCCTGGTGCAATATCAGGGTCTTGAACCCTGCCTTTTCCAATTCCCGCGCCAAGCAATAGGCCGTGACGGATTTGCCGCTGCCCGATTCGCCCCCAATCCCGATCGCCCACCGTGGCAGGGAAAGGGGAATGTGTTGTTCAAACAACTCAACCACCTTACGACTGAGGTCATAGTAATGGGGCTTGATGATTATTTTATCTCCGATCATAGAGCCACAGGGGATTGGGGAACAAGTGATTGTGCAACTTCCAACAAGAGGAACCCGGTGCAAGAATAGGCCATTTGCGTGGTTCCGTTTGCCAGGAAATGCTTTCCATCGAAATATTCCTCAAACCCATATTGAGGGTTTTTGGCAAGCGTTTGTGTGAGGGATTGGACCAAACCGTCCAATGCTTCCTTTTTGCCCATGTAAGCGAAGGTTAATCCCAACCAACCCAGCCAAATGGGCCATACCCCACCATTGTGGTAGTGGTAGGGGTGGTTGCGAAAATTGTACAAATGGTAATTTGAGAGGACCTCCCAGGCATCGTCCTTTTCATGAATGACCGGATAGAATACCGGCGGCAACTCTCCCGTCGATACAAATTGGGAATCAATCCACTCCATTGCCCCGTCCAACCCGGCCAGTTTTGCCCGGGTTTCGGCATGACTTGCTGTAGAGGTGCCCGGCGATGCCGGAAACCCTCCCATGGGTGCCATGAGGGCCATTGCCAGCATGACGTGAGCCGCAAGGTCAAAGGCTTTCTGGTAGCCACCCGGCGAGAAGCTGCAATAGAGGTAGGGGATATTGTGCTGCGCGGCACGTTCGAACAAAACCTTGTGGTATACCTGAGGGTGTGCGGCCGCTTTTGCTTCCGGCAAGTAGTTTACCAAGATGGTCGACTCGATCTGTTCCGCCTTTGTCAGCCAAGCGCTTTCAGCGAATACACTTCCAGCTTCCTTCAGCGCCCAAAGACGCAGGGCCTGGTCGTACAGCACATATCCGAAATAGGGATATTCATCGGCCCAGTTTCCCCCCATGGGGACGTAAACCAAGCCTTTCCCATTGTATTCCATTGCATTCAACAAGGAAACGCACTTCTGAACAGAGCTTTTCCAGTCTTCGGCGGCCAGGTGTCCGGCCTTGACGCTCAATGCTACGCCCAGCATGTACCAGGTCACGGCATCGACTTTGGGAGTGAGGGAGCCAAAACTGGTGTGGCATTCTGGTTGGTAATTGGAGGCGATTTGCCCCTCTGTGCCTTGCCGGAGCCGGAGGTGGCGCAAGGTGGCCACCAAGCTTTCCAACACCTTCGCATCGCCAAGGAGCAATCCCGAAATGCCAGCCATGACCGCATCTCGGGTAAATATCGAACGGTAATTCGCGGTGGAATTCATGGATGCATATATCCCATCTTCGGAGGACAATTCATGCAAGAGGGCTATTGCCCTTGCGTAAATTTTTTCGGTATGTCGATTCTTCCCCATCAAAATAGAATAAGCAACAAGGCTACCAGGGCCAAAAGCGCGATGGATTGGTAGCGGTAATTCTTGTAAAAGGGCAGCTCTGCCAAGGAGGCAGACTCTGCCTGGAAATGTTTTTTGGTCCAGATCAAGCTTTCCCAATCCCGCTCTTCCTTTTCGGTCATCAGGCTGACTCCCCAAAGGATCGCGCTGCACACCAGGAAAATAACTCCGGCGAGGTACAGGTAATGGGGGAGTATGGACTCAACCTCGGGGTTGGAGTTGAGATAAACCTGATAGGCAATAGCGCCTAGTCCCATTGCGACACCCGCTACAATGGCGGAATTTGCCCCCTTCTTATTTACCCGTGTACTGAACAAGCCAAATATGAACAGGGCTACAACGGGAGGACATATAAAAGACAATATCATTTGTAGATAGTCCCACAGGGAAGGGAAGGAGTCTATGAATGGAGCCCAAATCGCAGCAAAAATCATAAAAACAAAAATTGCAATCTTTGCTATGACGATGCTGCGTTTGGGGGACACATTTGAATTGAATTTTTTGTAGAAATCAAAGGTGAAGAGGGTGGCCGCTGCATTCAGTCCGCTGTCCACACTTGACATGAGAGCAGCAATGAAACCTGCCAGGGTCAAGCCCAATAAACCTGCCGGAAGTAGGTCAAATATCAAGGTTGGATAAGCCTGTTTGGGGCTATCCAAATCGGGATACAGGACCAAGGCCAGTATGCCGGGAAGGATCATGATGAACAGGGTGGACAATTTGAGGAAGCCAGCAAAAAGTGCTCCCCATTGTCCCTGCCGTGTGTCTTTGGCAGCGAGTGCACGTTGCGCAATGAACTGGTTTGTAATCCAGAAATAGAACCCAAGAAGGAATACACCTGAAAACAACCCTGGCCAAGGCAGTTCAGCATCCGTTGCCGGTTTGATCACCGTAAGGAAGGATTCATCCACTTGAGTCGTCAATGCTTCCCAGCCTCCCACCTTATTGTAGGCGATCACGGTTACAACGATGCTCGAAACGATCAGCAAAATGGCCTGAACCGTATCCGAATATACTACCGAAGCCAAGCCTCCCAAGAAGGTATAAAACGCTGCAATAATGGAAATTCCCCAGATTATCGTTCCCAATCCCAGCTCGGGAAATGCCATTTGGATCACAATTGCTCCCGCAAACAATCCAGAGGCTATATCAATAAAAACATTGAGTAAGATGGTAACGATGGAAAAGTAGGACCTGGCCATACTGCCATACCTTCTCTCCAGGAATTCCGGGATGGTGTAAATCTTATTTTTGAGATAGAAAGGAAGAAAAAAGAGAGCAAAAATCACAAGGACAACGATCGCCATCCATTCGTAACTGAATACGCCCATGCCAGAACCGTATCCACTCTCTGCCAACCCAACCAAGCTGATGCTGCCCATGTTGGAGGCAAAAAGAGAGAATCCGATTACTGGCCAGAGCAAAGATTTGCCAGCCAAGAAGTAATCGGATTCGCTTTCCTGCTTCTTTCTTAAAAACAGCCCCAAGCCGACAACAAATGCCAGGTAGAGGCCGATGATCACGTAGTCAATCAGGGATATTTGTACATTTTCCAATTCGATCTCCTTTTAGGTATAAAATTAAATCACGACTCAATCTTCAGGGAGCACTTGATTCTTATGGTGATCAAATGGTGGCCCACCTGAAAATCAAGCCGTGACTTCTGCATCTAGACTAGAATTTAGAAATTGTATCTCACCGACGCTCCGATTGTGCGTCCGGTAATAGAACGTGCGCGTACAATATTTACAGCACCATCTGTAATGCTACCTTCTTCAGATTCAGTAACACCAATTGCATTGGTCAGGTTGTTCGCATTGATTCCCGCGCTCAGGCCTTCTGTTAGGCGGAAGTTAATGAAGCCATTGATCATTGCGTATCCTGGCATGATGAGCATATTGTCATCTTGGGCATAGGAAGAGGTCGTTCCAATAACGGTCAAGCCAATCCGATGTCCTTTCATTTCGTAGCTAGGCATGAATTGATAAATCAAGGCAGCCTGGCGGCGTGGGCGATTGCCCATGGTAGCGCCATCTGTGGTAATTTCAGCATCCGTCCATGTCGCTCCAAACCTGAGGTCAAAATCTTTTACATTGACAACGCCTTCCAGTTCGAGACCAAAAGCTTGGTAATCATTTTGAATGATTCTTTGAGTGGTTGCTTCAAATCCGCCTTCTTCAGCCGTGCTTGCATAAAAAGCAGTAGCAAAGATTCCAAAGTTGTCAAAGCGGGCTTTGTAACCAAATTCTGCCTGGCTGATCAAGTCTTTGGCGTTGATCGTAGTGCCATCGTTGTAAGGCAAGCCAGCAAAGAGCAATCTGTCTGCTTTTGCAGATCCACCTTGGCTATAGCGCCCGAAGACGGCCATCTTTTCATTGAGCTTGTAGTTGGCTCCCACAGAGAAGGAGACGTAGTCATATCCATAATCTACCGTGGTAGCATTTGCATTGTCGATGGCGGAAACACTCATTTCAGGAGCGGTCAGGGTATCATCCCGATTGACGTCAACGACTGTTTGCGTTGAACTTGCAAAAGACCCGTCTACATTTCCGATGTCCCAGCGGACACTCGCGTCGATGTTGAGGTTTTCCAGTGGCTCCAATTCAATTGCTGCGTTTGGTGCCAAAATGTCATAAGCAACATCGTAATTCCGTGAACAGCAATTTCCCCAAAAAGGAACACCGTAGGCATACAGGCCGTTATCCGATACAAGATTGCCAGCTGAATCACTTACGTTGACCAGGCGGGTGTTTTCACCATTGACATCGGTGAGGTAGGAGTTCCAGAGCCAGGACATTGAAATGTTTTGATTGGCCTTGAAGACACCCACGCTTAAGTTGTACTTGCCATCTGCAAAGGATTTAGAGACTTTGAAGTCGTTGACCAGGTTGTTGAAGTTGTTCAACTTTGTATCAAACATATGAATCCGCATTGCGAGATTGTTGCCAGCAAATCCATTGCCGAATGCTGAGCCATCATCTGCGTAGCTGAGGCTTGAACCCGCTCCTCCGATAGATTCTGCGATCGTGGTTGCGTCTCCTACTTCAGCTGGGAATGGCGACACAAAGTGTCCGGAATTAAAGGATAAACGGCCGCGGTTGATGATTGACCAGTCATTGCCAAGATCAAAGGAGAATTCTGTACCAATGGATTGTGACTCCGGGTTCATACCATCAAAAACGTTGCTTCTATACAGTTGGCCATCCGGGCCAACGCCTAGGTTTTGATTGATAAATGGGCTGTGAGGGGTTCCGGTCAACGCGTCAAATCCGGTAACGGAGGACCATTCTGGATTTGCATTCGTGCCAGTCACTTGCATCGGCATTGGGAGGTAACCGGCGGTGCGGTCGTTTAGCATTTTGTAGTTGATTCGCGCATATCCGTTTTTAAAGCGCTTGGTAAGATTGGCTTTGACCTGCCCTCCAAGGTTAGCGGTATAACCTGCGGTCCGAGGCCCTTCTCCACTACGCAGAAAACCACCGATATGAAAACTCATATCATCACCGATCGGCGCACCATAGGAAAAGTCGGAGCGGTAGGTATTGTAATTGAGTCCTGTCGAGAAACCAATTGCTCCTCCTTCAACTTCTCCATGGTTGCTGATAAAGTTGACAATACCCGCAGGAGAGTTTGTGCTCATAGTGGATGCAGAGCCACCACGGATAGCTTCTACGCGCTTGATGCTGTAATCGCTGCGTAGGAAAATGTCCGCAGTACCGAATGCAATATCGCCAAACATCAAAAGAGGAAGGCCATCTTCCTGAAGCTGTAAATACTTAGAACCTCCGGCAGAAATGGGAACACCACGCACTGTGATGTTTGTATTACCCTCACCAGCAGAAGCTTCAGAGCGGATGCCGGGGATGGATCTCAGTATTTCAGCAGTGCTGCGTGGTGAGCTTTCCTCTATAAGTTTGGTATTGAGGGTACTGATGGAAACACTTGAGTTGAGTTTTGACTTGGGGCTTAAAACCCCGGTAACGACGACCTCTTCGATTCCAAGGCCATCGGGTTCAAGGCTGAAGTTGATCGTTTGGGTGGACCCCTTAAGGGAAACCATTTGTTTCTGTGGGGCATATCCTAAGAAGGAGGCAGCAATGACGGCTTCGCCTTCTCCTTTAAGAACAAGGTTGAACGATCCATCTGAGTCAGTGAAAGCTCCTTGATTCGTTCCTTCGGCAAATACGGTGGCGCCAGCTAATACTTCTCCATCGCTTCCCGAAACTTTTCCGGAAATTGTAGTGGAGCTTTGTGCAACAAGGAGGGAAAACGATCCTCCCAAAATAAATAACGTAAAGAGGAGTAGAAATCGCTTCATAGTTTTAAGATTTTATACAGAGATTCACAGATGTAGAGGATTTGTGTAAAACAATATGCAATCGAATATTTTCAAAGTGAGAAAAATGTTTACGCAAACGTTTGCGCAAACGATTTCTGTGGATAACTTTGATTGCAAGATGAAAAGGATTACGATTAAAGACATTGCCACTCTGCTAAAGATTGCCCCTTCTACGGTTTCTCGAGCGCTGGCCGATCACCCGGATATCAGCATGGAAACCAAGACAAAAGTCCAGGCAGTAGCAAGATCTTTGAATTACTCTCCCAATCTTAAAGCAAAATATCTCCGTTCTAAATTGTCAGGTATAATTGTATTGATCCTGCCCGAAATCAACACTTTCTTTACCCCTGAACTCATGAATGGGGTCAATCAAGTCGTCAGGGAAAAAGGCTATTCCCTGGTGATTTTTCAATCCGACAATTCTTATGAGAAAGAACGTGAGCTTTTAAAGTACTGTGTAAATTTATCTGCTGAAGGAGTTTTGTTATCTCTTTCTAAGGGCACTTCCAATTTGACCCATTTGGCGGCGGTTAAAGAAGCGAGGATTCCTTTGGTGCTGCTCGACAAAACGATCCATTCTGACTCTTTCTCGTCGATATCGATCAATGGCGTTGAAGCAAGTTATCAGGCGGTATCCTACCTCTTGGGAAAAGGAAGGAAGCAGATTGTCGGGGTTTTTGGTGACAAGGAAATGGCGATTACCCAATCCCGAATAGAAGGCTACCGACAGGCCCTGGAAGCCTATGGGAACCTCCATGAAATGATTTTTGAGGTGAAGGATGTTAAGAATTTTGAAGACGACTGGGAGCGTTTTTCCGCAAGACACTCCCAGATTGACGCCTGTTTTACCATGTCGGATGAATTGTTGGTTCGCACCCACCATGCCGTCATGAAGCGCGGACTGAAAATTCCCGAAGATATTGCTTTGTTTTCGATCAGCGATGGCCAGGCTCCCTATTACCTTTTTCCTAACATTAGCCACTTGAAGCATTCTGGTTTCGAGGTTGGAACAAGTGCCGGGAAATTGCTCTTCAACCTGATGTCTGACCTTGACAGCATGATCCTTGAGGCAAAGTTGCCGATCGAATTGATAGAACTAAGCTCGGTTTAAATACAGGCTGAGCGACTGTTTTCTCTTTGTGCAGCCTTCCAATACTCAACCCTTAAAGTAAGCGAAACAACAAATGTCGAACCGGGAAGGTGAACGAGGTAATCGCCCTTTTCACTGCCATCAAGGCCGATTTTGAGGCAATAAAAAAGGACAAACCGAATGAAAATTTCGATTTGTCCAATTTCGCTCCTCCTCTTGGACTCGAACCAAGGACCTATTGATTAACAGTCAACCGCTCTAACCAACTGAGCTAAGGAGGAATATGTTACCCGGTTTTTAACCGGGGACTGCAAATATAATACAAGTCCAGAATTCTACGCAATACCTGACCAAAAAAATATGAAAATCCCGCTGGGTTTTTAATTCAGGGCTCCTCAATAGAAGATCGAAATCACCCCTCAATCCCCTCTAACATCAACCGCCGCGTCTCGGACTTCAATTCTTCCACCTCCCGCCCTGCCGTATCGGTGATCACATTCCAACGCACCCGCACCCAGCCGGGTGCCAGGTCCAGGGTGTATTGCGGCAGGTTCAGCCGCCCCGGATCATGCAAGGATGCCACCGCCAGCGGCCGCCCTGTCTCTGAGGCCAGCCGAAATGCGCCGTCGTAGAACTCCTTGGGGACGTTTTCGACGGTGCGACAGCGGGTGCCTTCCGGATACAGCAGCACATTGAAGCCCTGGTCCAGCGCATCGACCATGTTCTGATAGCTTTGGTGACGGGATTCCGCGTCTTTGCGGTTGACGAGGATACACATGCGGGCCACCAGAATCCCGAAAATGGGCACTTTGGTCATCTCTTCTTTGCTGAGGAATTTATAGATCCCCGGAAATGCGATCGCATCGATCAGGATGTCCAGAAAGCTGCGGTGGTTGCTCACGATGATATAGGGCCCATTTCCCCGAACCTTTTCACGGCCCTTGACCCCGATCCAGACACCGGCCAGAAAAAGCGTCACCCGGGCAATGCTGTGGTGGGCATACCAGATCAGGGGGCGAATGCTGCGTTTGCCGAAAATGAAAAGGCCAAGGAATAGAAAGGGAATGAATAACAGCAGGTGGATCACGAAAACGAGAGCACCGTAGATGGCATAAACAGAGCGAAGGATGCGAATGAGCATATTGCAAAATAATGAAAATCCTAAATGTGCCGTGAATTATCCATTGGGAAGTCAGAGCGACCAGGAGGATTATCCATGATGGGGCAAGGTAATCTCTTCTTTACGCTATTGATGTGAATTATAGTTTATAAAAAAGCCGCTTTTAGTGGACATTTCCTGAACTCCTCCTGAAATTCGCTTGGTTTCAGAGGCAATTTTAGGGTGATTGGGTCCGATTCAGGCCAATTCCTTTCTGAAATGATCATGGAATCCTGGAAACCCCTTTTCCAAAATCGCCCCATAGAGGCCAAAAAAGAGTTCGGAACTGTTTCCAAAGAGGTCGGAACTCCCGGACCCGAGGTCTGACCTCCTGCGTGGGAGTCCGTACCTCCCACCCAAGAGGTCCGAGCATACTCATAGCAAGCAAAGAACTCGCTCCTTTTAAGCACAGAATTGAGTGTTATGCTGCAGCAGAATATTTCCATGTAACCCCTGGAGTACCTGGAGGGCACTTTTCCGGAAAATTCCATTGAGTTTCAAACCCACAATGATTGAGATGGCCGGAAAAATGAAATCAGGTGAGCACTGGAAATCACTAAGAGGTAAACTATTTACTATTCAGCATGTACCTCATTAAGAGACACTCACGAGCTTTCACAAAAAGGGGCCATTGGACTCACTATAGATCGATACCACCTTTATACGCGGTGTTTTATCTCAAAATCGTATCGCAATGGCACACAAAAATGTATAGCTATTAACTACATGACAAGAGGTCGGAGCTCCCTCTCATGAGGTCTCGACTTCCAACCTCCAAGTTCGGAGCTTACTACAAGTGTGCTCAGACCTCTTGCCTGGGAGGTCTGAGCTCTCACTTGGAAGGTTCGACCTCTCGCTTCGGAGGTCTGAGCTCTCTTCCGGGAGGTTCGACCTCTCGTCTGGAAGGTCTGACCTCTCATCACGGAGGTCGGAACTCCCATTCAAGGACCTCAGGACTGAATTAGAGAAAAATACACATACACACAATATTCTGCCCCACTACCCAGGCCTTCACTGGCGGCTATCCCGGAAAGCCGTAAATTGCAAAGTA
>CAYGRE010000058.1:0-42840 GCA_964352215.1 uncultured Bacteroidia bacterium
TGGCGGTCGGGAAACTCTTTGCGAATGGCAGAAGCCAGCATCAGTGCCCCTGGGTCATCCCCTTCCTTGCCGGAAAGGATAATATGCTCCTGGTGATCTTTGAACCAATGTCGGTGCAGATTGAGATTGGGGCTGTCCTTGAGGTTGATTTCGCGGGGAGTTGTCCTTGTAAAGTCATTGAGCTCAGCTACCCAGGACATCATGATCTTTGCCATTCTGCAATTTAACTATCAATAACTGACAGCCAAAAATAAATATTGACAAGTCTGGAGGTTCCAAATCGGCTCAACCGCCTGGTTTTGGCTTTGGCATCACCTTTGCCATTGACTATACGAAAGGATACAGACAGCAATCAAAAACCAAACGATAGGAAAACGTATCCTGAACAAAGAAGGCTCTTGAAGCATGCATCCAGCAACTTTAAGCAACCTTTTACGGAAAACCGCATTCTGTAGAGCCTTCCCATTTTTAACCTGAAACGATGAACACCATGAATAAACTTATCCAATCCCTTCGCCAGCATGACACCTTGACCACCAATGGAATGGTCACCAACTCTACCTCTCTTGATGCCTGCGTTGATTTGTTCTTCCTCGCAGGTGCAAGCCGAAGCATGGACGAGTCTGATATCGAAAGTCTGATCGGAGACGCGTTCATGGATGATCCGGAAACTACTCTGAAAATCATCTTTTGGGCGCGTGATGTGCGTGGGGGGGCTGGCGAACGCCGCTTCTTTCGCATCGCGCTAAAATATTTACTGCGCCATGCTCCTTCAGAACTCTGCAGGATACTACCCCTCGTTCCTGAGTATGGCCGCTGGGATGACCTCTTCATTTTCAAAACCGGAAAGGCTCGTGATGTTGCCCTCGAGCTGATCAGGGTTGGTCTGATCGAAAAGCAGGATGGGCTTTTGGCTAAGTGGTTGCCGCGAAAGGGTCCTTTTGCCAATACCGTTCGTAAATACCTGAAACTAGATCCGAAGTCCTACCGGAAACTGTTGGTGGAAGGGTCTTCGACTGTCGAGCAGCAAATGTGTGCCGGCAACTGGAAGTCTATTGCCTATAAAAAGGTCCCTTCCCAGGCAATGAACAAGTACCGCAAGGCCTTTATGCGCAATGATCAAAGCCGGTTCAACCTTTTCATCAAAGATGTAAAAACGGGTACGTCCAAGATCAACGCTGCCGCAATATTTCCCTACCAACTGTTTCAGGCCATGGATATGGATTCGGAGCAGGACGCTAAGGATGCCATCGTGGCGCAATGGAATGCCCTGCCCAATTATATGGCTGGTTCAACCCAGCGGATCATCCCGGTTTGCGATACTTCTGGTTCTATGTACGGTTTGCCGATGGATGTGAGTATTTCTCTCGGTCTCTATATTTCCGAGCGAAATGAGTCCGTCTTCAAAGATGCTTTCATCACTTTCTCAGCTTCTCCTGAACTCCAATACCTGAAAGGGGATTTGTACCAGCGTTGTCAGCAATTGTCTGCAAGCGAGTGGGGGTACAATACCGATTTGGAAGCTGTCTTTCGTCGGTTGTTGAAGAAAGCAGTTGAGCATCAATTAATTCCTGAAGAGATGCCGACCAAGATTCTGATCATTTCAGATATGGAATTTGATCAGGCCTGTCAATACGATAGGACTGCATTGCAAATGATCCGGGACCGGTACCAAAATGCCGGTTACAAGGCCCCCGGCATCATCTTCTGGAATGTGAACGGCCGGCGTGGAAATGTCCCGGTCTCTTCCAAAGATGAAAATACGGCTTTGATAAGTGGGTTTTCTCCTTCGATCCTAAAGTCTGTCCTGAGTGGAGGCGAAGGATTTACGCCGATGTCTATTATGATGGATACCATAATGGATGACCGCTACGCAGCCATTCGGCTTTAACACTTAAGGCCTATCGGAACGACCATTCTCCGCTGAAGCGGCTGCGGAATTTTGTGCTTGCAGATAGCGGAACTTGTCATCTTCCAATGCTTTGCTATCCTGCTGGACACGCATCGCCTGACCATGACAACTTTCCATGCCATGGCCACAGCAGGCGCCGAAGACTTTCTCATAGGGGGATTCTACTGCTCCAATTGAACCGTCTTCCCGATCTTCAACCTTAAACTTCTTCTCGTACTTCCGCTGTTCCTCTAACTCCAATTCCTGGTCCATGAATTTCTTGAGGTCCGGTTGACCAGCATCCACCCAGGCTGAATACCAGATGGACCCAACCCGGAGAATGGAGGCACGAATTCTGCGTTCGACCTGTCCGGCCAACATTTCATGGTAAGCATCCGAAAAAGCCCGTGAATAGGTTTTAATCAGCATATTGCCTCTGTTCTCAAAGGAATATTTCTGATCCGAATTCATGGTTTCGGTCAGCCTTCTTTCGTATCCAAAGACTGAATCCAGGCAAATATGTGCCTCCAGAACCGATGCCCAGGCCTCTGCCAACACATCGTCATAGTAATCTGCCCTTCCGATGAAGTAATCCCATTCTTCACCAAACAGCTCGGGGAGCCTGGATTCCCAAAGCCCGTGAATCCCCTTCTGGTCGGTCATTTGCCCATTGTAATTCTCTGTGGTGTGCAGCGGAACATTAGAGTCAGAAATATAATGACCGAGATCAGCCGATATCTTCATGATCCGTTCCAACTTCCCGTCCTTAAAGGCATCTACCAAGCCGTAATAGGTCTTTTGGATATGCCAGGGGACGATCCCATAAGCCATCAGGGTGTCGCGGCTGAATTTTTCCAATGCATCGTCCCATTCCCGGGGAACATTGTCAAATGGGTATTCTCCGTAATGATCCACGTCGATATAATGCCGGGGAGCTTCTCCATCTACGGCATAACGCCGCTTGTCCGGATCAACTGCATGAGAGGTCAGGTAATCGATGTTCTTCTTGTAAAGCACCAGCATATCGGGTGGCAGGGTAAATACTGCCAGGCGGTTGATGCGCTGATGGGCCCAGAAGCCCCAGGCAAATGCCTGTGAAACACTGGAAAACACCAACGCCAGCAAGAGAACAGATGGTAAGATTACCTTTTTCATGGTTGCATCATTCAGTTACGAGGCCTTTAAGATTCAGAACTTTGTTTTTGGCGATTTATTGCTTCGGCAAACCAGAGGACGTCATCGATCAGTTTATTGGCTCCCTTGTCATAGAATTCATTGACCGCTGCGCCGGACTCATCGAATGCTGTGCTGGCATTTCTGGCCATGAAGGTCGTTGGTACCACAAAGGCGCCAACGCGGTTGATTATCTCCCGTAACTGGGTGATGACGGTATAGCCGCCATAGCCAGAGGAAACGCTGGTAATAGCAAAGGGTTTCCGCCTATACTCTGGGTGGAGGGCATCAAATGCATTCTTCAAGGCAGCCGGATAACCGCCATTGTATTCGGGAGCTACGACAATGACCCCATCAGCAGCAACAATATGTTCCCGGTAAGTAACAAGGCCTGCAGGACGGTCCTCCTCTTTCATATAGTGGCTGCGCTCGGTTAAAATCGGTAAGTCCAATTCCTTGAGATCAACCAATTCCCCGGTTATGCCGGCTCTTTTATTCAGTTCCTGAACCAGATACTGTCCAACCTTGAGGCTTTGCCTGCCTTCTCGAATGGTACCTACAACTACGGCTATCTTCATGCTTATTCTGTATTGAGAATTGAAACTAGGACTTAATCGGCCTGATTTACAAATTCAAGAGGTAAAATTTACGGAAAATTACAGAGATGACCATCTGCTTGAGATTGCTTGTATCTTTGCCGCATGCAGGTAAATGAAATAAAACTCACTCAATATAGCCACGGTGCTGGTTGCGGTTGTAAGATTGCTCCCGCTGTCCTGGACAAGATTCTTCACAGCAGTTTGCCACGGTTTCAGGATGATAAGCTGATCGTGGGAAATGATTCCCGGGACGATGCCGCGGTTTATGACCTGGGGGATGGCCGGGCACTGATCAGCACCACAGATTTTTTCATGCCGATCGTGGACGACCCTTATGACTTTGGCCGGATTGCCAGCGCCAATGCCATCAGTGACGTCTATGCCATGGGGGGGACCCCGGCGGTCGCCATCGCTATTCTGGGTTGGCCCATTGATACCCTGCCTGAATCAGTGGCAGCACGGGTGCTGGAAGGTAGCCGGGCGATCTGTGCGGAAGCAGGCATCAGCCTCGCCGGAGGTCATAGCATCGACAGTCCAGAGCCGATTTTCGGGCTGGCCGTAACAGGTCTCATTGAGCTCGCTCAGCTCAAGCGCAATGACCAGGGCCAGGCCGGGGACCTGCTTTACCTGACCAAGCCTTTGGGAATTGGTGCCATGAGTACCGCCCAAAAGCGGGGCATTATTCAACCTGAAGACCTGGCAACCATTGTCCGGTTGATGACGACGCTGAACAAACCCGGCCAACGGTTTAGCAAGCTTCATTATGTTCATGCCATGACTGACGTCACTGGGTTTGGGCTTTTAGGACACCTCAGCGAACTCTGTGAAGGAAGTGGCCTCAGTGGAGAAGTCTGGTATGGAGCGGTACCACGCATCAACCGGGTTGAAGATTATATCGCAAAGGGGGCTGTACCCGGAGGAACCAAGCGCAACTGGCAAAGCTACGGCCACAGAATCGAGGAACTTGAAGAACCTGTTCGGTTTCTGCTCTGTGATCCCCAGACCAGCGGTGGCCTGCTGGTGGCCATAGACCCCGCATACCAGGCTGAATTTGAAGACATTCTCAATGAATTAGGCCTACCTGATCAGCCGATTGGAAAACTGCTTCCCGGTTCCGACCCGATCAAAGTGGTCAGATAAAACTATTTCATGCAGATCTCCGCCGTCATCATCACCAAAAATGAGGAACGCAATATCGGGCGCTGTCTGGCTTCCCTGAAAGGGGTTGCGGATGAGCTGGTTGTGGTGGATACATTTTCTGAAGACAAGACCCTGGAAATTTGTCAGGAATACGGAGCAAAGGTGATCTCCAAAGATTGGTTGGGATACTCGGCAACCAAAAACTTTGCCAACGAACAAGCTTCTTTTCCCTATATCCTCTCCCTGGATGCTGATGAAGCTTTGTCCGATGGGTTGAGGAATTCCATTTTGGAGATCAAGCAGAATATGACCGGCGTTTATTCCTTTAATCGCCTGGCTTTTTACTGCGGCAAACCGATTAAATATGGCGGTTGGTATCCGGACCGTAAAATCAGGTTGTTTCCAAAAGGGGGAGCAAGCTGGGAGGGGGCTTATGTCCACGAAGAGTTGGTCCCTCAGGCAGGTTTGTCGGAAACCTGGTTGTTGGGAGATCTACTGCATTACACCTATTATACCATAGAAGAGCATCGTACAAGAGCTAAACGCTATGCTTCCCTGGCCGCGGAGAAGCTTAAATCAAAAGGGAGGGGAACTCTTCTCGCAAAGGCGGTTTTTAGTCCTGTCTGGAGATTTATCCAAATGTACTTTGTCCGCTTGGGAGTTCTGGATGGGTGGCGTGGCTTTCGGATCAGTAGTATAACAGCCAGGGAGGTCGCCTGGAAATATTGGGGGGCCTTGCGAAAAAGCTAAGCAATGAACCCCTGCTATTGTCTTCAAAAGCAAAGAATTCACTATCTTCCAAGGGTGGAACTATTTCCCAAAAGTCATATCAGTTTAGAGACCCCTATTGGATGGCTGAAGATCGAAGGCCACGATATGGGTGTCACTGCAATTTCCTTTCAGGCTGAAGACCCAGGGGAAGAGGTTCCGGTTTATCCATCTCTGGAAGAAGCCAGGGACCAACTCCAGGAATACTTTGCCGGCAAAAGAAGGGAATTTGAACTTACCCTGTCCCCTGAGGGCACCGATTTCCAAACCACGGTTTGGAATGCCTTGCTTGGGGTGCAATTCGGTAAAACAGCCTCCTATGCGGATATTGCCCATGCCATTCAAAATGAGAAAGCGGTCAGGGCAGTGGGCGCAGCCAATGGACAAAACCCGATCTCAATCGTTGTTCCTTGCCACCGCGTAATTGGTTCGACGGGAAAACTAACCGGTTATGCCGGAGAGATGTGGCGCAAACGTTGGCTGCTGGAGCATGAAGCAAAATTATCCGGCGGCTATCAACAAACCCTGTTCTAATTTGTGATCCATTCTGACACTATGAAATATCTATTTCCTCTCTGTCTGCTTTCATTCCTCCTCGTATTCGGATGGGGTTGTGGCGGCGAATCGACTACTACTGGGCCAGACATCGAACCCGGTACAAACATCAAAACGCCGGAAGGGCCAGAGTCGATCGCAGAAGATATCCCATTTGACCCCGATGCCATTTATCTGGAACGCATGTATGCAACTTCAGTCGGAGAGGCCGGGCCGGAATATCTGCTCGATGGAGACCCTGCTACCACCTGGCAAGCGATCCCCGGTGCCGGTCCCAATGAAGGGGTCATGCTCTATTTCGAAAACCCTATCGAAGTGGGCTCTGTCACGATCCGTTCTGCTCCGAATGGAAACGCTGTCAAGGGGCTTGAATGCTTTATCAATGGCGCCGATGCCGGCAAGATCAGCCTGGATACTGAAAAGAAAATTGATGAAGAGGTACAATCCATGTTTGTCCGGATTACCAAAGTTGCTGGCCAAGAAGAAATTGAGTTTGGTGAATATCCCTTTTGTACCATCATCAACTATCCTCCTGACGCCCTGGTTTCTCTCGCAGAAATTGAATTCAAGGACAAAGCTGGCAATCCGCTAAAGGTACGTCCCCTCCATTTAGAGGCCGGCGTGGTCAACGCAACTTCAGTCCTGGAGCCCGCTCAAGCCTACAATGCTGATTTCCTTTTTGATTCAAACCTGGAGTTTGGCTGGGCAGAAGGTCAGGAAGATGAAGGTGTAGGGGAAAAGATCCAATTCACCTTTGACCGTGCCATTCGCATCGAAAAAATCAAGGTTTGGAATGGTTACCAGCGTTCTAAAAGTCATTTCGAAAGAAATGCGCGTGCCAAAGAAGTTGCCTTTGCGGCCATGGGTGCGAATGGAGAAGGCTTTGAATTGCCAGACCAACAAGGGGGTTCGGTCATTGATCTCGCGAATCCCATCGAAGGAAACGAATTTGAATTCAGGATCAATTCCTTCTATCCGGGAGAAAGTTACAGGGACCTTCTCATCTCCGAATTCCGCTTCTTCGACGGGCGACAGTGGTTTGGCCTGGCAAGCAATGGTGCCGAAGAAAGAAAAGCTGCCTTGAAAAATGAGGTTGGAAACAGTTTCCTAAGCTCTTTGCTCGACCGAAACTTTTATGAATTCCAGGACATGGAAATAGAGGGTGATGTTTCTTACAGCCTGACCCTTCGCTCAAGCGGAAGCTTTGTCTTGTACCGCAATCGTTCCGAAAACTCCGGATCTGATACTGAAAAAAGCACTGAGATCAGGGAAGTTGCGGATGGCAATTGGTCTATCGAAAGTCTGGATGCCGGAAAAGAAGTGGCCAAAATCAAGATTTTTGGCAAGCTGAACCGGATCATGGAAAAGGAATACTGGTACAAGGGAAATACCAAATCAGATATGACCCGCATTTTTTCTGAAATCCTGACCATTACCCCGGATAAAATAAAAGGACAAAAGTTGATCGATGAAATGCATCTCCGGGCTCCAGCAGGAGAGAATTCCGATGCGACCGGCAGTTCAAGCCCTGACCCTACCAAGACTTTAAGATATATTTATCCCGGCTCTGAATGGATTCCTGAATTTCAGGTTACACTGGAAGTTTAATCCATGGTGCGGCCTCAATGGCTTCGATCGAGGCTATACATTCCACCCCTCGTTTTCTTACTGGTTTACCTTGCCCACTTTTTAAGGCTAAGCGGCAGCTCCTACCCAAGTGGCTGGGATGCATACTTTTACCTGATCCAGGTAAAAGCGCTTATTGAAGAGGGTGCGATGCACAGCCCGGACGCTTCACCCATTTATGTCTTACTTAAATGGCTCTATTTTATCTGTGGGGATTATGAAATCGCCTTTCAACATCTCTGTGCTGGCCTGGCTGGCATCTTTTCTTTTTTCCTATGCGCTCTTGCATTACGCCTCTCACAAAACACACTGATTGGGATATGCCTCGGCCTCTGGTGCCTGGCAAGCCCAAGCCTGGCCTTCTTTGCAGCCAATTTTCCAAAGAACCTTCTGGGAGTTGATTTCCTGTTATTGCTTTTTTTCTTTTCTCTTGGGAGAGGGTGGGTCGGTTCTGCTCTGGCATTTCTCTTCACCGCCCTTAGCCACCGAATGACAGCCGGTTTGGGCTTTCTGTTCATGGGGTTTCGCATCCTGAACCTTCGGACCCTTCTTTTCGTCCTCCTCGGTCTTGCGGGCATTCTTTTGGTCTCCCTCGCCCTGCCCGGCCTCCTCCACTTCTCCGACCTGCAAAGGTTTGAGGGTTCTTTGGATACCAATCCCCAACTCCCGCACCTTGTATTCATACAACTCCTGGATTTGACCCATACCCAGCCGATATGGGTCGTGGAGATTGTCCTCTCGGCCCTGCTCTGGTTTTGGGCATTGGTGACCTTAATTTTTCGGGGAAATGCCTACGGCGAACAATTTCGATTTTACCGAAGCCTGTTTTTACTGTGTATCGTGCTGTTCTTTCCCTTTCTGGTGGTAAATGTGACCAGCATGGGGTATCGGTTTTTCCTGACAGGGATGCTGATCATACCCATCTTTTTGGTTGCGGTTTTGGATCAGGCTGGCTGGCTGGCACGTTTTTGCGGAGCAGTTTTCCTGGTGGTCTTTTCTGTTTGGGGAATGAAGACGATTGATACTGCCCAATATGATCCCGACTACGAGAAATATGACTGGATTGTGGAGCAGATAACCGTTCAATTCAGTGGTGAGGACCCCGAACTGGTGATCGCCCACAAGGGGCTTGCCGAGGTCATTACCTATCAAACCGGAATTGATGCTTTGCCCTGGCTTCCTGAATACAATATCCCACCTTCTCAACTCTACCGTATAGCCTCTGAGGTAAGTGAATTTGAAATAGAAGCTATTTTGAATCGTCCGCTGGGTCCTAAAAGCAGGCAATTGGGAATCTCTTATCTTTTGTTGCCTGAAGCTGACTGGCAGGAATTTGTGGCGCAAGTCGAAGAAAACGGTCAGGATGAGGAACTTCTGGAGCGGATCTACCAATGGCAAAACCCTATGGAAATCAGACCCTCCTATCTCCTTCGAAACAAGCCTGATCAGTGATGGACACTCAGAATCCTGGCGGTTTCCATGCCTTCTGACTGCACACCCGATATCCTCAACCAATACAAGCCATTGGGTATCCCTTCCAATTCTAAAACCATGCGATTTCCACCTCCCTGCCATGTCTTCAACAAACGCCCCTGCATATCGATCAACTGGATTGCATTTGTCGACTGAGGTAGCACCACATTTACACAGCCGTTAGCCGGATTGGGCCAGACCAGGAACTGGTCGTCCAGGGTAGGCGTGGTGTTTACCAATGGCGCAAAGACAATGATTACGGTGTCGCTGGCTGTACAACCCAGACTATCAGTGACCACAACGGAGATGGGAAAGACTCCCATACCGAGCGTATTTCCATCCAATTGCAGGGTTGAGCCCGTGCTTCCGTCTGACCATTGATAGTTACTGAAACCGGTGCCAGGATTGAGGACTATGCTCCCGGTCGTATTCAAAATGGTATCGTTGCCGAGGGATACAATGGGGCTGTTGACATAAGCCTGAACCGGAATTCTGGGTCCAAGGCATTCCCCATCTGGCCTGTTTCCAAAATGGTAGTAGACCCTGCCATTCCAGTCCCTGGGAAAATAGTTTCCCCCAAAATTGTGACTGGCCCCACTACCGGTAAGCATGGTCAATTCGTCGGTGCTTCTGGTAAGGGGATTCGACAAGGTCTGATAACCCAAATTGGAACTGGAGTTCTGCAATTGTAAATAGACCCCCAGGGTATCTCCGGCAGCCATATTCAGCCCCAGGACTCCGATTCGGGCAAATTCTGTAGTATTCGATACCTGTACCGGATAACTCGCATGGAATGACCAGGCTCCGGCATTGGTTTCATATCCAAGGTGGGTCCCTGGTCGGGTATAGACTTCTACGACCTGGGCTCCGGCTGTAGTGACCTTCAGACCAAAGGAGTCAAGGACCAAACTCGAATCGGCCACCAGGTCAAACATGGTCCCGTTGAAGTTGATATTGTTGTTTGTGGTGGTCGCCAGCTCGTTCCGGAAAAAGAAATCTCCCCGGACTGCTTCTGCCCAGAAAGTGGTCGAGGTAGGCAGGTTGGACAGGGGTAATACGGGTCCGCCTCCCAGAAAATTCCCCATTTGTGGAGCATCAAACCACCGGATTGAATCTGATGGATCGGTGAGGGCCATCAAGGCAAGCGAGCTATTTCCACATCCGGTGTCCGGTACTGCGGTCAGGGCTGGCACACCCAAAAAGGAGGCTGACCAGGTCAGGGTATCATTGTCAGCCCGGAGGTCATTGCTGGAAGATACCACCGCAGTAAAATTATAGGTTCCTCCCGTTAAAGTATTGAAAATGAACAGGAAGCTGTCCTGGTCACAACTGGTAAGTCCTTGGGGCAACTGGGTTGTAAAGGTGGTCGGTTGTCCGGTAAGTTGCTCGACAACATCCACCTGGATGTCCACCGGTCCGGTGTCTGCAATTCCACGATTGAGGATAAAAATGGAGAAGGTTGCTGCGGAGTCTCCACAATCTGGCGTGAAAACCGGCTCAATCCTGGTCGGGGTATAATCGACATAGCTTGGTGGGACATATAGCGCATCCGGGATCGCTCCATCCACGGCCCTGGTAAAGAGCAGGTAATGGCCCGAATTGTTCAGGTGGGTACCGTCACCAGAATCGTAGAAAGGGTCTATTTGATTGGTCGAATCAGCCAGACCAGTCCAAAAATCCAGGACCCGAGGGCTGTACTTTGCCCAGATCGAATCCCTTACCTCAACCTGTTTCAGGATATTGGCCTGGTTGCCGTAATTTTTGGGTTGGGTGGTTGCGATCCAAATGGGTACTCCGGCTATCTGGGCACGGTTCACGATCGTATCAAAATTGTCGAGTTGCTCGGCGACAGAGAAGCCTTGTGAAACATCGTTGGATGGAAGGTTGACAATAATCGCATCCGGATTGAGGGCGAGACCTGCGGTGATGTTCCGGTTGGTATCCGGCGTGGGCCGGTTTGCAGGTGGGACAAATCCGGTCGGCATGAGCCGGTAGGTGGTAAACCCGCCAACGGCAAGGTTGGTCAGTTGATTGGATGGGTTCAATGACTGGAGGTAATCCCGGTAACGGTTGACCCAGGAGCTGTCGCTGGGGCTGGCACCCGTACCGGCCGCCGTCGAAGACCCAAGAACGACAAAGTGATAGGCCGTATCACGGCTACAAAGGCTGACCTGGCTGTACAAGGTTTCCCCTGCAAACAGAAGCCCCAGAATAAGCAGGCCCAACTTTGAAAGTATAGAAAAATGAATCTTCATTGGATGTCGCCTCTTTTTATGTTCCGGTGCTGCTGAAAACCTGGATTGATATCTATTTGATTGACTACTCTACCCAATTTAGTGACCAGTCGCATGCTTTTGACAGAGGCTGTCAGCCCCAGACCTAATATTAGCTATATTATGAAGTAGGTCAATTTAATAAATCAACTAATTATGAAAGGTTTTTTTGCAATCATTCTGATTGCATCCTGTCTGATGTTTCCAGGAAACATTGCGACAGGGTCTGATTTGAGTTATATGGGAGCAAATCCCACCTGTGTTTACTGCCATTTAACTCCATCTGAGATCATAGAAAAAGCTGCTGGTGAAGCGAATATCCCTTTTTCACGGGCCTGGCTGGATTATCAAAATGGTAACAATACCATTACGCCATTGCCGTGTGGTTGGAGTGTTTACCTGAATTTGGCTCATGCCGGGTTCGTCATCATCGATATCATTGATGATTTGTGACTTTAACCCGCGCAAAGGCCTGGCGGGCTGACAAGTACTGCTGTGATTTGGAAATTTCTATAGGAGTGGTTTTCTCAAGTCGGGCATCGATCCAGAGAATCAAATCAAAATAGACTGCGTCGAGTCGGCTTCCGGGTCGCTCCCGAAGGTCAATGATCAGAGCGCGAAGGTTAGCCAGCAATAATTTAGCCTCCGGCGGAGCAGCATAAAGGATACGTGCAAGACCCTTTGAGATAAGGTAGGGGTATGTTTGTTTTTCTGCCTTCCGTTCTATCCGGTCCAGCAAGGTCGATGCCATATCAGGCTCTTCTTCTTCCAGATAACCAATGGCCAACAACAATTCGGGTTGCCAGGAAAATATGGACCGGGACCGGGCGGGTAGTTTCTGGATCGTAATCAAATGGGCGCGGGAAGCCTTCCAATCCCCATTCATTGCGAGGAAAAGAGCTGCATAGTAGTGGAGCTTTACCCTATCCTTAATTGAGATTTCATCGCCTACCTCTTTAAATTCTTCCAGTGCGCAGAGGCCGGTGGATTGTTTTCCCAGGGTAAAAGCAGAAATAAAGGCTGCCACCAGACTATGCTTCAGGAAGAGATTTTTTTCATGTCGGGTCCTGATGGGTGCCGCCTTGAGGCGCATCAATTCCAGGTCGGCCTCCTGAAACAAGCCGACGGTATGGTAAATCCTCAGCATGTGTCCACTTTCTTCGATCCGCTGGGCCTTGATCCGGGGTATCCCTGATTGGTAAACCAATTCCATTACCTTTTTCTGAAATTCACAGGCTAAAAAGTAATCTCTGCTGATGAAGGCCAGACGCATCCGAAGTCGGTAATACAGGTACTTTTCCCTGGTTGACTGGGGTTGAATCCTCTCGAGCTTTTCTTGAAGTATACCTATTTGTTCCGTCGCATTTCCTTCTGAGGCCATCCATTTAACCGACCTGAATTCATCCAGCATTCGTCCCATTTCTTCCAGCCTTACCAAAGCCTGAAAAACTTCACTTCGTGGTAAACAGTCCGTTTTTTGATCTATCAGGTAACCAAAATGAAGGGTCAGCAGGTCTTTTTCCTGGTACAACTGCAGCAAGTCTTCGTATTCTTCATCCTGGGTGGCTTTTCTAATCGCTTTCCTCAGGTGTTTTCCAGCCAAACGGATCAGGCCTTTTTCTCTTGCCTTTCTTATGACGGGTAGTAAAGAACCCAGGTCTTCATCTTTCAGGGCAAGTGTCTGAATAATAAGTTCTCCTAAATAGTCACAGGTGGCCTCAAATCGCCTGCTTGTCTGTTTTCCATTTTTGTACAGTGCTTTCAGGGTCAGGTTTTCATCATAAACTTTCTGTTCTGTCAGAATCTTATACAATACCGCATACTTTCCGGTCTTCTTCCCGCCCGGAAGCAAAAACCGTGTGCATTGATTCTTTTCCGCCTGACTTAGCGAATTCAGAAACTTGTATAGCTTCTTTCCCTTCAATTTATTTTCTGTTTTTGGTAGTTCATATTGTTGAAAAAGAAAGGATAAGTGGTATTTATAAAAATAAAGTTTTCTGGACGCTTTCAAAAATCGCTTTGCCCTTTACCATCTTTGGATATAAAATTGAGTCAGCATGCAATGATTTGGGGTAGACAATGGTTCAAGAATCTGTAAATCAGTTAAAATTGACCATTCGGATTATTTGTCACCTTGATACCCCCACTAAACCGAACCGTTCTTTTTTGAATTATTATTGGGCTCCCGACTATTCGGGGGTGATCGGCGAGGCATTCTCCCTTTTGGAGACCCCTCGCCGATCTTTTTTAAACAAAGGTGAACCATCTATTCCCCATCTGTTTTCTCCTCTGGTCTCTTTGATATATCTTCTGCCCTCAAAGAATTCAAAATGGCCCTGCCGAAATCCCAACTCCCAATCATGGAAGTCCTCCCCGACCTTCGGCTGGCTTTGCAAAGCAGGAATACGGTCATTCTTCAAGCCCCACCTGGTGCTGGAAAAAGCACGATTCTGCCCCTGGAACTCATGGAGGCTGCATGGCTGAAGGGAAAAAAGGTCCTTATGCTTGAACCCAGACGGTTGGCAGCCAGGTCTGTTGCACATCGCATGGCCGAGTTGTTGGGCCAGAAAATTGCTGAAAGCATTGGATACCGGGTGAGATTTGATTCCAAAATTGGCCCCAAAACCAAGGTTGAGGTCGTCACGGAAGGGATTCTCACCCGGATGATGCAGGATGACAATGCATTGGAAGATATTGGCCTGGTCATCTTTGATGAATTCCATGAACGAAGCATCCATGCTGACCTCGGCCTGGTAATGTGCCGGCAAATTCAGGAGGTTCTTCGGGAGGATTTGCGCATCCTGATCATGTCAGCTACCCTGAACCTGGAGGCACTGACAGCTCTTTGTCCTGAAGCTCCCCTTATCCAAAGTGCCGGTCGCCAATATCCAGTTGATCATATCTATTTGTCTGGCGCACAAGGGCATTCTGTCGTTGGTCCTATGGTTACAGCTATTCGTCAAGCCCTGAAGGAACAAGGTGGGGACCTGCTGGCTTTCCTGCCGGGCGTTGGAGAAATACGCCGGGTTGCGGAAAAGCTTGCGGAAAACAGTGGGGAAAATATTGATGTCTTTCCCCTCTACGGAGACCTTTCCTTTGCCCAACAGGATCAGGCAATCCAACCCAGCCCATCTGGTCGGCGGAAGGTGGTGCTGGCGACCTCTATTGCTGAGACAAGCCTCACCATCGAAGGCATCCGGACCGTGGTTGACTCGGGGCTGGCCCGTACGCCTCACTTTGATCCGCGCTCTGGATTGACCCGGCTGGAAACCGTTGAGATCACGCTGGATGCAGCGGACCAACGTGCTGGCCGGGCGGGACGCCTGGGGCCGGGAGTTTGCTACCGCCTTTGGGAAAAAGGCAGACATCAATACCTCCAATCACACCGCAAGCCGGAAGTGATGAGTGCGGATCTCAGCTCGCTCGTGCTGGAGCTTGCCAATTGGGGCGTCCGCGACATTGCTGGCTTGAATTGGCCTACGGTGCCACCTGCGGCAGCGCTGGCACAAGCCTTTGAGCTCCTGGAGGGCTTGGGTGCCATTGAAAATGGAAACATTACACCCTGGGGCAAACAGTTGATTCGCTTTCCCAGCCATCCGAGACTGGCCCACCTCCTCCTCAAAGGAAATGAGATGGGTGCCGGTGCATTGGCGGCTGATATCAGTGCCGTTCTGGAGGAACGGGATCCGCTGGGTTGGGAAGCTGGCGCCGACATTTGTCGGCGGTTGGATGCGTTGCGGGACTTTCGGAACAAGGCCCGTGGCCCGGGAGATCGGCGGGCCCTGGCCCGGTTGGAGAAGGTCTCCCAAATCTGGCAAAGGAAGTTGCGGGTGTCCCCCCTCAAGAAAGACCCGGACCCTTATCTGGTCGGACAATTGCTGGCAGAAGCCTATCCGGAACGGATCGCACGCAAAATGAAT
This sequence comes from uncultured Bacteroidia bacterium, assembly GCA_964352215.1. Lineage (GTDB taxonomy): Bacteria > Bacteroidota > Bacteroidia > J057 > JADKCL01 > CAWUKT01. The sequence continues at coordinate 15,419 of CAYGRE010000058.1, forward strand.
GCTGATACAGCGCGCTACAGGCTCTGGAACAGCCGACCCGCTTCCCTGAAGAAAGAGGACCCCTTATCGGACTACGATTGGGTCGCAGCGGCTCAGGTAGACGGTGGTGTCACCAAGGGACGCATTTTTCTGGGAGCTCCTTTGGACCCCGAAGATTTGGCACACCGGATCAAGGAAGAAAAAGTCGTGCTCTGGGATACGGAAAAAAGCGTCTTGGTAAGCCGGATTGAGCGCAAACTCGGATCGTTGTTGGTCTCCGAAAAGAGTAGCAAAGATTTCGACAAAGCAGAAGGAGCCATTGTGATCTGCGATGCGATCCGAAAAGACCATGGATTATTGCCCTGGGACAAAGGTGCCGATGAATGGTTGGCCAGATTAGGAAGTTTGAGACAATGGCGTCCTGATGAAGGTTGGCCGGAAATTAGCCGGTCAAGTTTGATAGACTCCCTGGAGGAATGGCTCCAACCTTATCTGGGAAAGATTTCCAACGGGACCGAGCTGGCAAAGCTTGACCTGGTTTCCCTCATTTCGGTACAACTACCCTGGGAATTGAGTCAGCAATTTGACCGCTTAGCCCCGACCCGGATCAATGTTCCGAGTGGGTCCAGTATACATCTACAATACTTTGAAGATGGGAGGCCTCCCGTCCTGGCTGTCAGGCTACAGGAAGTCTTCGGAATGCTAGATACTCCCTCTGTAAACGATGGCCGCCAGAGGGTTATGATCCACCTGCTCAGTCCTGCCAGACGGCCGGTTCAGGTAACCCAGGATTTGAGGAGCTTTTGGGAAAACACCTATGCAGAAGTCCGAAAAGAATTGCGAGGTCGCTACCTAAAGCATTATTGGCCGGAAGACCCCATGACGGCAGAAGCGACCAGCAGAACCAAAAGAAAGAAGAAATAAAATGGGGGATTGAGCTTCCCTTTTCATTTCAGATCACTATTCCCTTCCACGGGCGAACCTGGTGGAATCAAATGCACATCTCTTTGAGGGAACGGGATGGTTACGCCATGCGCTCTGAAAAGATTGTCTACCTCATAGCGAATGTCACTCAGGATATATTCTGCTTCAAAAGTATGCTCGGTCCAAAAATGTAGCTGGAATACCAAACTGGAATTTCCAAAATCATTGAAAACAACCCTGGGTTTAGGTGCTTTGCTAACTTCCGGATGATTTTCAGCACTCTGGATCAACAACCTGGTGACAAGGCTGGTATTGGAGCCATACTTGACACCAACCTCCATTTTGAAACGTGCTTTGGGCTTTTGATGGCTCCAGTTGATTACTTTATCTGAGACAAAATTACTGTTGGGAACAATGATGCTGACATTGTCCCGGGTCCAGATCTGCGAAGTTCTGATCCCGATCCGGGTAACCCGGCCCATCATTCCCTTGACCTCTACGACATCTCCGATCTGAAGACTTCCTTCAAATAACAGAATTATCCCACTGACAAAATCATTGAAGGTATTCTGAAGCCCAAAGCCCAGGCCGACAAAGAGCGCGGTGGAGCCGGCAATCAACAGGGTCACATTAACACCTACCGACTCAAAAACAAGGAACCCCGCAAGCGTGTAGACAAAATACTTGGTGATGGATACAATTGCATATTGACGTCCAGGGTCGACCCCTTTGATCCTTTTCAACCTCCCTTTCAATACGCGGGCGACCAGCCAGATTATTCCCCGCGCTGTCAATATGATCAGGATAATCAGGAGTATTGACCCTATTGTAAGTACAAAACTCCCTACGGAGAAAAGCTCATAATACCATATTTCCTCAAAGTTCATTGGGCGGATCCTCTGTCTGTGTTATTCTCAAAGTTATGGCATTGCTGCATCAATACCGTGTGTATGGATTAGAAGGTTTTTAGTCTTCAGATACGCGATCAATTTTTCGGCCATTTGTCGATGCCCCTTATAGTTGGGATGACCATCGTTGGAGAGAATTCGGAGAGACTTGTCATTCAGGTCAACCGAAATGTCCACGGTTTTGATATTATCTCCCATACTCTCCAGCATCCGGTTGCTCTCCTCATCGCGATAGATATTCACCAGTAAAAAGTCGCTGCTGCATTCATCTGCTTTTGCACTTATTCGCTGGATAATATCCTTGGTCACTTCGAACGGTCTAAGGCTTTCATTTTCAGAGTTATTTGACGCATTTTCTAAATAATGAATCAAAGCGGAATAGCGCATCAGGGGCCAGGGTTGATAGGTCGGTTTTTCCATTCCGGGTATGAGTTCCCCATCGTCATCGAATCTTAAAAACGGGAATTCAATTCCATCTGCTATGTCCCGACCCGACAGTGCTTTTTTCCAATACCGGTTGTTGACATTTCTTTGATCGTGGAAGCCACCATAGGCCAGGATAACGAGTTCCGGCTTTTCACCAGCTGCCAACAAAGATTCCAACTGTAAATAAGCGTGGTAGGTTCCATAGCCATCCATGCCAAAGTTTTTCACCTGATATGAAGTAAATGCCTCCTGCAACATCCAGGGAAAATTTTCGTGGTCATTGACCCCGTACCCATGAGTAAAGGAACACCCAAACACCCAAATCTCAGGACGGAGCAATGTGGAATCTGAAGGTGGTGAAGTGATACGATAACCCATTGAATCATGTGTTACCAATACGGACAGGCTATCGGACAGGGTGAGTTGGAATCTCCCAGGTTTACCTTTGTAGCCAAGCCTGGCATCAGATTCGAAAAAAGATCCTCCCGGTTCTACCTTAAAGGTGTACCGGTCAGGAGACCAGGCAGAAAACCCCATGACGCGTACTGCGATTTCACCAACAACCAGCACAAAGGAGATCAGAAACAGGATGTACAATATCCTTCCTTTCCATGACCATTTTTTCTTTTTAGATGCAGGTGAAGGCACAGATCAGTTTACCGTTTCTTCAGCGTTTTCACTGGCATTTGCCTCGTACCAGATATTGAACTTAACGACGATCTCAATCATATCATCATACCCATACTCTTTGGATTTGATTTTTTCCGCAATTGGTTCGCAATCCCTGAAGTAATTTTTCATCTCAGCCCTGAAGTAGCGACTTCCATCAGGTACCCGGAAAGGAACTTCACTTTCCACATGGTGCAGGAAATGATTGGTATGCTCACCAAAAAGCAATCCCTTACCCTTGTATTCATAGAGGGTAACCGGTCCTTCAACGAGGGCTTTCAAATACACAACCCGGTGCTCAGGAAAATTACCCATTAAAACCTCTACGTAAAACTTGCGGTATATATCGTCATCAAACTGATAACCAGTTACTTCATGCTCCTTCTTATAAATGGGTTTTGTTTTCCTGTCTTTTTTGAAAACAAAGGTTTCGTTGGGGCCATTGCCGACCAAACCAATCAGGGTATCACCCGTTTCCAACACCAGATTTCCATCGTGGTACTTTTGAGCCTGTAAAGACAGCCCATAAAAGGACAGAAACGCGAGCACCATAAGAATCTGCTTCATACTCTAAAAATACATCCAAGAAAGGAAATATCAACTCATTCCGGTATTTCATAGGGAAAATACTCGAAAAGTTGCTCCCTGAGCATTTCGTCCTTGGAGTAGGTTCTGACCATGACCAATTTTCCTTCCCGGTCGTAATAGTACCCGCTGGAAATGATATTAGGTTCTGATTTTACCTTTTGGACTGGTTTATAAACCGCATAGGTAGAATCCAGTCGGTCTTTCTTGTACATGAATGAGAGATCCATATTGGGCTCATCTGAATCCACCAGGTAGTCAACCACATGGATGAAGCGGCCTTTGGAATCTCGTTCTACATCTGTTTTACCTCCACCTTTTTTCACGCCAGTGGATCGGGTCGTGCTGTGATGAGTATACTCGGTTATGGCTGCGATATTTCTTTGAATATGGCGAAAGTCAATGGATTGTATCTCATCGTCTGAATTGTACTTTAGGTGTACGCTGTCTGTCTGCAACTCCCTTTCTCCATCGGTTTCAGATATCTTGTAAAACACAAGATTTCCTGAATCATCATACGTATACCTGTGAATCCGGTGTTGTGCAAGAATGGTATCGGTAGTGCCATTCACTTCATTGTAGGTGTAAGTGTAGATGTCCTTGCGCAATACACCAGCGGGGCCGTATTGAAACTCAGTACGGCTGGAAATTGATTCCGAATCCTCTTTGTAAATGATTTCTTCTTCCATTCGCCCTTCCCGGTCAAAGCTGTAGGACATCGTAGGGTATTTTACCACGCGCACCAGATGTCCTGCTTCAGAATCATTCTGATCGAGGTCTGCGGGAATTTCATACAGATTTACTATCTCGACCTGGCTGGCCTTCATGATCTCTTCCGGAAACTTGGGTGTGCTAAAACTGAGCCAGTTTTGTCCCTGTACCTGAGAGAAAAATACAATCGCGATAAGGGTGAGAGTTGACTTAACCATTGCAGAGAATTTGAGTAAAAATACGTTCTCTTAAAGACAATGGGAATATGGGATGGTTGCAAACCCGGGAAAAAATCCGTGTTTTATACTTTATATAAACATTTATCCTGCAATTTATAACCCATTGACCAACAGCTCTTTGTTTATAAAACTGAATGAATGTCACCCCAATTAAAGTTTGCCTCAGTCGAAAAAGAAACTAAATTTAATTAATGGTACTGTTGCTTAGCGGTTTACACTGCCAGATAACGATCAAAAATTGACCTGAGACCGGTTATGCGAAGAATAAGCATAATATTCCTGGTGTTTGCGGTCATGCTGACTGGAGTAAATGATCTTTCTGCCCAACGTGGCAAAAAGAACAAAGCTCCTCTCAAAATGGCCAAAAAGCATCTTCAATATGAAGAGTATGAAGAGGCGATTCCTTTTGTTCAGGAATTGCTGAACCGAGATGATCAGAATGCCTATTACAACTTCTGGATGGGCAAGTGTCTCTACCTGACTTACAAAAAGAACAAGGCCCTCCCGTACATGGACAAGGTGAATAAAATCAATCCCGATGTGGACAAAGATTTCCATTACCTCTACGGCCTGACCCTCCATTACAATGACCGCCTGGAAGAAGCAATCGCTGAATACCGGAAAGATCAGATTCAATTCGAACCGGATGATGCCCGGTACCGCATCCTGACGAACCGGATCAGCCAGGCTTCCTATGCGAAACAGTTTCAAGGCCGGAAGGATTCTAAGTTGGTGAAAATTAACAATATGGGTGAATCCATCAACAGTGAATATGCGGAGCACAGTCCGGTCATTTCAGCCGACAATACATTGCTGATGTATACAGCGCGTCGCCCGGATTCGAAGGGTGCTGACGCTGAAAACCATTACTACGATGAGGACATATACATCTCTCGTAAACAGGGAGATAGCTGGTCGTCCGGCGAAAATATTGGAACTCCAGTCAATTCGAAAGGCCACGATGCAACCATTTCCCTGACCGCAGATGCAAAGACCCTCTATATGTATCGTCATAAGAAAGCGGGGGGGTTGTACCGCACCGATTTTGACGAATCAGGCAATGAATGGAAAGAACCGCGGTCGGTTGAAAAGCCGTTGAACTCCAAGTACTACGAAGCTTCCATCTGCCAAAGTGCTGATAGCAATTTGCTCTTCTTTTCCTCTGAACGCCCGGGTGGCTATGGAGGACTTGATATTTACATGGTTGAACGAGACGGGAAAAACTGGGGGGAACCTCAAAACCTGGGACCACGGATCAATTCACCTTTCAACGAAGATGCTCCCTTTATCCATCCCGATGGCATTACCTTGTACTTCTCATCTGATGGTGGAACATCCATCGGCGGTTATGACATTTTTGTAACGGAATTCGATTCCAGCTCCGACGCATGGCTTGAACCACTCAATATGGGTCCTCCAGTCAACTCTGCGGACGATGAGATCTACTTTGTGATCAGTTCAGACGGGCTGACTGGATACTTTGCCTCTGGCCGTGAAGGCGGATTTGGAGAAAAAGACATCTACGAGGCTAAATTTCCCTATTTCCGGTATCCCAAGAGGTTCTATGCCATGCAGATCGCAGGAATGATCCAGGATGCCAACTCGCTGGACACGGTCGCATCTTCGATTAAACTGATCGACAAATCCACCGGAGAAGTGGTGGATGAGATGGCCACCACTGACGGTTCAGGGAAATACCGGTTTATGGTGGAGCCAGAACGCAGCTATTCTCTTCAGGTAGATGCCGAAGGTTATGATCCTGTGACAGAAGATTTTACCACTCCCGGATTGATAGATGATGACATCTCCCTGGAGCGAAATATTTTTGTCAGCCGCAATAAAATAGAAATTCCTCCTCCGGTTGTGTCAACCCCGGTACTTCCTGAAATCCAGCATATTTACTTTGACTTTGACAAAACGAATTTGCGGAAAGAGGCCAAGCAAGAGCTTGAGGTTGTAGCGTCGATCCTGTCAACGAACAAGCAATTGTCTGTCGTTGTTGCTGGCCATACTGACTGGTACGGAACCTATGACTACAATTCGGAGCTCTCCAATAACCGAAGCAAAGCCGCAATTGATTATCTCGAATCTCTTGGTGTCAATCGGAGTAGGATACAGGAAACCTACTTCAGTGAAAACCAGCCGCTCGAAGAAAACGGGGATGACCTCGGCCGACAGTACAATCGCCGTTGTGAATTCCGGTTTGTACAATCGAATGGAACCATTGCCTTTTCTTCAATGCAACTCCATAAGGGGGCGGAAGCACCCAGGGTAGACCATACCACTCCTAAGGGTGCCCCAGGTTTTGACAACCCGGGAGCTACTTCAGTAGGTTCTGGCGGGTTTTCTCCAGCGGACGAGCCTCCTCCAACCCCTGAAACTGATTCTGGTGATGAAGTTTTTGTGAATTCTGAGAGCGATCGCAATGATTTCGAAGACCCGGAGCCACCGGGACCGGGATATGTCGCCAGCAATCTGCCGGCTGGTCTGGAAAATCTGGACCTTCACCATATCTATTTTGACTTTGATAAATCCTATTTGCGCAAATCTTCGATGGACCAATTGCAGAAGGTAATCGATGCCCTCCGGGCAAATCCTGACCTCGTTCTGCATATCAAGGGGCATACCGATACCTATGGTTCCACCAATTACAACCAGCGCCTGAGTGAAAACAGGTCTCATGCTGCCTTTGAGTACATCGAGGCTCAGGGGATTTCAGATAGCAGGGTGGTCGTCAAAGGTTTCAGTGAATTACAGCCCATTGCCGCCAATGATAATTCTTCCGGCCGTCAGGCAAATCGAAGGGTAGAATTTGAAATCCGGGACGGAAACCGCATATTGATGCGGAGCAGTCCCTGATATATGCGTACCCACAATATTATTCTACTGGTCAGCTTGGTGCTGTGCGGATTGGCATTGATTCTGATGCCTTCCTGGACAGTGGACGATGCCTATATCGCCTACAGGTACGGAAAAAATCTTTATTTCAGCGGAGAATTGAACTGGAATCCAGGTGATCCTCCAGTTGAAGGTTATTCAGGCGTGCTCCTTGCCTTGATCGCAGCCGCTCTGCATTCTCTGACGGATAATATCGTCCCTTTTATTCGCCTGCTTTCCCTGTACTGCCTTTTGGGTTCAGCTATTTTCATATATATCCTGGCCAGGCGGTTCAATGTCTCCCGCGTAATCTCCAGCATCACCGTACTGCTCTTTTGCCTGGCCCCGATGCTGTATGTTCATGTCTTCAGCGGACTGGAAACCCTGCTTTTCACCTACCTCATAATTTCCACCATTTACCAGGTAGTCCGCCTGATGGACAAAGGTTGGCCTTGGTTGGGCTCACTCCTTCTTATCCCTTCCTTTACCTTGCTTTCTCTGTGCCGTCCGGAAGGGATGCTTTTTTCTGGAATTGCGCTGGGTATCCTCATTTTTGGACCCAAGATCGGGGCATGGAAAGTAGCTAAATTAAAACTACTTGTAATCATTGGCATTGTATTAACAATCAATGGTTTATATCTGCTTTGGAAGTGGGACTATTATGGCTCCATTCTTCCAAATACCTACTACGCCAAAGCCTATCAGGGCTTGTTCAATCCAGAATCTATTAAGGATTTTCTCCGCTTCATCGCCTACTACCTGGCCATCCCCCTATTGGCCGCTCTGGCAACTTATATGGCGGGAACCAAACAGGAGCAAAAGATCGATCAAAAAAGAGCTTTCTTCTTCGGGACCATTTTTGTTTTTCTGGGGTTGGTGGTCCTCAGCTATGGAAAAAGCCACCTGTTTATGAATTACGCTTCCCGCTTCTTCTTTCCATATTATGCACCCCTGCTACTCGTGCTTGCCATTCTGGGCAACGAAGGCTGGAGGGTAATCCAGGAGTCCCGGCAAGATAACCCCCTTGTTTACAAAAGGATCCTCAAGATGGGCACTGTACTTGCGGTCATTCAACTCGGCATCATGGCGACGAAGTTCAACAGTGAACGGCAATTCGTGCTGAATATGGACAGTATTATGGAGGAAGAATACCTCCCGGCCGCCAATATCCTTCAGTCAACCCTTCTTCCCGGTTCGACCATCATATCCTATATGGATGCAGGGGCTATCTCCTACCACAGTGACCTCAAATGCATTGACTTTGGCCGATTGAACGATACCTACCTGGCCCGGCAAAAGCCAGACGAAGCCAGCATTATAAATTACTTTTACTTACAGGATGCAGAGGCCTTGATATTCACCAATTTATCTCCCGATCGATTTGATTATCTGGACGAAGCATTTGCCATTCAGCGGGATCCCAGATTTGAGAATTATCAATTGGTTGGATCCTATGGGAACAGTAGAAATTACCCGTATTACCAGTTCCTCTACTTCCGGAAAGACCTCCTGGATTCATTTTACTGAGAAGCCATGCTCGGCAGCAAGCGGCAACCGGATATCTGAAGGTTTATCACGGTGGTCGCAGTGGTAACCATAAATCTCATACCGGTCCAGGTATTCTTCCAACTGTTTGTAAATGGTGTGGGCAGAGCCGTAGTCCGCAAAACACACTTCATGGAAAACCTGAAGATTGGGAAGGTCCAGGCTGTCAAGTGCATTGAAAAATGGCTCCGGGGTTCCCAGGTCACCGGAATAGGCAATGCTGGAGCCATTTTCAGAAAAGGTATAGCCAAAGGTCTGCATCCCGGCCACGTGAAGGCCAAAGGTGTCAATCGCACGGACTGAGGGCCAGCTTTCAAGCAACTGGAAGTTGACGCGCAGTTCAGGATTGATCAAAGAATGGGTCAAAAATTGTCTCAGCTCGTCTTCAAATGCCTGACTGGGACTGAGAAGGGTGAGCTTCCCTTTTTTCAATGCGATTTGGTGATACAGGATCAGAGAGGACAAACTCCCAACATGGTCATCATGGAAGTGGGTGAGTAGTACGGCATCTACCTCTTCAACCAAGCCCTTTCTCACCAATGCTGGAAAAACCGAATGACCACAATCCACCAACAAATTGCCTTGGTTCAATTTGACCAATGCGGCAGAATTTCCCACATCTACCTGGAATGCACCTCCTGTACCTATAAAGCGTATCTCCATCCTGAAAGATATAAAATGATCTGACGGAAAATGACCCTACTGGAAAAATCATCGCTGCGGGGGGATTCTCTGGTCGGCCAAACGTCTACTTAATAGATGTCTTTTCTCCATTAATTTAACTTTTTTGAAAAAATATAATTCCTTTGAACTCGTAAATAATACGTGTGACATAAAAGTCTCTTATTCAGGCTGTTGTGCTGTTAATTGACCTTAAAGAATTGGATTATAGAGCTAATTATGCAGAAATTATTATTTCATCCTTAATAGAGATGCCATACCTTTGTTTCATCCTGTTATAAAGACAGAGCCACTATTCGTTCATAAACATAGGTAAACCAGAAAATGTATCTACTTTGTATACATTGGCAAGGCTTCGCGAAGAGGGTGACATGACCAGTATTTGGTTACCTCTGCTGTGTTAAATGATGGTTGGCGATTTGAAATATTGATAAAAGACTTAACTGTTTAATTATCTCCTTTTTATCCAAATGCCTCGTTCCCGCGGGGCGCGTTTCTCTGTTGATTGGTGCCAGTCTCGGTCCGCTAGGACCGGTCTGGCATTCTTTCTTTATACCTGATCAACTATGAAAACGCCCGAAAACCAAGGCCCGGAATCAAAAAAGCGTCTCCACGAATTGGAGGAGGCCATTGACAGGTTACAGGAAAGGCTGGAGGCCATCGGGCGCTCTCTCAAAGAAATCAAAAATGCTTTGGACAGGCCGGACGAAGATGTTGATGCACCTCAGAGCAGAAACGATTGCATCGCACTACCCTACCTGTTCATCTCCTGAATCATCTTGTGAATTTTGTCTATTTCCTTCTCCGGGTCGAGATAATAATTCCGCGCCCATACCCGATGGACATTCCATTTCCGGTATTCCAGTAGCTTTCTGCGGTATACTTCCCGCTCCTTACTGCTCTTTCCGTTGAAGTAATTATCTCCTTCACACTCTATCCCCAGCCAGTAGCCACCTTCCGGCCGGACTACTCCCAGGTCAAGTTTGTAATTGGTATCGCCAATGTTTCTTTGGACCGCGTAACCAAGCTGCTCCAAGTCATTGGCTACCTGTGCGGCCAGTTCAAGGTCCTGATAGCCTGCCATTACCGGGGAGAGCTCTTTCGGACCTGACAAACTGCCCAGAATCGTTTCCATCAGGACATAATTGGACTGAGAAACTGCCTCCGAATAACGCAGGTATTCTTTGAATAATTTCGGCCCGGGATTGAGCGATTGCTCGACTTGCAATTCCATCGGGTCAAAACTGCAGACCACGATCACTTTTTGCTTCGCCCTGGTAATGGCTACATTCAACCTGTTCTCTCCTCCCTTTTGATTGAGCAATCCGAAATTGCTGACCATCTTTCCTACCGGATTCCGTGCATACGCAACCGAAAATATGATCACGTCTCGTTCGTCCCCTTGCACATTTTCGATGTTTTTAATGAATATGCCCTGCCGTTCTTCACCTTTTTCCCGGTACATGGCATCGTGGTAGAGCTTTAGCAAATCATTATTTCCTGCGGCCGAGACTTCTGCCATGCGGGCCTCCAACAAATCCCGAATCAGTTCCTTTTGCTGGAAGTTAAAGGTCACAATTCCAATGGTGGGGGCTTCTGATTTCTGAATCAGCGCTTCCACCTCCTTCAGAACCCGCTGAGCCTCTTCCAGATTGGAGTTTTTCTCCCAAATCCCATGTACACGAATAAAATCAATCGGTGGATCCGGATGAACGATCGCCGAGGGGATTACATTCAATCGTCCATCGTAAAAGGCATGGTTGGAAAAGTTGATCAATTCTTCCTCCTGAGACCGGTAGTGCCAGGAAAGCCGAATCTCTTTAAAAATGCTCCGGGCCAGGTCAAGTGCGCTTTCCACTTCCATCGCCATTCCTACTTCGTCAATCTCTTCTCCATCCTCATCGATCTTTACATTGTAAAGATCGAAGGGGGGCAATTGCTTGTCATCCCCCGCGATCACACAATTCCGGCCGCGTAGCATTACGGGAAGAGCCCGTTCCACATAACACTGGGAGGCTTCGTCAAATATGACCAGGTCGAAAAAGTTCTTCTCCATTGGAAATACGGCAGAGACTGATTCCGGGGAGGCGAGCCAGCAGGGTATCAATTTTGCCAGACCTTCTTCCCAGGTTTCCCGAATCAGGCGCCTTACCGACCAAAGCAATCTCTTTTTTCTCACTTGGTGGCTGATCTGCCGGTAAGTGGTGGGGTTTCCCAGGCGGTTGTATTCTATGTTCCCGATTATTTCATCTTTCAGCTTTCTCAGGATCAATTGGATCACCTTCTCCTGGCGGTCGCCCACCTTTTCCTGGTAAGCATCTATGCGTCGGGGCATCATGCGGGAACTGACTTCCCCCAATTGGGGCATCTCCTCTTCAAGAATCTCAATCCAGTAGAGATAAATGCTGTTTCTGAGGTTATCCAACAGCCCGGCTCCGCTGGAGATCCGGTTCTGAATGGCATCAAGCACAGCCTTTTCTTTCGGCTCCAAATCCACCAGAAACCGGTCCAGGCTGCGAAGTTCCTCAAAGTTCTGCGCCAGGGATTTCTCGAGGATCTTCACCACTTCCTTCCCCTTGGCCAAGTCTCTCTGACAATCGATCAATGCTGCAATCTGATCTTCGTGCAACCATTCACGCCACTTGGACTGTATCTGCAAAAGCTGATGGGCGTAAACCCCAACTTTCTCCAGGGTTTCCCCACACAATTCCAAGTGCCCCTGGTCCAGGCTCTCCCCGTCAGCGCCCAGACGCGGGCGGAGCTCCTTCCACTCGGTCGAAGATTGGAAATCATCCCAGAGATCAAAGCTGGCCTGTTTCCGCTGCTGCCAGACGTCCAGCTTTTCGGTACTGTCGGTCAGAGGCAAATCATCGAAAAAATCCTGGTTTACAAATGAATTTACATGCTCCATCAAGCGCTCCAGAACTCTGTATTCGCGGTGGAGAAGTTTGAAGTTGTCGTCGCTGAGCTTCAGGGACTTCTCCTTCAGAATCGCTTGCAAATACCACCTCGCCTTGAGATAACTGAGGGAAAACAGCCTGCCAAATTTGCCCTCGTACTCTTTATAAACTTTTACGTGCTTATCCAGGTCGTAGAAATTGACCCGGTTAAAGTCCCCCAATACTTCGAACGCCTTCATTGCGTCAATGATCTTCCGCAATGACCCCAACTTCCGGTGGATATAGCTCTTCTTAAGCTCATCCTTCATGATCCAGCCCAAATCTTCCATCTGCGCAGGATGCAAACGGGACATGAACTCTTGCCGTGATTTCAGAATCGGTTGGATGGCTTCAGCCCGGAGAGGTAGATCGGTAATCAGTTTAACGCTTGCCCTCAGGGATACCAGTTGTTCCAATTCCCCGGCCAATTCCCCCGCCTTTTTCAGCAAGCGCGCCTTGTCCTCCAAGCCATAGTGCGCGAATGACAAGCGTTTTGACCAGGGATGATCGCCTGCGAAGTATTCTGCATAATCGAGAATGCCTGCCATGTTCTCCAGCAACCGCTGCAGCGAAGGGTAATCAAATTTACGGGCCAGTTCTTTGATCGGGTAGGGCGGCTGATCCGACTTTGCCATCAGGTACAACTGGTGGGGAGTTATGCCAAACCGGTCTGCATCAGTCAGCGCAGTATGCAGCCCGTCAAAAAAGGAATTGTATTCATCTACCTTGCGTGCATCGAGCCTGAAATCCCGTTCCCATTTGGATTGTCCCAGGTCTTTGGTCTCCCGCTGAAAGTCTTCAATCGCATCAACCTGCTGCCTGATCTTCTCATAAATCTTGCTCCGGTCCCCTCGGTAGTCATGCACCAATGCCGCAAAGCGGCCCAGTCCGAGCTCACTCAAGCGGTCATATACCACATCCAATGCCGCCCGCTTCTGCGAGCACACCAATACCCGCTGACCCCGCGCCATCGCATCCGCAATCAGGTTAATGATCACCTGGGACTTTCCGGTTCCGGGTGGCCCATGCACCACCACCGACTGCCCGTTCTTCACCGCCAAAAGCGCCTCCTCCTGGCTCTGGTCCACCGGTGTTACAAAATACCGCTGGTTCTCAGGGATGTATGGGGTGGTCTTCGCTGGTTCCCGGACCTGAAAAAAGCGGTCCAGGTCAAATTGCGCTTCTGCTTCTTCCAGAAAATCATAATCCCGAACCAAGGCACTATCGGATTGTGGGAAAATCCCCAGCACAGCATGCGGGTAAAACTTCAGCTTCCCAAGTTCCAACGCTTCCAGGTGCTCTTTCCGCTTGTCTGGAAAATGGGTCACCTCGAATTGAAAAAGGTCCGAATTGAAATTGAGGGCCAGATCATACGATTTGAAGAACTCGTACAGCCGATTGAGAAGGGACTGCAAATCGGGTTGGTGATCGATTTCTTCTTCCCAGAATGAGCGGGGCAAACGGATCTGCTGAAACTTTTCGTAGGCCAGGAAAAAAGTCCGGTTGAACTGGATGCTTTCCCCCTTGGGAACTTCCAGGTGCCAGCGGGGCTTACCGGAGAGGTTTCGGACCAGACTGACCGGAAACAATAATATCGGACAGCGGGCGACCGCCCCATTGAGAAATTTTCCTTCTACAAAGGGATAACCCAGAAAAAGATCGTCGGAACCCGTTTCTTCATAAAGGGTTTCTGCTTGTCGGTAAAGCCGCGTCAGGTGTCTGTCCAGCAGATTGACCTTTTCCTCCCGCGCGGACAATCCCGAGATCAGCTCGACTGATTTTCCCGCGACAATGCGACTCAGCATTTCTCCGCCGGTCATTTGGTTGGCTTGTGATGCTTCTACCAGATCCAGGTCCTTGTGCCGGGAAAGCCGCCCCAGTTTCAGAGAACGGTTGGACTGACTCAGGTTGGTCAATCTCAATTTGTATTGATGGAGGGTGCGCTTATTCATGGTCCACCCGCATCAGATAGCGTTTGCCGATGACCTTACCGCGCAAGGCGGGGTTGATAAAAGGCAGGCTAAGATTACTCACTCGGAAATGGTCGTATTCCTGCTCCACCACTGCTTCCGGAACCTCTTTGTCAAACTCTTCTTTTCCCTTCCAATTGGTGAAATACCATACCGTACCCGTCTGGCGGAGGCTGTCAAATGCGGGAAATCTGAGGTCTGGGCCGGGAGCCAAAACCTTTCCACTGTAAAAATCAAAGGAACGTCCTCCCAGGCGATAGGCAAATACCCGTTCTTGTGGAATCTGCTGTTCTGCTACATAGCGGCCAGCTTGTCCGGAACTTTGGTACTTCAGCAGTTCGGGGTAGAGGTAAAAATTGAGCACCAGATTGGCGAAGGCAAACCCGATCGCAGTGGGCAGCAGGTGTTTCCAGGCCGCGTCTTTGCTGAGGAAAAACCCGGCAAAAATCCCCAGAAACCCGATGCTACTCAAGGCCCAGATCCACCAGGGCGCACCGGGAAAGGACCAGGCCATCAGGGTATTGACCGCCCCGGCCACCAATACGAAAAAGGAGAAGTGGAGCCATTTGAACACCCGGGACCACTTCCGCAAAGCAACCTCATGGATCAGTTCATCCAGGTACTGGGCGGTAAAGATGGCCGCAAAGGGAAGCACCACAAAAATATAATGCGGCAGCTTGAATTTCGACAAGGAAAAGGCAATGAAGAGCAGGGTAAATCCGGCCAGGGAGATCGCTTCCTTACTTTTAGGGATGAAAAAGGCATCCCGAAAAACCTCCCGGAACTTCCGGCCATAAGCTACCAGACTCAGAATTGTCCAGGGTAGAAAAGCCCAGGCATAAGTATGCACCAGAAAGAAAGGCGAAGCATCATTGGACCATTCACTCTCCCCGGTAACCCGTCCAAAGCTCTGGGTCCAAAGGAAAAATCGAATCCCCTTTGCCCCGAATTGCTCATGCAAACCGATACAAAAAGGGGTGAGGATGAGGGCCACCAAGGCAAGGCCAAGCAGCCATTGCCAGCGAAAGATATTCCTCCAATCGCGTTTGAGGAGTAAATCGGCACCCAAAACCATCGCGGGAGCCACCAGGCCCAGGGGCCCCTTGGCTAAAAACGACAATCCGATGCCGGTAAATCCCAGCACCAACTGGTACCATTTACCCTCCTGCATATAGGCGACCACTTGCCATACGGCAAAGACCATGGGACCGATCAGATACATATCGGTCTTCACATCGTTGTTCATCAGGAAAAAGGCCTGGGCGGATGCGAAGATCACGCCGGACAGGAAAGCGATGCGCTGGGAATAAAACCGACCGGAAAGTCCCACCGTGGAGCGTACGGCAAGGATAGCGAAGAGGAAGGATGGTAATTTATAGCTAAAGGTGGATACTCCGAACAGCTTATAGCTCAGGGCTGTACACCAGAAAATGAGTGGCGGTTTGTCCAGGTAATCAAGCCCACGGTCTTTGAGGTGAAGCAAATCCCCAGCGGCCAGCATATCGCGGGACATCACCGCATACTGGGCTGCATCAATCTCGAGGATATCAATGAAGAGACCCGCGACACATGCCAGGAGTACAATTGCGTAGGGAATGAACTTGTAAATCGGATGCAGGAGCATGACTTATTCAAATTCTCTGTCCTCTGACCCCTGAGGATACAGTGGGTCCTCATCCATCGGAACCGGAACGAGGATCGGAGGAGGAAGGGGTTTTCGTTTATAATCAAACAGATAATAATTCAATCCGGCGTGGTAGGCATTTTTCGCCAGGCCAAAGGAAGTTTCATTGGCGAGGAGTTGTATCCCCAGGCCAGACTTTACTTCGAAGAGAAAGCCTATGTGCTGAAAGAAAACTGTTTCCATTCCCAGTAGAGCAGAGCCAAATAAATTGAATTTGGGCTTTCCTTCTACCTGAAACTCATTGATGGAAAGGAATTCATCCTCTCCGACATCATAAGCGTATTCCAGGAAGTTGATTTCGCTTTTGGGAGAAAACAGGATTTCGACCTCAGCGCCCCCGTACAACCGGAGAAAGTTGCCGATCTTCCGGCTCTGCTTCATTCCGGCCCAGGTCACGCCTCCAAAACGGGTGAATTCACTCGCATTCCGTCCAAGTATGGTATCAAACCGGGTCACCATCGAATTGGTGGCCATGGTATCAAACCGCTGGAAATAGGTCAATCCCGCTCGCATTTTGAATCCCCTTACGGTATCTACCCAAGCAACATGGCCTTCGAATTGAGTGTAATCCGGTACAAGAATCTCTCCGGAGTACTGTGGCCAGTCAAAAAAGAGTGGCAACCCGGCGCGGGCATCTGCCAGCAGCGCCTCATAATTGTAGCCATCAAAGAATTGGTTGACCCCGTTCCGGAAAGAAATGCCAAAGGACTGCATGCGAAACTTGTCCTTGATCAGGGTGTCCTGCTGAACCCACATAGAATCCGGCTGTCCCCAGCAAACCGGGGCAGTCACGATAAGGACCAGCCCAAGCAGCCAGCCTTTCATATATAAGTTCCGCTTCAAATCAGTGCGCCTCCAGCCAATTGTCCCCGGTTCCAACCTCTACGGCCATGGGGACATTGAAAGGATAAGCATTCTCCATTTTGTCTTTTACCAGTGCTTTTAAGTCTTCGAGCTCTTCGACAGCTGCTTCAAAGACCAATTCATCATGTACCTGGAGCAACATCCGCGAGCGCATGTTCCGGGACTTCATCTCCTTGTGGATCTCGATCATGGCCAGCTTGATCAGATCAGCCGCTGAACCCTGAACCGGCGTATTGATCGCATTGCGTTCCGCAAAGCTTTTCAAAGTATTGTTCGCGGAATTGATGTCGGACAAATAACGCCTCCGCCCCATGATCGTGGTCGCGTAGCCTTTGCTACGTGCCTCTTCGATACTGGCGTCCATGTATTCCTTGACCTTGGGATATTTCCCGAAATAGGCCTCGATGATCTCGGCCGCTTCCCCCCTGCGGATGCCCAGGCGCTGGGCCAAGCCAAAGGCTGAGATCCCATAGATGATCCCGAAATTGACCATTTTCGCCTTGGAGCGCATGTCCCCATCGACCTCATCGAATGGCACGCCAAATACTTTCGCTGCGGTGGCCCGGTGAATGTCCTGCCCTTGCTGGAAAGCTTCCATCATTCCGGGATCTTCGCTCAGAGAAGCCATGATCCGCAATTCCACCTGCGAATAGTCAGCCGCCAACAGGGTAAACCCCTTCTCAGGAATAAATGCCTTCCGGATTTCCCGGCCTTCCAGGGTCCGGATCGGAATGTTCTGCATGTTGGGGTCCTGGGAGCTGAGGCGACCGGTTGCAGTGACCGCCTGGCTGAAAGTGGAGTGGATGCGGTCCGTTTTGTCATAGACCAGACTGGGCAAGGCATCCACATAAGTAGACTTCAGCTTGCCCAATTTGCGGTAGCGCAATACATAGGCAGGCAAATCATGCTTCCCTGCCAACTTTTCCAATTCCTCTTCTTTGGTCGAATATTGACCCGTTTTGGTCTTCTTTCCCTTGGCCAGATTCAGTTTTTCATAGATGATGAGACCAAGTTGACGGGGAGAATTGATATTGAATTCTTCTCCGGCCATCGCATAGATCTCTTTTTCGATGCGGGCCATCTCGACTTCCAGTTCCTTGGAGTATTGGAT
This sequence comes from uncultured Bacteroidia bacterium, assembly GCA_964352215.1. Taxonomy (GTDB): domain Bacteria; phylum Bacteroidota; class Bacteroidia; order J057; family JADKCL01; genus CAWUKT01. The sequence goes on from CAYGRE010000058.1 coordinate 33,531, forward strand.
CAGATGGTCCTGGTTGATGTGAATCCCCCGGTGTTCCATCTCGGTCAAGACCTCGATCAATGGGTGTTCGACCTTTTCCAGCACTTCTCGGACTTCGTATTTGTCCAGGAGGGGCTCCATATATTCCTTGAGTTGCAGGGTGATGTCTGCATCTTCACAGGCATAGTCAATCATCTTTTCGACCGGAACATCCCGCATGCTCAACTGGTTCTTGCCCTTTTTTCCGATAAGTTCTGCAATCGGGATCGTTTCGTAATTGAGGTGATCCCGCGCCATCGCATCCATATTGTGCTTCCGATCGGGGTTGATCACATAGTGGGCCAGCATGGTATCGAAAACCGGACCTGCGATCGTGATCCCATAATTCTTCAGAATCAGGGAATCGTACTTCAGGTTCTGACCGATCTTCATGATGTCCAGGGACACCATCAGTGGCCGCAATTTTTCCAGGGCCAATTCCGAAAAGGCATCCCCTTCCTCATAATGGATCAAATAGGCAGTACCGGGCTCCACAGCCAGGGTAATCGCGACCAATTCTGCCTGCCGCGCTTTCAAAGAAGTCGTCTCCGTATCAAAGCAAAAGCTTTTCTTCGCCTTGATCTCAGCGATCAATTTGTCCAGGGTGGCTTCGTCTTTGATCTGGCTGTAATTATGGGGGCGGGATTCGACGTTCTGCACCGAACTTTCCTGCTCATCCTCCATAATCAGATCGGAAGGAGTGGAAGCAACGACATTGCCAAACAAGTCTTCCTGAACCCGAGGGGTGCCAAAGAGTACCGTATTGAGCAATCGGGTTTTCGTCCGGCGGAATTCCAGCGTTTCCATCAAATCAGAGGCTTCCTGCGGGTTGCCACCGCCCAACTTGAGGTGGTCTTCGTCCCAGGTGACATCCACATCCACCTTGATGGTGGCCAGGTGTTTGGACAAAATACCCTGTTCGCCATTTTCGATCACCGAAGCCTTGATACTTTTCTTGGTGATCTCTTCGGCCCGCGCCACAATATTTTCTACCGTCCCGAACTGATTGATCAATTCGACAGCAGTCTTATCACCTACCCGTGGAATCCCGGGGATATTGTCAACTTTGTCACCTTTCAGGCCGAGGAAGTCAGCGATCCTTTCCGGTGGTACGCCAAACTTCTCAACCACCTTTTCCGGGTTGTATATCTCGATGCCATTGCCCATCCGGGAGGGCTTGTAGAGGAATACACTGTCGGTCACCAATTGGGCATAATCCTTGTCGGAAGTGACCATGAATACCTTATATCCATGAGAGGCGGCTTTGCCGGCCAAGGTTCCGATGACATCGTCTGCCTCAAAACCAGAAACCTCAAGTACGGGAATGTTACAGGCTTTCAGGACACTCTTGATGGTGGGAATTGCCAGGCGAATATCTTCGGGCATTTCCTCCCGTTGGGCTTTGTATTCAGGGAATTCGATGTGGCGAAAGGTCGGGCCGGGAGGATCGTATACCACTGCGAGGTGGGTGGGCCTTTCTGCTTCCAGGAGTTGAATCAGCGTGTTGATGAATCCGAAAGTTGCGGAAGTATTCTGCCCCTGGGAGTTCATCCGGGGGTTTTTAATGAATGCAAAGTGAGCTCTGTAGATGAGTGCGAAGGCATCCAGGAGGAAAAGTTTCTTTTCAGCCATATCTCGTTACCGTATTAGTATTCGAAACTAGGAAAAAAAATCCGGGAAAACGCCTTTACTTATCCAGCCTCAGTTGGTTTTGGGACTTCTGAGTGGCCTTCTTTGGGGTTTTCTGTCAGGTTTTCCAGGTCGTCTTCCACTCTGATCTTGGGGACCAGGTACAAATAGGCAAGGAAGCCGACGACGATCATCATCAGGAACTGTGAGGTGTGGATGATGAAGGCAATGTTGGTACCGACTGTCTGGGCTTCCCCTTTGGTGAATCCAAGGATCGAAGCGTAACCCACAAAGCTCATGATGATGGCGAAGTGGTAAGAGCCAACCCCACCGGGTGACGGAATGACCATACCGATACCACCCATGACAAAAGCGGTCAGGGCAAAAATAAAGGGCAAATTCGCAGTTTGTTCCAGGGAAAAGAAGACCAGGTAGGTCATCAGAACATAGCAGGTCCAGATCGCAACTGTATAAAAGAGGAACAGCAGGGGATTGGACATTTTCCGCACACTGAGAATCGCTTCCCAAACACTGCCGATGAAATTGAAAACCTTTTTGACAAACGAGATCTTCGCGAGTTGCTTGCGCAGGAGGATGGTCAGAACGGCACCCACTACGAATACTCCGGCCAGAATCGGCAACAACAGGGAGCCACTACTTTCTTCGGTTCCGGCCGCTGCGGTTCCAGCAAATGCCTCGTCGAATACGGTCATGATCTCTTCGTACTGAAGGACGAGAACGGTACCGAGCAAGAGGGCCAGACAGATTACGTCAAATATCCGGTCCGTCACCATGGTTCCGATCGAAACCGCTACCGGAAGTTTTTCAGTCTTAGAAGTAATCGTCGCTTTGGTGACTTCACCGAGTCGTGGCACCGCCTGGTTGACCATATAGCCGACCATGGTAGAAGCGAAGAGATTGACAGAATTGGACTCATAGCCCGCCGCCTTGATCAGCATTTTCCAACGCACCGCCCGGAACCAATGGCTCAAAACTGCGACCACCAAACCAATGGCGACCCACCAGTAATTGGCCTCTGCAAACCCTTGCTTGACCTTTTCAAACTCCACATCCTTGAGGGAGAGGTACAGCAGACCGATGCCAAGGCCGAGACCGACGACATACTTCAGGATGGAGATGAGTGTTTTATTCAATGGTGTGCTTTTGTTCTTCTGAGCCGGGCAAAGATAAATAAATCTGCAACAATATTCCGGACGCCGGTATTCCCTCCAGACGATTCCAATTGCCGTACTTCCGACCCTACCAAGGATTTCAACGAATGTTGTATCTTTGGTTCGATGCAACCCTCTCAACTGGTCCTCCGTGCGGAAAACCTTGTCAAGAAGTACAAGGACCGCTATGTGGTAAACGAAATTAGTCTTGAAGTTCGCCAAGGTGAGATCGTGGGCCTTTTGGGGCCGAATGGAGCTGGAAAAACCACCACTTTCTATATGGTCGTGGGACTGATCCGGCCCAACAGTGGCAGTGTCTGGCTGAACGACCGGAACATTACCCGGCAACCGATGTACAAGCGGGGGCAGATGGGGGTTGGCTACCTGGCCCAGGAAGCTTCGGTATTTCGGAAGCTTTCCGTGGAGGACAATATCATGGCGGTATTGGAGATGCGGGGCGGGTTGAGCAAGAAAGAGCGCAAATACAAGACGGACCAGTTGTTGGCGGAATTTTCGCTGATGCACGTTCGGAAAAATATGGGCAACCTCCTCTCTGGAGGGGAGCGTCGCCGGACTGAGATTGCCAGGGCTTTGGCTACCGACCCGAAGTTCATTCTCCTTGACGAACCCTTTGCCGGGGTGGACCCGATCGCGGTGGAAGAGATCCAGGGAATTGTCAGGAGCCTGCAGGAAAAAAACATCGGCGTGCTCATCACCGACCACAACGTAAACGAGACCCTCGAAATCGTAGACCGCGCCTATTTGCTGGTCGAGGGTCAAATCTTCCGGTCTGGCACTGCCATTGACCTCGCCGACGACCCCCTTGTTAGGAAAGTTTATCTGGGAGACAGTTTCACCCTGAACCGCAAAAGATGAGTCTTTACAATGCTCTTGCGTCCTGGTTTCTGAAAAAGCGAATTTATCAGATTGAAATGTTCATGAAGCACCCTGAGGAGACTCAGATGGAGGTGCTCAGCGATCTGGTACAAATGGCTGAGGGTACGGTATTTGGCCTCGACCACAATTTCCGGAGCATCAAGTCCATCCGCCATTTTCAGGAACGCGTTCCGATCCATACCTACGAACAAATTTATCCTTATATCGACCGCAGTCTGAAGGGTGAACCCTCAGTACTCTGGCCCGGTGACATCGAATGGTTTTCCAAATCCTCCGGTACCACCAACGACAAGAGTAAATTTATCCCCGTCTCCCCAGAATCTCTGGAGGACACCCATTTCAAGGGGGGCAAGGACATGCTCGCCATCTTCCTGAACGACAATCCGGACAGTAAGATATTTGCTGGAAAGGGGCTGCCCATCGCGGGGAGCCATGAGATCAACCAGCTCAATGAACACTCCAAATACGGTGACCTCAGTGCCGTTTTGATCGAGAATACTCCCTTTATCTTCAACCGTTTCCGGGCCATCAATAAGAAGGTAGCCCTGATGGGGGAATGGGAATCGAAGATCAAGACCATGGCGGAGCAGTTGATCGATACCAATATCACCACCATCGCCGGGGTTCCGACCTGGACCCTGGTTTTGCTGAACCACGTCATGGAGTTGGCCGGGATGAAGGACCGGAACCTCCTCGACCTGTGGCCCAACCTCGAAGTCTATTTCCACGGTGGGATCAGCTTTCAACCTTACCGCAGTCAATTCGAAGCGATCATTCCCTCAGCGGACATGACCTACTTCGAGATTTACAATGCTTCCGAGGGGTTCTTTGCCATGCAAAACGACCAAAGCACCGATGACCTGTTGTTGATGCTCGACTATGGGATCTTCTATGAATTTATTCCCCTCGACGAGCTGGACAAAGACCATCCCAAAGCGCTGACCCTGGGTGAAGTTGAAAAAGGTGTCACCTATGCGCTGGTCATTTCTACCAATGGTGGATTGTGGCGTTACCTGATCGGTGACACGGTTCGTTTCACCAGTACTTCTCCCCACAAAATCAAGATCGCAGGACGTACCAAGCACTTCATCAATGCTTTTGGTGAAGAACTGATGGTCGGCAATGCATCCGCTGCCCTGGCGGAGGCCTGCAACCAAACCGGTGCCGTTCTGGAAAATTATACCGCTGCGCCGGTATTCTATGCAGAAGGCCAGGGTGCCCATGAATGGCTCCTCGAATTCTCTACCGCACCTTCGGACCAGAACCGATTCAATGAAGTCCTCGACCAGGAGCTGAAGCGGCAAAATTCTGATTACGAAGCCAAGCGCTATGAGAGCATGGTTTTGCAAGCGCCTGTGGTGCGGGTTCTGCCGGCCAAGACCTTCTACAACTGGATGAAAAAGCGCGGGAAACTCGGAGGGCAAAACAAGGTTCCCCGTTTGAGCAATAGCCGCGAGCATTTGGAATCGGTGTTGGAGATGCTTGGGGTGAATGCTTGAGAGTTGTGACGTGCGGGGCTTCTATTCTGTTGCCTCGGAAATTTTAGATTTGGACTTGGTTGTTTGATTATTAATAGGCTTTGGTTTATAACTTTGCAGAAAAGTATCTCGGGAGCATTTGTGAAGGGAGAAAACTCAGGAATCGATTCCTCTACAATCGAAAGAAGAGTTTGTCAGGATCTTTGCGATTTGGAAATAATCGGAGGATATGCAAATCATCCTCGATAACCTTATAGAATAATCGGAAATGCTGATTGGGCAGACAGCTTCTAATACCTTTTTCCTTATCAAAATACTGAAATATCTGAGGTCGTTCTTTGATCCGGTTTAGGGCGGTGGTTAGCTCTGAATAGAATCTTTCGATGATTTGGCGGGTCCAATTATCTGAAATGTAGTCTAGAATCTCCTCAACGTCCGAGAGGGCATCCTCTGTCCAAATTTCCCGAAGCATTTTAGAGATTGTATTTGGCTTTCAGCCTGGAATGAACTTCCTCGCCGGAGATCAATTCTCCGTTTTCAATTTGAGCCAATGCATGGTCCAGACCAGCCAATTCCTTCTGGGAGGGGTCGAAAGAGGAAGAATTGGTATCTGAGGACAGTCTTTCTAATTGGGAAATCATATTAACGTCCTTCAGGTCTATTAACCATTGGATCAAGACCATTTTTCTAGCGGAAATATCCATATACAAATATTACGATTTTTTTTGAATATAGGTTTGAAGTCACCCCTGAAATTCGGCAATAGGATGATTAAGAAATTCTAGATAAATCTTTTTCGGACCCCATAGATCATTCCAGTTAAGCCATTTTAATAGTGTGAAAGGCGACTTATTACTTGAGTTTTTAGCCTTCTTGACAAGAGTCCAGAACCCTCGGGATTGCGGCTCTGGACCTTCGGGATTGCGCCTGGATACCCTCAGATTTGCGCCTCTGGACCCATGGGTTTGCGCCTCTCGATCCTCAGATTTGCGCCTCTCGATCCTCAGATTCGCACCTCTGCACCCTCAGATTTACGCCTCTTGATCCTAAGATTCGCACCTCTCGACCCTCAGATTTACGCCTCTTGATCCTAAGATTCGCGCCTCAGCACCCTCAAATCTGAAGCAACTCATGGACGCACCTCCTATCCATTAGGTATAACCTTTGAGGCATTGATCCACCAAAAACGCGACTGGCAACCCTCCGCTTCAAGCCTCCCCAACACAGGGTTTTTGCCTTTCCATCTCAAATTCTCCGCCCTAAAACGCCATATTTTGGAACAAAACGCCACAAAACGCCACAGTTTGCCCGATTGACTTTGATGACTTTCCCCATATTGCGGGCATTGATCAGAAATAATCACGAAAGCCATTGCTTATGAATACCACGCGCATTCCAAACAGCTTCTCCCAGACCGATTTGCAATCTCTCTACCAGGTCATCGGGACCATCGAGGGAATCTTTGATTTTCAACAAGGGGTCAGTCCGAAAGAGATGCCCCGTTTGTTACGGATCGGGCCGCACAACCTTCACTTCATTGGAAATATGCAACTGGCCGCGCGTGAGTTTCCCTGGTTGATCCCCGGCTACCTTCCGAACGATGCCTTGGACGAAGGGCTGAAGTTGTACCAACAAATCGAAGTAGTGGAAGCACAACTCAAGGCGCTTATCAGCAAGGTGAGGGATACGATGCTGGTGGCTGGCCACCATTTGGTACGGGACAGCCTGGATATGTATCAAAATCTGAAAAAGGCAGTTCAACGCGGTGTGAGTGGAGCAAAGGCCTATTTTGACCGGGTGAAGTGGCGGTTTGATCGGGGAGGAAAGAAAAGGGAACCCGGTAAGGGCTTGGAGTTTTCTAAGGTAAAAGACACTGATACCGGTTCTGAGAATAAGGCTATGATGGTTTGGGAAGGGGATGAGCGTCCTGTTGGGTTCGAAGCTGATTTTTTGAACGTTCCCAGTTTTGTTGCTCAGGTGAGAGAAGGGCCGCCTTTGTGAGACACCAACTGGTAGGTCACAAGGGTATTCCGTTGGTGTGGCCAGACATCAACTTTGGGGGAAGCTGACTATTCCGTTGGTGTGGCCAGACATCAACTTTGGGGGAAGCTGACTATTCCGTTGGTGTAACCGGACATCAACTTTGAGGTTAACAGACCATTCCGGTGGTCTGGCCAGACATCAACTTTGAGGACAAACGACTATTCATTTGGTGTAGCCGGACACCAACTTTGATGACAGCTGACTATAACGGTGGTGTGGCCGGACATCAACTTTGAGGGCAAACGACTATTCCGGTGAGGGGCAAGGACACCAAGTTTGGGGGGCGCTGACTATCCCATTGGGGTGTTTTTCCGTGATTCAAGTCCTGTAAATCTGGCTTGAAAATCCCGAAAGCAATTATTAGGTAGGCCTATTCAAAGTCCTCCATCAACGTATCCTTCTCAGAACAGACGAATAGAACCTCAAAGTTTCCCCAAATTCCCTATCTTAATGGCGCAGTTCTGCTAGCTCATGACCAAAGAGACCCTCAAATCCATCCTAGAGCACCCTTGCATCAGCAAGGAATACCTGGAAGCAATCGCTCGGGCGGTGGACGCTTGTGATGATCCCGATCATCTGAAGTCAGAGTTTTTGGTGGAGGCGATATTGAAGGTGGAAGTGGATCGGGTTGTGCCATGGTTGAAGATTTTGCCGGCAGAGGCTTTGGAGGGGATTGAAGTTATCGCAGACCACCAACCTGAACAAGAACCTGAAGAAACCAGGTCTTTAACTGAAGGGGAAAATAACCCTCAAGAAAAATCTGCCCGTATCCTCGCCCTGAGAGAAGCCCTGGACAAATCCTCCAGAGTCAACCGGAGCCTTGGTCTTTCCTTTGTGGCCCTGATGTTCTACATCCTGCTCATCATTGCCTCCACCACGGACCTGATGCTTTTCCTCCCCGATGAAAAGGTCAATCTCCCCATCGTAGATGTAGAACTACCCCTGAAAGGATTTTATATGGTCACTCCTTTCCTGGTGCTGATCTTCCATTTCAACCTGCTGATCAATCTTTACCACCACCGAAAGCGGTTTATCGCCTTGAGGAAAGCGGAGAACCATAATCCGGATTACGACCAATTGCATCCATTTCTATTCAATTACCTCGACCGTTATCCAAAGCGTTCCGGTCTTCGGGTACTCTTCCGGAGTCTGATCCTGATCTCCCTATTCTTCTTCCCCTTTCTCAATGTGTTGTTGATGCAATACCGCTTTGCAGCCTACCATGATTTTCAGATCTCCATGTTGCAGATGGGGGCGAGTATTTTGAGTGGGGTGTTGATGCTGGCTTTTTATCGGTTGATTGTTGATGCTCCGGAAAATGGTGAAGTATCTGAAGATGGTGGGGTCAGAAATGCCCGGTCCTTTCTGCCCAGGCTATTTGGGAAAGTCAGAAAAGTCCTATTCGTTTTCAATGCAGCCTGGACCACCAGTATCATCGGATTTCTAGCGGCTCTTTTGATGGGTGGAATCGCTATTTATCTCTACCAATCCAAAGACAGCGATAATAAGACCCCTTCCGAATATGCCTGGCTGATTCCAAGCATTGACCTGACCTATTATGTGGATGAGGTCAATCAGGTAGATGAAGGGCTGGTCTTGAAATATGTCAATGATACGACGGAAGTAGGTGAAGCGAAAGAAATAGCGATTCGGAACCATGGGAAGGGGTATCAATTGATGGGGCGGGACTTTCGCTATGCAGTTATGCCGGGGATCAATCTGTGCAATACCGATGCGGAAGGGGCTGATTTTAGGTTTGCTGATTTGCAGGGTTCCCGGTTTTCCAGTGCGAATTTGGTTGGGGTTCGGTTTGAAGGTACCAAACTGATGGGTGTAAAGATGCAGAAAGCCAATCTGGAGAAGGTAAATTTAGCAGATGTGGATGGGAAGGATTTGAGGAGAGTTAATTTTTGGGGGGCGAATTTAGATTCAGTTCGATTGCAAGATGTGGACCTTTCTTTTGCCCAATTGCAAGGTGCGGACCTTTCTTTTGCCCAATTGCAAGGTGCGGACCTTTCTTAATCACAATTCAAAGTAGCGAAAATATATAAAGCCGATATCAAATGAGCGAAA
>CAYGRE010000059.1:0-42396 GCA_964352215.1 uncultured Bacteroidia bacterium
GATCGGGGGTGGAGTGGCCAAGCAATTGTTGGCCAAGGTGGCGGGGATCAGGATTGATGCCTGGGTGAGACATGTGGGGGAGATTGGGTGGCTGGACTGGCCGGGGGGAGATAAGGAATTCGGTGAAGGCGGAGCCTTGCCCGGTAGTGGGAGTGGTGTCCTCCATCTGGAGACGGAAGCCAGTCAGATGGTGCGCTGCCCGGATGCAGCGACCGCAGAACGGATGGTGGCTGCGATTGACGCAGCCCGGAAGGACGGGGATTCGCTGGGCGGGATCGTGAGCTGTCGCGCGACGAATATGCCGATCGGGCTCGGGGAGCCGATTTATGGGAAGTTGGAGGCATTGCTGGCTTCAGCGATGCTGGGCATCAATGCGACGAAAGGATTTGAGATCGGTTCCGGATTCGGGGGGACGCGCTTGCGCGGTTCTGAGCACAACGACGCCTTTTACGAGGATGCGGCGGGCCGCATTCGTACCCGCACCAACAACAGTGGCGGGGTCCAGGGGGGTATCTCCAACGGAGAGGACATCCGGTTCCGGGTGGCATTCAAGCCGACCAGTACGGTGATGAAGGACCAGGAAAGCGTGGATGCGGAGGGAAATGCCGTGACCCTCAAAGGAAAAGGCCGTCATGATCCCTGTGTTGTACCGCGTGCGGTACCGATTGTCGAGGCCATGACGGCCTTGGTATTGGCTGATCTGTGGCGGATTGGCTTGGGGAGTTCGGTCTGAATCTCTGTAATAGGTTCCAACTCCATCTGTATATTTCCTGAAATATTGTATCTTTCGTATGCCTTTATGTGGGCAAACAATTGACCAAGACCTGGTACTATAGGCCTAACCCAAAAGACAATGATAGCAAGCGGGCCTATTTTGACATTTCATTAATAGAGTAGGATCCTGTGGCTGTCTCCAGCGGTTAATACCTCTATTATGTTCTGAATTCGAATAATCCTGCCGACGATACGGCCATCAAGCTCCGAATTCGTATGATCCAGCCGACGATACGGCCATTAGGCTGCGAATTCGCATATATCCACTTCCGAATCGATATAAATCCACCTCCAAGCTGATACGCATCAGCCTCTGAGCTGATATGTATCCACCTCTGAGCTGATGTGCATCCACCTCTGAGCTGATGTGCATCCACTTCTGAGCTGATGTGTATCCACCTCTGAACTGATGTGTATCCACTTCTGAACTGATGTGCATCAGTTTCTGAGCTGTTGTATATCAGCCTCTGAGCTTATATATATAACCTCAGGAGCTGATATATATAACCTCAGGAGCTGATATATATAAGTCTATAAGCTGATATGCATACCCTCAGAAGCTGATTAGCATCAGTCTCCAGGCTGATAGACATACCCTCAGGAGCTGATATGTATAAGCCTCTGAGCTGATAGACATAACCTCAGGAGCTGATATATATAAGCCTCTAAGCTGATAGACATAACCTCAAGAGTTGATATACGTCAGCCTCTGAGCTGATGTATATCCACCTCTGAACTGATGTGTATCAACCTCCGAACTGATGTGTATCAGCCTCTGAGCTGATACACATCAACCTACACATGGATTTTCATCAGCCTGCACGTGGATTCCCATCAGCCCACGCATGGATTTTCAACAGAAGTAAGCATTCATACATTTACATCATTCGGAAGTTCTGCCGCCTGCTGCCCCTTTGCCAAAAAGGACCAACTGACCGGATAGGTCTGCAATGTTGAATTGGATAATACAATAGAACCTTTCTCAAACATCTCTTCTGAGATGTCAATTCACCCGCCCTGGCGAGCGGTAATCACATCTACTTCATCACCATGCCTGACTTCCACTTGAGACCATTCTCCCCTCGGCACCACGGACAGATTCAAAGCTACCGCGATCCCGGTCTGTTCCGGGTCCAGCCCTAATGCAGCCAACAAGTCCCGCATACTCATCTGCCCTTCTTCAAATACCTTGGCTTCTCCGTTTACCTGGATTTCTATTTTACCTTGATTGGTCTTCATCTGCTCTTTCCTAGGTGAATTCATATTTTATCAGGTTCGGTTTGAAAATTGGTTATCTATTTGATCTTTAGTTTGACAACTGCGCATTCTGTTCATTTCAAAACACCAATCACCCCTTCCCATGCTCCTCTAAATACTGCTTCGCAGTACGCTCCACCACCGGCTCAATCGGCTCATACTGAAAATCTAGCTCCCGTGTAATCAATGAACCATCGTACTCAAAAGCTCCACTCGAAGTACGGGCTGTCTCCGGCGTAATCAAAGGCTCTTTATTGCTGATATTCGCTGAGAGTTGGGAAAAATACCCGACAATCCTGGCAAGGAAAGCCGGGGGCTTGGTGGAAGGTGCTTTGACCCCTAAATGCTTGGCCACCATCTCGAAGAACACCTTGTAGCTCAAATTTTCAGCACCCATCACATGCCGTTCTCCGTTGACGTGCTTGCTGTCGAGCAACAAATGCACCGCACGGGCGCAATCTTCAACCGAGACAAAACAAGTCGCCCCTGGGTTGTAAAACTTCAATCCGTCGTGGATGATCTTAAAAATCTTGGGGCTGCCGGTGTCCCAGTGACCATTGCCGGCACCGACGATAATCCCGGGGTTGATCATCACGGCTTTCAACCCCTCCTCAACGCCCCGGTACACTTCGAGCTCGGCCAGGTATTTGCTGCGCCCATAAACGGGATTGATTTTACTTTTTACCCACTTCGTTTTCTCATCCAATGGACCCAGCGGATTCTCAGGCCTCCCCAGAGCGGCAATCGAACTTACCTGCACGAATTTCTTGACGTCTTTTTCCAGGGCCATGTTCACAATATTGGCAGTGCCTTCGATGTTGATCTGCCGCATTTCAGCATGGCGTTTCTTCCAAAAGCTCACCACTGCGGCCGAATGGATTACGTAATCCACGTCTTCCATGGCGCGTTCAATACTGAGGACATCCAGGACATCTCCCTGCATAACTTCGACATAAGAGGGCAAATCCTTGATCTTGGCAGGGTTACGGACCAATAGCCGCACCCGTTCACCCCGGCTTTCCAGCTCGTCGATGATGTATTTTCCGAGGAACCCGGTCCCGCCTGTGAGTAAGATCATTTGTTGTAGATGCCTTTTATGCTGAATATTTGTCCAAAATTAAGAGAAAAATCCTAAGCAGAGATAGAGAATGGACTTTGACCTGTTGTTCCGCCCGGTGGCGAAAGACCTGATTCCTAAAAAGCTGCCCTTTGACCAACATAAGATCGCAGACTTTACGGATATCTACGAGGAGGGAAGGTTTCCCGAATGGCGCAAGGCTGATGTGGTGATCATTGGTTGCCCGGAGGACCGCGGCTCGGCCCAATTGTCGGGCAGTGCGATGGCTCCTTCCCAGATTCGCCGTCAACTTTATAACCTGGCTATTCCACGTCGGGGAGTAAAAATCGCTGACCTGGGCGATGTGGTAAAATCCGATATCATGGCCCAGTACTATGATCGGCTGGCCGAGGTAGTGGAGACTATCGTTCGGGCCGGCAAGTTCCTGATCTTGCTCGGTGGCAGTCAGGATATTACCTACGGACAGTACAAGGGATACCGCAGGGTTTCCAACAGTGTGGAGTATGTCCATATCGACTCCGAACTGGATGTGGGAGACAGTGATTTCGGGGTGAGCAATGCGACCTTTAACCACAAGATTTTCCTGCACAGCCCCAACTACCTGGCGAATTTTACCAACCTGGGTTACCAGAGCTATTTCGTCTCATTGGCGGATAAGAAGCGTCTTGAAAATCTGTTTTTCCAGGGGGTTCGGCTGGGAGAAATTCGGGAAGACCTCAAAGAAGCAGAGCCTTATTTGCGCAATGCGAACCTGGTCAGCATCGACATGTCTTGTGTCCGGTCAGCCGATGCACCGGGTACGACCCATCCTTCTCCGGCAGGATTTACCTCGGAAGAGATTGTCCAATTGGCCCGCTACGCAGCGATGTCGAACCGCGTCAGCTCGGTGGCTATCTGCGAGACCCAGCCGATGAAGGACTTCAACAGCCAGACCACGCTGCTGAGTGCGATCATGGTCTGGTATATGGTGGAGGGATTCTACAACCGCCGCATCGACGAACCTGAAGATCTGACCAAACTCAAGAAATACAGCGTTTCTTTGCACGGTGGGGTTTATGACATCGCCTTTTACCGGAATCCGGTTTCGGAACGCTGGTGGATGGAGGTTCCCTATTCAGATTCGCTGAACCGCCGGGAAGGGAAAACCGAATTGGTGCCTTGCAGCAAGCAGGACTATGAGTTGGCCCGAACGGATGAGATTCCACCGAAATGGTGGTTGACGCATCATAAGTTGAAGTGATCTTAGTTGAATTGATTGGCAGGTATGGATAAATCTTGTCCTATATGAAGATCGGGATCATTGGCGGTGGGGTGGCTGGTTTGTTCACGGCTTATCATTTGGTGCGGACCGGGCAGGAAGTCATTCTGTTTGATGCCGGAAGATGCGGGCATGGCTGCTCATGGGATGCGGCCGGAATGCTGGCCCCGATCAATGAACTGGAATTTCAGGAATTGCCATTGCTGCGCGCCGGGGTGGCGAGCCGGGCCTTGTACGAAGGGGTGGAGCAGGAATTGGGGGATATCGGCTTGGTGCGGAATGGGACGCTGGAAGTGGCTTTGGTGCCGGATGACGAAGGGTATCTGCGGCGACTGCATGCGTTTCAGTTGGAGCAGGGATTGCCGGTGGAATGGGTACCCGGTCATAAAATCCAGGAATACGACAGCTTTCTGAACCGGAATTTGCCCTGTGCGATTTGGTCGCCGGCCGATTGGCAGGTGGACAACCGGAAGTTGGTGGTGAAGTTGGTCGAATACCTTCGGGAGAGGGGAGCGGTCATCTATGAAGAGGAAGCGGTTCAATCTTGGGAGGTGATTGAGAATACGGCAGCTAAATCATCGGAAGTGACCGGGAATACAGCCGTTGAATTGCAGACCAGTCGGAGAACCTGCCAGGTTGATCGTCTGGTTGTCGCAGCCGGGCTGGGTAAATTCGCGAAAAACAAACTCCCCTATAAGATCTACCCGGTACGCGGAGAAATGATTTCCCTGCAAGTGCCAGATTCCCCTTTTCTGGAAAAGACGGTGCGCATCCGTAATTCGGTGCTGGGCAATGCTTATCTGGTTCCCAAGTCTGACCGGATCCTGATCGGTGCCACTTCTGAGGAAAAGGGGCTCGATGCTTCCAATACGGCGGGAGGGATGCTCGATATTCTCAGAAAATGCTATGCAGCGGTGCCGGGAATCTATGAATTGAATGTTCTGGAAAGCTGGGCGGGCTTGCGTCCTTCGACCCTGAACCGGTTGCCGATCTGTGACCGGGAAGGCGAATCTCCAGTTTTTCATTTGAATGGACTCTATCGCCACGGTATTTTGTTGAGTCCTTTGTTGGGAAAAGCGATGGCGGAATTGATCCTCACCGGGAAAAGGTTACCTGAGACAGCGCATTTCCGTATTGTCTGAACATTTCCGTATTGTCTGAACATTTCCGTATTGTCTGAACTAAATTTTAGAAGGTACAACTGTTGAAAATTATGCCACTATCCTTTACTGCATCTGAAATCGAATCTTTCCGCAAAGCCACTCCGGGTGCGGCTCACCATACCCACTTCAACAATGCGGGTTCTTCCCTGCCAACCGCGTCTACGCTCAAGGCCACCCTTGACTACCTGAATGAAGAGGCACTGGTAGGAGGCTATCAATTGGAAGCCGAAAAATCCGCAGAATTGCAACAATTCTACGACCGTGCCGCCCAATTGATCCATGCCTCTCCCGATGAAATAGCCATCGTCGAAAGCGCGACCATTGCCTGGCGAACCGTGTTCAATGGGATGGCTTTCCGGGCCGGGGATGTGATCCTGACTTCTGAGCCAGAGTATGGCAGCAATATCCTCGCTTTTATCCAGGCGGAGGAGCTGTTTGGCGTGATCACTATGGTGGTCCCCAATGATGAGCAGGGACAGATCTCTGTTGAAGCCCTCGAAGGCTTGATTGATGAGCAGACCAAGTTGATCGCCATCAGCCATGTCCCCAGCAATTCCGGGGTGGTGCAGCCAGCGGAACAGATCGGAGCCATCGCGCAAAAGCATGGTGTCCTTTTCTTGCTGGATGCATGCCAGTCAGTTGGGCAGGTACCCTTGGACGTCGAGAAATTGCATTGTGATTTTCTCACCGCAACCGGAAGAAAGTATTTGAGAGGACCACGCGGGACAGGTTTCCTCTACGTGCGCAAGAGTCGTTGGGATGAGATCGATCCTTCCTGTTTGGATATGTGGGGCGCCCAATTCGATGGACCCAACGACTATTCCCTCCGGGGAGACGCCAGACGTTTCGAAACCTATGAAGGCAGTCGGGCCTTACAACTGGGTTTGTCTGAAGCCATTCGTTGTGCATTGGAATTGGGAATGGACAAGATCTGGAACCGGATCCAATACCTGGGTGACCTGTTTCGTGAAAAACTGAGCGCCATCCCTGGGATAACGGTTCATGACCAGGGAGCCGTCAAAGGCGGAATTGTGACTTTCTACGATGAACACCATTCTTCGCGGCAACTGCACACCCTCTTCACCCAGGCCAATTTCCGAACCGCAGTTACTCCTAAAGATGGAGCGATCATTTATATGCATGAGCGCAAACTCCCCGAGATGATCCGGGCATCCATCCATTACTACAACACGGAGGAAGAGATCGCGGCATTTTGTGAAGTATTGTTAAATTCACGCCCATGATCGAATTGCAAGGGGTCTGGAAGGGTTTCGGGAAACAGCAGATCCTGGAGGACATCTCCTTTAAAGTGGAAGTCGGGGACCGGCTGTGCATCATTGGGCAGAGTGGATCGGGGAAATCCGTAACCATGAAAATCATGACGGGTATCCTGAAGGCTGACCAAGGGAGCTTGATCATAGACGGGGTAGATGCCACCAATTTCCGCCCCAAAGACTGGACCAAGGTACTGGTGAATTTTGGCGTAGTGTTTCAGGGCGCCGCCTTGTTTGATTCGCTGAGTGTGCTGGAAAATGTAGGCCTTCGCTTGTTTGAAGAACGCAAATTCAGCCGGGAAAAGATCACAGAACTGGCGCGTAAATCGATTGCCCAGGTAGGCCTTGATCCCGATACGGTCCTGGCAAAATACCCTTCTGAACTTTCCGGGGGGATGCAAAAGCGGGTAGGAGTAGCCCGGGCCATTGTCCACAAACCCGACTATGTATTTTATGATGAGCCCACCACCGGCCTCGATCCGGTTAACTCCGGCCTGATTGATGACCTGATGCATACCCTTTCCCTGGAAGAAGGACGTACTTCGATCATCATTACCCACGATATGTACACCGTCAAGACGATTGCAACCAAGGTGGCCTATATCCACAATCGCCGGCTGCACTTTATGGGTACTCCTGATGAATTGTTTGCCTCTCAAGACCCCGATGTGAAAGCATTTCTCTCCCGGTCTCTGAGTTGATTTGTTTATTTTCGCGGCATGGCCAAGCTCAAAACTCAGTATATCTGTACGAACTGTGCGACAACTTCCCCCAAATGGCAGGGCAGGTGTGATGGTTGTGGAGAATGGAATACGCTTTTAGAGGAAGTGGTGGAAGCAAGTACTGCTAAAAAGGAGTTGCAGGCCTCTCGCCGCGCTTCGAGCAGCGGTCGCCAACCGGTCACCCTCAAGGAAATTGAAGATATCCGGGAAAGACGCATCCAGACCCCCGATCAGGAGTTGAACCGGGTGCTGGGAGGTGGGATCGTGGAAGGTTCCGTGATCTTGCTGGGGGGAGAGCCAGGAATTGGCAAATCGACCCTGTTGCTTCAGATGGCGCTGCAATTGCAGGGACGCAAGGTCCTCTACATTTCAGGTGAAGAAAGCGAAAGTCAGATCAAGATGCGGGCCAGCCGGGTGCCAGCCCACAACGATTCCCTCTTGATCGCTTCTGAGACCAACCTCGAGACCATTCTGGGGCATTTTAAGAACCATAAGCCGGAGATCCTGGTGATGGATTCCATCCAAACGGTTTTCAGCGAGACCCTGGAATCAGCTCCGGGTTCCGTCCCTCAGGTCCGGGAATGTGCGCAGCGCCTGATACGACTGGCCAAAGAAAACGATGTGCCGGTGTTTCTGGTGGGCCATATCACCAAGGAAGGCAGTCTGGCCGGCCCTAAAGTACTGGAGCACATGGTGGATGTGGTATTGCGATTCGAAGGGGAAAGGCACCACAGTTACCGCATCGTCCGGACCTTGAAGAACCGATTCGGTTCGACCCTTGAGCTGGGCATCTATGAAATGAACGATTCCGGGTTGCGGGAAGTCAGCAATCCGAGTGAGATATTCCTATCGAGTGGAGACCCCAGTCTGAGCGGAGTGGGTATTTCGGCCACCCTGGAGGGCTTGCGGCCTTTGCTCATTGAAACCCAGGCACTGGTCACCCCGCAGACGTACAGCGCCCCGCAACGCTCGTCTACCGGCTTTGACCTGCGACGCCTCAATATGTTGTTGGCAGTGCTGGAAAAACGCTGTGACTTCAGAATGGGGGAGAAGGACGTATTTGTCAATATTGCCGGCGGTATCAAAGTCTCTGATCCAGCCCTTGATCTGGGCCTGATCTGTGCGGTGGTAAGCTCCATGCTCGACCTTCCCCTGAAACGTAAGATGGTATTTGCCGCAGAAGTCGGACTGACCGGAGAGATTCGTTCGGTGAGCCGGATTGAGCAACGGATTGCCGAAGCGGAGAAATTGGGTTTTGATGAAATTCTGATTGCCGAATCTCAATTGCGTGGGCTGGAAGGGAAATTCAAAGGCTTCACCATCCGGGGTTTTTCCCGCCTGGAAGAAGTTTTCAGAGAGGTCTTCTCCTGATGCGGATCGCCCTGGTCCATACCCGTATCCTTCACCGAGGGGGGCTGGAAACCCGGCTGTTTTCCTATATGAAATTCCTGCGGGACGCCGGGCATGAGGTCACGGTAATTGTTTACCGGGTGGGGCGTGGAGTCAAAGTACCAGAGGGCGTCAGGGTTATCCATGTCCGCATCCCCTATATCCCGAAGGTGTACCGGGCAAAGGTGTTCGACAATCGTTTAGGTGCTATTCTGGACCGGGAAACTTTCGATTTTGTCCTTTCACTGGGTCGAACTTCTCACCACGATGCTGTATTGCTTCCCGGAAATCATTTGGGCTATTTAAGGGCCATGGGGAAAGTAGCAACCGGCCTTTCCGACAAACTCCAGATCTATATGGACCGCCGTGCCTATGCTGCTCCGGGTCGGATCTTGGCTTGTTCACAGATGATGAAAGATGAAGTGGTGGAACTGTACGGGGCCGATCCTGAGAAAATAGAGATTTTGTATCCTCCCACTGATACGCAGCGGTTTCATCTCGGGTTGAAGGAACGGAAAGCTGAGCTTCGAGGGAAATATGGATTTTCAAAGGATAAGTTGAGCTTTCTGCTGGTTTCTGCCAGCCATAAGCGCAAAGGGTTGCCCCTGCTGATGGAAGTATTTGGGCGCTTGGTGGATCAGCCATTTGAATTGTGGGTGGCGGGGGGAGAAGCAGTACCCGGTCATTTTCCGAACGTCAAGGGCCTTGGCTTTGTGAAGGAAACAGAGGAATTGTATGCGGCTGCGGATTGCACCTTATTGCCCGCTGTTTATGAGCCTTATGGGCAGGTGGTTTCTGAATCCATTTTATGTGGTACGCCGGTGATGGTATCAGGTATGGTGGGCGCTAAGTCCGTGATCAGCAATAGAGTGGGGGAGGTCATCGAAAGTTTTGCTGTGGGTGAATGGGAAAGGATGATTCGGGGGTTTGCTCCTGAAAAATACCATTTTGATGAGGGGTTTGCGGTTCAGCACAAGCTTGAATTGGGTGGACATATCCATGCCATAATGAAAAAGGGGGAAGACCCGAATGGACCTTTCCCCGTTGGATTTAGTGGTTAGAATTAAGGTTGGTGAGTATAAATTCGTTGATCAATTGTTCATTCCGGGTTTTGATCAATGCGAGTCAAAGTCTTCGCTTCATTGATCTTCCTTCATTGTGAACAGGACAATATTAAATTGATTTTCAACTCTTTACACTGACGATTGTCATAAAGTGGCAAAAAAATACAATGACGTATGTCAGGGACCGATTCCGGGCATGGATTTGAAGCATACTCAATATCCGGAAAATATTTAGCGTGAAAAGCCTATCTTTGCGCCTGCAAAAATGAATAGTTTTCGATAAACGAAAGACATGAGCGAGATTACTTTAACCCTTCCTGACGGAAGCCAGCGCCAATACGAAGCCGGGGTTACTCCCCACGATGTAGCGATGAGCATTAGCTCCGGCCTGGCCCGTAATACCATCTCTGCGGTGGTCAATGGTGACATTGTAGAATCGAATCGTCCCATCACATCCGATGCTACCTTTAAGCTGTGTACATGGAACGACGAAGAGGGGAAGTATACGTTCTGGCACTCCAGTGCACATATCATGGCGGAAGCTATTCAGCACTATTATCCTGATGTAAAGCTCGCTTACGGCCCCCCGGTCGAAGATGGGTTCTACTATGACATGGACCTCGGTGAGCAGTCTTTCTCCAGCAATGATTTCGAAAAGATCGAGCAGAAGTTTATGGAGTTGGCCCGTTCCGGTGAGACCTTTGAGCGTAAAGTCCTCACCAAACAGGAAGCCATTGACTTTTATAAAGAAGCCGGAAACGAATATAAAGTTGAGCTGATTGAGCGCCTCGGGGAGGATGAGACGATCACTTTTTATTACAGTGGTGGTTTTGTTGATCTGTGCAAGGGCCCTCACGTCCCCAACTCCAAGATTATCAAGGCTGTCAAGTTGATGAAGGTCGCAGGAGCATTTTTCCTGGGAGACGATGAACGTCCACAATTGACCCGTATTTACGGGATTACTTTCCCAAAGAAATCTCAGCTGGACGAATACCTGCACAACCTGGAAGAGGCCAAGAAGCGGGACCACCGCAAGTTGGGACAGCAGATGGAAATATTCACCTTCAGCGAAAAAGTTGGGATGGGTCTTCCACTGTGGTTGCCGAAAGGTGCTATGCTCCGCGACCGTCTGGAAACATTCCTGAAAAAGAAGCAGATGGATGCGGGATATCTGCCTGTTATCACCCCTCATATTGGCAAAAAGGAACTTTATATCACCTCCGGTCACTACGAGAAATACGGCAAGGACTCATTTCAGCCGATCCTGACACCCCATGAAGGCGAGGAATATCTGCTGAAGCCGATGAATTGCCCCCATCACTGTGAGATATTCAAGGCCCGTCCCCGGTCTTACCGGGAATTGCCCTTGCGTCTGGCAGAATTTGGCACCGTTTACCGCTATGAGCAACACGGAGAACTTCACGGGCTGACCAGGGTGCGTGGGTTTACCCAGGACGATGCCCACCTCTTCTGCCGGCAAGATCAGTTGAAAGAGGAGTTCATGAAGGTGATCGACCTGGTCCTTTATATTTTCTCCACCCTTGAATTCGAGAACTTCAAAGCCCAGGTAAGCCTGCGTGACCCGGAGAATAAGGCCAAATACATTGGAACGGATGAGCAATGGGACCAGGCAGAGAATGCGATTCGTGAGGCCGCGGCTGAGAAGGGGCTGGAAACTTTCGAAGTGACAGGTGAAGCGGCATTTTATGGTCCCAAACTGGACTTTATGGTCAAGGATGCCCTGAACCGGGAATGGCAATTGGGTACGATCCAGGTAGATTACAACCTGCCTGAGCGTTTTGAACTGGAATACAACGGAGCAGACAACCAGGCTCACCGCCCCGTTATGATCCACCGTGCTCCCTTTGGTTCGATGGAAAGGTTCATAGCTGTCCTCTTAGAACATACCGGAGGAGACCTTCCCTTGTGGTTGGCTTTGGACCAGGTTGCGATATTGCCGATCTCAGATCGGTTCAACAATTACGGGGAAAGTGTTTTATCTCAATTGAAAAATACCGATATTCGTGGCTTCGTCGATAGCCGAGGGGAGAAAGTCACCCGGAAGATACGCGATGCCGAGGTCCAAAAGGTCCCCTATATGTTAATTATAGGAGAGAATGAAGCAGAAGAAGGGACCGTTTCTGTGCGTAAGCATGGAGGAGAAGATCTTGGCAAGATGTCGCTGGAAGACTTTACCAGGCTTGTAAACGACGAGGTAAGGAAATCTCTCAAGTTAAATTAAATAGAAAAGAACTATCGCTAAGAGAAGACGATCGGGCAAACGCCCCCAGAGGCGTGTCAGACACGTAAGAGAGCACCGGATCAACCATGAGATTCAGGCTCCAATGGTACGCCTTGTAAAAAGCGGCGAAGACGGACTGGACGGTTTGGTTGAGACCAGACGTGCATTGGCCTACGCCGAAAATCTTGGTGTCGACCTTGTCGAGGTCAACGGACGAGTTGATCCCCCCATCGTTCAGGTGATTGAGTACTCCAAATTCCGCTACGAGCAGAAGAAGCGTGAAAAGGAGAAGAAATCCAACCAGGCGGTTGTCCAAATGAAGGAGATTCGCTTTGGCCCCAATACCGACGAACACGACTTCAACTTCAAGCTGAAACACGCTCAGGAGTTTTTGGAAAAAGGCAATAAGGTGAAAGCCTTTGTCCATTTCCGCGGACGCTCCATTATCTATACCGACCGAGGCAAGAAACTCCTGCTTGACTTTGCATTGGCTCTTGAAGAGTATGGCAAAGTTGAGATGCTGCCAAAATTGGAAGGTAAGCGGATGTTCCTGATTCTACAACCGAAAGCACTTCCCAAAAAAGGTGGATCACCTAAGAAGGATGTAACTCCCAAGAAAGTAAAAGAGAAAAAGACAGAAACGACCAGTGATGAAGAGGAGTAAGCCTTTTCAGATTGATCCTTCCAGTCTCCAGAAAAGTAAACACGTAGTTTAATTTCAATAAGATGCCTAAAGTAAAGACAAATCGTGCCGCCGCCAAACGGTTTAAAGTGACCTCTACAGGCCGTATCAAGCGCAAGCATGCTTTCAAAAACCACATCCTTACCAAGAAGGAAAGAAAAAGAAAGCGCCGCCTTGAGAAAATGACCTTGGTCCACCCTTCTGACGAACCGCGCGTAAAGAATCTTCTGAACATTTGATCCTTTAATCAACGGGAAGACCAGTGTTTCAAAGTTCCCTTTCGGGACACGCTGTGACCCACAACAAGAAAAAAAATGCCAAGATCAGTAAACAGTGTTGCCTCGCGCCGTCGGCGTAAAAAGGTATTGAAGTTAGCCAAAGGCTACTTCGGACGTAAAAAGAATGTTTGGACGGTAGCCAAAAACCAGGTTGAAAAAGGCCTGACCTATGCTTACCGTGACCGTCGCAATAAAAAGCGTGAATTCCGTAAGCTGTGGATTCTGCGGATCAATGCCGCTGCTCGTCTGCACGGAATGTCCTACAGTGTATTCATGGGAAAGCTCAAAGCTGCCAATGTTGATCTGAACCGTAAGGTTCTTGCCGACCTGGCTATGAATCACCCTGAAGCTTTCACTGCGGTTGTGAATGTAGCTAATGGCAATGCTCCGGCACCTGCCAAGGCTAAGGCTCCAGCTAAGAAGGCTGCTGCCGAAAAGGAAGCTCCCGCTGCGGAAGCAGAAAGCAACGAAGAAGAATAAGGTCTTTTTAAAAAGACTGTTCGATACATAGAAAGTAGCCGTCTCTTAATTGAGGCGGCTATTTTCGCATTTAAGGAGTTCGGAATCTGAATTTTTATTTACTCCGGAGCGCATCAATCCTGCTTGATGACATCAATCAAGGCGGTCCAGATGCTTAATTTACCCCCGTCCATCTGGGTCCAAATTGGGCGGACCACATTGTTGTAGGCGCTGATGTTGTTGTAATCCCCAAAGAAGATCATACTGGTTGGCTTGAATGTATTCTCATTGATCTTGACGTTGGTGAAGGATTCGCCACCGTCGGTGGAGTAGGCCAGGTAGACATCGGTATATACACCCTCCTGATCCCGACGGTCATAGAATACAGTATAGATATAACCAGTGACCGGATCCACGGTCATCCAGGTGAGAAATTGTTGCTTCCCTGGTTTGTCATCGTTGACCCGCTTTGGCTTTGACCAGGTCATGCCTCCATCGGTGGATTTGGCCAGGAATACATCGGTGTCATCGGTTCCATTGCGCTGGTCGCACCAATTCACATAGACATTGCCACGGTTTGGTCCCTGGCTGTGGTCCACTCCTGTGATGGGCATGCCATTGCAACGGTTGATGCCGGGGATGTCAATGGTCCAGCCTTCCGGCTGGTTGGCCACAACAATATCGGTGTCCATCCAGGTTTTACCTCCATCTTTCGAACGGTCAAACCAAATCCGATCGTCCCAGGACCAGGCGACATAGACTTCCCCGTTTACACCTACCGCCGGGACCGCTCCTTCAGGAGTATCATCATCGTCGATGCAATCTCCCTCGAACTGATTGATGGAAACCGGATCAGACCAGGTATCTCCACCGTCGACCGAAGAGGAAAAGAGGATGCGGGACTTGTCAGATTCTTCTTTGCTGCCGTATTTGTCGAACTCTGTCCAGGTGACATAGAGGTTGTTGTTTTTAGGGTCAGCAGAGATCCAGTGCTTGTCCTGGTCTTTGGGGGCACGAAGACCCGTAAATGAACCATTTGACCAGGTCTTTCCATTGTCGGTGGACTTCTGGATCACGATCCGGTCCAGGAGGTCGGGACTGGCCCAGCCCTTCTTCTGAGGGTCAGAGAGGTGAAGGTAGTAGAAGTTGCCTTCGAAATCGCTGAGCAGGCAAGGGTCTCCAAAAACCCCATACTCACTTTCCAGTCGGCCACCTTCCCAGGTAGCTCCGCCATCAGAAGAATAGTAGACATAATCCAGGATGGCGCCGGCAACGATGTACTTCGGATCTTTGTGGCTAACTGCGATACTGGGTTCACAGGGAGCATAATTTCCCTGGGCAGAGGGGTCGTCTATGCGGACATTTACGATCTTCTTAGGCATTTGAAGCTGCGAACCGGCAGTTGTGGTACGGGTTTTGCAACCAAAGGCGGTGAGGATAACGCCCAGCAATATTGGTAACGGGAAGGATCGTAATTTATTCATCTTGTAGTGATATGGTATGGGCCCGTGCTTGTCAGGCATTTATACAACTTGATCGAATGATGTCGAAAATTAGCGAGTATTTTCCTATTTTGGTACCCTTAAACAATTAAATCGAATGAGATACATTGCAATATTAGTCTTCGCGATTGTGACCATGACCTGGTCCAGCTGTGACGTTTTGAAAGAAGTACAAGATGTGGCCATGGGAACCGGAGGGGTTCTCAGTGACTCTGACATCGTAGCCGGCCTGAAGCAAGCCCTTGAAGTTGGTACGGGTAATGCCACGACCAAACTCAATGCAGCCAATGGTTATTACGGTGATCCACAGGTTAAGATTCCCTTCCCGGCAGAAGCTCAGAGAGTTGCTGACAAACTGAATCAAATCGGTATGGAGCGTCAGGTCAACGACTTTGTCCTCAAGCTGAACCGTGGTGCTGAAAAAGCGGCCAAGGAAGCTGCCCCCATCTTTGTGAATGCCATCAAGGCCATGACCTTTACCGATGCCCGCAATATCCTGGCTGGTCCGGACAATGCCGCTACGATGTTTTTCAAAGAGAAGACCTCACAACCATTGTATGGTAAGTTTTCCCCTGTAATCAAGAACACTTTGGAAGAAGTCAAGGCGGCCAGTCTTTGGGAAACCATTACTACCACCTACAACAAGATCCCACTGGTTACCAAGGTGAATACGGACTTGACTGATTATGCGACCAACAAGGCATTGGACGGTCTCTTCCTGAAGCTGGCTGGCGAAGAGAAGAAGATCCGGACTGATCCCGCAGCCAGGGTGACCGATCTGTTGAAGAAGGTCTTCGCATCTTGATTCAGGCGCATTGGCTCCCAGTGTGTCTCCATAGCTGAGTTTACCAATTGGTAGACATCTTTAAGGAGTAATCAAGCATTCCGAACACTGCTGGGTGTTTCTCCGAATTCATCGCTGAAGCATTTGCTGAAATAAGCCCTACGGAAATGGGATTCCTTCACCTGCATTTTCGGAGGCTTTTCGGCTAAACCCTGTATTCGTATTATCCATTTGATATCTCCGAATGCGACAGTTGCAAGGACTCAAAATGACTTGCCAACGACTATCAATTCTGTTTCAAATCCTTGTGAATTACGGACGCCAAATTTTGCGAATAGACCCTAGGCTCGTTTAATGGACGATTCTAGTATTAATTTTCTGACGAACCCTTTTAAAATCCTATCGATCCCCCGCTTTGGCCCAAAATGGTCTTTGCGTCAGATTGCTAATTCCCTTGAATGGATGTAAATTGGATGTTTTGAAAGATGGGGCAGTCTGAGGCCCCAAAATCAATCTGATTCGACTATCTATGAAGAACAATTTACTACGTTGTGTTTGGTTGCTCTGTGTCTTTGCTCTTCCACTTCTGGCAACAGCTCAGAGTGGTCGTCAAGCATCGACTCCGCTTTCGATTGAAAGTTTTGGGTATTCAAACGCATCAACATCATTTGCTTCTCCCAATGGAGTGGCTGCTCCTGCATCTTTGCAAGCGAGAAGTGGCAATGGGGTGATCAATTTCCAATCAGCTGGAAATACGACCGCCGGAGCTGCCACTGCTACCTGTGGACCGGATACGGTTTTGTACCCGCTGGCCAAAGCTACTGGCTTCCCAATCCTTACCTTCTCTGATACCGTGGCCGTCGGCCAGTGGTACGATGCTCCTCAGAGCTTGACCATTAGTGGGTTCAGTTTTTTTGCCTGGGTCGATTCTGCAACCAATCAAACGGTTACACTCAATTGCTACATCTATCAGGCCGGGGCAGATTCCCTTCCTACTGGAGGTGCTTTGGCTACGACGACGGTAACTATTGACTCCAACTTCTTCAATGGCAACCTGAATCTGCTGGAAAAGCACGCTACTTTCCCCTCCGCAATTACGGTTACGGGTCCTTATGTCGTGGTGGTTGAAAACCTGAGTCCGATTTCCATCGGAACTGTTTCCAACGACTACACCACCATTCCACGTGATGGATTGGGGGAGGAACTGTCCTCTGTTTTTATAGGAGGTGCCTGGGTCAAGGGAATCAACCTCACCCTGGGAGGCAATGTCTTTGATGCGGATTTCCTGCTGCATCCTCATGTGACCTACCAGTTAACCGCAGCTTTCCTGCCAAGTCCTGCCTTCGGCTGTGTCAATATTCCCACTACAATTCTGAATCAATCATCTCCAATAGCTCAGTCACCGTTTTACAACCAGACTGCATTTATTGGGTCTCCCAACCTTGCCTTTACCTGGAATTACGGTGATGGTTCTCCCCGGGAGAATGTAATTAATGGCAACCATGTCTATACTTCACTTGGTGCCTATACGGTTACACTTACCGATACGATTTTCGGTTGGAATACCCAATGTGTGGACTCTGTTTCTGCCGCGATGACGATTTCGTCGGGTATTGGGGTCAATGCCAACTTCAACTCTTCGGTTTCCGGCCTTGCCGCGACCTTCACCGATCAGTCAAGTGGTGGCCCGGTTGCCTGGGCCTGGGACTACGGTGACGGGACTACCTCTAATATTCAGAATCCTCCGGCCCATACCTATGCATCTGCCGGGGTTTATACAGTATGCTTGATTGTCGGCAACCTTTGTGGTACCGATACTATATGCCAGCAAGTAGTGGCAGGTGGACTTCCTGCTGCATCCTGTGATACCATCACCAACTTTACCGGTACTCCTCTGGTTTACCCGGCGACGGGTGGTGGCTATGTGGCTGGACACAATTCATTCCTGGACAGTGCCAAAGCCGACCGGTTCACCCTGGCACCTTCTTTTGCATTCCAGGAAGTCCTGTATGGTTTCGGCTGGAAAGAGTCGCCGACTCCTACCACTTCTAAAGTTATCGCTACTGTATGGGATGCATCTGGTACCAATGGTACTCCTGGTGCAGTCCTCGCTTCACAGGACCTTTTCTATACCGATATTGATACAACCGCGCTTACTTCGGTTCTTTTCCCGAATCTGATCCAGACCAATGGTAACTTTTATGTCGGGATTCAATTGATTTACGCAGCTGGGGATACGGTGGCCTTGATCACCAATACTTCTCCTCAGACCAACCCGGCTACTGCCTGGGAATTGTTCTCTAATGGTACTTGGGTTCCTTACGATGATCCTAGCTCCTGGGGACTTAGTGTCTCGAATGCCATTTTTGTAATTCAGGCGGTTGAAGCCGACTTCAATTCAGCTGCAAGCGGTCTGACTGCTACCTTCACCGATCAATCGGTGGGTGCAGGTGGATGGATTTGGGACTTTGGGGATGGCAATACGTCTACCCTTCAGAATCCTACCCATACTTATGCTACTGCAGGTACCTATACGGTTTGTCTGGTTGCCTTTGACGGCAACTGTAACGATACCCTATGTGCACCGGTTACGGTTACAAGTGGTGGATGTCCCAATCCGATCGCAAACTTCTCCGCAGCCAATGGTGCTGGCAATACGGTCAACTTTACAGATCTGTCCACCAGTTCTACGGGTATCAGCAACTGGGTCTGGGACTTTGGCGATGGCAATACCTCAAGTTTGCAAAGCCCGACCCATACCTACGCGGTTGCTGGTAATTATACAGTCTGCCTGACAGTAACCGACTCATGTGGTACAGACTCCACTTGTCAGACCATTACAGCGGGTTGTCCATTGCCTATCCCCAGTTTCTCTAACACTACCAATGGCTTGGTCGTGAACTTCACGGACCTTTCTTTGAATGCGCCAACCGGCTGGCTCTGGGACTTTGGCGATGGAAACACTTCCACCTTGCAGAATCCGACCCATACCTATGCTACGGTTGATACCTTTACTGTTTGTCTGAGTGTAATCAATGCATGTGGTGCGGACTCTATCTGCCAGACGGTCATTACGGGTTGTACAACTCCGACCGCTGCCTTTACCCAAACCAGTACGGGACTGACCTTCAGCTTTACGGATGGTTCGACGGGTAATCCTACAGCTTGGTTGTGGGATTTTGGTGATGGCAATACTTCGACCCTGCAAAACCCCAATCATACCTATACCAATGCGGGTACTTACAATGTTTGTCTGACTGCGATCAACAGCTGCGGCAGCATCCAGACTTGCCAGACTGTGACTGCGGTTTGCCCGACTCCTGTGGTTGCCTTTAGCTCAACGTCAACCCAATTGACCGCCAGCTTTACCGACAACTCAACAGGTGGCGTGACTGGCTGGTTCTGGGAATTTGGTGATGGTGGTACTTCCACCCAGCAAAACCCATCTCATACCTATGCAGCTGCGGGCACCTACACTGTCTGTCTCACAGCGTTAAATACTTGTGGATCTGACTCCATCTGTCAGCAGGTTACGATTGTATGTCCTGCACCGGTTGCGAGTTACGGATTCTCTAGTAACAACCTGAACTATACCTTCAATGACCTTTCCGCTGGTGCGACCAGTTGGTTCTGGGACTTTGGTGATGGTGGTACCTCTACTTTGCAGAACCCGAACCACGTTTACAATAACCTTGGCACCTTCCAGGTTTGCCTGATTGCATCCAACAGCTGTGGTTCCGATACCAGTTGCCAGTCGATCACGGTTACTTGCCCGACTCCAACTGCAATGTTCAGCTCCACTGCCAACCAGTTGGCTGTGACCTTTAATGATATGAGTACCGGAGCTACAGGATGGCAATGGGACTTTGGCGATGGATCTGGATTCTCTATCCAGCAAAATCCGACCTATACCTATTCCATGCCCGGCACTTACAATGTTTGCCTTACCGCAGTCAATTCTTGTGGCACCGCCCAGACTTGTTCTACGGTAACGGTTAGTTGTCCTCCCCCGGCAGCTGCCTTTAGCTTCCTTACCATCGGTAATGTTGTCAGCTTCACGGAGCAAAGTCCAACGTCTACGACCGATTTCAATTGGGACTTTGGCGATGGTACGACATCTACTGCTCCGAACCCAAGCCATACTTATACTGCGGTTGGTACCTATACAGTATGCTTGATCACCGGAAACCTTTGTGGCACTGATACTATATGTCAGTCGGTGATCATCAATTGCGTGCCGCCTACAGCTGGTTTCCAGTTCTCGGTCTCCAATGATAGCGTTGCGACCTTCACCAATCAGGCTTCTGCGAATGCTACTGCAATCTCATGGACCTTTGGCGATGGCACTTCCTCTACGGCTGCCAATCCAAGTCATACCTACCAGGGACCTGGCACCTATACCGTTTGCCAGATCGTTTCGAATACCTGTGGTCTGGATACTGTTTGCCAAACCGTCACCATCACTTGTCAAAACCCTACCGCGGGCTTTACAACTCAGGTGACCAATGCAACGGCCGTCTTTACCGATGGTTCTATCCTCCCATCTACTTATAGCTGGGACTTCGGGGATGGAACCACTTCTACTGATGCCAACCCTACCCACGTATTCCCCGGATCGGGTACGTATCAGGTATGTCTTACGGTTACAAACTTCTGTGGCAGCAATACTACCTGTCAGAACCTGGTAATCTCTTGCCAGCCTCCTTCTGCCAACTTCTCCTTCTTCAACGGCGCCGGGCTGGTAGACTTCACCGATCTGTCTACCAATAATCCAACCAACTGGTTCTGGAACTTCGGAGATGGCGGTACTGACACAGTGCAGAATCCGACTCACGGCTACCTTTTCACGGGTCAGTTCTTCGTTTGTCTGCGCTCATGGAATGAGTGTGGATCAGGAGATACCTGCTTCTTTATCACGGTTACCACCGTTGGTCAGGAAGAAGCCCTGGCGCTGGAGCAATCCTTCTCCGTCTTCCCGAATCCCAATCAGGGGCAGTTCCAGTTGGAAGTAGACCTTCCCAAACCCATAGATGTTTCCTTCCGGATCACCAATGTACTGGGCCAGGAACTCTTCCGGTTTGACGAAGGAAAGCAGAATGGCTTGTTCCGCAAATCTTTCAATCTGAATGATTTGGCAGCTGGACCTTATATGCTCGAAATGCAAGCGGGTGAACACCGGTTGTTCCATCGGGTTGTGGTTGAATAACCGCTCCTCTTATCCATAAAAAAGGTCGGCTTGATGCCGGCCTTTTTTATTGCCCCAACATTGCTTTTCCCAATTGTTAGAGACGGTATTTTTCTCTAATTTATTTCTCACTGTAAACCCGTGTTAATGGATCTATTTTAATTTATACCCGACCAATGACTAAATCAGCATACTGGATTGCCTTCCTTTCATTTACCGCAGTTTTTTCTTTGACATCATGCGGCGGCGAAACCAGCGATACATCCGACGGAGATGATGTCTTGGCATCCGAGACTAAGGCCCCTGGAAAGATCTTCAAACGTTTGTCAGTTGCTGAATCCGGTGTCGATTTTGTCAACCAACTGATCGAAGATGAACAGGTCAACTTTTTCAAGTACCAATACCTCTACAATGGCGGTGGGGTAGCCCTTGGTGATATCAACAATGATGGCTTGGACGATATCTATTTAACCGGCAACAATGTACCAGACAAGTTGTACCTGAACGAGGGCGAGCTCAAGTTCAAGGACATCAGTAAGCAAGCTGGTATTGGGGGATTTGCAGGTTGGAAAACGGGCGTGACCATGGTGGACATCAACAACGATGGGTTTCTTGATATTTATGTATGCAGGTCAGGTTGGTATGAAGCCGAAGAACGAACCAACCTGCTATTTATCAATGACCGTGGGCAACGCTTTACGGAGTCCGCAGCAGCTTATGGTCTTGCCGATGCCGGACATTCCGTACAGGGTGCCTTTTTCGATTACGACCTGGATGGGGACCTCGATATGTACCTGACCAACCATCCGATCCACTTCAAGCAAAAGATGACGGATATGCTGAAACGTCGGGACGCCCCGGCGGATGATAGCAGAGATAAATTCTACCGCAATGATGAGGGTGTATATGTAGAGGTTTCCAAAGAGATTGGGATTTACAATTATGGGCATGGTCTGGGACTCTCCGTTGCAGATTTGGACCAGGATGGATACCCGGACGTGTATGTTTCCAATGACTTTCAGGCTCCGGATTTCTACTACCACAACAATGGTGATGGTACCTTTTCTGAGTCTCTCGACGATGCCTTCCGGCATGTCAGCTACTTTGCTATGGGAAATGATGTCAGCGATGTAGACAACGACGGGCACCCTGATCTCTTCACGGTGGAAATGCTGGCCGAGGACAACAAACGTCAGAAGACCAATATGGCCCCTATGAATCCGGAGTTGTTCTCCACCTTGGTGGACCTGGGCTTCAAGCATCAGATGATGCGGAATACCTTTCAAATCAACAATGGCAATGGTACTTTTTCTGAAATAGGCTACTATTCAGGGTTGGAACGGACAGACTGGAGTTGGGGACCGGTATTTGTAGACTTTGATCTGGACGGAGATAAAGATCTGGCCATTACCAATGGTTTTCTGAAGGACACCCAAGACAAGGACTTTATCAAAGAGTCCAATAAGTTGGCGGAAAAGCAGCAAGGAACTTTAACATTTGATCAGGTCAATTCCCTTCTTCCTTCTACACGGCTCCCCAACTATATCTTCAGCAATGAGGGAGACTTTAAGTTCGAGAAACGCTCCACGGAATGGGGCTTTGATTTTGCTGGTTATTCGAATGGGGTCGCCTATTCAGATTTGGACAATGACGGGGATATCGACCTGGTAGTCAACAATATCAATGATGTATCCATGGTCTATGAGAACTCTGCTTCCCAGCAAAAGCTGGGTAATTATTTGATCGTTGATCTTGATGGGCCCGAAGGAAACCGGAATGGAATTGGTGCTAAGGTTACCCTGAAGTATGGGGGGCAGATTCAATACCAGGAATTTCATCCCATCCATGGGTTTCAATCCTCCTGCTTACAGGCGCTCCATTTTGGCCTGGGCAATAAGCCGGACATCGATATGGTTGAGGTGCTCTGGCCTGATGGCCGCAAGGAAGTCCGTACCAATGTTCCGACCAATTCCCGGCTTACTTTTTACCACAATACAGCGGGGCAGGAGCCGCCTTTGCCTGAGGATGAGAACGAGTCTTACCTGACTGACATTACGGGCCAGTGGGCTGCGACTTTCCTTCACCGGGAAAACGAATTTGACGATTATAAGCGGGAGCTCCTATTGCCCCACAAAGAGTCTCAGCATGGGCCTAAAGTGATCGCTGGTGACGTGGATGGGGATGGCCGCGAAGATATGTACCTCTGTGGAGCAATGGGCCAGGCGGGGGTATTGTACCGTCAATCAGCTGATGCGGTCTTCCAGATTGCAGGGGGCAATGCTTTCCAGGCGGAGGCTTTTTCTGAAGATGTGGGAGGAGCTTTCTTTGATGCTGACCAGGATGGCGACCTCGACCTCTATGTTGTCAGTGGGAGCAATGAATACCTTCAGGGGGCGCAAGAACTCGAAGATCGTCTTTACATCAATGATGGGCAGGGCAATTTCAAGAGAGATGGGAAGATGTTGCCCTCCATCAGGGAGAGTGGGGGATGTGTCGCTCCGGCTGACTATGATGGCGATGGAGACATTGACCTGTTCGTCGGAACCCGGCAAGTTCCGGGAAAATACCCTTTTCATGCGAAGTCTTATTTGCTGGAAAATGATGGTAGTAAATTCGTGGATGTAACTGCCACCAAAGGCAAGCCTTTGATGGAGGCAGGGATGGTCTCGACCGCGGTTTGGACGGACCTCGATGGGGATGAGCAAGTCGAGTTGGTATTGGCAGGAGAATGGACTCCGATCCGGTTCTATGATGTGGAAAATGGTCATCTCATCGAGAAAACTGAATCTGCTGGTTTCGACAAGAGGACTGGGTGGTGGAACAAGGTGGTCGCCACCGACATTGACCAGGATGGGGATATGGACCTGGTAGCTGGCAATCTTGGCTTGAACTATAAATACCGGGCAAGTGAAGAGGAGCCGTTCCAGGTATATTGCCATGACTTTGATGAAAATGGCAGTCTCGACATCGTACTTGGCTATTACAATTCAGGGGAATGTTTTCCGGTTCGGGGCAGGCAATGCTCATCAGAACAGATGCCCAATATCGCCCAGAAATTCCCTACCTATGAGGCTTTTGGAGAAGCCCAGATCAAGGATGTATATGGATCCGCATTGGATGAAGCCTTTAGTTTGCAGGCTACTGACTTTGGATCCTACCTTATCCGAAATGAAGGGGACGGGAGCTTTGCCTGGATGCCTTTGCCGCCACGCGCGCAGTTTGCCCCCATTCAGGGGATCATCGCTGAAGATTTCACTGGTGATGGAAATACAGACCTGCTGATCGGTGGCAATTGGTATGTTGCTGAAGTTGAAACTGGTCGGGCCGATGCCGGAATCGGATATTTATTAGAAGGAAATGGGAAAGGTGGGTTCCATGCTTTGCCCCCTTCAGAAAGCGGGTTTTTCGCTTGGGGTGATGTGAGGGATATAACCCTGGTTCAGGTAGGGGAAGGACGTTCCCCGGTGGTCGTAGTTGGCAACAACAATGCACCGGCACAGATATTCCAGGTGAAGCAGAAGGGGAAACTGATCGGCCTTCGTTGATCCAACTCTGGTATCTGAGCGACAACTTGCAGCTATCGGTGATTCTATGGGTTTTATTTTGAGGTAGGATGTGTTAATTTTCCTCATACATAAGGAAAAAAGATGATTCGGATCGCCATTTCACTGCTGTTATTCGTCGGAGTATTCATCCCTTTTCAGGGAAATGCCCAACAAATCAATTCTGGTAAAGCTACATGTCTGGCCGATGAGTGTGTTCTCCACTTACGGGGTACCCACTGGGAAGGGCTTGGTGACCGTAATTTCCCTGATCAGGCCGAAAAGACTACCCATATCGGGGAGCCTGAATTCCTCTATGTCATTCCTGTCGTTTTTCACATTATGACCAATGGGGGAAATGAGTTGGGAGTTACCCTTGCCCAGGTGCAATCCCAAATTGACGTTATGAATGAAGATTTTGGGCAATATGGAAATGGTTTTAATACACATCCGGACGGAATTAACACCAAAATAAAATTCTGTCTCGCATCGATCGACCCAAATGGAAACCCCACCGTGGGTATGGATACAGCACTTTACACCTTCGCCTCAAACCATGACCCATTTGAACCTGGTTTGGATTCAGCGATGAAGTCTTTGGCTGTTTGGGATGTCAATCGTTATATGAATGTATATATCGTCAGGACTATTCTCAGTGGGGCTAACTCTGGATATGCCTATTTCCCAAGTGAGGTGGCTGGTACCGTATTGGATGGCGTAGTCCTGGACTATCGCCATGTTGGCCGCATCGGTACCGCTAATGGTCTGGGAAGAACGGGAAGCCACGAAGCCGGTCATTATCTGAGCCTCTACCATCCCTGGGGCTTGGCTGACACCTTGTGTGGCTCTCCAACGGGAGATTATTGTGACGATACGCCAGAAGTGCCTCGGCAATATTTCTCTTTGGCACCCAACTGCTTCCACCCGCCATCATGTGGAGACTCCTTACGCCAAATTGAAAACTACATGGACTACTCAGATGATGAGTGCCAGAACATGTTCACCTTCAACCAAAGTCAGCGGATGCGGCAGGCCATTTCTCGTTACCGTAGCCAACTGATCAGTTCCAGCAATTTAAAATTGACAGGATGTACCGATGAACTTATCAGTGAACCCAGCACAGATGAGTTTATCGTTTATCCCAATCCTGCCTACGACATCCTTTTGATCTACGCTGATTTTGAAGATCAGAATCCTGTATCTATTGAGTTGTTTGACTATGCGGGAAGGATGGTCATCCAGAAAGACCCGGCAGGGCAGGGTAGAGGTGCTATTCCGCTCGATGTATCTACCTTGTCAATGGGGACTTACCACTTGGTTGTAAGGATGGAAAACCGCTACCTCAGAAAAACGATATCCATCCATCGGTAGTTTCCGGTTGCTCGATCGCTCGAACTGCTTTACAAGCGACTCTGGAATTTACAGCTCTTCAGAAATGGTCTCACCTATTCTGGAAGTAGGGATACTCGGAATTTTTGCCTTGAATACGGAGCCTTTTTCATACTCTGAATCCATCGACACTGTACCGTGCAATTTATCGACTGCCTGCCTTACAATGTACAGTCCAAGGCCGGATCCGCTGATATTATTGGTCCCACGGTAGAACATTTCGAACATCTTCTCCTTCGCCTGTGGCAACATCCCGGTACCGTTGTCCTCAACCGAAATATTGATGCTTCCATTTTCTACCCGAATCGAGGTTTTAGAAGTGCATACCTCTTTCCCTTCGTCCCGGTACCTGTGTGAATTCTCAATGTAGTTTTGCAAAATTGCCCGCAGCATATTCCTGTCCGTTACCGCAACCAATTCAGGATCGATGTCCAGCTCAAATTGGGTAACCACCTCCTCCTCTTCTTTGCTTATGATAAGGTCGATCACCCGCTGGGCTTCATCTCTTAAATTGATCATCTGGTACTCGATTTGACTTTGCTTCACTTGGGTAGCCTCAATCAAATCCACCAGAATATTATCCAGGCGCTGGCCTCTACGCTTCATCAAGTCAAGGTAGCGGATTGCAGAAGGATTGTCCTCTAATTCTGCCCTTGCGATCCCGACCAATCCAAGCAGTGACGCGAGCGGACCTTTCAAGTCGTGAGATGCACGGTAAACAAATGTGTCCAACTCGCGATTGATCTTCTTTAGCTTCGCACCCGTTTTGATGTGCTCCTTGTTCTCAATCAGCAGCTTTCTATTTGCTTCTGCCAACTCCTGGGTACGCTCTTCGACCAACTGCTCCAATTTTTCATTGATCCTTCGCACCTTTTCCTCGGCCTCTTTTCGCTCGGTAATATTAGAATCAATGATTACGATTTTTCTCAGCTCACCCTTTTCATCCAGGATCGGTGTCAACGTTGAAATCACCCAAATAGGTTCTCCTGTTTTACTTGGCAATCTTGACTCATACTGGACCGAAGAATTGTTAATCACGACTTCGTCCAACAAGCGGGAGATATCTGAATTTGAGGATAGGTCCAGGAAATTATCACCGGTTTGCATCGAGGAAATCTCTTCGAAGCTATAACCCGTCAACCTTGAGAAACCTGGGTTAACCCATTCCAGTCTTCCCGACTTGTCAATGATAAAGACTGCATTGTCAGTCTCACTGGCAACAAGGGAAAGCTTTTCAAGTTCCAGATTGGCCACTTCCAGCTTTTTCTTTTCTTCGGATAACTCTTGGGTCCGGTCTCTGACTTTTCCTTCGAGTTCCTCTTTTTCCTTGTTCAGCCTGTAAATCCGGTATTTGACATAACCAAAGATGAGACCGATAATTAATAGTCCTACAAGAATCCTGAACCACCAGGTTTTCCACCAGGGAGCCGCTATGGAAAAGCTAAAAGTCGCCGGCACTTCATTCCAATTCCCAAATTTATTTCTGGCCCGAACCTTAAAGTTGTAATCGCCATCAAAAAGCCCCTGAAAAGTAGCCGTAGTTATTTTAGTTATTTCCGACCATTCATCGTCACGACCCTCCAATTTGTATTGGTAAACCACATCTTTTTGGTCCATGAAGGTCAAACCGACAAAATGAAACCGTATGAGGTACTCATCATAGGGTAATTCCAGGGGGCCTTGGGCTTTCTGGTACTTGTCCATCAATTCAAGCCCTTCTATCCTGATATAAGGAGCAACAACCCTGGTCCGGGTAGGAATCCAGTTGTACCTGATGATTCCATTTGCTGTTCCAAACCAAATATTGCCCTTGCGGTCCAGCACGGATGAGAATATCTCGTTGGATACAAAATCAAAATGATCTTTGTTCAGATAGGGGATTGCGGTTCCTGTTCGGGGAATGTACCGGGAATAACCACTTCTATGCGTCGTCCATACGTTCCCAAAACGGTCAACTACGATCTGGTAACAGTAATTGGATGCGAGTCCATTTTCGGTAGTAATCCTCACGATGTCGGGAGGGTTGCCTTCAGCCTGGTAAAGGCCCATCCCATCAGATCCGTACCACATTACCCCATCATCATCCTGCTGGATGTAATTGATACTGGGGATTTCCCCGGTATCTGAGACGGCAATTTCCCTAATTTCATTCTCGATGACCTGGGCGATTCGATTGGTATGGGTTGCAATGTTTATGACCTGCGCGTTGTCTACAAAAAGGTCATAAATATTGTTGTGTGCTATCCCGTTACGCGTCCCGAAGTAGTCGCCCTCTTTTCTTTTTTCATCATATAGGTAAGCCCCATCCACAGTTCCGATCCAAATCTGAGAATTCCCAATTGGTTCAAGGTCTTTAATTCTATTACCGAGGGTTTGCTGGCTGTGATCTACCGGAATAAACAAATCCGTCTCTTTATCCAGGTAAGCAACTCCATCTTCCTTGGTCCCTATCCAGAGCTTTCCCTGATCATCCTGCGCGATGGCTGTGATCTCATTGGAAGGCAATCCACTGGAAGTATTGTAGATCTTTTCACTTGGCAATGGAATGATCCCCGACAGCGTATACACCTGCCCGAAGGAGATAGCCGCAGTTTGGTTCACGAAATGCAAGCCATCCTGGGTACCAAACCAAAAATTCTTTTCATCGTCCTGGAAAACGGCAAAGACGTGGTTGGTCAGGGTATCGGCTCCAAGCTGGTATTGAGCAAAGGTTTTCTCAGAAATACACAGCAGACCATTTCCATAGGTTCCTGCCCATATCTGGCCGAAACGGTCCTGGAAAATCGTTTTGATTACGTCGTTTCCAAGTGTATCACTCTCCAGCAAAGGCACAATAGGGTCCAGCCACCTTTCACTGTAGGAACGCATAAAGGGAAGAATGCCATTCCCAAAGGTGCCAATCCAGAGCTTTCTGTCTGTATCCTCGAGGATGCTGTAAACATTTTCAATCCCATACAGACTTCCTCCAGACAATGACCTGATGCTGTCCTCACCATCTGATTTGCCAGGGATGAATTCAAACAGGCCCTCGTCCTCGGTGCCAATCCAATATCCCCCTTCGCGGTCATTTCTGGGGACTATGCTCTGGATTTTGGTTAAAGGTATGCCAGCAATATCCCTCCTGGGAACCAACTTCCCTTTTTCATAAGCATACTCCTTCAATCCGTCCTCGGTGCCTATGTAAAATATGTTCTCCTTGGTGATCTGAAAGCAAAATACACGGATCGCATTAATGAATCCGTCAGAAAAGTGCTTGACGTTAAGGTTGCTGTCAATTTTCAAAAAGCCTTCTCCCTGAGAGGCGACCCAGATACTGCCGTCGGCTCCTTCATCAAGTGCAATTACACTACTGGAGAGCACATCGTCTTCCAATACATTTTCAAAGGTTCCATCTTTGAGCCGGGAAATCCCTCCTTCAAAGTGACCAAACCAGAGATTACCAGTCTTATCCTTTAAAGAAGATGTTGTCAGATTTTCACTGAGGCTGTCATCGGTGGTATACTGGGTGAACAATTCCCCATCAAACCGAAAAACCCCGTTTCCTGTACCAATCCAAAGAAAATCATTGTCATCTTGAATGATGGTATAAACATACCCTTCACTCAATCCTTCTTCTTCTCCATAGTGCTTGAGATCCAAAGCTTGCCCAAAAAGACATTGCTCTGAAATCCCTATTGCTGCCAGAATACAAAAGAGAAATACAGATTTGAAATGGACCGCCTTTCTTTTCATTTGCAAAAACCTAATAGGTACTCCGCTGGCTGACTGCGCTGGTTAAATTTTTTCCTGTTTGATCTTTGCCTTGTAGACCGGTCGTCCTCCAATGGGAACTGAAAAGAAGGGCATGTATTCCCCATACTGATTGGTAATTCGGAAAACAACATTGTTATTGTTGTGATCATTGGACTTTATCAATTGAATATCCAGGGAGGTATTCTTTTCTTCCTCTGAAATCATGTGCTTACTGATCGCCCAATCATCATCCGTGGACATCTTAACA
Source organism: uncultured Bacteroidia bacterium (assembly GCA_964352215.1). GTDB lineage: Bacteria > Bacteroidota > Bacteroidia > J057 > JADKCL01 > CAWUKT01. The sequence goes on from CAYGRE010000059.1 coordinate 30,043, forward strand.
GTTTCTCCTTTCCTGGCAACAGAGACCACCCGGATCAAACCATCACCATCCCAATCAAAATTGTATTGCTGGACACTTACCACATCATCATTTACATAAGGATAAATGTGGCAAATGGACCTGTTGTTGGGCAATCTGAAGGTGTATTCATACGTAAAGGCATTTGCACCCAAGATCTTCAGGTTTTCATTTGGGTCGACACTCAGGAAATACTTATACACGTTCCCATCATCTCCACTGATTCCGTCAGCAACAACTTTGAAAATATAAGCGTTGAATTTGTCCACCCACTCACCCTCGGTCGGATTAAAAGGTCCAAAAGTGTACCAGGAGCCATCGTACTTTGCGGACTCACCGAATGTTTTAGAAGCAAGCAGAGTTCCTGATTTGTAGTTGCCCTCCGGATTGTGACCGCGTGCAGCAGGTTCAGAATAAGAGGTCTTACCCCCATATATTTGAAATTTAGTCTGGCTGTTGAACCCACCTTTTACTTCATCGTTTTCACCACCTACGTCCGGATCAAAAACCCTAATATAGATCGGATCAACCTGGGAGGGGGGGACGGAAAGGAAAAAAGTCTGTGAGAAGTCATCGTCACCCCATGATGTGGACCCATCTTTCCCAAAAGTAATGAGAAAGGGAATATTCTCATCAATCCCCGGAAACTGCTGAGAAACAGCTCTTTGAGCCATAGGTCCAAAGCAAAAGATGAACATCACGACGATGGCCAAAGCCTTTTGATCTATTCTATATTTCAGAAGCATAAAGAGCTAATTTTGAGCGATGGTCTTTTTCCAATTTTAATCTAATACAAATTAACAACTCAGCAAAACTTGATTGAATATTTCACAGGTTTCTATGAACAAAATCGTAATTCTATCCATTTATATGTTTTAAGTTGGAGGTCGTTTTGCTGTTACTCTTTGGTAAAAAACCTGAATTCCACTCTTCTGTTGAGCTGTTTGCCAAATGAGGTTTTGTTGGAACTCACAGGAGAGCTTTCACCGAAGCCTTTGGGCTTAAAACTATCAAATTCATATCCGGAATTGATAAAGTACTTCGCGATGGCATAGGCACGCTTTCTGCTCAACCTTTCATTGTAGGACTCTGTACCATCACTGTCCGTATGTCCCATGATCTCAACACCCAAGTTGGGGTTATTCAACAAGATTACCGCCAAACGGTCCAGAAACGGATGGTATTCTGCCCGTAATTTGTGGCTGTCATGGTCAAAGTGGACTTCGGAAATCCGAACAACCAGCCCTAGTTCCACAATTCTCTGAATATCCTTGAACTCTATGAGTTCGAAATCGAGCTGGCCCCCTGGATACTGGATGTATTTGCTGACGGGTAAGCAATTGGAACATTTCTCAAGCAAAGATTTAATTTTCCTGGCATCACGTCCCAAAATCATTTCGGGCTCTTTCGAGCCCGTGTTCTTTCGTACAACAAAGTCATGAAGCCCTTCTCCATCATCCACGATCATTTCGTCTAACATGCCTTCTTCCCACAAAGGGGTGCCCAGGATGGGTATAATCAGTTTCATTCCCTGTACTCTGGCAGGAAGCCGCAGTTGATAAATGGAGTCAATGGCTTCATCAATCACGGAGATCAACACCGCTCGGTTGAAAGTCGAAGCAGGGGTAGGAGGGGATTTGGGCTTACTAGCCTCGTCCTTGGCTTGGGTCTCCTTGGCTAATAGAGAAGATTTACTGGGCTTAGGTTGGAAATCATTTGGACCAGGATTGCCAATTTGAATATCATAACCATCCAAAGAAAGGCCTTCGGTATTTTTCTCTTTTGGCTTGATGCTGTCCAGACCAATCGAATCTCTGATTTGCTTAATTCGATCAACCAGGGCTATTTCCCGCTGCATTTCAAGGGCGTCAGGAGATCGGTATTGTGGGGATTTGGGATCGAGCCCCCCATTCCCCAATGAATCCCGGATTTCTTGAAGTCTTTCAGGCTCCAAAACCAGAATTTGTTTGGTGGCACACCCTTTTTCATCTTCGGTGAACCCCTCCCGGTTTCCCAACAGGCCTAATTCAACTTCGTAGAGGCCTGGTTCTGGAAAGGCAAATTGAACTGCCGCACCTCTCTGGTATTCCAATCCTCCGATGTCCCAGTAGTACTCCCTAACCAGCATCCCTTCAAAAACTGATTTACTGGCATCAAGTTCAAAGGCTTCACCGACAAGTACCGTATCAGGACTCTCGATAAAAATCTGCTCGATGTCCCGAACTTCAATCATTTCAGTGGCTTCATTCATAAATACAAAATCAGACACTGTATCTATCAGGTTGAGTTGAACCAGGTAATCCCCCGGCCCTGGAAAACAATGCTCCACTTTCAGTCCGACACTCCTTGTTCCATCACCAAAATCCCATTCATATATGAATTGAGCGCTGGTATCCGATTCTATATCAAAGCTGCCCTCTTCAGTGAAACGATAGCAATAGCTATTTTGCTCCTGGGGAGAACAATCAAATGTTGGTCTGGCTATTTTGAATTCATAGAGGTCGTCATTTTCATAAGAATTTCCTCGATTAGAAGACAATAAACCACTCTTCCCATCCGAATACAGGAAGTAGGCAAAATCATCTTCAGATGAATTGATAGGAGGACCCAGGTTGTATGGAATAGCCCATTCAGACCCAAATGGCACAGATTTGAAGATGTCCAGTCCCCCAAACCCAAGGTGGTAGTCTGAGGCAAAAAACAATGCACCTTCGGAAGAAATAAAAGGGAACATTTCATCCCCAGGTGAATTGATCTTCGAGCCCAGATTGACAGGCTCACCATACCCCCCGGAAGGAAGAATGGTCACAAAATAAATATCTGTACCGCCATACCCACCTGGTATATCAGAAGAAAAATACAACCGTTGTTCATCTGGACTCAGCGCCGGATGACCAACCGCATAATCATCGTTGTTAAAGGGTAAACTTTCTCCCGACGACCAATGGCCTTCCTGCCAAACAGACTTGTATATCTGCAATTTATTCAGCTGGACTTTCCCTTTTACAGACTTCTTTAGCTCTGAGTTATTTCGGGTAAAAAACATCGTTTCCCCATCTTTTGAGAAACACATTGGCCCCTCATTGAACCTTGAATTCAACTCCTGAACAGGTTTCGCAGACTTTCTTCCAGCATCCTCAGCAAAGAAATCCTGCACGAAAAACAAATCAACCAATGGGGCATCATTCAAAGTTGAAACATGAACGATACTTGAATTGGTTTTTCTGGAAGAGCAAAAGTACAATGCATCCCCCAAGGGAACCGCTCCGAATTCAGAGGCAGAAGTATTAAAAGGCAACGGAGAGATTTCCAGTTGTGTGCTGTCCAATGGGCGCTTATTAAACAGGTACTGTAAATCTTCCCATTTGATAACCTGATCTGCTTCTGGTGTACTTTCGTCATATATACGGAACCATTTTTCGGCACCTGTCCTATCCCCAACACTCAAAAGACTTTGTGCCAAAAGGAAGTATATGTCGGATTGAATATTCGGATAGTTGACTGCCTGTCCAAAGAACTCCGCGGCTTTCTTGTAATCCCTGAGAGCCCAATAACACTTTCCAAGCCCGATAGATGGTCTGGGGTCACTTTCCATTCGCATGGCCCATTCGAAATATTCAATTGCATCAGGAAACGACTGGTCAAGACGAGCTGCTTCACCTTTATTGATCCACTTGTCAATCGGATTTTGGGAATACCCTTTCAAAAAAGCAATTGAGAAAAGCAAACAAACCGATGCCCTCAATACCTGGCGAATTGCAATATGTAGAGGATACTTCATTAAAAATACCGGGGACTCATTGCTTTAATTTTATAGCCAAATTCATACCTGAGCATAATTTCATGGGACCCTGAATTATATCTGCGAAGATTTGAAATACTGTAATCGTAAGAATATCCTATCCTGAGCTGTTGATTGATCTGATACTCCAACATTGCTATGAAGGAATCCCGGGATCTGTAACTGGCACCAATCCAAAAAGCGTCTTTTACGATCAGGTTTAAGTTCAAGTCAACTTGAAAAGGCGAACCAGGCAGATACTTCGCAAGGATGGACGGCTTAAGCATCAGATCAGGATTGAGCCTGATTAAAAAACCGGTTGAGAGTAGAAAGGGACGATAATTCAGTGAATTCTCAGTATATATTTCGTAATCAGAATTCTTATAATCCAGAAGGAAAGGTGCTGACAGACCAAGATACCATCTTTGGGTATCGTAATAGATGCCTGCCCCAAACCTGGGAACCAGAAAAGTAGGCGAATCTGCTAAAAAGACCTCGTCATCAGGTTGATCGGTAACAATGCTGGTCCAATTGTCCCTTAGCATGGAGAGCCCACCTTGCAGGCCAAAGGCGATTCTTCTTCCATTTTCCAGAGGAATCCTGTAAGCATATACCCCGTACAGCATGGTGTGTTGAGAGACTCCAAGTCGATCATGGACTACGCTAAATCCATAATTGTTTTTGGGATTGAGGGTAGGAGAGTGGAAGAAGAGAGACTGAGTCCTGGGTGCACCTTCAAACCCTGTCCATTGATGTCGGTATATTCCTGTGACATTAAGCGCATCACGACTTCCAGCATAAGCAGGATTGGTCACCAATCCGCTGAACATATATTGGCTGATTACAGGGTAGTGTTGCCCTTGAAGAAGGGAAAAGAAAACACAAAAGAGCAGAAGTATAAATATGTTCTTCACCTCACGGCAATATAACCTTTATTCTCAACTGGACCGATGATTGATCTGTAAATTGAACTTAATACAAAATTAGCACTTTCCGTTATAGATACAGTTTTTTTTGAAATAATTCCGGTTGCTCTTCAAAGGGAAGACGAGGAAAATAATGGACCTAAAACCAGATCCTGCCCCCCCCCCTGTTTTTGAAAATTAAAATTCTGTCATTTACTATTGACAAGAAATAATTTTTCACGTACATTAGTAGTCCTCAATCAATCCAACAACCACCAATTTTCTCAAAAGGCATGAAATCGCCGAGAGCCGCCCGGCTCTCGGGATTTCTATTTTAAACGCCTCCCAAGACACCTTTTCCCCATTATAAAAGGAATGGAGCGCATAAAATATAGGACGAATCTGCAAGTATCAATACACTGTGTATCTCTTTTGTTGACTCTCTGTACGGAATGTTGATATTGTTGCCCTTCCATTTACAAACATCGCCAAAAAAGCATAAATTGAGTTCAATATTCAAGGCAAAAGGCCATTGATGCTTTTTTAAACCATTTTCAAATCCATAGTATGAGAGCTCCTTCGGAAGATCTGTTCAGGCTTGTAAAAGCTATGAACAAGGGTGAGAAGCGCAACTTCAAGTTGATGGCAGGGATGTTGACCGGAGACAAGAAATACACAGATCTGTTTGACCAGGTGGACCGGCAAGTAGTTTATGATGAAAGCAAGATCCTAAAAACTGGAATCCGACAGGGCCAGCTATCCGTTGCCAAAAACTACCTTTTCAAATACTTGCTTAAAAGTCTTGTCTACCTGAAATCTGATTCATTCTCAGAATTGGTTCAGATGAATGAACAAGTACGGATTTTATTATCCAAACATTTGTACACGGAGGCAAGAAAGCTGTTGAAAAAGGCGCTCAGGCAGGCAAAGATATTGGAAGCTTTCAAAGTGCAACTAGACCTGTTGGATCTGCAAACACAACTTCTGATGGCAATGGTCAACGAGAAGAACAGAACCTCTCGCCTGGTGGAAATCTATGAGGAGAAGGTTGCCGTGCTTCAAGAAATTTGCTATTTGGAGGAACTGGATCATCTTCATAACCAGATCAAACTTTATCAAAACAGCAGGCTCAAAATCAAAGGTTCAGTAGATCAGGGTATCCTCTCCGAAATTTCAGATCACGAAGTCCTGCAAAAAGGTGAACCAAATAGTTCTGTCAGAGCAAAACTGATATACCTAAAAATAATCCGGAAACTTTACAGCTATCAGGGTAAACCAGAGCAAGCTGCCACCCATTGCCAACGGATTCTGGAAACCTACGAAGCTTCTGAAACATTGCTGGCCTCGGAGCTAGGTGATTATTTCCTGGAATTAAGCAATCTCTGCACCTATTTATTCCGGTCCGGGCAGAACAAAAAGTCTCTGGAACTCATGGATCAGTTTCTCAAGGCCAGGAAAAAATACAAGAATTCTGATCTTGAGTTTTTTCAGAGATACTATATCCTCCAATTTGCCTACGCTATTCATACAGGAAATCCACAGTACGGATATGACTTTTTAAATGGTTTGAATGAAGACCTGGTAACAATCCAGAAGAAAATACCCTCAGCCCATTTAAAATGGCTGTATTATCTGGTCACCTATCTATTTTTCATCGATGGCAAACCCAAAGAAGCCGGGGAATGGCTCAAAAAGTTTTTCGAGATACCCAATTCAGATTACCTGAAAGATCTCCCCGTTTATGCACGCTTGTTAAAATTGCTTATCCTTTTTGACCTTAAGGAATTCACGGTTCTGGAGACTGAAACCGTCAATGTCCAAAAGTTTCTGGAGAGAGAGGGGAACTTTAGTCCTTATGAACATGAAATTGTTCGAACTGTAAAGCAATTGATCAGATCATTAGGGTTTGGTCAAGATTCAGCCGTCTACAAGAAAGCCCTTGAGAACTTCCAGCATGAGATTCAACAGAATGAAAATCTCGCTCCCCTTGAAATATTGAATTTTGAAATGTGGTTACAACACAAGGTTGCTAAAAAGAAAATAGCTGAACTTATCCGGGACGAACCCTTCAACCAATAAGCCCAATTCCTTCTTAGAAAATTCCCTCTGGCCATTTAAAGAAAATGGGGCCAGAGGGATTTTTCATGTTCTCAGATATCTTCTATATCTATGAAAATACTTTGTCCGCCACCCAAAGTAACCGCATAATAATCGGTGCCCTGGCCAACTTCCTGTATTGTCAACGATCCTTTCTGATAAGCTGAGCAAGCATCGGGATAGGTAACACCAAGCAAAGGAGATGCTTCCTTTAGGATCATGTCGACCTTCACTTGGGGAATAGAAGGTGAAAGAAGCAATTGAGCCTGACATGCATGCATGGACTGAAATTGCCCGATCGAGAAGACGAGACCACCTGCAAGGCAAAAGGTTAGAATTATTCTTTTTAACATATTGTAAAGGGTTTTGGAAGTAGTCACAAAATGCAAAAAAACATTGAGGGTGGCAAACCTAAAGTTAACATTTAATACACTTATCTCCCTTTTTAATATACGCTATAAACGATAATACAAAACGATATTCGACAAAGGGTAAACGAAGGTCACCTAAAAGGGATACTCACTTCAGTAGCCCTCCTTCGAAAGCCAGGATCTCCGCACCGTGAAACATTTGACAGGGTCAAGTGTTTCTCATAAAAATCCTGATCGGGCATCGTCAATTTAGTTGTGCACCTGATGATACCTTTGGCAAGGAAATATTTTTATACCTTTGAAGCCGAAAGACTAGATTCGTAAAAGCGATATGAGCGAAAATAATACCCCTGTTCACAAAAAGGTAGCCATTATAGGTTCTGGCCCAGCTGGCTACACAGCTGCAATTTATGCTGCCCGTGCTGGCTTGGACCCAATCCTCTTTACGGGTACGACTCCCGGAGGTCAGCTGATCTTTACTACAGATGTCGAGAACTTCCCCGGATACCCTGAAAGTATCAAAGGGCCGGACATGATGGAAGACATGCGCCAGCAAGCTGCCCGCTTCGGAACCGACATCCGCTATTCCCGGATAGACAAAGTCGATTTTGACTCATCCCCCAAGAAAATCTGGGGAGATGATGGAAGTGAATTTCATGCTGACGCGATCATCATCTCAACCGGAGCTGATGCCAAATGGCTTGGTTTGCCCTCAGAAGAACAATTCAAGAACCGAGGTGTCAGTGCCTGCGCCGTATGTGATGGCTTTTTCTTCAAAGACCAGGATGTGGTAGTAGTAGGGGGAGGAGACACCGCCGCAGAAGAAGCTACTTACCTGGCCAGTATCTGCTCAAAGGTCCACCTTCTCGTACGGAAGGATTCTATGCGTGCATCTCAGATCATGCAGGAAAGAGTTGAAAAAACTGAAAATATCATTGTTCACTGGAATACCGAAACCAAAGAAATCGTCGGGGATGAAAAAGTAACCGGTGTTAAGGTCGTGAACAACAAAACCCAGAAAGAGACCCTTATCCCAGCCAAAGCATTTTTTGTTGCCATTGGCCACAAGCCTAATACAGATATATTCAAAGGGTTTGTCGAAATGAACGAGGCAGGATACATCATCACTGAGGGGAAATCCACCAATACCAATGTAGAAGGTGTTTTCGCCAGTGGAGATGCACAGGATTTTGTATACCGGCAAGCAGTTACGGCAGCTGCAACAGGCTGTATGGCTGCTCTTGATGCCGAGCGCTGGCTGAAAGAGACCGGATTACATTGATCTCGTAAATTTCTTTCCCCACAAAAAAGAGAGGTGGTCCAATGGTGGGCACCTCTCTTTTTCTTTTTAGCCTGGCTCCGAATGGAGATCAAGATCAATTTTCTATCACCAACCTATAGGTTTTATATTCCCGATCCGCAGAGTGAATGGCTAAGAAATATACTCCGCTTTCCAAGTGTTGCAATTCCAGCTGAATTGGATTTCCAGTTGGTGTAACTCTTCGCTCAAAAGCTGTCTGTCCCATGCTATTGTAAACCAAGACTTCCAGCGCCTCCATTTCAGCACCATCAAACTTAATATTTACAGAACCTGAAGTCGGATTTGGATAAACTTTGAACCCATGGCCTTGCTGTTCCTGGGAAGCAGTTACCACGCATGGTAACAACTCAATAGAATCTCTGGCAGAACAGCCAGTCACCGTGGTAACCTGAAGCCAATACAATCCCGGTTGTGTAGCCTGGAATGAATTGTCATCGCTATCGTCTTGCCATTGGTAATAGGCAAAGTCGGCACCTGCAACCAGATCGACCGTATCTCCCGGACAAATATCTCTGTCGGGCCCAAGCGTAAACGAAGGTGGCTGAGAAGTAGAGATCTCAATGGTATCCTGATTGGTCTGACCACACTCATTGGTCACCTTGACATAGTAGGTTCCGGAAGTACTCGCTGGATAAGCCCCCAGATTGGAGCCGTCCTGCCATCTGTATGAGAGGTTCGGGGATAATTGAGGATCAAGGGAAAGGACTACCCCTTCACAAATAGTGGTATCAGGTCCAAGATTAAAACTGACCGGACTGACTGGGGTTGCCGTAATTGAAATAGAATCTCTCGACTGGCATCCCAACGAATTCTCCGCCTCGACCCAATACAATCCTGGCTGGGTCGCGGTAAGAGCACTACCGTTGGTTCCATTGGACCATAAAAGCTGTGAACTATTCGATACAGCGACCAGATTCGAAGATTGGCCCGGACACAAGGAGAAATCTTCCCCTAGACCGACCGAAGGACTCGGGGAAATCAATACATTCAGTGTGTCATGTGAAACCCCACAGCTGGTTGTACGTGAACAAACCAGTTGAGCACTCCCGATTTGAGAAAACCTTACCTGGGCAACAGAGTCAAAAGGAGAGGGGAGTAATTGTCCAGAACCCAGTACCTCCCAATTCAGCACATCAGAGGAGGCTAGTTTTGCAACCGAATAGGTGGAAACTTCCCCTTGGCACAAGCTATCCTGACCTGATATCTTAACCGGCATTAAGTCACTGGGAACTCCAACCGGAAAATTAGGCAGTCCCCATCTTGAGTTTCGCCCTCCTAAATCCACCGCTTCCCATTGAAATCCACAAGCACTACCTGGTAGATCCGGCAATACTATCCTGTGCAATTTGCCGTAAAACCCGGTGGCAATATATACCTGGCCATTCACAGCTCTTTGCATCCCTAAAAACCTGATGGTCGGGCCGGAAGCCAATAAAAACTTGGAGTTGATGATCGCTTGCTGACTACCTTGACTTAAGTCTACCTGCCATAGCTGATCCAGGGTCGTAAAATAAACTTTTGAGTTCTCGGGAGAGAATTCAGCTCCGTAAATCTGCGTATTGGGCGGATGCATGATTTCGATCGGGTTACTCAATACACCGGTTCCCGGATTGAAATCCATTACGAGCAGACACCTGGCAGAAGATGAATTGCAGGTAAGCGCCATCTTCTTCTTGTTAGGGGAAATCTTCAGTGCACCCGTAGGGAGGTTAAGTGTTGGTCCTGCGGTGAAAATCTGAGGATTGGTATTCACGCCTGCTGCAGTGATCTCATAGACCATGAACCTGTTGCTGAACGCCTCATGGGTAACCAGCCAGTAATCTTCCCCGTTTTCATGCTGGACAGCCGCGATCATCTCTGAAGACATCGGAGCGATCCATACATTCTTTTGAGAGGTAATATCACCGCGCCCACTGTCCAATGACATGTCAATTACATTGTAGCGAAGGCCATTGAAAAAGGTCCACTCGATCGCATCGGTGGTAAAGAGAATGTATTTTCCGTTTTGGCCAGGGTAGGGGACTGAGACCACCCCTTGAGAAGATGACCGGTTTCCAAAAAGGAAATTGCCATTGGGCATGATCTCCTGATCCTTGTTCCAAACCGCCACGCCATTGGAATAAAATAAAAGATTACCTGAATTGTCTGAAATAGAGGTGCACCCTTCATCTGAAAACATTCCGGAGGCCCTTGAGATGGCTGGAACGTCCTCCCTGAAGTCCATCAGTGTGGTGTCGCCAAACACCCAGTTGAGGCTTTGTGCCTCGATCCCACATGAACCAATTTCAAGGTAGGTGACATCAGACGTATCATCACAGAGCGCTGAATGGTTGACGATCTGCAAGGCGTATCCGCCTGCCAAATTGAAAGTTTTGGTAAAGGTAGGAGTCGTATCCGTAGCCACCCCATCCAATAGCCATGTCTGCTGAAAATTGGTGGAATTGGTACTTGAGAAAGTCAACTCCTGACCGGGAAATGCTTTGGTTGAGGCACCGGCAAAAGTGGCCTGCACGTCACATTCTACAACGATCGTTTGAGAAAATACATCGCTGCATCCGAATTGGCCATTGCCTGCCTCCAAAACGATTTCTATTTCGCCAACGCTGTTCAATACAAAGTAGGGTGAACTTGCGGTTGAGAATTGATTGCCATCCACGGCCCATGCATAAACATTTGCTCCGCTACTCCCATTGTTAAACCAGACGGTATCTCCGATGGTATACTGATTGGAAGGAAGACTGAAAGAAGCACTGACGGCAGTCGTACAAGGACTGGTACAAGTCAAAGGATCCAACAAGCTACTCCGTACACTTTGCAGGTAAATCAGCATTCGATCCACCTGCCCGGGAGTAAAGATTGACAAGACCTCAAGGTTCCCATAATCCATATAGTTCTCAATCTGATCTGGTTGATTTCCCAGTCCCCCCAAGGCGACAGCACGAAAGGGATTGTTGATCGATGGGTCATCTTCATCGGTATCACAGGAATTTACAAATCCTGAAGCACTTGCAGTGGATCCGTCTGGAGGAGTGTCGCATACCCGGTCTCCATCCGTTTGACAATCTGCGTTCTGACATCCACCGTAAAAAGTATGGAACAAGCCCAGGTAGTGCCCCACTTCATGCACCAAAACCTTGGTCTCATCCGAACCGGTTCCAAAATGATCTGCTTCTATCACGATTCCATCGTCAAACTGACCATGCATAAAAGGCATAGAAGAATAACCAATGATACCTGGCCCCATAGAAGAAGAAGTGATCGAATGAACGACGTAGATATTCAGGTATTTATCACTCGGCCAGTTGAACGATTGTTTCAATAGACTGTCCTGGCTCTCCCGGATCAGATTAGTCAGGGGAGATTGAACAATATTGATACCTGTAGTTGGGTTTCCCTGAGGATCTCTTTGAGCCATGCAAAACTCAATTCCACTGCTCGTGCCGTTAGGGAGAGCATAAACGCCCAAATTGCCGAATGCGTCATTAAGTTGTTGTATGGCGGTATTTACCTGATTGGTGCTGGTAAATCCCATCCCATTGCTATGGACAACATGCACGACAACAGGGACCACCGTACCAGAACTTCTTAAAGCGGAAAGGATTGCAGGCCCCTCTGTTTTTACACTCCATTCCTGAGCGTAAAACATAGCCATAGACATGGGAGATGCGTTAACCTTTTCTTCGAAAAGGAAACCTGATCCACACGAATTGCTATTTTCTGCAAACTCGTCTACCGGATGGGTGCAATTAAAATGTTGAGACTGTCCAAAAACATACATGCTGGCAAGCATGTATACCAATAACAGTCCCGGACGAATTCCGGTCTTCATGTCTCAGCCTGATTGATTTTACCTATTGAACA
>CAYGRE010000060.1:0-41478 GCA_964352215.1 uncultured Bacteroidia bacterium
GAGAGGTCCATTGAATGGTTAAAAGAAATGGCCGTTCCGGTGAATCAGCATCTTCCCCCGATCCAGGGAATTGAGGAATCAGAAGTTCGATCTGTAGATGAAATCGCCCGTCGGAGTCTCGCCTTAACCCTGGTTTCTCTCAAGGGTGAGGGGTTGGAGCAGGCAGTTGTGGAGCAGGTCTATGCCGACCTGGGGCTGGCAGGGCTTCTGAGTCCGGCAGAGCAATCCTTTTATGCGCAATCAGAACCCACTGAGCAGGACCGGATCAACTTTGTCTGGCGTTATGAGTCGCTGTTCGTGCTCTTGTGGGCATTGGGATATGCCGATGAACTCGGTTACCCCGGTAGCATTTGTGATGTACAGGCCATGGTAAAGTTGGTTCACAGCAAGCAAGGGTTGGAGGGCTTGATAGCAGATGCGAAGATGAGAAACAAAGAAGAAATCCTGGATGAGGCGGACCGCATTTACCGCCTTCATTGGGCCGTGGTGGATGCACGTCTGAGGGGAGACAAGGCTCCAGCGGATCTGGAGGCAGGTGTGGTTTATGAACGTCACTATGCCCTGAACTGGTTAATCGGCTACCAGGGTGCCGAATGGGATAACATTTCAACGGATACCTGAGCCGAAGAAATTGCCGCTTCAGAAAATTAGATTATTTTTACCCTTCTTAATTCCCGAAATCAAGCATTATCAGAATGGCTAAGCAACCGGAAGCAAAAAAAGGTGGCTCACCGTCTTCAAAAAATATCAATATGCTTACTGTATTTATCACAGTAGCCTGTATTGCTTTTGGAGCTGTTGTCCTGTCCCTCTACTTCAAACCCGCCTTTGAAAATAAAACTGTTCTCTTCCAACCGGATATCTCCCAGGTTAAGGGGATGCTCCACGAAACGGTGGAGCACCATGACAAGAAGAAAGAGGAAGCGCTCTGGACCAGCCGGATGTTTGGGGGGATGCCAACCTATCAAATCCACACCAATTACGATAACAACTGGTTGTCCCACATCCACAATGTGATCCAGTTAGGTCTTCCACACCCGGTCGCCTGGTTTTTTGTGCTCTTTATCGGGATGTTCGTTCTGTTGATGGCGATGCGACTGGACCCCTGGGTTGCAGTGATCGGGGCAATCGCTTATTCATTTTCGACATATTTCATGGTGGCGATGGAGGCGGGCCACAATTCCAAAATAATGGCCCTTGGCTATGCCCCCGCAGTACTCGGGGGTATCATCATGACTTTCCGGGGGCGGTGGTTTCTGGGTGGGATCATCTTTACCCTTGCCCTGGGCCTTGAATTGTATGCCAACCACTTTCAGATTACATTTTACCTGCTCTTCATCATCATTGCTTTGTTGATCAGTGAGGTTGCGAGAATTGTAAAACCCATGCATGCCCTTCCCCTGCTCGGACTGCTTTTTGTCCCGGTGATTTGGCTCATTGATCCCTGTAACGACCTAAAATATCTTTGGATGGGGGTAGCCATGATAAGCCTCTTAGCCCCGTTGGCCATCCAGTTTATAGCGGAGAGGTCCAAAGGTGGCTGGAATTCACCCGGCTTCAGACCCACCAGAAACTTTCTGATCGCTTCCCTTATCCTTGGTGCCGGGGGACTGCTTGCTGTGGCTCCCAACCTTGGTCGTTTGTACACCACGGTGGAATATAAGGCCGATACTATGCGGGGGGGCGTCATCCTCGAAGAGGAAAACCACTGCAAAGATGGTCAGTCGCGCATGAATACGGCGGACGATGTTGATCCGAGCGAATGTGGCAACTCGGGTGGTTTGAAAAAACCTTATGCTTACAACTGGAGCTATGGTGTCGCGGAGACTTTTACCCTCATCAATCCATTTTATATGGGAGAGGCATCCAGCGTCAGACTAGGGGAGGATACCGATACCTACCAAACCCTGGCCCAGCTGTATGGGCCACAGGGCGCTGCCCAAATGTCTCAGAGATGGCCCATGTACTATGGCGATCAACCAGGTACTTCCGGTCCTGTCTATGTCGGTGCGATCATCTTCTTCCTCTTTGTGCTGGGAATGTTGACGGTCAGCAACCGCTACCGCTGGTGGTTGCTCGGTGCCACCGTCATATCCATCCTGCTTTCCTGGGGCAAGAACTGGCAATTCTTCTCTGACCTCTTCTTTGACCACTTCCCCCTCTACAACAATTTCCGGGCGGTGTCTATGATCCTGGTGGTCGCAGAGATTACCATGCCTATCCTGGCCGCACTGGCAATTCATAAATTCCTTAAGACCAAGAAGGAAAACGTGAAAACCGCAGAGGTCTTTCTGTTCATAGCCACAGGAATTTCAGTCTTCGTCTTTCTGGTGCTCATGGTTGCAAAACCGGGAATCTCGAACTTCGTCGCCGCTGGAGATGCGGGCTTGCTGAGCCAGTTGGGACTGGACGAAAATATTGCCTTGAAAAACCAACTCCAGGCAGCTATGATTGATGACCGTGCCAGTTCCTTTCAATTTGGCATGTTACGGGGCATGGGGTTGATCATTCTTACCGCTGGCTTGATGTTCGGCTACCTCCGGTTCCTCAGGCCCTCTTTCGAAAAGGTTAATCCACTCCTCGGACAGGCTATTCTCTCAGGTGGCATTCTGTTGGTAGTCATGCTGGATCTTATCCCGGTCAACCGCCACTACATCAACAATGAGAACTTCGTTTCTGAAAGGCAGTTCAAGGAAACTTACGATCTGACCCTGGACCGCAACCCCGAAAAAGCACGTCCCTATATTGAGATGCGGGGAGATGCTGAGCCTGGCTTCCGGGTCCTCAATACCACCCGCAGTACCTGGAATGAGGCCTACACCTCATACCATTTCCGGAGTATCGGAGGTTATCACGCGGCAAAATTCCGCCGTTATCAGGACTTGATCGATTGCTATCTCGATCGGGAAAAGAACGAATTACTCTCCCGTCTCAGCACCAGGGGTACTACTCCTGATGCTGCCTTTGGCCCCGCCAAAGCGATGAATATGCTCAACCTCAAGTATGTAATCGCAAGAGGCCAAACGCCACAAGGGCAGGAAGCACACCTCAAAATTGAAAACCCCATGCGTTATGGTCCCGCCTGGGTGGTCCAGAACTACGTGACCAAAGAAACGAATATTGATGAGCTGGACGGGATCGGAACCGTCGACCCACGCACTACGGCGGTCGTACACAAGGAATTCAACGACCAACTGAGTGGGTTTACCCCCAATTTTGATCCTACCGCCACCATTGTCGTGACCGGATACCTCCCCAACCATATTACCTATCAGTTCAATGCGCCAAACGGCAAAGAACAGATGGTGGTCTTCTCTGAAGTTTATTACAACAAGGGCTGGAATATGTACCTGGATGGAGCCAAAGAACCGACTCCTCATTTCCGGGCCAACTATGTTCTTCGGGCTGCGAGAATACCCGGTGGACAACACACTATTGAGTTTAAATTCGAACCCCAATCCTATAAAACCGGTGAAAGCATTGGTTTGATCGGGTCCATCCTGCTCTTCCTTGCCATTGCTGGGGTGGGCTTCCTTGGGTTCAGAAACAAATTGAAGCAAGACACTGATCCGGAAATCTGATCACAGGAACAAATACCCATGGGCAAGAAAATAAACAAAGAAGAACCAATTGTACTCCTGGGAGCCGGACTGGCTGGGTCCCTGATGGCCCTCTATCTCGCCCGGAAGGGTTTCTCGGTCGAAGTTTATGAGCGTCGCCCCGATCTTCGGGCCGCAAATATTTCTGCGGGCCGCTCCATCAACCTGGCCATTTCGGCCCGGGGCCTGAATGCCATGAAGGAAGTCGGTCTGGATGACGAAGTAGCGGAGATGTGTATCCCGATGCGTGGCAGGGTCATCCACGACAAAGAGGGGAATACCGAGTTTCAGCCCTACTCCAAGGATGGAACCACCGCCATCAACTCCATCTCACGGGGTGACCTGAACCGGTTGCTGATGGACGAAGCTGATAAGTTTGATGCCATCAATTTCAATTTCCAGAGACGGTGTATGGCCGTGGATATGAAAACCGGTCTGGTATTGCTCCGGGACGAAACGAACCACCAAACTTGTGAGGTAACTGGTCAGACTGTGATTGCTTCCGATGGTGCCTTCTCCGGTGCCAGGACCAGTATGATGAAGACTCCGCGCTTCGATTATTCTCAGTCCTACCTCTCTCACAGTTACAAAGAACTGAGCTTCCCTCCGACCGCTGATGGTGGCTGGCAAATCGAAAAACATGCCCTCCACATCTGGCCCCGCGGCCATTTCATGCTGATCGCACTTCCCAACCTGGATGGCAGCTTTACCGTTACCCTGTTCTATCCCCATGAAGGTCCGAACAGCTTTGCCAGCCTGGATACCCCGGAAAAGGTGCGTGCTTTTTTCAAGGAAGAGTTTCCCGATGCGCTTGAATTGATCCCCGACCTGGATACCGAATACTTCGATAACCCCGTTGGAGACCTGCTGACGGTGAAGTGTGACCCCTGGCATTACAAAGACCGTTGTGTGCTGGTGGGAGACTCCGCCCATGCCGTGGTTCCGTTCTATGGACAAGGGATGAATGCCGCATTTGAAGACTGCTCCGTCCTCAATGCCTGCATCGAAAAGGAAAGCGACTGGACGGCCACCTTCGAGCGCTATGGTTCATTGCGGGTTGAAAATGGACATGCCATTGCTGATATGGCCATCGACAACTACTATGAGATGCGCGACCGGGTGGACGATGACGACTGGAAATTCCGCAAAAAGATAGAACACATGCTGGAGCGGGAATATCCGGGAAAGTACATTTCCCGTTATGAAATGGTCTCCTTTACCCGCCGCCCTTATGCAGAAGCGCTTCGACGTGGGTTTGTAAATGACCAAATCCTCCGAAAGCTCGCCGATGGGATTGATTCTGTAGACAATGTAAATATGGCCCTTGCCGAAGAGCTGATGTCACAATTGTTACCTTCTGAGTAACCTGGCCTTCCTACCTTTGTATTCATGAATATGGGAAAGTATATCTATGTGTATGCTGCTCTCCTGGTCGTAGGCCTGGTGGGTGGATATATCTACTGGAACTTCTGGGGATGTACAGACAGTTGTCCACTGGATTCAGATTGGAGAATAACTATGGGACGTGGTGGCCTGATCGGATTGTGTGCCGCGGCCATATTCCACCCCAGAAAACCTAAAGCCCGGAATAACCCGCTTGAAAAAGCAGATTCAGAAGTAAACCAGGACCCCAACCCAGGGTCAAAAAATACAGAATTATGAAACCATCATCCTCAAGGCGAAACAGATTTTCCATCCTTTTCCTTATCGGATTCTCCTTCCTGATCAGTTGCAATTCTGAAGCCCAGAAGCCGGAGACGAATAACCAAAGTGAAACTTCGACAAGCGACAACGGAACCGCCGCTCAGGAAGCGAGTAGCACTCCGGAAGATGTAGATGTTGCACGCTTTGAAAGTTTGGTCTCAGAGGAAGGAATGCAGATTCTGGATGTGAGGACTCCCGGTGAGATTGCCCAGGGATATGTAGAAGGGGCGACCTTCATCAATATCCATGACCCGGAATTCAAATCCAAGGCTGCCAGCATGCTCAAAAAGGATCAGCCTGTAACTATTTACTGCAAATCCGGAGGTCGTAGTGCCATGGCTTCCAGCAGGTTACAGGAGCTTGGCTTTGGAAAAATTTACAATTATACCGGGGGAATGAGCGAGTGGTACAGACTGGGCAAACCAACCACTAAGGATTGATTTATTTCTGTTCGGGTAGCCAGTTGAAGAAAGTATCTCCCCGAAGTCCCATCCGCAATGCTTCGAGCGGGATGATCTCATAGGGAGCGATATTTCCCAAATTAACCTCCGAACCAAACATATTGATGAACCAGACTTGCTGAGACTTTAGTGGTGCCTCCCAAAGAATCTTTTCATTGGGAACATAGTGTGCGATTTCGTCGACGAGTCCGGTCCGTGTTTCTCCAGAACTCTCAAAAACGCCTACCGTACCGCTTTCCCGCGCTTCAGCAATCACTTTCCAGGAACCGGCCTCTAACTCCTCATTCATCCATTCGGCCCATTTATAAGGGGGGATCACTACCGCGCTGTCCTTACTTCCAACTTCAGAGAGTACCTCGAAGTTTTTGGACAAGTCGCGAATCAGTTGGCATTTGCGGTCTCTTGTAATGTCGATACAGCCATCGGAAACCTCTACATAGGTCACCTGAAAGTGCTCGGCCATGCGGCAAAACTCATCTACCTGGTCTCTGATGATAAAAGCTTCGAGGAGGGTGCCCCCAAAATAATAGGGGATTTTTGCTTCCCGGTAAACGGCGAGTTTTTTGTCCACGTTTGGGGTGACATAACTGGTCCCAAATCCAAGTTTGACAACATCGACCAGCTCTCCCCCAACATCGGCAAAGTCTTCTGCCTGGCGGGTGCTGAGTCCTTTGTCCATGATCATGGTGATACCATTGGTACGTGGTTTGGTACTACGTGGAGGTAAATGCTTCAGTATGGGCTTCATGCAATCGTATATTGATGGATGAGGTCCCTGACCCCAGGAACCTTCTTCAGGTCGGCAAAGATATTAAATAATACGTAATGCTTTGCTGCATCGACCAGAAGTCCATTCTCCAGGAAGGCGAGTCCATTGTCATACTGCCCTGATTTGAAGCAGTAAGCCGCTACCTGGTAATACAATTCCGACATCTTGGGATTGACCCGAATTCCTTCCTGAAGGAAAGTAATCGCCCCTTCTGCGTTTTCTTCAACGTAAAGGAGTTCTCCCCAATCCTGCCACATTTTCAGATCATTGCTGTTGATCTTCAGTGCCTGTTCCAGCCCTTCATAGGCGGAAGCGGCATTGCCCATACGGTATTCACATGCGGCCTTGGCAGACCAGGCCTCATGATTTTCAGGATCGTAAAAGAGTGCTTTCTCGTAGTAATGAATCGCTTCCATGTGACGGGACTGCGATTCCATACAAAATGCCAGCCCCATCCAGGCGTCGATGTATTCAGGACTGCTTGAAGTGCATTTGTGGTAATATTTGCTGGCCATCCGCAGGTCCCCTAATTGCTCGTAACACTCTGCAATATTGTAGTTGAGGGCAAGGTCCGGCTTTTCGTGGACAGAAGCTTCCAGAAAGCACTTCAGCGCTTCATTGAATTTCTCCAGTTCGAGGAAGGTGTTGCCCTTGTTGTACCAGGCTGATGCGAAGGCATCGTCGATCGCCAGAGCAAAATCATAAGCATCTATCGCCTTTTCATAAAGACCCAATTTGTCATACAAAATACCGAGGTTGTACCACACAGGGGCAGAGAAGGGATTCTTATCCAGAAACTTGTGGTAAAGCTGCACCGCTTCATTTACAAGGTTCTTTGATTCCAGCAAAAAGGCCAACTCGTGGATGGCTTCTTCATTGTCAGGGCGTGCCTCCAATACGGCTCGGAAATATTCTTCAGCTTCACCCAGCTTTCCTGCGCCCATTGCGACCGAACCCATCTGAAACAAGAGGTCTTCCTTGAATTCAGATTCGATTTCAGTACCGCGCAAAAGCGCCATTGCCTCTTCATGGTCTCCATCCCGGCTGAGAATCTCAGCTTTCAGGAATATATATTCCATCTGCTTGGGGTTTACCTCAAGGGCACGCTCCAAGTCACGTTTGGCCTCAACCAGGCGCCCGGTCTCCATAAAGACCGCAGCCCGTTTGAAGTACAACTCTTCAGTTTTAGGATACTGTTCCAGGCCAAAATTGATCAAATCCATCGCCTGAGGATACTTATGATTTTGGAGGTAGTAGAAATAAATCTCATCCAAAGTCATCAGATCTATATAGGAAAATTCCCCGCGCTGCAACATTTCCTCGAAACGGCGCACTTCCTCAAGGACCCGGTTGTCTCCTTGGTCCTCCCAGCCATACGGTGGTTCATGTTGTTCCATTCAATCTCCTAATCAACGTGAGATTCCCCATTTAATTTCAAAGAATCCTTCCTTTAATATCGGAAAACTTATTCACAAAAATTCCCTTTTTTTGACCAGAATGTTCATCCTTGTCGTCACCAGGAACACTCCTGCAAATATCAACAAAATAAAACTAATCTTCAGTAGACTGACCTCTCCGAGACCAAGTATTCCAGACAATAGTGTCACCAGTACCGGCTGTAAATAAATATAGACTCCTACCGAAGAAGAGGGAACCGCCTTCAAAGCCCATGCATTGAGAAAATAGGCCCCTAGCGTAGCTGCAATCACCAAAAAGACAATGCCTCCCAGAGCCTGGTTGCTGATGTTCTGAAAATGCTCTGGTTCAAAAAAGAAGGCCCCAATTACAATATTGGGGATCGAGCCAAAGATGAATATCCATTTGGTGATTGTAAATGCATTGTACTTCTGGATCAGGGGCCGTACCAGGACCAGGTAGAGGGCGTAAGAAGCTGCATTGATGGTGATCAGCATATCGCCGAATGCACTTGGCTCGTTACCGGTGGGGTCACCACTATTTCCTGATAGCACCAGGGCCACTGCTGCACCAAAAGAGATGACAAGTCCAACCAGCTTCTGGAAATTGATCCTTTCCTGCCTTAAAAACCAAGCGATGACGAACACCCAAACCGGAGCAGAGATCATCAGAACCGAAGAATGTACCGGACTGGTTTCAGACAATCCCCAGAGGAAAAATGTCTGATTAATGCTCACTCCGAACAGGGCGCAGACCGCCAGCCGGAGCAGATCCTTCCGGTCATTGACCTTCTCCTTGATCACAAATGCATGGAACAGGCCGAAAACCGTTACTGCAATCAAACAGCGCAGCCCAAGGATTTCAAAGCTGTTGAAACCTTCGGTAAAGACCGGCTTTAAAGTGATGTAGTTGACTCCGTAGAAGAGGGCGACTGCGGAGAGGGCGAGGTGAGCCTGCACAAGACTCCGGGAGATTCCTTTCTTCAAGGGCGTTTAGAAATTTTTGCCCAAAGATACACTCAATCTTGGTCTGAGAATGGTGTAATCTTCTACCCCCCAGCCAAGATCAGCACGGATATTGTATCCCAGTACCATGGTCCTTATGCCACCTCCAAATCCCATGATAAAGGGACTTTTTAAGGTCTGTACGGTAATGTTCAGGGGATAGGAGTCTATGCTTTCTGTATCGATCGGGTTGCGCTGGGAGAGGGGATTTCCCTGTTCCCAGGCAGTGCCAAAGTCAAAGAAAGGGATCAATTCAATATTGTAAACCGGGTTCGAGTTCAGCACCTGTCTGAAAATACGACCAGCCGGTATGCGCAATTCTGCGTTGGCAAATATGTATTTGGACCCATTGCGCGCATTGAACTGAAAGCCCCTGGCAGGGGTGACATATTGCATGTAGTGAAAGTCCGAAAGGTTACCTTCGATCGGATAATCACCCGAATTGAAGAACTGGCTGAAAAGCCAATCATCGGTCCCCCCCAGAAAGAAACGCTGGGCATTGATTCCCTGTGACCAGGCCCCGGTAACCCGGCTGGCGAAGACCATCTTCTTAAGTGGAATGTATTTCCGCAAGTCAAAACTTGCTGTCATGAATTCATTGCGGGTATTCCCAACGGAGAATACATTGGTAAGGTCTACCCTGGCAAAGGAACCTCGGGTGACGAAATTCTCCTCCCAATCCCGGTTGTCGTAGATAAGATTGACATTCGCACCCGCAAAAACATCGCGGTCGTCAATCTCCTTGGGAACGATCAATTCAATATTGAAACGGTTAACGTAGGAGGCATTCAAAACCCCCGAAATCGTGGTATAGCGGCTCAGTGGAAGCGCAACCTTGCCCCCGAACTTGGTCGAATTGAAACGGGAAGTAAATCCCGCGCGGTTCAGAAACCGTGAACTACGCTCCAAACCAATCGAGTAATCAAGTCGGTGCTTTTTATTGAGGTAACGGAAATAAGCATCGCTACTTTTAAGATCCAGGAAAGGCCGGAATCCAAATACCAGTCCATAATCTCCCAGTTGATCTTCCAGGTTAATCTCAAGGAGCAAATTCAGTCGAAATACAGGATCATACCCCAACTGGGTTTTGACCTGGTCAGCAGACCATTGCGTAGAAGACCGGTTAGGACTCTTCACGACCAATTCATTGAAGTCCGGCTTAACCGGCTCCTTGCGTTGAATCAGGTTCTTCCGCTTCTGGAACCGCTTTCGGGTAGCCCGAACACTGTTGTCTTCTTCGTCAAATACATAATATTTGATCTTCTTATCGTTCTTCTCAGCGGAAACGGTGTCGTCCTTGGGTGTATTCAGGAGAACCTTGACCTTGTTCAGCGAATCCATCAGTACTTTTCGCTTCTCGGCCTCAATCTTATTGCGGATTTCTTTTAGCTGTACATTTTTCAACAGCGTATTCACAACGTAATCGTCGGAAGCGATCTCCTCCTTTTTAGCAGTGAACAGTGCCGTTCCTCCCTTGTGTGGAAACAAATAGGCAAATTCCCGTTCGGTATAATCTGCGGAGTAAACCCCTTGGTCAAAATTGGTATGAAAACTCGAATCTCCCACAAATACATTCTTGATCAAGAGATTGTTGATCCCATTGAAATTGCTCCGCACCAGCAACTCAAAGCTACTCGTGGCCTTCAGTGCGTATTCGTCGGTGAGTGGTGTATTGGTAACCCGGCGCAGGGACTTGTCTTCCAAGTTCAATTCCCAGAGGTCATAAGTGGATTTGTACAACTCGTACCTAAAATCCAGGTCCTGAATAGTATCGTTGGGACGGTTGGAGGAAAAGTAAATACGTTGGTCGTCAAGGCTCCAGGCAGGATTCAGGTTCTCAAAGGGATCGTCTATAAGAGGTGCAAAGTTTCCGCCACCGATCCCGAAACGGTATAAATTCACTGACCCATTCTTCAGCGCACTACATACCAATTGCTTGCTGTCATGTGACCAGGCGATATCGGTAATGCGGTCCAGTTGGCGGCGATAGGGTGAAATCGTTACTTTCTTGGTTTCCGTATTGTAGAAAGCAAGCACCTCTTCTCCCTCCTGGTACATGACCAGAGCAACCATGTTGCCATCTGGACTAAAGGCCACTGGCAGGTCCAGGAAGAAAGGCGCATACTGATCGGTCTTTTGCCCACCTTCCAAAGGGGTTTCGATGTCGATTCCATTTTCCAAATCCCGGATCATCAGGTATTGTTTCCCCTTGTGCTCAAGAAGGAGAGCCAATTCGTGGTCTTTGGGATTCAGTGAATATCCCAATATTCTATGGTCAGAGGGAATCTCAACTTGCTTGCCCGACTTGGTGATCTCATCCCGAAATACCTTATTCGCAGTGATGCGCTGCAAAACGAATTCCCGCCAGCGCTCGGTAAGCGTTTTCAAGGTAATCCCCAAAACATGGATCACCCCATCTTCAACACTGCGGGTCAACCGGGTCATGTAAAAGATTTCGGAAAGCTTTTCATCTCCGTAATTGGAGGAAATATAGTACCAGATCGACTTGCGGGCGAATACATTCATAAAGGCATCGTCATCCAGCGCATAATTGGTGAGGACAAGGTTCTCCAGGCTATGAAGCCACATTTCATCTTCATAAGTCCAACCTTCACCCAAGTATGTTGAAAATCCGTCGATGTACCATTTGGGTAGGTGAAGCAATACGGTATTCTGAATAGATCTTTGAACCCCACCCCCAAAGTAATAGTCTTCCACCACCATACGGGCAATTCCCGTTTTAACTTCCTTCTGGGTTTCCCGCATTGTCCCTGAAAAAACAATGGGAATCGTGTTGTTGTGGATAGGAGTGATCCCGGCATCTCTGATTTGCCGGTCCGGAAACATATTGGATTGAACCAGATCTACAGAACTGTTAAAGAGGTAAATCGCAAAGCGGGTTTTATTCTTGTAGTCGAGCGCACGGCAAATATCCCAGAGACCTTCTTCCGCATAACGCGCCACATTGGCGGCCAGTGAAGCATCTGAACTGTAATAGTGGATTTCAAAGTGCTCTGTAGAAACATATTTCCAATCAAATTGACGGTATTGGACAATGTTTTGACCGGAAATAGGGTTGTACTGCGCTTTCATTCCGAGAGGAATCAGCAGAGCAGCAACAAGGATGTATACGATATTTTTCATGCAGTCTATCTAAAATACAAAAAGACGGCCATTCAAAGTAGGATAAAATCAGTCTCTGAATCTTTCGAGGCGAATATCTTTGAGAAGAACGTTGTCCTGGCCATCCAGCCAGCTTCGGAGGTGCCTGGCGATCCAGGGTGCTTGAAGCACTCCTTTTGAGCCCAGGCCATTGAAAATGATCAATCCCGGGTGATCCGGATGTCGTCCGACGACGGGGCGGCGGTCAAAACTGCCCAGCCGGATTCCAGCCCGTACGTCAAGCACCTTAAATGGTAAACGTATTGCGCCCTTTATATAGTTTGTTAACGCAGAGATCCCCTCCGAAGTTGGGTCAGCATGGATGAAATTCTTCTCATAAGTAGAACCTACGACAAACCTTTTGTCTCCCCTGGGCAAAAGGAATACTTTCCGCAGGATTACCCGGTCTTCAGGCAGCCCCTCCACTTCGATTTCCATCACCTGTCCCTTTAGTGGATTCATCTTCAATTGACCAAACCAGGGGTTCTGGTTCATTTGAGGTCCTTCGCAGAAAATCACTTCCTCAAAAGATTCTCCCAGGGGCTTCAGATACATGCGCCCTGGATCAAGCGATTGATAAGGAAAGGGTTCTGCAAGGCATTTGAATCGTCCCGAATTGACCAATAGGAGCTTCATTTCCCGGACCAGTCCCTTGGTATCCACCCATCCACAGGGGAGAACCTCCAACCCTCCAAAGGGATTGTTGATTCTTTCCGGCAATAGACTCTGGGACCGGTGCCGTGCGACTCCCTTAAAATAGCTACGTGATGACTTGAGGAACCATTCATTCGCCTCCCCGATCGTCTTATAAGGTCTGAAGATTTTCATTGGGGTCAGGTGTGAAGACAAAGACTTGAACATATCTTCCTTGAAAAAGCCATGCAAGGACTCCAAAAAAGCCTCCGCCATCCAAGTCTTGGTGGTTACCCTTCCGGTAATCACATTGTACAAGCCTGCTGCCACGCGGGAAGGTGATTGATCGTTGAATTGATCAAACATCAAAACAGAATGCCCCGCCCGGATGCTTTCGGCTGCAGCAAAGCAACCAGCGAGTCCACCACCTACGATCAATATTTGCTTCCTCTGTACCAATCTTTAATTTTGAACTTCCTTCACTGAAAAGGGTTTAAAAAGTATCTATGTTACAGGTCAAAACCTTCACTTTCTTACCCCAGGCCTTCGCCGAAAACACTTACCTCCTCTATGATGACTCGGGTAAGTGTGTCGTGGTAGACCCGGGATGTTATACCGCCTCCGAACAGCGTGAACTTAGTCAATTCATTGAAGACCAAGGCCTCGAATTGGAGAAGATTCTCCTGACCCATGCCCATTTGGATCATATTTTTGGCCTTAGCTACCTGAAAGACAAGTATCAGGTCCCGATCTATGGCCATGAAGAAGAGCGTTTCAATTTGGAGAGAGCAGTTGAATATTCCGGCCTCTTCGGCTTTAAAATGGCTCCGGTGCCTCTCTGCGATGTCTGGATAGCTGAAGGTGATCGGGTCAGCTTTGGAAATACGACCTTCGAGGTGCTCTTTACCCCTGGTCATTCACCCGGACATGTATCTTTTTACCACCCCTCCACCCATCAATTGGTCAGCGGGGATGTGATCTTTCGGGACAGTTTTGGACGGACGGATTTACCCGGTGGGAGTATGGCGGTATTGAAAGATACCATTGTCAATAAGATCCTGACCTTACCGGAAGAAACAAGTATCTATGCTGGCCACATGGGACTTACGACGGTTGGGCGGGAGAAGAAGTCAAATCCTATGGTGCATGGGTTTTAGGTGGATTAATATTTCCTTTCACGAAAAAAATGAAAATCCAGTTAATCCGTTTTCTCACCCCTTCCGGATCAAGGCCACTGCATGGACCACGACCCCTTCTCCCAAGCCAACCGGTCCCATACCTTCATTCCTTGTCGCCTTCAACGAAACCCGATCCAGGTCGACTTCCAGTAATTTGGCGATCACCTTCTGCATGGCTGGAATATGAGGGTTCATCTTGGGGGCTTCGGCTACGATCGTACAGTCTACATTGCCAACCTCATATCCTCTTTCACGTAGTAACTTCACGGTACCGATGACAAATACATCGCTGTTCATCCCTTTGTACCGGGGATCGGTATCGGGGAAGTGGTAACCAATATCACGGAGATTCGCGGCACCGAGCAGGGCATCACAGATCGCATGGAGCAATGCGTCGGCATCGGAATGTCCCAATAATCCCTTTGCATAGGGGATAGTCACCCCACCTAAGATCAATTTCCTTCCCTCCACCAAACGGTGGGTGTCATAACCAAATCCGATTCTGATGTCCATGAAACGAAATTAACCTTTCGCAGGGGATTTTACTCAATTGGAAGTACTTACCATGCCGGAATTCACTGCGTAGAGCACCAATTCTGAAACTGAATTGATGCCCAGCTTCTTCATAATGTTCTTCCGGTGGGTGTAGATGGTATGGGTAGACAAACACAATTGGTCCGCCATCGCCCGCGTAGAAATGCCCTGAGCAACCAGGGTAACGATTTCAACTTCACGGTTGGTTAAGCTGGTGGGGGCACAATTGATCTCCTTTTCATCCCGGCCCAATTGCTTTTCCAGAATGATATCGAGTACTGTATTGCAAAAAAACTTCTCTTTCCGGGCCGTAGCATGGACGGCATTAACGATCTCATCCCGGGAACAATGCTTGGTCAGGATGCTGTTGACCCCAGACTCCAAAATCCGGAAAATATTGGCTTTGCTGCTGTCGGAAGTCACCACCAAAAACTGAAGATTGGGCTTCTGTTTTTTGATGCGACGCAAATCATCGATGGAAAAATGATTCGTATTAAAGTAATCGTAAATCACCAGATCGGGATTCTGGAGATCAATTACGGTATCTAACTGGGCTGCGGTAGCCGCCTCACCAACAATTTCAACCTGCTCAACCTCGCTGAAAAGCTGCTTGAAACCAGCTCTGGCGAGGAATTGCGCATCTGCTATGACTGCTTTGACCGGACTCATTGTTGCCTATTTAGAAGCATTCTAAATAACTAAAAGAATGCCAGAAAAGCCAATTTCAATATAATTAAACTAGCTGAGTCCCCGAAAGTTATGACGTGAATATTTATATTTCCCCCATGACATCCAGAAGAAACTTCATACGACTCTCTCTTTTAGGCACCGTTGGTTTGGCTGGTGGCAAGGGATGGGCAGCTCGCCAACCCCGGTTGCCGCAATTCAAACCGGGAAAGGCGACCATCATTTCCACCTGGAACCACGGAATTGCAGCCAATGCTGCGGCCTGGGCCAGCTTGGAGACGGGAGGAGATGCCCTGGATGCCGCGGAAGCAGGGGTACGGGTGACTGAGTCGGACCCTGACAACCGGAGTGTTGGGTTGGGAGGATTGCCGGACCGGGACGGAAAGGTGACCCTCGATGCCTGCATTATGAATGCTGCCGGGCGTTGCGGGGCAGTCGCTTTTCTGCAAAATATTGAAAACCCAATTTCAGTCGCCCGCAAAGTGATGGAGGATACCCCGCATGTCATGTTGGTGGGCCAGGGTGCTTATGAATTTGCAAGGGAGAAGGGTTTCCCGCACAAAGACCTTTTGGTACCTGAAGCCAAAGAAATGTGGCTAAAATGGGCAAGGGAATCAAAATACGAACCTATTATCAACCGGGAAAACCACGATACGATTGGTTTGTTGGTACTGGACCAGGAAGGCAACCTCTCTGGTGCCTGCACGACCAGTGGCATGGCCTATAAACTACATGGCCGGGTTGGAGATTCGCCAATCATCGGGGCAGGTCTGTTTGTGGACAACGAGGTCGGGGCCGCCTGCGCCACTGGTATGGGGGAGGCAGTGATCCGGGTGGCCGGGAGTCACTTGGTGGTGGAATTGATGCGGCAGGGTTATACGCCAGCCGAGGCTTGCAAAGCAGCGGTCGACCGGGTCATGAAGAAAGAACCGGACCTGAAGAACCTTCAGGTAGGATTCATCGCGCTGAACAAGGCAGGGGAGCATGGTGCATATTCGGTATACGCTGGCTTCAACTATGCCCTTCAGACCAAACGGAAGGAAAAACTGGTGGATTCACCCTATGCCATGGAGTGGTAAGACTGTTTACTGAAGCTTCTCCTCAGACCGAAGCTGGTTTCACTTTCGCTTGCCAGAGCCATTTTGGGCCATTTTAATTCGCATAAAGGCTCCCCCCCAATAAGGAAAACAGAATTCAAGCGAATTAGAATAAGAAATAGAAATTTAACGCCGTCTTCTCTCTTCGAACCAACCATCATCCTGATCACGGGAAATTCCCGGTTGTTTGACATTCTCGGCCAGGATAAACTTTACCGATTCCATCTTCAGCTTTGCCCCCCAATCTCCATGCTCGATCACACAGATAAAGGTCCGGTCATTGATGGGAAAAGTAAAAGTCCGGTTCAGACCGTGGGCCAGAAACTGGCGAATAAATTCTTTTTCGAAGGGTGCCTGGTATTCCAGGTAAGTAGGATCGGTAAAATAAACCCGCTTCAGCATGACCAGCATTTCCCGAATCCAAAACCGGTCCGTATTGGTGATTACGCTGGGATCAATGTGCATCGAAAAAAGGACGTGGTGACGCAGACAGGCTTTTTGGCGAATCATCAACAAGCGAAACTGGTCCAGCCGTGCCATTTCGGTCTTGTTGCTGTTTTCCCAGGTATGATCGGTAAAGAAAGGATTGTAGCGGTCAATGATGGGACGCAATTGGTCTTCAGTCATCCGGCACTGAGATTTGACACTCCCGGAGAAAGCCATCACCATCACGGCCATGAGTACAATTCCCGCCAATTTCTTTATTTGATCCCTGTAAATCATGGGTTTAACCGAAGACAGCCGCAAATTTGAGGAATATTTTACTCCCAAACATAGAATCTCCTAAATACTTAATTAATTCCTCTCTTTTCAAGCCCTATTGTTCGCCTGTAAGTCTCTATCGTCTATTTTTCAGAGCATCCGTTATGCGCAGTGCTTAATCTTTGTCTTCCTTTTCAATCTTTTCGGTCTCTTCCGTCTGCCAGTTGTGCCGCAAGGATCCTGTCCCCTTGCCCACTGATTTCCAGGCATGTTTGATGGCGCCGTGCACATAACTCTTGGAAGCTTTGACTGCGGAAAACACCCCGCTCCGCCGGGCCAGGTTGGCTGCGATCGCTGCAGACAGGGTGCAACCTGTCCCATGGGTATGCTTGGTGCGGATGCGCCGGGCCTCCAACCAATAATACTCTCGGTTGAAGAGCAGGTCTGCTGCCATATTGTCCCCCTCGAAATGCCCGCCCTTGATCAAGATCCAGGCTCCTGGAAAAAACTCCTTTAGAATACGGGCTGCAAACTCCATGTCTTCCCGGCTCCCGATCTGAATGCCTGACAATACCTCTGCTTCGGCCAGATTGGGGGTAATTACCTTGGCCAGGGGAAGCAAATCTTCCTTCAGGCTTTCAATGGCAGATGCCTCCAACAGGCTATCCCCTGAGGTAGCAATCATCACCGGATCGACCACCAGAGGCAAGTCAAACTTACGGAGGTGATTGGCCACGACCTTGATGGTGTTTGCATTGTGCAGCATGCCGGTCTTTACCGAACTGACCTTGATATCAGAGAGTACAGATTGCAATTGCTGATCCACCATTTCCAAAGGCACGGGCCAGGCCCCTTGAACTCCCTGGGTATTCTGGGCTGTAATTGCGGTAATCACAGAGGCTCCAAATACGCCAAATGCCTCAAAGGTCTTGAGATCCGCCTGAATTCCGGCTCCGCCACCTGAATCAGACCCTGCAATGGTCAAAGCAATATTCATGAATTGGATTTAGGGTTAAAACTACGAATTATCTCCCGGTCTCCCCTAAGAATCCGCACCCTGTGCAAGTATGTCAAGGGTAATATCCTTTATGGATGGCTGAAGGTTGTAATTATAACTCCCTTTGTCCCTAAACGGTACACTTCATTGTTCCAAGGTGGAACAGTGGAACAATTGGCTTTTGACTAAAACCAACACAAGCCCCTTGCTATCAGTGCATTAGATTTGTGGCACACCCTTTGGAACTATGTAGAGTGTAAACACGATACATAAACATCCAAAAAATAAGATCATGAATATCAACATTAAACTCATCCGCGTCAGCTTCATCGCCACCATGGCAGTCGTACTTTATGCAGGCATCCTTTTCGCTGGAAACATTCACAGCAAAGAAAAAGCTGAACTTCGCCTCATGAACCAGGTCGAGCACATGATAAAATCTACCGAAGCCGACGAAGATGTAAGTGGAAAGGCAGTCGTTACCTTCCAGGTAGCAGACAATGATGAAATTGAAATTGTAGACGTTTTGTCTTCCAATACTGTGCTGATTGACCACGTTAAGAAAGCGCTCGATGGCAAATTTGTCAGCAGATACGCGCTGGAAAACAATATGAAGTTCCGCTTCGAACTCACCATGAAAGACCTTCGATAATCAGTGTGCTGTTGATCTGAAGAAGATACCTTTACGGTACAGTATTTTCCCAAAGATCACGCCACCGAATATAGGTTCAGCCCTCTGTCCGAAAGCAGAACAGGAGTTTTCCTGGGAAGCTTAGGCACAGAGGGCTGAAATCGTTATGGGGCCTGCTATCTCTAACTGGCTTAGAGAATAATCGTCCATTGACCGCTATCTGATCAACGTTACCGTTCCTGTTTGTTTAACTGGCTCTCCTCTGCAACCTCCGGTTAAAATATAAAAATACACCCCTTCAACCACCGGTTTTCCTTTACAGTTACCATCCCAACCATCCAAGGGATTGTCGCTTTCGTAAACCAATTTTCCCCATCTGTCATGGATGAGAATGGAGTACCTTTCAGGGTGGTTGGTCTCAGGTCGAAATTCGTCCTGGAGAAAGTCACCATTGGGAGTGAATACATTTGGAATAAAAACCTCCTCCCGAGGTTCTTTCTGAAGAACAAAATCATGGGATGCAAGACCACAGGAATTTTGAACCTCAAGGCGATATGTTCCAGGCACTGTTAGAATAACTTGTTGTTGGTCAGAAAGCAACTCGTCCCCATTTGGGTACCTGATAAACCATTGATTGGTGTTGCCAGTACCTGGGGCATTCAATTCTACCCGTTCTCCTGGGCATAACCGAAACGAGTCGGCCAGAGAGATCTCAGGAGCAATATCTCTACCGATTTGGATCTCATCGATGACTGCCTCGCAAGTACCGATCAAGGTAAGCGAATAGATCCCCGGTTCAGAAACAATGATTTCGGGCAAGGTGTCTCCGGTAGACCAGAGGGTGGTTGCCGGTTGGTTGTTGTTGGAAAGGAAAAGTGTCTCAGCCCCACAAAGGACTGTGTCCGGCCCAAGATCTACCTGCAATAGAGGAGTCAGGGAGACCATGATGGAATCAGTCCCCCAGCAACCTTGATTGTAGGCTAAAACCGTGTATTCTCCGGGTAGGGTGACGGGCAACTGGTCGGTTGTGTCCCCGGTCGACCAACTAAATGTTGCTGCCGGACCTGGATTGAGCAACAGCGTATCCCCCTGGCACAGTGTAATATCGGGGCCCAGATCGGGTTCAGGGGAGTCCTCAAAACCTAGTACAATAGAATCCCGAAGGATACAATCATCTGATGACACCTCTACCCAATACAAGCCCGAATAATTGACATTGATGTCGGTGGTTGTATCGCCATTGGACCACACCTGTTGGTCAGCAACCATGGGAATGCTCAGGGAAAAACTGGGCAGGTCGCAGAACTGGGTGTCAGGGCCCAGGTAAATGGAATCCAGCAGCAAATAGTCAAGGTGGAAAGAATCCCTGACGGTACAACCTGCCGTATCCACTTCTACCCAAACCCATCCAGGGCTGTCAATATAGACCGATGAAGTTGTGTCTCCAGTAGACCATATAAGGCCATTCTGGTTGGGAACCTGAAGCAACAAGCCGCCTGCTTCACACAAAGTCGTATCCTGGCCCAAGTTCAAGAGAGAAAATTCTTCAATGGTAACCACAATGGAAGCAGAGTCTATCAGACAGCCATGCTCATTGTGAAGCGTAACCAGATAAGTCCCCGGAGAATGGTAAACATGATACGGATCAGGAGATACCACGGTATCAAGAGGACCAGAAGCCGGATCCCCAAAGGTCCAGATAGATAAATCAGCCTGATAATTGCTTTGGTCTTCAAACCTCAGAGTATCGCCAATGCAATATGTAAGGGAGTCAAGTCCAATACTGGTCTGATTCGGCCGCAAGAAATGATAGTCATGTGGCAGCCCAGCTTGACCTACTCCTGTGGGAAGAGGTACCGCGGCTTCTACATACTGGCAAGCAGGGCAGGGATCATTGGGTTGGTAAATAGCCGACAAATAAGGTCTTCCAAAACTGACCAAATACAAGACGCCATCTGGCCCTAATGTCATTCCGCCAACCCATCCATAATTTGGGTTTGCCGATGGGATCTTCGTTGAAATTTTAGAAGCGGTTATGATAGCGGGATTGCCAGAGGAAATACCAAATTGAACGAGGGTGTCATGGTTCCCATAGCCGACATACACCTTGGTCTCATCTGGAGAAAAGGCCACTCCATAAGGTTGCAAACTTGTTTCCAGTTGGATAAGCAGGGGGTTAGAAAGTAACCCTGTTGAAGGATCAAAATCGAAAATTTCAAGGGTATCCTGGAACTGATTGATGTTGGCCACTAATTTCTCAGATGGGGAGAACTTCAAATAGCCCCCAAAAGAATAGGTGTTCGTATTTCCAAAACTGGAAATGACTGGAATTGTATCGAGCCCTTGACAGCTCAGGAGGTAGGCATAATATTCATGGGTATATCCTCCTGGTTTGCATAGTACCCATTTGTCTACACCATTGCTATGTTGGGCAAAGGCTACTTTTTCCTGGGTGGGAGCTACCAAGAGGTTGTTTTTGCTGACCACTTCCCCTAATCCAGAATTTCCATTGAGATTGACAATTGAATACCGAACTCCATGGTATAGAAATAAATTGGTCGAAAAAACATAAACCAGGCTGTCATTTCCAGGTTGTGGGACAATACCACATTGGGTGCTGGTAAATGCACCCATTAGCCCTGATCCATTGAGCATGACCTGATGGGTTCTATCCCAGATAATTTCTCCGTTGGTATAAAAAAGAAGATTGCCAGCGCTGTCTGAAAGGGTCGCCACAGCTTCATAAGAATCCATGGCAGAATTGTTGAGCCCGACCGGACTCCCACTGTTAAAGTCTACTGCAGCGTAATCACCAAAATACCAGATGTTACCTTGTTTTTGACCCCAAGTGGAATTGGACCAGATGAGCACCAGAAGTAGGAAGGTCGCGAAGAGCCCGGTTTGTTTTAGAGGCTTTCTCCTCATTAAAACTTGTCTTTTTGTGTCTTTTCAAAATCTAGGTATTTCTATGCCGAATTCCAAGATGGTGTAGGGTTCGGCCATGTAAGGCCAGGAGGCTAATTTCCTCTTCCAGAGGCCAGCAGGTTCTCGATGATTTCTACATTGGGTAAGGTCTCCAGTCGCTCCTACAGAAACATCCGTATCCCTGCTATTCCAAAAGCACCTGCGTCAAGGCAGGCCTTCTCATTATCCTGAATGATCCCTCCGAGGGCGAAAATCGGAATGGAGGTCTCTGAGCATGCTTGCCTGAGTGCATTGTAGCCCAGGGAACTGGCGTCAGGATGTGTCTTGGTTTTGAAAACCGGGGAATAAAATGCGTAATCGAATGCTTGACCTTGGGCAACCCGCAGTTCTTCAATGGTATGGCAGGAAATACCCCTAATGCCACGGTTTACTCCCTCAATGCCAAAACCGATTGAATCTCCATATCGGAAATGAACAGCATCTCCTGGGCGAGCCAGGTGTCTGGATGGAAAGGGGACCAAATGGACAATGCCTTTTTGAAAAGCCAATCCGGCCTGAATCAATGGGACAAACTCATAGTCACTGTGAAATCGAAAATACCAGGCATCAGCCCCATGCTTCAAAGTTACCTCCCCCCATTGACGCGAAAGGGAAATGATCTCTTTTTCCGACATGGCGGGAAGAGGACGGGGAAAAACCAGGGAAGGTTCAAGGATGGCAATGCGCCGAAAATCAACCATGACTAGAATTCGAGGGCTTTCTTCTTGATCTTCTTGGCCTTCTTCTTCTTCCAGTTGTGTGGGAATTGCTGCACATGCTCTTTGCGGCTCAGGAAAATCCCCCCGATCCGCACTTCACCCATCGGGGTCCAGTAGTCACGGACAGAACTCACGGATTTATCGTCGTTGAACATGCGTTCATGCATATAGAGGGGCCCGGCAGACACTTCGAAATAAATGGTTCCCCGGTGGTTGAGGTTGACATGGATGCCTGGCATGACCATGTAAATATGCTGGTCCTTGCGGAATTCATTGCGGCGACGGTTGGCGAGGAGCCAATCGTTCATATAGTAGCCGGAAAGGATGATGATTCTGTCTTTGCGGGATTTGGGGCGGAAAAAGGCGAGTTGGTAGGTCAGGCCGCCGCCCATATAATACAATCCGGGAGAAACCCGGGCGGTAAGGCGGTTCCAGATCACATCAAAGGAAGGCTTTCCCCATGCATGCACCCCACCGAAACCACCGGAAGCTCCGATTTGTATCCGATTGGGTTCCAACCACTGTCCTTTGGAAGGATGAGCAAAAGCCATCAGCAGCAAAAAGAGAATGCCAATTCCCAGCTTGCTGGTACAGTTCTTAACCTTGGTTCTACGCCCGATCTGTAGCTGTATTCCCTGCTTCATCGTCTCCCTAAGTTACGAATTCCTTTGAGCAATATCTCCCAGTCGAGCTCCGGGCTGTAGGAACGGGCATAGTGCCGGTCCAGTCCCCGGGAGTGCTCCGGCGAATCCGGCACCTTGCTCACCCGGTGGAGCATATTCAAAACCCCTTTTTTCAATTCCGGCAGGCCGGGAGGATTGTCCTCGATATAGCCTACCAAATGGTATTTCCCAGAAATGACCCGCCAGAGATTGCGGAAAGCCAAAATAGGATTGGGATATATGATAAAGAGAATGGGAAACAGTAACAGCAAAGCCAGGCTTCCAAACACATCAAACAAGCGTTTGCGGAACTTAACTTCCCGGAGGTCCAGGGAATAAAAGGTCGATTGACCATCGCGTGAAGCATGGATCACATTGGGACCAATCAGATAATCCACACCCGGAGGAACGATCTTATAGCTGAGATTGGCCCGCTGGATATTGGACATGATGGAGATAATCTGCTCCGTGTCCATGCTCTGGTTGGCAAAGATCACCTCGTCCACCTTGTAAATTTTGACGATTTCATCCAGTTGGGACAAAGTGCCCAGCCCATCGTCAAGGGCAGTGGTCTTCATATCATCCAACCGCACCGACCCTTCGATCAATACCGGATAGCTCAACTCCCCCCGAATCAGTTTCTTGATCCGCCCCACTTCCTCGTCCATGCCGACCACCACGACCCGCTTCTTGTTCTCCTCAGTGAAGAAGAAATTTCCTGTCTTCCGGTAATTGATGATATTCCGGTTGACCAGGGCAATTCCAGCCAATGCCACCGAAGACAAGCCCACGATCATCCGGGAAAAGTTGATCTCGGGAAATATATAACTCACGGTTGCGATAGCTACAAAGCCCGAAAAAGCTGCGGTTTGGATCGGCTTGACACGGAATGGCTTCTTGTACCCCCCTGCAATCCAAAGGAAAGCAATGAAGACCAGGGTATAGACCGGAGCGGCCAGGTAATCAAATTCTTCCGGATAGGGACGTCCGTCCTTTTGCAGTTTGTGGATGTATTCCCAGTACTCTTTGATGCCAAAAATGGCTCCGTAGAGCATCATAGCTTCGATAAGCGGGAAAGCGATCCGCTGGACCACCCGGTTACCAACGGCCAGGAGTGCCCGAAAATAGATCGCCAATCGGATCAAAAGAATAAATACGTTTTGCCGGTTGCGGGAGAAGTGCTTCCGGGCGAAGATGATCATCGCATTGTAGAATACCTTGACGTAATTGAGACTCCCTTTCTTGGTACTCTCTCCTTTGTAGTGGATGATCTTGGTATCCGAGAAATAATAGTTTTTGTATCCTCCCAAAATGACCCGGTAGGAAAGGTCAATGTCCTCCCCGTACATAAAGAAGGTTTCGTCCAGGAGTCCGATCTTGTCGAGGCATTCCTTGCGCATCATCATAAATGCACCCGAAAGAACCTCTACTTCATGGTTTTCGTCTTTGCTGAGATAGCCAAGGTGGTATTTTCCAAACTTCTTGCTCTTGGGAAAGAAGCGGGACAAGCCGAAGATTTTGTAAAAAGAAACCCAGGGTGTGGGAAGGGCCCGCTTGGATTCAGGCAAAAACCGCCCCTCTCCGTCCAGCATTTTGACCCCCAGGGCACCGGCATCCGGCCGCTCATCCATGAAGTCGATGCACTTCTGAAAAGTGCTTTCTTCGACCACAGTATCCGGGTTCAACAAGAGGATATACTCACCGACAGCTTTGCGAATGGCCAGGTTATTCCCTTTTGAAAATCCCAGGTTCTCTTTGCTTTCAATCAGAGTGATGTCGGGAAAATTTTCCTTGAGCATCGCCTGGCTGCCGTCCACCGAATTGTTGTCCACTACATAGACCTCGGCATCAATGTCCACAATTGCCTTGCGGACACTGAGCAGACATTGCTCCAGAAAGTGCCGGACATTGTAGTTGACGATGATGACAGAAAGCTTTTTCACAAACCGTGGTTGGTGGTTGGGGTGAAGTCGGTGCGGTTCATCAGAGACCGGGCCAGGGTGATTTCATCAGTGAATTCCAGGTCGGAACCGACCGGAATCCCTCTGGCGATACTCGATATGCGAAGTCCAAATGCTTTCAGCCGCTTGGAAATGTAGAAAGCAGTCATGTCTCCTTCCATACTTGTCGGCAGGGCAAAAATGATCTCTTTGATTTTTTCCTCTTCGACCCGTCCGACCAACGTGTCAATATTCAATTCTGAGGGGCCAATCCCCTGCATTGGGTGGATGACACCATTCAAAACATGGTAGGTGCCGGTAAACTGGCCGGTGTTTTCAATGGCAATCACATCCTTACAATCCTCTACCACACAGACAATCCCTTGGTCACGACGGTGGCTGGTGCAAATCTTGCATACATCATGGTCGGAGATATTACCACAGGTGCGGCAATACAAAATATCCCTGCGCAAGGCTATAATGGCATTTCCAAGGGCTTCTGCGTCCTCTTCCGTTCCTTTCAGAATGTGCAATGCAAGGCGCAGCGCTGTCTTCTTCCCAACTCCGGGAAGACTGGACAATTCGTTTACACCGTTTTCAATAACTTTGGAGGGAAATTCCATACAGAGACTTCTAGCAGGCAAAGATAAGGAATTGACCTGAAAGGCGTTAACATGTAGTTATTTTTGAATCCCTGGTTTGTTTGCATCCGTCAATATGTTTAACATCGCAGGGTAAATATCTGGGGTGATAGTTTTGCTTATTTCCGCATAATGATTAAAAACATATTGGTTACCGGGGGTGCAGGGTTCATTGGGAGCAACCTGGTCAAACGATTGGTCAAAGATGGCTATAAGGTTTCGGTATTGGACAATCTCCTGCAAGGGAATAAGATTGACCCTGAAGTCCTTTCAAAAATTCATTTTGTTCAAGGCGATGTTCGCAATATTGAGGATGTTCGCACTGCCGCGGCAGGCTCCGATCTGGTCATTCACCTGGCCGCAGTCTTAGGGGTAGATGTGGTCGCCGACCACCCCATGATGACCATGGAAGTCGAAGTCCATGGCTTTAAAAATGTAATGGATGTCATCCAGGAATTGGGCCATAAGAAAATTATCTACGCCTCAACCAGTGGTGTCTATGGTCATGGGTCCATCGAAGATGGTATTACCGAAGACGTACCCGTCGCACCCGATACAAGTTATGCGGTTGCCAAACGGTTCAATGAAGTCTACCTCCAATCTGCCTTGCAAAATGCTGGCATTGAATCCGTTTGTATCCGATTCTTCAACATTTATGGCGCCTCCCAGGACAACCGGATGGTCGTTCCCCGCTTCTTTGAAATGGCCATGAAAGGCCTTCCAATTTCTGTGTTTGGAGATGGCACTCAGACCCGCGACTTTACCTATGTTGACGATGCCGTAGAAGCAATCGTACAACTGATGCACAATATCAGGGGTTGGGAAATTTTCAATGTCGCCAAAGAGGATGAGATTTACATCAAAGACTTGGCAGAGATGATCCTCAAAGTCACTGGTGGAACCGCGGGAATCCAATATACCCCGGCACCTGAGGCACGGATGGACTATGAGGTCGTCAGGAGATATGGTTCTTCTGAAAAATTGAAGCGGGTCACAGGATACCAACCGGATACCAGCCTGGAAGATGGCCTGCGCCAGATTTACGCGCAGATCGCTGAGCGGGTATGAGTGTCTTAGAACAGGGTTAAATTTTCTCCGGGACTCGGTTGGGTTCCGGATACGACCTCAATATCAATATAGTACCCGCTGAATTTTCTGATATTGATCACCCGTCCTCCGTCAAAGATGAGGTACTGCCCTCTGATCCCCCTCAATTCCCCTTCGATATCTGGCGTCTTGTCAAAATTCATGCTTTTCACCTTTTCAGGATATTCCAGCACAGGAAAGGTCAATTCAGTTACAGTATCGTCTTTGGCATAGTACTGGCCCAAGTCTTCTCCTAACTCGTCCAACAATTCATCCTTTACCTCTAACAGGTCAGTCTCTTCATCTCTGGAGTCCTTGAGCATTCGCTGCCAATGGGTCTTGTCAGAAATAAACTCCTTCAGGAAAACCTCAATTTCGCCCGCCAATGCCCGGTAGGGTACATCTGCGAACTTAATCGCCTTCCAGGCCCCCTGGTCAATCCAGCGGGTTGGTACCTGATCGTGGCGGGTTACGCCTACCTTGACCCCGCTGGTCAGGGCCAGATATACCACATGCGGCTGGTTGTGGTATTTCTCCTCCCACTCCGGATCGCGG
This sequence comes from uncultured Bacteroidia bacterium, assembly GCA_964352215.1. Classification (GTDB taxonomy): domain Bacteria; phylum Bacteroidota; class Bacteroidia; order J057; family JADKCL01; genus CAWUKT01. The sequence goes on from CAYGRE010000060.1 coordinate 27,142, forward strand.
CCGATTCCTTCGTGCCCCCGGCAAAGCTCCGGACGAATGATGCATTCAGAATTCATCGGAGAATTCATAAAATCATTGTAACAGAACCCCTGACCAAAAGACTTGGTAATCTTCTCACCGCATGCGATGCAGTTGATATAGCCATGGTAGTGCATCCTGATTTCTTGGCCAAGGAGTTTGTGCATCTCGATGACCTCGTCTCCGAGGTGGAGATGATACTCAATCGGATCGGCCAGGGCCGTACGCATTTTGGAGAGGTTGCCGCTTGCTTTCATGCTTGCAAAATTAGGATTTGTACCCAGATTGGAAAACCCCATTCATCCACCTCTTGTCTATGCTCTGCCAGTAGTGTAATTTTGACCAGTCCATTAACCAACAACGGTCCCATGAAAAAATTTAACCTGACCCTAACCATTTTCGCGGTCCTGCTGGCCTTCCTGGTCACTGGTTGCTCTCAATCGGGCGTCGCCGGAAGCGGGTCTGACGAAAAAGTCACCATGTCCCTGGATGTCAAGAGCGGGCAAACCTTTAAACTGCTGATGTCCACCGAACAGGATATCAAGACCAAAGTGATGGGTATGAACAATGATGCCCACCAGGAAATGGCCTTTTATGTACAGTACGATGTAATCGGACCCAAAGACGATGGGACGGAAATGAAGGTTACCTACAACCGGATCAAGTACAAAATGGAGTCCGCCATTATGGGGACCCTGGTAGACTACGATTCGGAAAAGGGAGAACCTGCCAAAGGAAATCCGATGACCAAGGCCATGGCGGATGGCATGGCCGGTATGATCGGCAAATCCTTCAACATTGTCATGAGCAAGCAAGGGGAAGTTCTGAGCGTTAGCGGTGCAGATGAATTGTATGAGGGCCTCGGTCAAGACGTCCCCCCTCAATACCAGGGTGAAAACCTTGAGAAGACCATTCAGGGAATGATGACCATTTTCCCTAAGGCTCAGGTCGGAGTTGGGGATACCTGGGGAGCTGAGAGCGACCTTTCAGGTGAATTCCCACTGAAAATGACTACCACCTACAAAGTCGAAGGAATTGATGCCACCACCGTTTACCTCAATGTAGACGGGGAAATCTCAGCCGAGAAATCTGAAATGGGAGAAGGCAAAGGGTCCATCGAGATGGAAGGTACCCAGGGTGGAATCATGGAAGTAGACCGCATGACTGGCATGGTCCTCAAAGCTGAACTCAACCAGGATATTACCGGTGAAGTAGAAGCTGGCCCCATGAAAGCGCCCATGGAAATCAGTTCCAAGATCACGATCGATTCTTACGAATAAGCTTAGAAATCCTTCCCCCTTAGCTTCCCACCGGTACGGTTGGGATCAAACGTGAAAAACATACTCAGGGTGAGGATGTTGAGCTTGTCGTTCCCATCCTGAGATCCCAGTTGTGAGATATTGTCAAGGTAATCCGAAGTGGTCGGACGGTAGGTATATTCTGCTCCCAGCATGACCAGGGGTGACATTTCTACCTCAAACCCCATACTCAAAGGAAAGGAAGCGGTGATAGAACCGTAGGTTTCTCCCTCATTTCGGGTGGAGAGGTTGTCCAGCAAATTGTTGCCGTCGACATCTCGTGGGGTGTAGCCGAGGAGGCCAAGGCCTGCACTGACATAGGGGTGAAATGCGGTTTCACGTAAGAACCTGGCCTTGAGGCGGAAGTCAACATGGAAAAAACGGGTATCGACAAAGGTATTGGGTTGAATGCCATCCACAGCAGCAATGTCCCGATCCTGGGTGACAAAGCGACCAAATCCTGTGTTCAATTGGGGTCCGATCAATTTTTCAGAAGCAAACTGAAGGGTAAAGTTGAAGCCAGGATAGAATCGGTGGAGCGCATCGCCATTGGTGGTCAAGTCACCATTGTATGCAGCTCCCATAAAGCCCATTCCCAACCGCAGTGGCTTCTGACTGGCAGATTGCCCTATGCCTTGCAGGTTCCATAAAAGCAATACCAGAAAGGCTGTCCATTTCAATTGCATATTTAAAGATAGTAATTTTGGGGTCTCCGCCATTAGCAGATCGACGACGAAAATGAAACACTTAACATTCCCAACCTTATTACTCCTCTTCCTGATGGGTACTTTATGTCCCGGAAATCTGCAAGCCCATCTCCAAAACCCAGCAGATAAGTCGCTCAAGGTCCTTTCCTGGAATATTTACATGCTTCCTCCGCTGGCTCGGATCACGGGCAAGCGTCAACGGGCAGAAAAAATCGCCGAGCTCCTTAAAAACAGTGATTACGATGTACTTGTCCTCCAGGAAGCTTTTCATCCTGCGGCCCGCCGCCTGATCCGGGAAGGCTTGGGGGATACCTTCCCGTACCAGATCGGCCCGGCCAACCGGAAGTTCTCCGTCAAAACGAACAGTGGCATCTGGATTCTGAGTCGGCAGCCCCTCACCAAACTTGGAGCCATAGATTATGAAGAGTGCGAAGGATTTGACGATTGCTTTGCCAGAAAAGGGGCCTTGCTGGTAGAATTGGAATTCAATGGGAGACCGGTCCAGATTTTGGGAACGCATTTGCAGGCAGGTGGCCCCCACAGCATTCGACACAGCCAATACCGGGAGATGCGTCAGTTGCTGGACCAATATGCCCGACCTGGTGTACCGCAGTTGGTTTGTGGAGACATGAACACCAACCGTGCGGATCGGGAAAATTACGAGGTCATGATAGAGACCCTGGGGGCCAAAGATGGTCCCTTTGCCGGTGAGCGTCAATTCACCGCTGATGGGGTTGGCAATGACCTGTGTGGGGGAGGTAGCAGAAACCGAAAGGTGATCGACTATATATTTGTGCGGAACAAGGGGGTAAAAATCAAGCGGGTGAAGCGTTGGATCCCGGTAATTCGAAGAAAATGGTCCCCTAAGCATGCCGACCTCAGCGACCACAACCCGGTGGCAATTGAAATCGATTGGAACAGGTGAACTGATGCGATTCGAGCAGGTGGGCTCCTGCGACTGGAACAGGTGAATAAATATAGGATCTCCGCCCGGGATCGGAACAGACGCGCACCCTGCTGCGATCAGGTCAGGGATTGAAAATCCGCTTCTTTCACCAAAGGCTGTCTGGAAAACCTCAGCATCACCTGGGCGGTAGCGAGAACATCCTTTTCACAGTAACGGGCGATCCGAGCCACATCCTTCTCCTTGTAATACACATTTCCTACCTCACTGCCATCGATATCGTCCTTGGGGCTGGGTACTCCGAGGCAGGCAGTCAGCAGGTCCAGGCTGGCAAAACTCCTGAACTCACCAAACTTCCAGAGCAGCATCGTGTCCAAAACCCTGATCTCCCAAGGCTTCTTGTTTTGCATATCGGCAATGGCTAGGGGCAAGGGCAGGCCATTGATCAGGTAGCGCCGCCCCAGGTAGGGGAAGTCAAACTCCTTGCCATTGTGGGCACACAATTGACGGCCGGGCCGCGCCATAAACTGGTTCATGGCTTCCCCGAAATCTTTGAGGAGTTGAAGCTCGTCGTCCCCAAAATAGGACTTGGCCCGAAAGGTTGGCCGGTCATCTTCGTACTTGATATAACCTGCGGAAATGCAGACAACCTTGCCAAATTCCGCCGATACAGCAGCTTGGTCTGAGAACCACTCTTCCGGGCTTTTCTCCTCCTCTGACCTCCGGTTCAGGATTCCCGACTTTTTATCCCAAAGGCTCTGAAAGCGTTCAGGCAGGTCAGCATAATGCTCTACAATGGACACCGTCTCGATGTCCACAAACATGATGTTTTCAAGTTGCTGGCGGGATAACTCCATTTATTGTAGTGATTTAGGGCGGTTTTCGGGCCAGTTACAGACCAGCTTAATGTTGGTTTTCAATCAGTCTTTCAGGGTGAACTTGCCTTTTTTCATCAACTGCCTGGCCTCCGGCATCAAAGCCAGGGCCCGCTGAAGGACATTGTCCGACTCGTGGTAAATGGGGTAAAAGGCATCGTCCTGAAAATACCGACGTCCAATAAAGGACTTGACATAAACTTCGATGTCTTTGCGGGAAACCTCAAAGCCTTCCTGATCGAAGGGAACTTCCTTCAAGGCAGCAAAATCGGTAAACTCCTTGACCATGGCATCGTTCAGCTCAAACTTCCGAACAAACTCCTCAGCGGTTCCGTATTCATCTCCCAACTTGGGGAAGCGGTCAAGAAAATCATAAGAGTATTGACGGAAAAGACCCAGTGAGATCAATTCGGTCAGGTATTTAGAATCGGTGCTGGTGTCACGGGAAACGAAAACATCAGGAAGGATGCCACCACCTCCGTAGACTGGGCGGCCTGCGTTTGTCTTGAACATGAGGGAGTCGGGCAGGTCTATCTTGGATTGATCGTAAATCTCACCTGATTCAAAACGCTTCAGAATTTCTTCATCATACTTTTCAGATGACATATTAAACGGCTTCTGAATACAGCGTCCGCTGGGCGTATAATATTGAGAGATGACGAGGCGCATGGCTGAGCCATCGGCAAATTCTTTTTGGTTCTGGACCAGTCCCTTGCCAAAGGAACGTACGCCTACGATCAACCCGCGGTCCCAATCCTGAATGGCACCTGCCACGATCTCACTCGCAGAAGCTGATCCGTAATCAAGCAACACCACCAGCGAACCCTCTTCGAACAAGTTCAGGTAGGAAGTCGCTTTGTAGCTGGACTTACTGTCTTTGGTTCGACCATCGGTATAGACAACCATTTTCCCTTTCCCCAGGAATTCATCGGCAATCTTTTCCGCCATCTGCATATAACCTCCTGGGTTACCACGCAGATCCAGTACCATGTTCTCCATGCCTTTGTCCAGCAGTTTTTGGGTATGGTCCCGGAATTCATCGTGGGTGGTCTGAGCAAAGCGGCTTACTTTCAGGTAGCCTGTCTCTTCGTTCATCATATAGGAGAAGTCCACACTGTGCAGGGGAATCTTATCACGTACCACCGTAAAGGGAAGGGTGCTTTTGATCCCACGGCGAACGATGGCCAATTTGACCTCTGTCCCCTTTTTGCCCCGCAGTTTCTCGATCACTTCTGAATTGGAAATCCCTACAATGTCTTTGTCCCCAATCTTTACAATCCGGTCACCTGCCTGAATCCCGACCTTTTCACTCGGCCCACCGGACAGGGCGGCTACTACGTACAATGTATCTTCCAGAATATTAAATTCAATGCCGATCCCTTCGAAACTCCCCTGCATCTGCTCTTCCATGATGGACATTTCCTCAGCAGTAATGTAAAAAGAGTGGGGATCCAGGCCCTCCAGCATACCCTTGATGGCATCGTCCACCAGTTTCTCAGTGTTCGGCTCATCTACATAATTGCGTTCCACGAAAGAAATCGCTTCCTGAATCTTGGAGAATCCAGTGGACATTCTGGCCCGCTTGTTTTCACCCGGCACAGTGTCCTTCAATTGAAAACCAGCCAGCATTCCCACGGTTACAAGAATGGCGGCCATCAAAGCATACCTGAAATTCTTCCCTGTCATCTTCGATCTGGATTAATAATGTGTTCTCAAAAATAGCAAACCTTTCGTTCCCAATGTAGTATCTAAGTAACTCATGTAACGTTGGCCTTGTTTTTGGTGCCTAACAATCCTTTGAGCGCATTCCTGTTTTTCATCAATCCATCTTATATTTGTCCTTCAACCAGAAAACGCGCAGGGATGGAAAAGATGAGATGGATCGACCGGCAAATTCCCCACACCGATACTATTGAAGCCCTGGCCCGAGAACTTTCGGGACAATCGCCGTTTCCTATGTCCCTGGCCAATATTCTGGTTCAGCGGGGCTATGACTCTTTCGAAAAAGTTAAAGCCTTTTTGCGCCCTGGAAGAGAGAAGTTAAATGATTCCTGGGACTTGAAAGACATGGACCGCGCAACCGTACGGATCATTGAAGCGGTTGAACGGAAAGAAAAAATTCTCATTTATGGTGATTATGATGTAGACGGAACCACCTCGGTTGCTCTCATGAAGCTATTTCTGCATGATTGGGGGATTGAAGCAGATTATTATATCCCGGATCGCTACAAGGAAGGTTATGGGCTTTCGCTTCAGGGAATAAAATATGCTGCTGAAGAGGGGTTCGGCTTGGTGATCGTACTGGATTGCGGAACCAAGGCAGTAGATCTGGTCGCCAAAGGCAAAACTATGGGGCTTGATTTCATCATTGTGGACCACCACCAGCCGGGAGATGAGTTGCCGGATTGCGAAGCCATGATCAACCCATTACAACCAGGCTGCACCTATCCGTGCCAGGTATTGAGCGCCTGTGGCCTTACTCTCAAGCTGATACAGGCATTGAGCGAAGAGTTCATCGAAGTACTGCCCGGCCAGATTCCCTTCGAGCACTACGACCCATTTGCCCAATACTGCGACTTGGTCACCCTGAGTATTGCCAGCGATATTGTACCGATCGTAGATGAAAACAGGGTCATTGCAGTACACGGGCTGGAGAAAATAAGGTCCGTCCCCTTGCCGGGAATTGCGGCTCTGATGGCGCTGTCACCCAACGAACGCCGCTGGAATATCTCTGATCTCGTTTTCTTTTTAGGGCCCCGGATCAACAGTGCGGGCCGCCTGCGAAGTGGTAAGGCTGCCGTGCGTTTGTTGCTCGGTGATCCGGAGGAGAAGGAGGCCTTTGCCCTGGCCCTGCATGGTTACAATGAAGAACGCCGTGAATTGGATAAAGAAATCACCGATGAAGCTTTGGCACTGATCAAAGCCGATCCTAAAGGAAATGAACGGAAAAGCACGGTACTCTACCAGGCTCACTGGCACAAAGGTGTCATCGGAATTGTGGCATCCCGCCTCATCGAACGCTACCACCGCCCCACCGTCATGTTGACCGAATCTGAAGGGAAATGGGTGGGATCAGCACGGAGCGTTCCCGGTTTTGACCTCTACCAAACCCTGACCGCCTGCCGCCACCACTTGCTGCAGTTCGGTGGCCATAAGTACGCAGCTGGCATGACCCTCCGGGAAGCAGACCTCGAACCCTTTGCCGCCGCTTTTGAAAAAGAAGTTGCCTCCCGGATTACGGCATCTCAATTGATGCCCGAGCTGGAAATCGCTCACCGCCTGAATTTCAATGAGATTACGGGTAAGTTCCTCGCCTTGCTAAGGCTACTTGCCCCCTTCGGTCCCGGCAATCCGGAGCCGGTATTTCTGGCGGAAGATGTTGAGGTCACCGATGTCCGCATCCTCAAAGGTGAACACGTCAAGTTGAGCGTAAGACAAGCGGAAACGAACTTTGAAGCAATCGGGTTCAATCTGGCCCGGCGTTGGAAAGAAGTGAACAGCCTGAAAATTCACCTCGCGTACCAGGCGGAAACCCGCACCTGGAGGGGTAAAACGAGTATTCAGCTGCAAATAAAAGACTTCAAAACAGCATAAAGGGTCATTGATCAACCGGGAAAGTTCGGAGTGGTCGAAATTTCACTATCTTAGTTTTCTACACCTGAATGATATATGCAGAAGGTTTTTGAATTGAAGTGGATGCGACTTGTTTGCTTGCTGGCTGGTTGGGTTCTGGTTCACCAAGCACTCCCCGGCCAATTTCTCGCCTGGGATTACACCAATATCCTGGATGAAGTCCGTGAATCCGGTGCCCGCCCGGACATGGAAATCGCCAGCGATGGCAGCATCCATATTACGTATTGGCATGCCATCGAGGACAAGGCTATTTATACCTACCAGAATGCCCAGGGGGCCTGGCAAAGGGAATACATTGATGTGACCCATTCCAATGGCTACGTCAATGAGATGGTTCTGGACGCCAACGAGACACCGCATGTGGTTTTCATGGAAAACAGTAACGGGGTGGCTCAGTATCGGTACGCCTACCGGGTGGGGGTAGACAATTGGGTCGTGGAGCAGATTCCGGGAGACCAGACAGATGGCTGGGGGCAATATGGCCCCAATGCCCCCTTGGTTGCTTCTCAGAGACTTCAGCACGGTGCCGACATCCTGATCGAAAGCGATGGGACACCCCAGATCATCTTCTTTGATGGCTGGCTCGCTCCGGGAGCTTTTCCCTCCTGTTCCAATTCTTCCAATTACGACCTTCAGTTGATACAGGCCACCAAGTTTGGTGGGCAGTGGCTGGTAAAAGAGATGCCAGATGTTCCGGATGTTCACCAAAGCTGTGGCACCACTCAAATGCCTTTCTCCCTTCCAAAAGGTGACCGTTTTGGAGAATTTCCTTGCTTGGTTGAGCGGGCCAACGGCGATTTTGAAGCCTATGCCGCCTCAAAGTTCAACAACCATATTGTCGAATTTGAAACCCAGCAAAACGATACAACCTGGTCTCTGATTGTGGCCGACAGCGTTTACAACCATGTCGACTCCGCCAGTTGGTACTGGGCCCGGCGATTTTTCACCTTCAATGGACTGAGTGCCACCGTAGACCGGGACGACAATGTTCACATGGCCTATGGCAGCTCTTTCAATTACGGTGACAATTTCTTTGGCCTCACCTTTACCAATACCCTGATTTACCGCCGTTTCATTGAGCCCGATTCGGTCTATACCTTCTCCTTTGACACAGTTGGTTCCTATACCTACCGCAATTATACCGACATCGCTACCCGTGGAGTGGACAGTATTTACCTGGTCTATGCAGACCTGAGCGAGTTCGAAGTCCGCATGTGGGAATCGGTGGATGCCGGCCTGACCTGGACCCAGGATACCATCCTACCGCTTCTCGCGGCGGCTCAGTCTCCGGCCCGGATCTATGGCGACTCGATCCACATTGCTGTTTTCGATGCGGTCAACGAACATTTGTTGATTTGCCGCCGAAACCTGGGAGGTGGGGAATGGGCCATTGATACCATCACCTCCTCTCAGAACCATGGGCAATCTCTGGATGGCGAAGTGGTCGAAGTGGGTGGAGATACAGTCGCCCACCTGGCTTTCAATGACGGATTCAATGGGAAGCTTTTCTATGGGACTGGAGCCATCAGCAACAATTGGAACTACAATATTGAGGAACTGACCCTCGCCGGTTCCAACGCAAATGCGGTTTCTATGGCATTGAGTTCTACCCAGTTCCCTCTGATCGCTTACGCTGCAGGGGCCTTCGGTGATGCCCGCCTGGCCATCAAGAACGGTCCTTTCTGGCAATATGAAATTGTCGACTCTTCCGTCAATGCGACCTTTACCGACATCGCGGTCTCTGATCTGGATACCATCCACTACGTCTTCTATGACGAAAACCGGAATTGTCTCCGCTACCAGAGCCGTCACCTGAACGGTACCGCCTGGGCTTCCGACTCGATCGACTGCGACACCCTCAAGGTCGGCCAGTGGCCCAGCCTTGTCCTCGACGGTGAAGTCCCCCATGTCGCCTACTACGACGACACCGGCCTCCAGCTCAAATACGCATTTCGCGATCCCCTGACCCGGATCTGGGAGATCGACACCGTCTATACCCGTATTCCATCTGGCGTCGGCAAATTCTGCTCCCTGAAGCTGAATTCCGCTGGTTTACCCAAGATCGCATTCCTGGACGAACAGAATACCGCAGTGGTATTGTCGGAAAAGAATGCCGCCGGCACCTGGGAGCATACCGTGGTTGACTCCGGGCAGGTATCCAATATTGGGCGTCCGACCGAATTGGTCATCGACCAATTTGACAAAGTCTGGATCGCCTACAATTACAACTTCAATTTTGACCGGGCAAAACTGCTGCACCGGGATTCCATCTGGCGGGAAGTCGCTGTCAGCTCACAAGGGCAGATTGCAGATGAATTTCATTTTGAGATCATCGGTGGAGATTTATTCATTCTGGGCAAGAAGACCGAACTGCAAAATACCGGTCTGGCCATGCTGCACGCTCCAAGAGGCTTGTTTGTCTATCGAAATGAACCGGTTGACCTGAGTAAAATCATACAGGTGGACAATTACCCCAACCCATTTGACCAAAATACTACCTTCAGACTCCAGCTGGACCGACCCGAGGTACTCACTCTTACCATTTATGACCTCAATGGCCGCGAAGTCGGGCGGGTGGTAGATCACCAGAAGCTCAATGCTGGGATGCATACCTTCGGTTGGGATGCCCATAACCTATCCCCCGGCATCTATCCCTATGTGCTCGAAAACGGGAATTCAAGGATGGTCAAAAAACTGGTGATTGCACATTGAGATATGTGAAGGAAAAACTGTAATTTGCCCCGACTACAATCTGAATACCGAATTCGATTCAATATTTTTGAGATGAGAAAACTTATTACGCTTATTGCACTTGTTATTGCTTCAAGTCCTGCCTTTGCCCAGTTCACCATGTCTGACGCAGACTTTCCTACTGTAGGAACTTCGTATCAGTACATAGGACTGGATACTACCGGAATCAATGAAGGCATGGGAGGCTCCGGTCAAACCTGGGACTTCAGCACGGCTTCTGTGAATGGATTTAACCTGTCACTGGATGTCATTGACCCTAGCACCCATCCTGATGGAGCTTCTTTCCCCAACGCCACCCACTGCTACAATTACTCCAGTGGTACTTACCAGTTTTTTAGCATCACTGCTGATAGCCTGGTATTGGAAGGGGATGTTTCATTGGTCAATACACCGATCCCTTATCAACAGAAGCCAACTGTTTATCAATTCCCACTGAACCTGAATGATATCCAGCAAGACACCATGTCCAGCAATTACAGTGGTGGAGCGGTTGGTCCAGCTCTTCGCTTTGGCAACTACAATACTATTTTTGATGGAGCCGGTACGGTTCAGCTCCCCAATAGTGTCGTCTATGCCAATACCAACCGTATCGTCACCTTTGCTACGATTACCGATTCATCTCTGGCCTTTCCTATCGCAACTTCTAAGACTACCCTCACCAGAGTGGAGTGGTATGAGCAGGGCGTGAAGGTTCCGGTTATGTTTACGGAGACCCGCGAAGTTGCCGCTGGTGGTGGTGCTCCAAATACTACCCGCAGCGTATACTACCTGGATACAAGCATCGTCAGCATCGATCAGCCATCTGTATTCAACTCCATGCAGCTTTTCCCAAATCCAGCCAATAACCAGGTTCGCCTGAGTTACGAACTGACCGGACAAGCAACTGCCACGATCGAAATCTACAGTTTGGTGGGTGAAAAAGTTCGCGTGATCAACCAGGGAGACCAGGCCGCAGGTAACTACCAGGTTGCGATCAATACCGCCGACCTTTCCAGAGGCATTTACCTCGTACGCCTCTCTTCAGGAGAATTTACGGAAACCAGGAAATTGGTTTTAAAATAATAATCAGTCAACAGAATAACGCAAAAAAGCCTCCTTCTTCAGGGAGGCTTTTTTCATGGGCTCTCATGGCTCTGTAATTTAATTCCGGAGTGCTGAAGTGAGCACCTGATCTCGGGGAAAAGCAGAATCTCCAGATCTAAGGAAAAACAGAATCTTCGGATCTCGGGGAAAAGCTGATCTACCTTTCCAGGGTTACAGTTTCCTTCTGAATCGTAGTTGCAAAAGGATTGTCACCCAATTTACCTTTGATGGTAACCCCTTCTTCTGCGGGTACAATGTATTCCAGCCCCAGGCTTACCGCTTCTTTTTCAACCATCGACATCCAGTAGACTTCGTCCTCACTTTGATAAGCTCCCAGGATGAAGATATTGACATTGGAAGGGCGGGTGGTGAACAATACCTTGAATCCCCGCCAGGCATCGTCAGCCTGGTAATGCTTCTGGGTGGTCTGTACAAACTCAACTTCATCGGGCATCTGGGCCAGGATCTGGCTGGCAAAAATCACAATTGATTCCCGGGAAACAATTGCATCCAACCATTCCGGGTACCCTTCCCCGATTTCTGAAAGATTGTTAATCAACAATGAGGGGGACGGTTTTTTCTTGACCTCGGTATTGGTCTTACCAAAGTAGGAGTCGGGTAAATCATTGACCGGGAAATTCTGAGGCTCAACTTTGATTACCTCTGTGGGGCCTGAGCTGTCGGTCCCGGCTTGACCTCCATCATTGTCAGCACCAGCTTCACCTCCACCACAACTGCTTAGAAGGAAAATGCTGGCCAACAGGACCAGGGAAAAAGGAATATACTTGAAGATTTTCATTTCGGTTTTTGATGATGATTCGCCGGAAATTACGCTTTTTCCCTGTTCCCGAAAAAATTTCCTTCCCTCATTTAGAACCTTTGTCAGTTCCCCGGTCCAAGGTGCAGATTCCAGAGAGGGAAAAGCCACATTTTTATAGTGCTTTATCAGGCCGGAACAAAAAGTGAACTGTCTTCACCATCATCCTCTCCATCCTCATCTTCCCAATTCGATTGTCTCAATTTCTTAAGTACCTCTTCAAGGGTGCTTTGCGAATCCGAATTAATGGTCAGGCTGTATGACTTTTTTAGACTTCGCTGGTCGGGGCCGGAAGTTCGATTGGGATCGGGACCCACGTAACCGGGGAGCTTATCATGGTAGTAGGAAAAGAAATTGAACTTTAGAATCTTCGAAATTTGGTACAGCAGACTGGTATTTAAGGCTTCCTTTCTTAGGAGGGTATTGACATTTTGACGAGAGGTATTGATTCTGCGACCAAATTCTGCCTTTGTCATTCCATGAGCTTTTAGGCGCTCTTCAATCAGGCTACCGATGTGAATCTTTCCAGAGTTAAACATAGCTTTAATATTTAGAGTGTTTATAGATGTGAATTTACTTGATTGGGAGAGGGAAAATCTTCTCGCCAAATGTCTTTAAAACGTAATCCTCAAAGGCTTTGAAGTGCCAGGAGTTGTCTTCGTTAAAAATAACCTGAAGCACTGTCCAATTGGGATAATCAGCCTGTCTCCATACCTCTGCCAACATCAGGTCAATCTCACTGGGGTAAGGGACAGCAATGTTTTGGGGCAGGCCATCCAGTTTTACCAGTTGCAAAACGGCACAGAAATGTTCTCCAAGGCGGTAGTATCTAAAGGTGGCTGAGCGGAAGGAAGGAAACTTCCCAATCTTGAGCAGCGATCTTGAAAGCTGGACAATATGTTCCTCCGAAGATTCGACCAGGGGTGTCAGGCTATCTATTCTCTCAACAGGAATTTGCTGCATTATTCCTGGTGATTCAAAATATTCAATTATAGAGCCCCTATTCTTCCGCACAGACACCCGTAGCGAGTTGACATCAGGCGACCGTTTACATTCATTCCTTATCAGTTCCTTGGCAAGCATATCTATGAAATCCAGTCTTTCCACTTCAAACCACATTCCATCCCCATTCTTCCCTCTGACAAATGCGATGGAAGTTCTTTCTCCCTTGGCAGGAAATGTTATCTGAACATATCCCCCGGCCCATGTATCCGGGAACTGGCGCTTAAATTCCAGGGTACACAATTCTGTTAAGCTCTTTTGAGCTGTTTCATTTGAACTCATAGGACAATTAGAATTAAACACAACCAATTGTCATGCACCTCCGACCAACTCATTGCTGCTGGTTGGCCGGAGGTTACATTGAAATTGTTAATACAAAAGAACTTCGATTACTAATTCTTGAGCTATTCAGCCCCAATTCATAGAATTGGGGCCTGTTCGCCGATTCTCTTCAACTTTCTTTTTCAGGTCCGAAAAAGCTAATTTTTGAATTGAAAGAACGTTTTAGTTGAATCAAACTGACGATTTGTATATTTTACGTTTCTAAGATAGTGTTGGTCCGAAAGCTAGGAAAACCAAAAAGTCCCGTTTTTTAAGTGATGCAGAATGTCTTGCTTCATTCTCAAATTCCTGAAATTCAGCCACTTGCGGTTTTCAAAACTGACAAAAAGCAAACAATAATGAAATCGGAAAATTTCTTTCATTTTGTACACTCATTGACGAAAACTGAGAAGGCTGCATTTTCACGTTACACCAAAAACTCGAAGAAGTTCCTGGATATTCTTTTGTATGATAGAATCTTAAAGGAAAAAGAATTCTCTCCGGAAGCCGAGGAAAGAATCAGAGGGGTTAAGTTAAAAGACTCCAGCAAATACTTCTTCTACCGTATAAAGCTGGGAAAGAAGATTCTATTAACCCTTGTCCTTCTGGAGGGTAAGGATGTAAGTATCTATGCGTTAATCAAGAAGGCCCTTGAAAAGGATGTGATTGAACTGGCTAATAAGATACTGGGTCATGAATTGGAGAAACTAAATAAGGCAGAAGACTTTTTGGGCATCAAACACCTTCTTGAATATTGTGGGGAATTGGAGCACAGGTACAAGGATCGTTTTGATTTTGGTAAATTCGATTCCCGTTTGAATGATTTCATTCTAAAGGCTGGCCGGATTAGCTATCTAAGATCAATTCTTGATGGAATCAGGAATGCATTTTTGCTGAATGAAGAAGAAAAGTTTTCGATTACTCAATC
>CAYGRE010000061.1:0-39947 GCA_964352215.1 uncultured Bacteroidia bacterium
CAGCAATTGGGGACTCGAGTTGGACGTATGTGAAATATGAGTCGCAGCAATTGGGGACTCGAGTAAGGCGAATGACCAACATGACTCGACAATAGGTTTCCCTGGAGTATTGTCCAGGTTTTACGATAGCGCTCTTCGGTCAAGACCGAAGCTGAATCGCTCTCCAGCCCCACTGGGCTCCGGTCCGGACCCAAGCTGGCTGCACTCCAGCCCCTCGGACTCCGGTCCGGACCGAAGCTGGCTGGCCCCCGAGCGCCCCTCGGACTACGGTCCGAACCGAAGCTGGCCGTCCCCCGTGCGCCCCTCGGACTCCGGTCCGAACCGAAGCTGGCTGTCCCAGAGGCTGTGCATGCTCAGGTCCAGCCCATTGCGTACTCAGGTCCAGCCAAATGCATGCTCAGGTCCAGCCAAATAAGAACTCAGGTCCAGCCAAATGCATGCTCATTCCTCAAACATTCAAGAGTCCGGTCTGGATGTGCTCCCACCGACCCCCAAACATGGTCTTACTGGGAAAAGACCATTCAGGAGCTGTACATGATGATTTGTCAAGCCAATACAAAAATCTATCCCTTACACCTTCACTGGCAACACAATCCGGGAAGCGAATTCTCCACCTACCAGAATACCAAACTTTGCCCCTTCCCGCGTCACCTCTCCAAAATGGTCTTTGTCACCCGTGGCAATCGAGACCCGAATCTGGTGGCCTTTTTTAAATCGGTAAGAAGTAGGCAAAAGATCAAAAAATAAACGATTGGGGGCAGTGGTATCCAAAGGACGGGCATCCGCTTCCAGGTAGCTGCGTTGCGGAACACAATCTGCATGGAATGGGGTAGGGGTTAGTTCCCGATGAATGGCCCTCAGCATACCTTCAGTGATGTACCTGACTTCTCCGTTGGGGAGGACATCGTCGAGGTAGACGAAAAATGCAGCATCTTTTTCCTGGGTCCTTACCCACAATTCGACCATGGGATGCCCGGTAACTTCCAGGTCACTCGCTAATTCTTCGGTCTCAAACCGCAAGAGGATGCGGGTCGTCTCCTGCCGATCCGGATAGTATTTGTGGGTGCGCACCAAGCCTATCAGGGCCCGCCAACGCGAGTTGGTTCCCGATCGCATGTGAGGATCATGTGCCAGTTCTCTGGATTCGGTATAGTCGGGCAATTCGGTCTGTAAATCACCCCACCGCCCCATGAACAAATTGGCCTCGACCAATCCCTCCGGAGGCCATTGGTCTGCGGTCTTCCATTTTTCTTCCCCCATGGTGAAGTACTGCACCTGCGGTTGATCTACAAAAGGGGTATCATAGCCCTTGAGGAAATGGTCGAAATAGCTGATCGGCATGCCCACCACACTGTCTTTGACTTTCGAAGAATATCCGGGGCTGGTGTGAAAGGCACCCCCATGACTCCAGGGGCCAATCACCAATTTATTGGTGGGGGTTTTCAGATTCAGGAAACGCTTGATGGCCGCATGCTGGTAGGCGCCATCGTGCCAGCCGCTGGCACTTACAAAGGCACCACCGCTGCCATTGATCTGTTGCTGATAGGTGTGCGGGCTGAAGGTATTCATATTTTCCACCACCTTACTGGCTGGGGTTTGGTCCCGGTAGATCACCCCCCGGGAGGTTTCATTTACATTCAGATTCCCCTGGTGCTCCGCAATGGCAGCTTTCAGGGCAGCCTGGTCTCCATTGACCGCGGCCACCCCCTTCAGGACCAGTTGCGCCAGCGGGATCGGCAGGGGAAACCGGTTGTTGTCCATCATTTCATTGAACCGGCCCCAGTTCTGGACAAAGAAATCCAGGGGAACCCCACCGGGCAGGGCGATGCCGTCGTAGATGTCGTACAAAGAAAAGAGAGGCATATAGGCTTTGACTGCCGGGTGTTGCCGGGTCGCGAGAAATTCTGCGGAAGTTCCGGTATAGGAGATGCCGATTGCACCCACCTTGCCATTGGACCAGGACTGCTGCACAATCCAATCCACCACTTCGCGCCCGTCCTCGACCTCATCCTCTGACCAGGGGTACATCCGTGAACCAAAAGAAGCACCCGTTCCCCTGGCATCTACGTTGACAAAAACGAATCCGTTCATCACCAATTCTTTCATCATCCCGCCTTCAAAACCCAAAAAGGGAGACAGGAACCAGGAGAAAGGAGGGTTCAATACGGGTCTCCGCCAATACCGGGTCTGATTGATCAGGGTGGGGAGTGGACGGCTGAAGTCGTAGGGTTGGGGAAAGAGAATATCCACAGCAATACGGACCCCATCGCGCATAGTGAGATAGCGGGAGGTGACCTTGAGCGAACGAAACTGCTTGCGGTCAGGAGATTGGTAAGAAAACATGGTTATTTACGTGCAATGCGGAGCAGAAATACTCCAATGGCAAAGAATATGATATTGGGGAGCCAAATTGAAAACCACATGGGGATATCTTCACCAGCAAGGGACTGCCCGGTAACTACCAGGATCACATAGGCAAAGGCTATTACCAGGCCGATTCCGATCTGGAGAGGGGTGCCCCCCCGGCGTTTTCGGGTCGATACTGCAAAACCGATGATGGTAAGAATGACCGAGGCAAATGGATAAGCATAACGCTTGTAAATCTCAGCTTCCAAAGGCCCATCCAGGCCCGATCCACGCATGCGTTCCAATTCCACACTCGGGTACAACTGGGTCATCGTCATACTCTCAGCTTTCATATCCTTGATGAAAATATCATCTGGGGTAAGCAGCAGAAAGGTATCCATGGTGGGTATTTCGGTAATGCTTTCAGACCGTTCCGCAAAGGAGTGGACTTTTACATTTTCCAGTCGCCAATTTTCCAGGGTATCATTCCAGACGATCTTACTGGCATTGATTTTTTTGACAATGTCTTTGTCCTTGATTACCTCCATCGAGAACATATAGCCTTCGTTGACCAGTTGGTTGAAGGAGTAGAGATAGATAAAAGTCTCTTCGCCCGTCTCCGCATTGTAATCGATTTTTTTGTGAATGTTGACATCCCGGTTGACCACTTTCGCTTTGAGGTAATCGTTTTCAAAATCGATGCGGGATTTTGTCGCAACCGGAACGAGGTAGGCATTCAGGTAAAAGGACAGGGCAGTCAGGGCAAGGGCAGTGACCAAATAAGGGGCCAATACCCGGTAAAAGCTCACCCCACTGCTCAAGAGCGAAACGATTTCTACATTGTTGGTCATTCGGGACGTGAAGTAGATCACGGCCAGGAATATGCAGATGGGACTGAGCAGATTCCCAAAGAAGAGCATGAAGTTGACGTAATAGCTGCCGATCAGCAGGTCAATTGGGGGCTTCCGCTCGATGAAATCATCAATTTTTTCCGCGACATCAATCACGATACATACCGCCAATATTATCAGCAGGATGAAGAAGAAGGTCCCGAGGAACTTCCGGATGATGTACCAGTCGATGATCTTGATCATGGTGCTCCAGTGGTAAAACTACCTATTTTAAAGGAATCACCCTAGACCCCGCAAATAATGTTCCATCCTCAGCGGACCAAGGTAATTTCACCGGCATATTCGCGGTCTCCGACCACCAGGCTGTAAAAATAGACACCTTCTGCTACGGCACTTCCTTTTTCATCCTGGCCATTCCATCCCTGCACTTTGTTCTTGCTCTGGTAGACGCGGACGCCCCAGCGATCAAAGACTTGCAGGTCAAAGGGTTGGGAGCCGTTGTACTCGACCAGGAAGCGGTCGTTGATGTCGTCATCGTTCGGGCTGAACACGTTCGGGATAAACAAATCAGGGGCGAGCACGACATAGGGACCATGTAGAACCGTATCGGCACAGCCATATTCATCGCGGGCCAGGAGGCGTACATAATAGGTGCCTGGTGCCGTGAAGTCGTGCATCGGATCCTCCAGGTCAGAAGCGACGCCGTCGCCAAAGTCCCAGAGGTAGGTGTTTGCAAATTGTGACTGGTTGATGAACTGTACATCCGTGGCGGGCAGGTACAATTCGACCGGGAAGGCAGGATCTGATGTGAACGCTGCGATGGGGGCTTCTCCGACTTCGATCTGGATCGGTTCAGAAACTGCCGCACAACCGCCGGGGCCAATCGCAGTCAAGGTCACGTCATAAATGCCGGGGGCCGTATATTCATGCTCTGGATTCTGCAGGTTGGAAATGGTGGTATCATCGCCAAAATTCCAGACCCAGTTGAGGGCATCGGTCGAGAGGTCCTGGAAATTCACAGTGAAGGGAGCACATCCTATGATCTGGGATTGCACAAAGGCTACGACGGGCCGTGGGATGACCTGAATTTCGATCTCGGTAGAGTCGACACAGCCATTCTCTTCTACCACGATGCTGTACAGGGTGGTTTCATCCGGTGAGGCCATCGGATCTGCTGAGGCAGGATCGTCAAGTCCGTTGGCTGGGGTCCAGGTGAAGCTGGCATTGCCGACACCGCCTGAGGCGGTCAACTGGACCGAATCGCCACCACAGATGACATTGGTATCTGCAAGTACCGCGGCGATTGGCATCGGGTTGACGGTGACCAACATGGAGTCGGTGGTGCTACAGTTTTCGTGGGACACAGTCAGAGTATAGAAGATTGACTGGCCCGGCCAGGCACTGGGGTCCAGCAGGGTGCTGTCACTCAGCGATTGATTGGGGGACCAACCGTAATACACTTGGTTGATCGGTGCGGGCAAGGTGGTGGTATAGCCAAAGCTGCCATTCAAGACGACAGTATCACCCGCACAGATGTTCAGGCTGGGGCCTGCATCGGCAATCGGGGTGGAATTTACATTGACGGTTACACTGTCCGGGGTACCATAACAGCCCCATTCTTCTGAAAAGGCTGTAAGTACGTAAGTGGTGGTGGTGTCAGGTGACACGATGGGGTTCGGAACATTGCTGGCGCCGATGATTCCATCGGTTGGGGACCAGTTCAGAACGTAGGTATCGTTGCTGGTAACATCAACCTCACCGTCAAGCTGCCCTTCTTCTCCGAGACAGATTTCAAAGTCGACTCCGGCATCAATGGTCGGTTGAGGATGAACCACCACCCGGACCGTATCTCCCGCACTGGGGCATCCATTGGAGAATACAGTGAGTACATATTCAGTGGTCAGGCCGGGACTTGCCGAAGGTGATTGCACATTGGGATTGCTGAGGCCGCTGACTGGGCTGTATTGGAAGGTATAGTCAGGGCCAGCTGAGACTCCGGCACCTTGCAGGATGACTGAATCCCCAAAGCAGAGGTCGATTTCATCGCTGGGCAGGTGGGCAATCGCGATTGGTTCGGGGTGGACGATCACACTCACCGTGGCATTGGTATCAATGGTGGTCAACTCACTGGAGCAGCCATTGCCTGCGGTGACGACCAGGGAGTAAATGGTGGTGGTATCCGGACGGGCAAATGGATTCAGGATGGTAGGATCATTGAGGCCGAGTGCCGGTGACCACTGGTAGGTGAAAGGACCGGTAGCATTGCTGACGGTGGGATTGATGATCACACCGGGTGCACTGTCAGGACAGATATATTGGTCGGGACCGGCATCGATAATCGGCTTAGGCAATACATCCACAAAGATGGAATCGACGGCGCTCAGGCAACCATTGCTTCCGGTGACCTGGACGTAGTACCAGGTACTCACAGTGGGATTGGCGAAGGGATCGTCGTCAAATGCTGAATCGAGGCCACAGAAGGTGGCGGTGGAGTCGCACCACCAGGTGTAATAGAGGGGAGCGACGCCTCCGGAAGCGACTGCGCCGATTTGGGCGCCGCCTTCTCCTTCGCAGAAGGAGGCATCCGGGAACATGGCCAGGTCCGGCCGGGGCTGGACCACTACCAGCGCAGTGTCAGATGCGATACAACCATTGGCCAGAGATACATTGAAGATATAGGAAAAAGTGCCCCCCTGGGTGAGCGTAACTTCAGGATCGGGAATATTGGGATTGCTTAGTCCTGTCGCAGGAACCCAGTCGTAATTGGCATTGGTAACGGGGACGCCCAGCAGTTGGCCGGTGTCGCCGGCACAAAATGTCAGGTCAGGCCCGGCATCGGAAGGCGGCAGGTCATCTATGATCAGAATTGCTGTATCTGCCTGGCTGCCAAAACAAAGTGAGTCCTGCACAATCACAATGATGTCTTCCAGTCCTTCGCTCACGCCATCTGGCAATGGATCGATGGGAAGGGATACACTGGCAACGTTCGCAGGAAAGGTGACCGAGCCAGTCAGTAAAGTGGAGAAATCGCCTCCATTCGTGGCAGTGCCCTGAACCTGGTAGTTGATGGTAGCCGACTGGGAAATATCCCCTCCGCGGTTGAATTGGAATCCACCATCAATGCAATCCTCCACCAGCACAGTGCTGGTGGGATGGTTGATAAAGGGATCAACACTGATGAATTGTGGGATTGAGGTACAACTGATGCCATTCAATTCCAGGAATACACCTGAATCGAAGATACCATCTCCACCATCGGCAATGGCAAGTTTCAGGTGGTAGGTTTGGCAGGCCTGCACCGGTGCAAAGGCGGACAAAACGGTGGTGAAACCGTCGTATTCAATGCTCGCCCCTGTATTGTTCGTTACGAAATATTGCGAATTGTTGAGGTTGCACCCAGGGCCGGTTGGAGAACCATTGTTGCCGACAGTGCCGTTGTTGACGGAGTTGATAGCCACCGGGATATTGGTTCCGGGAACGACCGCGATATTGGTAGGGGAGGGATAGCCGGGACCAGAGATCAGGAAGGCGAAGACATCATTCACCGATGCACATACATATTCGTCGTACTCATCCGAGCCAAATACATACCTGATCTGAATCGTATCGCAGTAGGGGACCAGGTCAAATTCCAGAATGCATGCATCAAAAGTTACCACGCCGGAGATGGAATCCAGTACAGGATCACCATTGCCGAGGTTGTTGTTGCCGGTACTACCGGAAGAGTTTGGGCCGATGGCCAGGACAGCCTGACCGGAGGTGAGCAGCACCCCGGAGCCAAGGCCAATATTGGAATTGGTACCGTTGAATGTACCAGCCGCATCGGTCGGACAAGTGAAGGTAACATTGGAAACGATCACGCCATTGGAGGTGATGTTGTTGGCCAGTGTTTGCCCATTGTTGACGGGTGTTACGGTAAGTTGAGCTGTTACGGGTGACACGAACCAACTGATGAGAAGCAGCGTGACACATGCAAGTAGATTTTTGGACACTTTCCCCATAGTATAAAATAACACATTTATTTCGTCAAATACCCAAGCATCAAAGCCTTGTCTTTACTTTCTGCACCATTTTAGGCTTCCAATCTGCAAAAGTACCCATTTGAATATGCCTCCTTGCTTCTCCGACCAACCAGAGGTAGAAGCCAAGGTTGTGGAGACTCATGATGGTCAGGGCGAGGTATTCATTGGCTTTGATCAGGTGCCGTAAATATGCCTTGGAATAGTATTGGTCCACGAAGAGGTCGCTGTCCGGGTCGAGCGGGGAGAAATCTCTTTCGTATTTTTGGTTCCGCATGTTACGGATGCCTTCTCTTGTAAACAACATACCGTGACGGGCATTGCGGGTAGGCATGACACAATCGAACATGTCGATCCCAAGGGCGATGCATTCGAGGAGGTTTTCGGGGGTTCCGACCCCCATCAGGTAGCGGGGCTTATCGGCCGGAAGGATGCCACAGCAGAGCTCGGTCATCTCATACATGACTTCATGCGGTTCTCCCACACTTAGCCCCCCAATTGCATTCCCCTCCATGTCTAATTCTGCCAGGTGTTCACAAGACTCTTTTCTCAGGTCTTTGAAATTGCTCCCCTGCACAATGGGAAACAATGCCTGGTGGTGACCGTAAAGGGGATCTGTTCGTTGAAAATGGTCTTTACATCTTTGGGCCCAGCGTTTGGTCAGGCCAAGTGACTCCTTGGCATAGTTGAAATCACAAGGGAAAGGGGGGCATTCATCCAGGACCATCATGATGTCTGAGCCAATCTTACGCTGAGTATCCACGACATTTTCCGGAGTAAAGAGGTGTTTGGAACCGTCGATATGGGATTTGAAGGTCGCCCCCTCCTCGGTGAGTTTTCGCTGCTTTGAGAGACTGTAAACCTGGTAGCCACCAGAATCCGTGAGGATAGGACCGTCCCAATGCATAAACTTGTGGAGGCCACCGGCGGCATGCATGGTGTCCATCCCGGGACGGAGATAAAGGTGGTAGGTATTTCCCAGGATAATCTGCGCTTTTACATCATCCCGGAGTTGGTTTTGCTCCACGGCTTTGACACTCCCGACTGTTCCGACCGGCATGAAGATCGGGGTCTGGATCTCGCCGTGGTCAGTTTGGATCACGCCCGCCCGGGCTTTGGAGCCAGGGTCGGTCTGTTCCAGCTTGAATTTTAGCATATCCTCAATCGAAATGATTTCAGCATATCCCCATCGAAGAGAATTCAGGATTCCCTTTTTTAGCCTTTAGAGCCAGAAACGCAGGGGGTTGAGTGACAAGTCAATGCTGTGGAAGAAATCCGACAGTTGACTGTTGTAATCCAGTACGTCCTTGTCCCCGAGAATGAAGATGAGGAATAAGATGTAGAGGGAGAAAAGCAGGAGTGCTTTCCAGCGGCCCATACTCTTGCCAAAGTAGAAGACAAGGACTGCGAGGAAGGTAATTCCCAATAGTAAAATCCTCAGTACTGCGACGTCTTGAACCGTATCAGGGGACATGGTCATGGGACCATTGATGAGGGTAAAGAGGAAAAGGGGGAATCCCAGGGCAAAACAGATGTCAAATATATTGGAACCGATGGCGTTGGAGACGGCATCGTCATAATTGCCTTTCATCGCGTCCCGCATGGATATGATGGTATCCGGAACGGAGGTTGCGGCGGAGGCAAGTACAACTGCTATAAAGTAAATGGGGATGCCCATTGCTTCACCAAGTCGTTCGCAGGAATCGACCAATAGGAAGCATGCACCACCAATCACGGTCACAGAGGTGAGCAGCAGAATCCATGCATTCAAGCCTTTCATCTCATTTGGGACAACGAGGGGTTCAAAATCCAGGGTCAGGGCGGCCAGAAACTTGTTCTTTTCACCTCCTTCTTCTTTGTCCTCTTCTTCGTCTTCGCCGTCATCAGCTACAAATCCATCGCGTTTCTGATTGCGGCGCATGGAAACGAGCATATAGGTCATGTATGCACCGTAAATGAGCATCAGCAAAAAGCCTTGCCACCAATCGAGAGTGTTGCCTCCAATGAAAAGAATCAGGAGGATTTCAGCCAGAAGAAGGGCAATTCCATCCCTCAGAACCACTTTTCTGGAGACTTTTACGCCTTTTGCAATTCCATATCCTACTACAACCAGAATGACCAAAGCAGGAATAATAACCCCATTGAAAACCGCGGAACCTGCCGTGGTACCTATTCCTCCGGCAAATCCATCTTTGTCGACGAGTACGAACAGGAAGAATATGGTGGTCAACAATTCGGGCATTGAGCTGCCGATCGCGTTAATGGTGGCGCCCCGGACACCTTCGGAGAGGTTGCGGCCCAGGTATTCGGAGGCTGCTTCGAAGTTGTCACTGGCCCGCCAAATGATGACGCAGGTCAGGAGGATCAATACGAGTGAAACAACGATGGTCATGTTCTATGTGTTAAATGTGCTGCAATCTGCAATAATGGACGCTAATTTCTTAACTGCAAAATTTAATTGAGAATTCAGGTCATCAGGTCCGTAGCCAAAGTGCGGGAAGGTAATCATGCCTCCACCATTTGTACTACGATGAGGCGGCCACCATCTTCCCGTGAAAGGAGCAGTTGGGTTCCTTCCTTTAGGTCCACCATCTTGCCCGGCTCTATCGGGGTTTTTACCTCTCCGGCAATTTCGGTGAGGTCTGTCAGGGTTTGGTTGACAAGTACCCAGCGCCCTTGGTGAAAAACAAAGTAGCCCACCGGCTTGGTCTGCTCTGGTTTCAACCGTTCATTGGGAAATACGTTGCGGGAGGCGTGCCATTGATAAATGTACTGGTTGCTGTAAACCATGAGGCGGTGGTTGTCGGGCATAAATTTTCCCTCTCCACGGCTGGAATACAGGTTCAGGACAGGTAGTTCCCCTTTGAATGGGGTGCCGCAGTAGGGGCAGGCAGGTCGGGTGGTGTTGTCAAATACATACCATTTCTGGTCGCACCTGGGGTTGCGGCAAGGTTGAATCAGGTCATTGGTCTTGACCAGCGCCTGTTCCCATTCCCCGGCAGAAGGACGCTTCTTGGGATCGTGTAAACCTTCTATAAAGGCCCTTTCCATCAACTTTGTCAGGTAGGGGCCTACCGTTGAATAGGGGATTTTTTGGGTGTCTTTCCAGGGAAGTTCACTGGGGCGGACCTGGTCCAGTTTGATGCGGTTGGAATTGTCTTCCGGGTGCTCTACAAACAATGCTTTGCTTCCCATGGAGAGTTCTTCATCTTTTCCGGGATCGAGGTCATGTACCTTGGAACCTCTCAGGGGATGGCGGTAAAGGAGGTACATGTAGATGAGTACCGCCAATGCATGCCTGTCTGTAGCGATGGAAGGCAGGATCCGGTTCTCGTCATCTTTCGACAGGCTTCCGGTGGCGATGACCTCGGGGGCGATAAAGTCGGGGGTTCCCACCACATCCGGTGGATATTTCCCCGGAACCACCAGGCCATCGATGTCGATGATGCAGGCGTTGCCACCACTGGGATCAACCAGTACATTCTTATAGGAAAGGTCCGAATGAGCCAATCCGGCTGCATGCAGGCGGCGTACCGCCCGGGCGATCTTGATGCAAACGGCCAGGTAGTTGCGCCAGTTTCCCCTTTCCCTGGGATCTAAGAACTTATTTTGATTGGATGCTGAGGCAAACCACTTTCCTTCTTTTTCATTCCCCCGAATCCCGAGAATATCATTGTTGACTGAACCATACTTGAAGAAGAAGTGGTTTTGATAGGTCGGCGCTACCAGTCCAAGTTTGCCTTCGTGCTCCAGGATATGGGTTGGCCAACAGAAGAGGCTTTGCCAATAGGCTCCACCTTCCCGTCCAAAGATGCCATCCCGGTAGCGGCCAACGATGTCTTCGAGACGTTCTCTGGCATTCTGGTCCTGGGGATCGCGGAAAAATGCCACCACATAGTCTTTGTTGGGACTGAAGTAGACATCCTTCATGGCACCTTGCCCTATCACCGTATCCACAAACTCGATGGCATCACCATTGGTTGCCTTCAGCTTAACAATATTGCTCATAAGCCGGCCTCACTTTCCTTGGGATACATGATTACCAGGCTGCGGTCATCATGGTCCCCCTGAGACCAGAAGTTCAGCCATTCCAGCAATTCCTGGTCCTGTTGGTCATATTCATGGGCAAAATCCACCCCACTCTGCAAATCCTCCCAGAAGGCATCCCAGCGGGGCACCTGCCGGAGGTTGTAATCGGTTTGAAACTTGGGGTCGGAGATGCCATCTGTCATCAGACACAAGGCGGTAAAGTCCGGGACCAGGGCAAATTGAAGGCGTCCGAGGATGGTCTGGGCATCGTTCCAGATATCCGCCATGGTGAAGAACCGGGTTTGTCCGGCAAATTCACCACCGTCGGGCGTTCCCAACAATTGAACGGATTCTCCTTTGCGGTAGACTCCGATACATCCATCACCAACCCAGTAGGAGGCAAAAAACCATCCTTGTGCAAATTTTCGGGTTACGGTGACCAGTAGGGTGGTGGCATAATCTCTGGGGGCGACTCCTTGTTCGTTGGCCTCACTGAGAATCGCTTTGTAGCCATCAAAAATTGAACCTACCATGGAGTCATACAGGAGCAACCGTAAACTGTTCTCGACCTGGGGATCATCGTCGGCTGAGAATGCATCCAGTTGATTGCCAATTGACTGAGTGAATTCCTCGTCCAGCAATTGCTCAAGTCCCTTGGTGGTGATTTCAACTGCAAGCCTGGAACCTTCCCGGGAATATTTGGCTGATCCTGCACCATCTGCAACCGCGAGGATATACCATCCGGTATCGGAAACCTGCGCCAGTTGGAAATCATCATCTCTAAAGTCTCCTTTGTGGGCGTGAGAGCGGCCCCGCCGACTTGCCCCGATCAATATGGCTTCGTCACTTTCGAGGCGAACGGCATCTGTATGAGACTTGGGGTAGGGGGCATCTGCCGGTGGCTCATGCTCTTGCCAGAGGCTCCGGGGATCAGGGTTGATATTGCAATTGCCTTCCAGGAGGAGTTGGCCTTTGCGGCCTTCGGCATTGGTATAATCAAGGATGATTTCCAAGGGGAACTGCCCTTGTTCTTCCGGAAACCCTTCGACTTCCCAGGTTTTCTGGTCCAGCACTAAACCAGCATCCATAAATCCCTTGGTTTCAATTCTTTGGATTTGCTCCAGAGAAATATGCAATTGCTCGGTTGGGATGGTATAGGAGTATGGTTGATCGACTTTGCCATTCGGATAGTCGATGTGTATACGTTTTGGGATCACGACAGGAATTGCAGGTGGTTGGCTTGGAGAGGTATCGGCTGGTCCGAGGTCTATGACAATCGCGATGTCTTCATCGGTGGTCTCCGCTTCATCCGTAGATTTAGCTTCATTTACGGATATGGTTTCCTCAAGTGTTTCGATTTCCTTTGTTTTATCGCTTGCATCCTCAGGAATACCTTCATATTCGCTTTCGGTTTTTTCCTTGGATTCGTCTTCAACATTTTTTTCGTGGTCAGGTTCATGGAGGTACTGTACCGGCTCAGAAAACCCGAGTGCTACCCAACGGTCATAAATTCGTTGCTGCAAAGCACGGAAATCATTTAACAGGAGTTGGACTTTCTCGTCTTGGTGGAACTCAGGAATGCTTTCAGCGATCAACTGCGCATCCCCTTTGAAAAGATGCAGCAGGCTCTTGGCAAGCAATTCTTTCTCTTCTAATTCCTGTTGTTTTTTGTTTGGGTCGGAAAAAATATTCACTTGATATTATCCTTGAGTTCTGGAAAGGTCAATCGGGCCACCACCCGTGCTTGCATAAAGGTCACGGTGGCACCAGGGGCACTTGGTCATGTCAGAGTCATCCGCACAAAACAATTTGCCGCAGGGGCATTTGGAAATACCGTAAGGGTTGCCACAACACGGGCAGTTGGGAGCACCGATCAGATTTTCTGAACTGACCGATGAATTGGTCATGCCCGCACTGTCGCTGAGTTCAAAATACTCGTCGGAAAGGGGGTAAGCTCCAGCCAACCGGTAACCGGAAGACTGGTAAGAAAGTCCGAGCATTTCGCGGCCCTCTACCATGCGGTTGTACTTTACCAAATAAGGGCGCAGGGTACGCTGGCATTTGGCGAGGAAGGTGGCAACGCTATTGTCCACAATGCTTGGAACCGGAGAGGAGCCTCCGGGTGCTTTTTCAAGGTCCACCCCGTGGGCATCCGGTAATTTCAGATCATCCCCCTGGCCCATGTTGACACTCTGTGAACTGGCCTGGATAGAAGCTGTGATCCATTTGAAGAACTGGGTATAAGCCTGGGCATCGCTGTTGTTGAAGACCAGGACTTCATCAGAAAACTTATTCAGGATCGAAAGGTCTGCATCCTTGCCGAATGAGACCGCTACCGGGCTACTTTTATGGCGCCAGGTACTGCTCCAAACGTTCAACCCATTCTGATACGAATCGGTGGGGCTGCCATCTGTGAACAAAAAGACGAGCGGCTTCCAGTCTCCCTTCCTTTCCAGGGTGGTCTTGACGATGTTGGCATCTAACTCATGAGTCAGATGGACCAAAGCAGCACCCAGTGAGGTCCCGCCACCAATCGGCATGCGGGGAGGATAAAAACTGATGATATCCGTCAAAGGGACGATCGTTTTGGCCTTGCCTGCAAATATGATGATGGAGATGTAAACAGTCTCTAAAGCGTAAGGATCACGCTTCAACTCCTTGATGATGGTAGCCAGGCCTTCTTCGACCTGTTGAATCGGTTCTCCGATCATGGATTCGGAGACATCTATGAGAAAGTAAACAGGTAGACGTCGCATTGGCTTTCTATATATGGAGCTTAAACGAAGGTATTGGTCAAAGGACCACATTGACTTCCGGTGGGGGAGGAGGGAGATCGGTTTGGTCACCGGTTCCCATACTTCGATTGCCCACACTGACGGAAGCTGACACCCACTTGAAGAAGCTGGCAAATGCAGTTGCATCCATGGTGTCCAAGGTGACCACATGGTCTGTGATCTCCCTCAGGTACTGTTCTTTTGCTTTTGGACCAGCCGCACAAGCAATGATGTTGGCAAAGTTCCGCTTCTTGACCCGTGGAACCTGCTCTTTGAATAACATGAGGTCGGAGGGGCTGCCATCGGTCATTACAAATAACAGCGGCATCCAGTCGCCTTTGCGGTCTTCAGTAGTCTTGACGACTTCACTGTCAACCTTGTCACAGAGCACCTGCAAAGCTTGTCCCAAATGGGTGGGGCCACTGTCCGGTGTCATGATGTCGGGGACTTTGAAGACCTCCAGTTCCGTCAGGGGGACGATTTGGCTTACTTCGCGGTCAAAGGTAATGATGCTGATCCACACTGATTCCAGTGCGAAAGGATCCTGCCGGAGGCTGGAAACCATGGCTTCCAGCCCCACTTTCACCGCTTCGATGGGTTCCCCACGCATTGAACCGGAAGTGTCAAGCAGTAGGTATACGGGGAGTCTCCTCATATTATCGTATCAGGTTGTAAGGGGATGTATCCGGCAATTATTACCGGATCAGGTATATACGTAATTGCGGAGAATGTCCACAAAGGAGTCGGATGCGTAAGCATTGCCGATGGCACGGAATTTCCAATCTGATCCCTTGCGGTAAACCTCGCCAAAGACCATAGAGCACTTTCCATCGTAATCGGGTTCAGCAGAGAGGTTGTACCGGGCGATCTCTTTGCCTTTGGCATCAACGGCACGGATGAAGGCGCTGTCGACCTGGCCAAAGTTCTGATTCTTCTGGATTCCCTGGTAGATAGTTACCAAAAAGAGAATCTTTGTATAGGTGGCGGGTAGTTCATTGAGCTTCACAATGATCCGCTCATCGTCTCCACCAGTTCCACCTGTCAGGTCATCACCAGTGTGCCAAACAGCACCAGAAGGGTGACGGAGATTGTTAAAGAAAACCACGTCCGCACCTTGTAAGCCTACTACACGTCCTCCTCCCATATCACGCTGGGTACCTAAATTGCGGACCTTTTCCTGGTCGTCGAGCAAGAATGCCAGCGCATCCAGGTCAAAGTCGGCCTCGCTGGGTCCGAGCAATTTGCCAAAAAATCCTTTTTTCTTCTGGCGGATTTTCCAGCCCAGGCCGATGGTTACCTGTGACAAGTCATGTTCCTTCTTGTCAAGATTAATGGTTTGGCCTTTTGAAAGATTGATAGCCATAGTTAATGTTTATGGATTGGGAGTGAGAAAAATATTTAAGAGGAGATTTAGTTGTAGACAGCGAGGAATTCAGCCAGGCCACCCTTCATGCCGACACCCATGGCCTCAAAGCGCCATGAATTTTCACGGCGGTAGAAGCGACCGATGGTCACTGCGGTCTCAATGGAGAAATCCTCACTCAATTCATACTTCATCATTTCTTCATTGTTTCCTCCGTCAAGCACCCGGATATATGCATCGCGCACCTGTCCAAAGTTCATCTTGTCATCGGCGTCATGGATCGTAACCACAAAGATCAATTCTTCTACCCTACGGTCCACTTTGTCCAGGTCTACCAGAATGGTTTCTTCATCATCTCCTTCACCGGAAGCTTCCAGAACATCACCTGTATGCTCTACAGCTCCATCGGGAGACTTGAGGTTGTTGTAAAATATGAAACATTCATCCTGAGGAAGTTTTCCATTGGAGCCAACCATGAATACGGAGGCGTCCAGATCGGGTTCTTCTCCCCCGATAGCGGGCTTCCAGCCCAGTCCAACTGCGACTTTGCTCAATCCGACGTTGACGCGTTGACCTTTTTGGAGATTAATTGCCATAAATAATAAGCGATTTAATATCAGTCAGTAGATTAATTCAGACTGGTTCAGCACAGGAAAACAAGTAAGGGAAGTTTTTCGAAGCATGATTCACAATAGGTTAAACCGGTGTTTGTCACGACTTCAACGAAATCCATCCTTTAATCTGCACTGACGATTCGTCTTACGTGCAATTTATAAAAAAATAAGGAGAATACTTATTGCACGCGGCCCTCAAACCAAGGGTTTTTGCCTTCTGTACCCACAAGGAGTCGACGTATATTGCTGCGGTGAGTATAGACAACCAAAAGGAACATTCCGAAGCCTCCTGAGACCAGTAGCCAATTGGGTGTTTCTGATCGAATCACGGCGGCCAATGCCAAATAGATGGGGTAGGTGAGGACCCCTCCCATGGAAGCAATGGCGATGTAGCGGGTAATGTATAGGATGAGTACCCAGGACAGGACACAGATCAAACAGGCCACCCAATTGGTTACCAGCATCATCCCCAGCAGGGTATTGATGCCTTTGCCCCCTCTGAAGCCAAAAAATATGGGGTAGATATGACCAATGACCGCCATCATGCCTGCAATGATGCTTTGAAATTCTAATTCGAGCTGGCTCAGGGCATGTGGATACTCTGGAAGCCACCAAGCCAAAAAGAAAGGGAGCGCTGCCGCCAGCGATCCCTTTCCTATATCTATGATCTGGGTGTAAAACCCAGCCTTGAACCCCAGTTGGCGGAACATATTGGTGCTGCCTGCATTGTTCGAACCAAGGTCGCGTATATCCTGGCCGTGCAATGACCTGCTGACAATAACTGCCGCTGAGATGGAGCCCATCAGATAGGGAACCAAAAAGAAAGCTGCGGTCAGGAGTATTTCCATGCCGCGAAGTTACATCAGAAATTGTAGGAAATATCCACGATTCCCACAGGATTACTCAACATTTGGACACCACTTAGCTTTTGCCAGACAGGAACCTGAAGTTCGGCACGAAGGGCCACCTTATTCAAAAACAAGGTGATTCCTACCGTACCAAACAAGGTAGATCCTCCGGTATCCAAAACCTCCAGTCTATAATGCTCCCGGCCGGAATACATTTCCAGAAAAGCCCCTGCGGAGGGCATGAGTTGGTATTTTGCTTCCGACAGGTCAACCAGGTAAAAAGCATTTGTGGTGATGTTCAGGAAATTACCAAACCGCATCTCATGCTTGTCTGCAGTATTCAAGCGGAACATGTTGCTGCTAATGATGCCAAACTTATTGCGTCGCCAGGAAAGGTCAGCTCTAAAAAGCGCATCCCAACTGCCGGTAGTCCCTTGTAGCTCATACCATTCCAGGTAATCCGCTATTTCTCTGAATTTGGCTCCGGTAGGAAGCTTGATCCCCGCCCCCAGAAATAATTGAATAGACTGTTTTTCTGACGCAATATCCACCACTGCGGCATTGACCATGATGTTGGCATCGCCCAGTCCGCCGATGGATTGGGTGAAATCACCGACCGAAGCGGTATTGTAAACCAGGGGGAGTTGAAGTTGGACATTCCAGCGGGGTTTGAAAAACCACCTGCCATAGAAGATGGAGGAGGCATATTGTTCTTTTACCAGGGCCGGATTGTCGGGCGTGGGAATGGGTACACCGTCGGGGAAGTGTGAAGTCTTTTGGAAATTCAGGCCATCGTAGAGCCCGTCAAAGCTCCGGTACCTAAAATAAAGTCCTGCTCTGTTTTTCAGGATGTTTGGTGTGGCACCCGAAAACATAGCGCAGACATCGCAGGCCTTGACCTCTTGTACTGGCAGAAATGCGAGCAATGACATGGCTGCTGCCAATAGCAATTTCTTTGATATATTCATGTTATCATCTTATGCTAAATCAAGAATGGAAAATAAAATTCTCAATTATGCACTGGGAGGATGGAATATATCGGTTTGGAAATCTCCGGTTAACAATGTAGTCCGGGGCTGGTGTGAAACTCTGACAGGAATGTAGATGGTAGAGGCTGGAAGGGGTGAAAGTACGGCGATGGGCAATTTGTCTACATCAATCAGCACTTTTCCAGGACTCTCTTTCTCCTTAGTCTGCTCTTTGATTTGCTTCTTAAGATGACAGGCACCATTGCACTGCAACTCCGGCTTGTCTACATTTTCACAGAGGTTTGCGATGATGTAGGAATGGTTCACCTGATATTCTATATAGGGCATTACTGGATGCAGCAATGCCAATCCATAAAGTACCAATAGAAATATGGATGAATTTAACCTCACCTACGGAAGATACAATTTTTTGCTTTATTTATCAGCTTCTCCCATCACGGGATCAATCGAGCCTATCAGCACAACTGTATCCGCAAGCATGGCACCTTCCATGATTTTCTCCAGTCCCTGCAAATTGTCAAAGGAGGGGGAGTTGATCTTGCAGCGGAAAGGTGAACCAGTTCCGTCTGACATCAGGTGGAAGCCAAGTTCTCCTTTTGGAGCTTCAATGGCACTGTACGCTTCGACGTTTTCGGGTGGACAAACTCCCAGGTCGGTCATCATAAAGTCGTGGATCAGGCCTTCCATTGAGTAGTAAATCTCCTCTTTGGAAGGGTAGGTAGCTTTGGCATCATCAGCACGGATATCCCCTTTGGGGAGCTTCTTGATACATTGCTCAATGATACGGATAGACTGTTCCATCTCATCCAAACGAATGTAGTAACGGGCCAGGCAGTCACCTTCGTCGCGGATAACCACATCCCAATCCACTTGGTCGTAGACCAGGTAGGGTTCAAAGGTTCTGATATCATGAGGGACTCCTGATCCACGGAGGACGGGGCCAGACAATCCATAAGCGATGGCATCTTCCTTTGAGATATGACCTACACCGTTGACCCGGCGAAGGAAGATGGCATTCTTTGCCAGCATTTTTTTCCAGCCCTTGCGCTCCTTCTTGAAGTTGTCCAGAAAGCTCTGGATTCCCCTCAGGGTATCGTCTTCAACATCGAACTGAAGTCCACCGATCCGGCTGTGGGAGACCGTAAAGCGAACTCCGGCAAATTTGTCGAAGAGGTTGTAAATATTTTCTCTTTCACGGAAGGTCCACATGAACATGGAGATGGCACCGGCGTCCATTACCATGGTTCCCATCCAAAGCAAGTGGGCCGAAATACGTGCCAACTCGCAGGCGATGGTACGGAGGTACTGCGCACGTGGTGGAACTTCAATACCGCACAACTTCTCAACCGCCAGGCAGAATCCAACATTGCTGGAATAAGGTGAGAGATAGTCCATGCGGTCCGTATAGGGCATGAACTCCTGGTATGTTTTGTGCTCGGCAATCTTTTCGACTCCCCGGTGAAGGTAGCCCAAATCGAGGAGGCACTTCTGGATGTATTCACCATCCAGTTGCAATGCACAACGGAGTACACCGTGGGTGGCAGGGTGCTGTGGCCCCAGATTCAGGACCATTTGTGTGCCGAGAGGATCATTTTCGCCGACTTCCACCACCAGGTCCTTGCTCTCCAGCTTTTTGTAAAGCGCTTCCTGATGCTTGGGAAAGAATGTGGGATTTACTTTGTCCGCGATATCGATTGGGTTCTGACTCATTCCTCTTTCTTTGGGTTTAGGTCTCGAAATTAACAATTAATTCCTAGGAGGAAAACCCCCTTTCAGCACAATTTGTTCCCATACGGATTTTCCCTTGGACAATGAATCCCTCAACATAAGGAAAAAGGCTGTTCTGAAGTATAATTGGCCCTATTACTCGGCTTCATATTGGTAAATGAAGAACCTGACATTGTCGGGATTTTCATTGTCCAGTTGTCATTTAAGGTCGAGCCGCATTTCAAACCAGTCAAATTCAGTAATTCGATTGCTGGCCCAGACCAGGATCCGGTCTTGCTGAAATTCCCGGGCAAGATTCCAGATCAATTGACTGTTCTCTTCATCCATATTGGTGGTAGCCTCGTCCAACAACAGAATTTCGCTTTCGGAAAAGAGGGCCAGCCCTACTTTTACCCGGTGGAGCATGCCGGATGAGAAATGCCTTAGTTCTTTGTTCTGGTGTTCCAGAAGTCGCAACCTGTCCAAAATCTCCTCTTGGGGTAGGATAGAAGTGCGAAAGTTAAAGTGCATTTTAAAGGCCTCTTTCAGGCTTAATTCCGGATAGAGGTCCATGTACGGCCCGGACCAGCTGATATGACTGAACCATTTGCCAGGATCGAGCAGAGTTCCCTTTTGGTGGAAATGGATGGTTCCTTTGGTGGGAGCAAGTTGACCGGAAAGGATTCTGAACAAAGTGGACTTCCCTGAACCATTGGCACCTGTGATCAGGAGGCGATCGCCAGAGGACAATTTGAAGTTTACATTCTTGAAGACCCACTGTTTGTGAAACCGCTGGCCTACGTCTTTCCCCTCAAGAATGGAATTTGTTGTCATCAATCCTCCTCTTCAGCCTGAGAGGCACCAGGTCCTTTGATGATGCCACGCTTGGAGTTCCGCACCCATTCCAAAATTTCATTGCGTACTTCGGATTCAGCGATCTCAGCTTCGACACGCTTGATTCCATTGCCTGCATTTCCAGACCCGAATACATGGCGGTAGATGGCCTGAATATGGTTGATCAATTCTCCATCCATCCCGGAACGTTTGAGGCCGACGGAGTTGACCCCCATATAGCGCAGGGGTCTGCGTCCTGCCATTGCATAGGGGGGGACGTCCTTCATAACGAGTGAGCCACCCTGGACCATGACATGCCGACCAATGCGGACAAATTGGTGAACTGCGCACATGCCACCCAGTCGGGCATATTCTTCGAGCACGACATGGCCAGCAAGGTTGCAGGCATTGGCGAGGATCGAATGGTCACCGATCACGCAATCATGGGCCACATGGGTGTAGGCCATCAGGAGTACATGACTGCCTACGACGGTCTTGCCTGACCAGGCAGTACCACGGTTCACCGTGGCAAACTCACGGATGGTGGTATAGTCACCGATCTCACAGGTGGTATATTCTCCTTTGAACTTCAGATCCTGAGGAACGGTGGAGATAACAGCACCCGGAAATATCTGGCAGTGCTTTCCTATTCTGGCTCCTTCATGAATCACAGCATTTGACCCAATCCAGCATTCTTCACCAATGACTACATCTTTGTGAATCGTCACAAAGGGATCAACCCGTACACCGGGAGCGAGTTGGGCATCTGGATGAATGGAGGCGAGTGGATGAATCAAAGTTTCGGTATTGGTACTCACAGACGATGGATTATGCATTTGGTCGCGTAGGTTCTGATCAGGCTTCTTTGTCTTTTGGTACTAAGCCAGCCACAAGGTCGGCTTCGCAAACTACTTTGCCATCTACATAGCCTTTACCATGCATCTTGCAAATATTACGCTTCATATTTTCAAGGGTCAGTTTAAAGATGATTTGATCACCGGGGATCACCATTTTCCTGAACCGGGCATTGTTGATCGCGAGGAAGTATACCCATACATCCTCAGGATTTTCTACTTTATTCAAGAGCAAGATTCCTCCGACTTGTCCCATGGCTTCTAATTGAAGTACGCCGGGCATGATCGGGTTGCCGGGAAAATGGCCCTGGAAAAATGGCTCATTCATGGAGACGTTTTTCACCCCTACGATTTCGGTTTCGGTGAAGTGAGTGATCTTGTCAATCATCAGGAATGGGTACCGATGTGGAAGAATACGCTGGATGGCATTGATATCAAATACTACGCCCTCCGCTTCTTTCATTTGGTACTTCTTCTGTATTTTCTTTTGCTTGATCAGAGATTTAATCTTCCGGGCAAACTCCACATTAGCTTTGTGGCCGGGGCGTGCAGCCAAAATCTGAGCTTTGATCGGAGCACCAATCAAAGCCAGGTCGCCGATCAGGTCGAGCAATTTATGGCGTGCGGGTTCATTGCGGTACCGCAATTCGATGTTGTTCAGGATTCCTTCCTTGGCGACCTCGATTCCTGGCTTCTTGAAGAGGTCCGAAAGTCGGTCCAATTCGGATTTGCTAACCTCTTTGTCGACGACTACAATGGCATTGTTCAGGTCACCGCCCTTGATCAGGCCAGCTTCAACCAACTGCTCCAATTCATGGAGGAAGCAAAAGGTCCGGCTGTCCGCAAACTCTTTTTGGAAGTGGTCGATGTTGATCAGAGTGGCATGTTGACTCCCAAGAATAGGAGAATTGTAGTCGATCATTACCGTGACCCTGAAGTCATCCAGGGGCAAGGCAGCAAGGTCAACCTGACGCTCATTTTCGTAGTAATGGATCGGCTGGTCTACAATGAAAAATTCCCGGTCCGCGTTTTGCTCCACCATTCCGGCTTTGTTGAGCGCATCAATGAATTGGGAGGAACTTCCGTCCATGACGGGAGGTTCAGGGCCATCCAAATCAATAAGACAATTGTCTATCTGGAGGCCAACCAAAGCGGCCAGGGTATGCTCGACTGTATGTACTTTTGCCAAGCCGTCCTCAATGGTGGTGCCACGGGTAATGTCGACCACATTGTCCACGTCCGCAGCTACTGTTGGGGATCCTTTCAAGTCTATCCGACGAAATACGAACCCATGACCTTCTGGGGCGGGGTTGAAGGTCATGGTGACCTGGGCCCCGGTATGTAGTCCTACGCCGGTAACCGAAACCGGTTTTTGAATTGTATGTTGCTTTTCGTACATATTGTTATTCCTGATCCCTTTTCAAGAGTTGTTGCTCCAATTGGTGAACTTTCTTTGCAAGTGCATCCAGGTTTCGGAACACGGCCTCCGATCGCAATTGCTGTTTATAATCCTGGGCAGGGCTACCACGCAGTGCCTTCCCCTTTTCTGTTGTTGATTTTGATACCCCACTTTGGGCTCCGATCCGTGTACCATCGGCAAGGTTGAGGTGGCCAACGATTCCCACTTGACCACCAACCATGCAATTCTTACCCAGTTTAGTACTGCCAGAAATACCGGTTTGAGCCGCTACTACGGTATGCGCACCTATCTCTACATTGTGGGCAACCTGAATCAAATTGTCCAACTTAACCCCTTTGCGAATCACGGTCTCCCCCAATGTCGCCCGGTCAATTGTGGTGCCGGCCCCCACTTCTACATGATCTTCTAATCGAACGATGCCCGTCTGGGGAATCTTTGCCAATGATCCATCATCCTGAGGAGCAAAACCAAAGCCGTCACTGCCGATCACAGCGCCTGAATGTACCACACAATTGGCACCGATCTGACACCCATAATAAACGGATACATTGGCATAGACAATACTGTTTGCCCCGACTGAGACCTGGTCTCCCAAGGTAACATTGGGGTAAATCTTGGCTCCATCACCAACCTTTACCCCGGAACCGATATAGGCAAAAGCTCCGATGTAAACATCTGTGCCAATCGTAGCCGTCTCATGGATAAAGCAGGGTTGTTCGATCCCGGTCTTGGCCTGGATCATTTCCACCGCCTTGCTCAGCAGGGTGGTAAATGCAGAGTAGGGATCCTTACACCGAATAAGGGATGCACCCACAGGTTGACGAGCTTGGAAATCATTGCTTACAATGACCGCACTCGCACCAGTAGTATAGATAAACTGTTCGTATTTGGGATTAGCCAAAAACGTAATTTCTCCAGGACCACCTTCTTCGATTTTGGCCAGTCCGTGGATTTCCAGTTCTGCGTTACCTTCTACCTCAGCCTTTAGCAACTGAGCGATTTGACCTACTTTCAGTTTCATCGCAATCCTTTGCAAGCAATATATTCCGGCAAACTTACGAATATTTTCCGAACGCGAAGGTGGAGAAAAGTAAACTCATGCTTTGGCGAGTCGTTCCTGAAACAAGGTTACCGGGATCAGGATCAGCAGGGGCATGACCGGGGCCAAGGCCACTACAATCCTACTGGCAAGCAATAGTTGAGCGATCAGGAGCAGTACTGTAAAGGTGAGGGTAAAATAATACAAATGGTGTTTTCGAAGCAGGCGCATTTTGGGGATGTAAAACCAGGTCACACCGAATGCAAAAGCCAATCCAGCCAGATATGGGATAAAATGGCCCAGACTGCTGAACCGAATGGTCAGGTAGCCAAGTGAAAAGTTTCCCTTGCTGATGTCCCAATCGTACTGCACACTGGTAGCGCTCTCTTTCAGGATCAATCGCATCCCGACAAATACCAGCAATGGGATGGCGACCAGGCCCAACGTCCTCCAATTAAGTTGCTTGTTCATCAGGAAATGTATGAACAGAGCGGGGGTGAAGATGATAAAGGCGTCTTTGGCCAGACCAAGGAGCACCAGAAACAAGGCCAGGTGGACCCATTTTTTCTGCATCAGATAGTACACCGCAAAGTTGAAGAGCATGAAGCAAAATGGATCCACCATGGCGTAGGTGGCTGTTTTGAGGATGCTGTACTGGGTGACAAAGAGCACGAGCCCCGCAAAGAGCAGCAACTTCTGGTCCGTTACCAACTTAAGAATCCTGAAAAAGACAATGGTAGCGATCAGGACTGAGAAAAAGTTGAGAATCCAGAAATTGATATGCCCTTTGCGGAACTTATCCATGCGCTGGTAGGAGCCCAGGAAGCGGCCCAGGGTCTGGTCTTCCAGAAAGATCATGCCCCGCACCACCGCAGGTGCAAGCATGCGGAACTTATAGGGTGGGATGGAGGCTTCTCCATTGGCCATCAGCAAGTATTGGTATTGGTCCCCAAAGGTTGAAGAAAGTACATATTCTTCCCCCACTTTCAGGATGCCATCCCCTTTGCTTAACCAGAGGCTGTCTTCTGGCATGTCCTGGCGCACATGCTCGTCGAAGAAGAGATTGTTGACAACTCTGTGGTCGACGGGGACAAATATCCCCACAACCATTATGATGCATACCCAAAAGATGACCAGGGCAGCAAATCCTTCTTCACGTGTGTAAATCCACTTAAGGCGTTTCATCAAGGTCAATATTAGGATTCCGGAAACGAAGGAACAAATGGTTTTTCTACCGGAATTGACTGGCTTTTATTAAATTTAGCCTTACAAATAACCCGATTGTTTATGCCAGCTCCTGGATACTTGATCGTTTCTTTATTGTTTCTGGTCTACCTGGTCTATCTAATTGCCTGGTTTCAAATGGACTTTCGGAAATTAACTTCGGGGATCAAACAGTTCGAATTTGAGGCCCCGCGCAGTGACCTCTGGCATCGAATTTTAGACTTAAAATCCCTAAATATCCTGCGTTGGGTGACCGTCCTTTTCTATGCTGCCATCATTTTCTTTTCAATCCAGTTGGAAAGTGGTCCGATTGCCTTGGGAATAATTTGTCTGGCAATGGCAGTTGGAGTGTTCCCATTGGGCAATTCAATGGGCAAAGTCCTACTGAAGAGAAGGGCCGTAAGGGTGGAGAAGGAGGGAAGGCGGTTGATACGCGAAGGAAAAGAATTTGAAGTGGAGGCATTGCTGGGGGGCTTATCTCACAGAAAGGAAAAAGCCTATTCGATCGTGGCGGTAAACCTTCTCAAAACCTGGGGAAGTATGCTTTCGATGAATTACCTGCTTGGTTTTGATGGCCGTTCGGGGATAGATGCAGTGCGGACCGCGGGTGCCCATGGTACTCTGATTCAAAAAGCGGTGGCGATCAGCAGTAAAGATAAATGGAAGGGATTGAGGTTGTTGGTCAACCGCTGGACCTATTGGAAGAGATTACAGTTGGCAGCGGAAGGGAAGGATGACCCTGATTTGCTCAGTGGTATGAAGGCGCAAAGGGTCCCCCCGGAACTGCAGAACTTCTTCCTGACCCAGCACAAACTGCATCAGCATTTTCCGAGTATTTATTGTACAAAGGATTTGCAAAAGGCGACCCTCAAAAATATCAATGGCTGCAATTTTATACGTTGTCCGCATTGCCTTTCTGGTGACTCTCTGGTTTATCCGGTGGCAAAGGTCATCGGAGAAATCGGCGGGAATTCAGATGAAAAGCTGGTGGATGGGGTTTTAAGACTCTCTTTTTGGGATGAAGTGAACAAGCGCGTGAGCAAGGCAGCGGTGGATGAGGTCAGAATATTTGACATTCCCAATATCGATTGGGCAGTGGCAGCTGCGGTAGAACGCCTGGAAAATGAGCATCCTGCCCCCAAGCCTATGATCCATGTGGAGGAAGGCCTCAACCTGACGCCCAATACCAGGGAGATCATAGGGAATTACAATGAACAGATATGAGTAATAGTCTATTGGTCGTACTCCTGCTGTTACCCCCTCTGATCGTTGTGATGGCGCTTGGGATCGCATCCATCAGGAGGCAGATGATAACCTTCAACCGAATCTTGAGGATTAAGTTGGACTATCCGGGAGCGGATGAAAAGGAGATCATAGACTTGTTGGTTGGCAATCCGCTTTACCCCCATGAAATAGCCAGTGTATTTCTAGTGGTCTTTTTTATTGTCGTTGCACTCTTCACCGATGGAGGACAGGCAACGGTTTTCCTGGGGTTCACATACCTCTTTTCTATCATATACCTCGCCCTGAAGCGGTATTCTGGATTTCAATTGGATAGTAAGATTGGCGCAGTGGAGCATCTCCTTTTTCAGTACGAACAAGAAGGAGAGGAGGTACTGCACGCCCGGCTTTGCCGGGCAATGATCACTACCAACCGTATGGATTACAAAAGTTTGGCCTTGCACAGAATGGATGCATGGGGTAGTCCTCATTGTTTGGTTCTTTTAAAGGAAGTCATGGGAGACCCGGCACCTATTGTACGTGAATTGGCGGGTCGTTATTCCCGAAGCCTCCGGGAGATGATGGGGAGGGTACAACCTGATTCATGGCTGGGGTTCGTGGAATTGAACGAAAATTATATCTACTGGAGAAGGATCACCGCGGAAATGATTGGTGAAAAGCCTCCTAAGATGCTTCAAAGGCTGGTTGAGCTCGAGGTAGCTCCGGCACCTTTAAGAAATTTCTACAAGGGGAACTGGAAGATTCACCGGGAGGGTTTTCAGGCATATTGCCAATACGACTTTCGAAGACCTGTTGAGGTTGAACACGGAGGTATTTCATTCTTACAATGTCCCGACTGTGGCAAGGTATCCAATCTGGTTTCTCCCGTCAGGAAGGTTGTGGGGCAGATTGGGGGACCAAAGGCCTGGTATCTGAAAGACGGGGTATTGAAATTGCAGCTTTGGGATATGAAGGATAAGACAGCGAGGGTGGTGGAAGTGGATGAAATTGAATTGCTCCCATTGGACAAAGCAGATTGGCCACTGGTTGCTGTATTGGAATCATTCGCAAACTATAGGCTGGACAGGCAGCCAAAAGTCACGCTTACTCCGGGCATTGAACTCCTGCCCAATACCAGGGAAATATTGCGGCGATTTGTCGACGATACCTCTATAGGAAGGCTCCCCTGAGGACTCTTCGCATGGATTCTTTCAAAGCATAGATTCTCCAACCCATCCAAATTGCTTACCTTTAAAAAGTAAAGCATGGAACGCATCAACCAACCAGAAATTTCCA
The DNA here is from genome assembly GCA_964352215.1 of uncultured Bacteroidia bacterium. Classification (GTDB taxonomy): domain Bacteria; phylum Bacteroidota; class Bacteroidia; order J057; family JADKCL01; genus CAWUKT01. The sequence continues at coordinate 27,429 of CAYGRE010000061.1, forward strand.
ACTTTTCGGAAAACGAAATCCATTTTCTGGAGGGAATTCATACCTAATGTATATCATCAATATTATCCTCGCGATTTGGGCTCCCCATTTAGCGGGGTCTTTGGCTGGCTATGTCCGCCGAAAGCGAATATCCCAACTGTTGCGGGAGGTCTCACTCGGAAGCCGCGAAGAGATTGCTGAAAAGATACTTGGGCTGCTCAAACGTAAGCGAAAAGACGAGCATCTCGTGGGCTGGTCCATGATTGTATTGTTCCTCTTTGTCCAATTGATATTGCCTGTACCGATTTTTGGCAAAGCCATCGGGGTATTTCTCACGCTTGGGATAGGAATGCACAGGATGTTCCGCGACCTGCCTGTTCTGGTCCTGAAGGCACACGAGTCTGCATTAAGGAAAGAATTGAAATTGGTGACTTTGGCTGGGGAAAAGGTGAGGGCCGAGGGGATAATGTTAGCAGCCGCCAGATCTCAAAAACCTATCCTTCAGTTACTCGGAGTGGAATGGCTTGTCAAATGGAAGTCCCCCTGGGCAGTTCAGCATCTGGAAGAAGTAGGACAGTCAACTCTGAACCTGGAGATTCGAAACCTTTGTGAAAGTGGGTACCGGGGAGGAATTGACCTTTTACGCAATGAAGACCTTACTCACATTTTGAATTTAAGGGAATTGGTGAGTCAAAGCCGGTTTTGGCAGAGAGTCGCGATGGCATTTCAGGCAGAGGATGCATTGCTGTGGGAAGGTTCTGAAATGGATGAACTGGAAGAAAAGCTGGTAAACGCCTTTCGCCTGCAAGGAGAATTGGCTCGGTTCCATCCCTTCAATTATTGCAAGACTGGCATGTCCAGGGGAGAATTGTCTCAAATCCATGGGTGGAAATATGTATTGGGACGACGGAGCCAGGATTATCGGGAAATGATACCGGAAATATACAAGGTGACAGGGCTCATTGGCCCGCTCGAGGGAGAACAGACCAAATTGACCGGAACCGGGGAGTTAATTGTTCAACTCTGGAATGCGGCTGAGAATGAAGCCAGTGCTGCGGAATTAGATGTGCTGGAGGTGGCGGCAGGCGCAGATATCAATTACGACTGGGCTGTCAGTGCAGTCATTGAGGCCTTGCGGAACCAATCTCCAGACCGCGAATTGAGAATAGAGGTACAGGTAGATACAAAGGTTTCATTGGCTCCCAATACGTGGAATCTACTGAAAGAAATAACCAAATAAGAATCCCAGATTATATTCTCTACAATGAATCTTCTTCTTTCTGAAATACTATTTTTCCTGGCCCTGGCCATTGGGGCTTTTCTGACCCCAGTCTATTGCTTTCTGGTGATTAGGAGGAGAGAAGGTCGGCTGGTGGATGTTACCGTCCAGAAGTTGCTCAAGCTACCGGGAGGAAAGATTTTAGAAGAAGCCCCCCAAATAGTCAAAAATCAAAGGCTCTTTTATTCCTGGGAATTTCTTATTGCAATGGGTATTTCTCTCCTGGGGGGTATTGTGGCGCTGATAACGATTCCCGAACGGACCCCGGAATTGGTATCAATTTCCTTTCTGGGACCAATCGCCCTTTTCATCCTGCAATCCAGATACGGCTTTGTCCTGAGGGCTCCCTTTGCCCAAGCGGTTTCCGAAAAGTTGATGGAAGAAGGGAGACTGGTTCAGATAGACGCTTGGTTAAGTGCATTCTCCGCATGTGATTGGCGGGACATCGGGTTGCTTCGGGAGGAGCTTTTGCTGAATTGGGGATCATGGCAGGCGAGCAAGTTGACGGCCAGGGACATGAACAGCCTTAGCTTCAGAAGGAAAGCGGAGACATTGACCGACTCACATTCCGAATGGGTTAAGCATTTATTCAGGTAGGCTTTCCATCTCCTTCTTTTTCACATTCCACCTCGTCAATAAACCAGTCAAACCGATGACGGAGAAAATTACCAGCACGATGAACATCCACCGCCAGGTGGCAACATACCAGGACAGCCTCGCATACCTGCCTTCGATATCGTAGACCAGGGCCCCCATCAATACACCGGCAAGGAGATTTACCCAAAGTATAATGTGGGTCAGGACCTTTCCAAGAATATGTTTTTTCCACAGTAAGTAGATGGATACACCTCCAACTAAAAAACCAACGATGAGTAAAATGACAACTACATAGGTCATGGTTAGCACGTCCTCATTGACATAGGAAAACGGGAAATTCGCTGCGGCCCATACCCTGCGGGCGAAATAGGAGTAAAAAAAGAAGAAACTGTAGGCATACAGGATCATAGCAAAGCCCACATAAACCTTGTCAAAATGTTGGGTAAACTTTCTCATCAATAGTTTAGTTATCAGGTCTGAATAGAAACAGTGTATAAAGTAAGTGAAAAATACTTTACTCGAATCACTGTTTATTCTAATTTTGGGGAAATCTAAACAGGAGGTCGCTTTGGCAGACAACGAAATAGGAATTTCAGTAGGTGCAGACTCGAATGTAGAAAAGTTCGAGTTCAATGAGGCAGAACTGGCGGAGGTGCAAAAGCATCTTGCCAAGTATCCTGACCCTAAGTCAGCAGTAATGCCCGTTTTGTGGATGGCACAGAATAAGTACGGCTGGTTGTCCAGCGGAGCTCTAGAGTTGGTTGCCGACACCCTGAAACTCTCCTACGCCCATGTATATGGGGTGGCTACGTTTTACACTATGTATTACAAGAAGCCGGTTCCCAAGTACGTATTTGATGTGTGTACTTGTTTCGCATGCGGAGAACTCGGCGGAGATGAGACCCTGCAAGCCGCCAAAGACTACACCAACTGCGATGCCAGTGGTTACTCCGAAGATGGTTTATTCTTCTTCCGCACAGCAGAGTGTCTGGGTTCCTGTGACACTGGCCCAGTTTGCCAGATCACCAATAAGCACTACGTGCACAACCTGACCCCAGAATCCATCAAAGGTGTCGTCGACGACCTGCGAGCGGGCAAGGAACTTACCTACAAATCAATTCCCCTTATCGACCAATCGAAGATCTGAGCGATTTATGAAATACAATGAACGTAAAAGAGCCGTCCTGATGTTGTCAGACGGCTCTTTTTTTGAAGGCTACAGCATTGGTCTTCCAGGAACGACCACCGGCGAGCTCTGTTTCAATACTGGCATGACCGGCTACCAGGAGATTTTTACAGACCCTTCCTACTTCGGTCAGATGATGGTAACTACCCACACCCACATCGGGAACTATGGTGTTCATGCCGAAGAGATGGAAAGTGACAGCGTGAAGATCGCTGGGTTAATTGTGAAAAATTTCACCTATATCCCTTCCCGTTCCGACGCAGAAAGCAGCTTGCAGGATTATCTGGAATCGAATGGGATTGTAGGTATTTCTGATTTGGATACCCGCGCCCTGGTGAGCCATATTCGCAGCAAAGGGGCCATGAATGGGATCATTTCTTCAGAGATTTTTGCCAAGGATAAGTTGGAGAAGGAATTGGCAAAATGTCCTGACATGGAAGGTTTGGAGCTTGCTTCTAAGGTAAGTACCAAAGAGCCCTATTTTGCCGGTGATCCTGAAGCTCCCTTCAAAGTCAGTGCCCTGGACATTGGGATCAAGAAGAGCATTCTCCGCTGCCTGACTGACCGTGGCTGCTATGTCAAGGTATTTCCGCACGATACCAGTTATGAAGAATTCACCGCCTGGGGGCCAGATGGTTATTTTCTCAGCAATGGTCCTGGGGATCCCGCTGTGATGGCTTCTGAAGTAGAGTTGGTGAAGCAACTTTTGGCGGAAGACAAGATCATTTTTGGGATTTGCCTGGGCCACCAGATGCTCTGCCGGGCGATGGGACTTGGTACCTATAAAATGCACCACGGCCACCGTGGGATCAATCATCCCGTCAAGAATGTCCTCGCCAACCGGGGAGAGATCACCTCTCAGAACCACGGCTTTGCAGTCTCTTTGCAAGACGCCGAAGCACATACCGGTGTGGAAGTGACCCATACCAACTTAAATGATCAGACCCTGGAAGGGGTGCGGGTCATCGGTAAACGGGCCTTTTCCGTGCAATACCACCCAGAGGCCAGTCCAGGCCCACATGACAGCCGCTATCTGTTTGATGATTTTGTGCAGCTGATGAAGGATGCTAAGGCGGTGGTAGCAGGATAACAGAGGTCTTTTTTCCACAAAACACCGTTTTAGCCTTGATAAGCTGGTAGTCAAATTGTTATTGGCCTATTAGTTCGTAATTTGTTGCCTTTATTATTGTAACAAATTAGAAATGAAAAAACTACTGGCACTAGTACTGGTCCTAGGGACCCTCTCCTTCACTGTGGTTTCCTGTTCCGGAAGCGGAAAAAGTGATGAAGAGAGAGCAGCAGAGATCATGGGTGACCTCAATGAGGCCATGGGAGAAGCTGTGGAAGACAACAACGCGAAAGAAGTTGCTCCACCAGCTGCACCAGTCGCACCTGAAGGATGGGAAACTGTCGAAAGAACCGACTTCACCATTGCATATCCACCTGAGTGGGAACTCGAAACTGACGGAGCATCAGGAACTGAATTTGCCGTTTTCTCTGAATTGGAAGGCTCATCCGACGAATTTCAGGAAAATGTGAATGTTGTCTCAGAAGTGCTTCCTAACCGTCCAGTCTCACTGGATGAGTATGCTGAAGCCTCCCGCTCACAACTCGCAGATGCATTTGAAGGATTTGACATCAAGGAAGAGAAAGAGATGACCGATGCTTACGGAAAGTACCGTTACATCATCTACCATGCCAACTACGTCGGAATGGATCTCGCCTGGAAGCAGCAATTCCGTATTCAAGGTGGAAAAGCGTATGTATTGACCTATTCTGCTACCCAGGACAATTTCGATACCTTCTCAGAAACTGCTGACAAGATTTTCAGTACTTTTTACGTGAAATAATCAAGGGTTGCACGAGCCTCCCTCGATTTATTAAGCAACAATCCTCCAAGGACGAAAATGAAGTTCATTTCCAACCTTGGAGGATTTTATTTTGGGGTGTTTCTATCTTGAATTCAGCTATCCAAGCCCCCTGTTGCTATCTGGTAAACTATAAAATTGGGAAGCATCATCAAGGTTTTCAACTGATTCCAAGCCATGGACACTTCATATTTTCACCCTTTTCCCAACCTGGAAACCCAACGTCTTTCCCTAAGACAAATGACAAGGGATGACTTGGAGAATATTTATCTCCTCCGTTCTCATCCCAAGGTCAACCTCCATATCAAACGTTCACCACCCGCGAGTATCAAAGAAGCCGAAGTGTTCATTGAAAGGATCACTAAAGGAATAGCTGAGGAATCCCTGTTGTTTTGGGTAATTGTTCCAAAAGGAGAAACCGAGTTGGTCGGGAGTATCTGTCTCTGGAATTTTTCGAATGATAAGAAGGTCGCGGAATTGGGATATGATCTTTTGCCAGAACACCAAAGAAAAGGGATCATGGCGGAATCCGTGCAGGCAGTTCTTGAATTCGGATTTAGAAAGCTGGAATTGGATAGCATTGAAGCCTTTACCCACCTTGAGAATCAACGATCAGTCAAGCTGCTGAAAAGGAATGGGTTTATGTTGGATCCAAATCGTCGGGATGAAAATGACAAGGAGAATCGGGTATTTCAATTGAGAAACATCTAACATTTAGACATTTTGGCTGATGCAGCCCCCCAATATCTTAACAAACCGTTCATACGCTAACATTCTAAATCCCAACAATTTTTATCACCTTTGCACATTGTGTGAATTGTCATTTAAATCGTCCTGTGGCTGGTAAGTTCTTGAGCCTCAAAAAGGACTGTCAAATCAAAGGGAAGGCCGCTGATCATTCGGTTCTGTCCCCGATCTACTACACAAGTTTGGATTGTAGAAAACTACGACTCCTTGGCGGGTCAATTTTAGGTAATTTTGTTTCTCAATCATATAACCGATTGTACAAAGAATGAGCATTATAATTAACGTTCATGCGCGTGAAATCCTCGATTCCAGAGGAAACCCCACTATTGAAGTGGAAGTAGTCAACAACGACGGCGGCTTTGGCCGTGCCGCGGTTCCTTCCGGAGCCTCGACAGGTGCCCATGAGGCCATCGAATTGCGGGATGGTGACGCCAACCGCTTTCTTGGTAAAGGGGTACTTAAAGCCGTGGATAATGTAAATGAGCAGATTGCTTCATTGGTTGTCGGGTGCGACTCCTTGGACCAACCACTCATAGACCAGTTGATGATCGACCTGGATGGCACCCCAAACAAGGCTAACCTGGGGGCGAATGCGATCCTCGGCGTGTCTCTTGCAGTTGCCCGGGCCGCAGCCGATTCACAAGGAATGTCCCTCTTCAAGTACCTGGGCGGTGTCAACGCCAAAGTGCTACCCGTCCCAATGATGAACATCCTCAACGGCGGTTCTCACGGAGACAACAAGGTCGACATCCAGGAATTCATGGTCATGGCACCCAAGGCGGAGTCATTTGCCCAGGCCCTCCGCATGGGAACTGAAGTCTTCCACAACCTGAAGAAGGTACTGAAGTCAAAAGGTCTCAGCACCAATGTCGGTGACGAAGGTGGATTTGCCCCAAACCTCGGCTCCAATGAAGAAGCTATCATGCTCATCCTGGAAGCCACCGAAAAGGCTGGTTACCGCCCAGGAGAAGATATCTTCCTCGCCATGGATGCCGCCTCTTCAGAATTCTACAAAGAAGGAAAATACGTATTCGAATCGACTGGTGACTCCATGACCTCATCTGAAATGGTGAGTTTCTGGAAAGACTGGGTAGACCGTTATCCGATCGTATCCATCGAAGATGGCTTGGACGAAGACGACTGGGATGGTTGGAAAGAAATGACCGATGTGCTGGGTAGCCGGGTGCAATTGGTTGGGGATGACTTGTTTGTCACCAACGTAGACCGCCTGTCCAAAGGCATCAAGGGGGGAATCGCAAATTCTATCCTGATCAAGGTGAACCAGATCGGTACCCTGACTGAAACCATCGAAGCTGTCAGCCTCGCGACCCGCAACAGTTATACCAATGTTATCTCACACCGAAGTGGTGAGACAGCAGACAACTTTATTGCCGATTTGGCCGTAGCATTAAACTCAGGCCAGATCAAAACCGGTTCTGCTTCCAGGAGTGACCGGATCGCTAAGTACAACCAACTGCTCCGCATCGAGGAAGAGTTGGGAAGTCAGGCGGTATTTGGCGGCAGCATTTTTAAATATTGCTGATTATGAAAAAGCTCAAGGCAAAACTCAAACCTTATCACTTCTACCTTTTTGTAGGTGGGTTCGCTTTGATATGGATGCTGTTTTTTGACCTCAACAGCGTGTGGGGAAGATTTGAAACAGCACGTCAGATCGGAGAACTCGAAGAAGACCTCGCTTTTTACCAAAAGGAAAAATCGGCTGTTCAAGAGTCCCGTTTTATCCTGGAAAGTGATGCCGCGGAATTGGAAAGGTTTGCCAGAGAGCGGTACCGTGCTAAAAAGTCTGGCGAGACCTTGTTTGTGATCGTCGACTCCAAAGATGCAAATTAGGTTGTAATTAGATTAGATTATGAAAGGGTCGGCTTTGTTGTCGGCCCTTTCTGTATTTTTGGGAATTCAGTGAAAGAGGCACAATATTTGTAGCCTGATTCATGTAAATTGACCAATGCTGAGGATACTACTATTCTGGACCAAATTCCTCAAGAAGATCCACATGCTGATCTTCCGGTCTTGGTTTGGTCCCTTCCTTATCTCTTTTACGGTTTTGGTCTTTATCCTAATGCTGCCTTTCTTTGGCCGCTACAAGGATGAGATTTTTGGAAAAGGCCTGGAAGCCATCGTGTTAGCCAAAGTATTTGGCCTCGCCATCCTGAATGCGATTCCCATGGCCCTGCCACTGGCGGTACTTTTATCCACCCTGATCACCATGGGAGGACTGGGAGAACGCTACGAATTAGCGGCCATGAAAGCCAATGGAATCAGCCTGTTCAAGATCATGCGCCCCTTAACCTATGGGACATTCGTGCTCATGCTTTTCTCCTTTGGCTTCAATTTCTACATTTATCCCAAGGTCAATCTGAAATTATTTACCCTGGTCTACGACCTCGGGCAGCTGAAACCCTCATTTGCCCTTAAAGAAGGACATTTCTACAATGGGGTTGATGGCATGGTCATCCATACCCGCGAGATCAACAGGGATACAGACGTCTTGCACGGAATTAAGATATACGACCATTCGGACAAGGTGGGGAACAATCGGATCACCTTAGCAGACTCAGGCAAGATGATGCCTAGTGCTGGAAATGGGCGACTTTCCATGACCCTGTTCAAGGGAGTGGTCCACGAAGAATCTCCTAAAAAGCCAGGAAAGCCCGCTGGGGCCAATTATTCAAGGTTCTATTTTGACACTTTGAACTACAGGGTAGACCTTACCGGATTTGAACTGGATGAGAGCGAGGGGACAGTACTGGCACGGCACCAGTTGACCTCAGATATTCACCGCCTCTTCCTGTCGGTCGATAGCATGGAGAACCGAATGGTCACCATCCGTGGTGATCTCGCTGAGTACATCTCCAAGTACACCCATATAGATACCAGCCGTGGTGTTTTGGCCAATCCCCCTCTGAAAGAGCCAGCCCCAAAGTGGAAAGACACAAAGTCGGACTCCACCACCAAGCAAGCCCGCGGCCAATTGGCCGACCCTGTACTCAATGTAGACCCTTTGCACCCGGAAGATTCTGTGCATTTTGCACCCAATAAGACCATCAAAGTAGATGAAGGAAAGCTGGTCCGCGAATGGTTCCCGGACATTCCCCCACATGAGTTACTCACCAAGGCCCTGCAAACCAGCCGGGCCGTAAAGAATTATACCAATATCATTCAGGAGCGTCTGGAGAGAGAAAGCGAGCGCTATCGTAAGTACAAGATCGAACTCCACAACCGCTTTGCCCTTCCCTTTGCCTGTTTGGTTTTCCTCTTTATTGGCGCACCACTAGGGGCAATCGTCAGAAAAGGAGGGATCGGACTCCCGGTAATTTTCTCGATCATCTTCTTTGTAATCTTCTATTTCTTCCAGATCAACGGAATGAAGTTTGCCAGAGATGGCATTTTACCGGTATGGTTTGGAACCTGGCTTCCGGTGATCATCCTGAGTCCGATGGCGGCATGGTTTACCTATACCTCTTCGACGGATTCGCCCTTGCTGTACATGGCTGGGTGGAGTCGTTTCATCCGTGGATTTGTCTATCTGGTCACCTTTGGACGAAAAGGCGCGCTGAAGAAACCAGTGCGCAAAGAGTTGTCGATCGATGAAATTGTTCTAGAGCGACAGCGCATTAAGGATGAAGCTCAAAAGCGTTTGCGTGAATACCAGCAACAGCGGGGAACCAAAAAGGGATCTCGCAAAAGGCAAAAAGGAGAGCAGGTAGAGGAAGGGGATTCGCCCGGATAGACATCTCGGGTTTGTATTAGGATCAATCAATTTGAAGATGGAAGATTTAAAAGTCTGTCTCGTACAAGATGAATTGGCCTGGGAAAATCCAGCTGTCAACCGGAGCCATTTTGAGCGAATTCTTCGGAACAAGGATGGGGCATCAGATATGGTTATTCTCCCCGAAATGTTTACCACAGGATTTACCATGCTTCCTGAAGGAAAGGCGGAGGAGATGGAGGGGGCTACTCAGACCTGGATGCAAACCCTTGCCGCTGAGCTTGATGCAGTCGTAGTCGGAAGTCTGATCGTCGAGGAGAATGGACAGTTTTTCAACCGCTTGTTGGCGGTAGGGCCAGAGGGGCTATTGACCAGATATGACAAGCGACACCTGTTTCGCATGGCAGGAGAGGACGAGAATTATGCATCCGGACAGCAATCCTCAGTATTTGAAGTGAAGGGATGGCGGATCAATCCCCTGGTCTGTTATGACCTCCGGTTTCCGGTTTGGAGCCGGAACACCTCCTCAGAACTACCCCGATTGAACTATGACGTCTTGTTGTACGTGGCAAACTGGCCGGAAGTAAGGGTGTCTCATTGGAAAACACTGTTAAAGGCCAGGGCGATTGAAAATCAGGCATACTGCCTGGGGGTAAACCGGGTAGGCACAGACGGGAACGGGGTTGTATACTCCGGAGACAGTGCTGCAATCGACTATATGGGGACCGTTTTGGCCACGGCGACAAGGGAGGCAAAGTTGTTGAATGTGAGCTTGGACTGGAAAGGTTTGGAGAGGTACCGGGAGAAGTTTCCGGTTTGGCAGGATGCAGACCCGTTCAGGATTCTGTGAACAGGATCGCTTGCAGTTCACGCCATATTTGGGTCCCGATAGCCGGGATATTAGAGAACTCAGAAAGGGGAATTTCCAGACTGAGTTTTAGATGAGGCTGGCTTTGGGCCAGTCGCAAGAGTTCATCTCTCCCCAATTCGGAGAGCGGAAATAAATCAGAATGGTCCATGAACCATTCCCAGGCAGAGGGCCGGCTGTCAATCACGAATCCCAGATCTCCCAGCTTTGGCTGTGCTTTCAGAAGGGGTTCGAGAAATCGTTCTTTCCAATCACCATCTACGATCAGGTGGAAGGCAAAGCAGTGGCCGTAAAGCAGCAGGCAACGAAACAAGAACAGGTTTGGTTTTTGGGCTGCTCGGGGATAGTCAATGGCACGCCAAGGGAATCCATGGTAATTCTCCCCTTGAAACCGCCGCCCCGGAGTCCACGGAATATCCTGCTCTGAAGAGGACAATAAATTCCCGACTTCGGCCTCCAGATTGCCTTTTAAAAGGATGAAAAGGTCTTTAACTTTATCATCCAGGCCGCTTTTGACCCGGAAAAAATGAGCGTTGTCCAAGGTGGACAGTTCTTCGTTATTGATTTCAGGAGTATGCATATTTAATCCAGACGAGACGCAATTTACGTGAAAAAACTCACCCGGTTTATTCTCGCGTCCTACTTCAGACCCTTCATCAGGAGCCTGATCATCTCCCTATTTCTTCTGGTTTTACAGTTTTTGTCCCGTTACAAGGACGATCTCTTTGGCAAAGGGCTTGATGCTGATACGATTGCGAAAATTTTTGCGTATGCTTCCGTCTCTCTGATTGTATTGGCGCTCCCCGTCTCGGTTTTGCTGGCCTCCCTCTTTACCATGGGAACTTTCGGAGAACAGTACGAACTGGCTGCGATGCGGTCCAGTGGTCTGTCTACCCGCAAGATCATCAGCCCCATGATCGTCCTGACCCTGTTTGTATCTCTGGTATCCTTCTCTCTTTCCTCCTACATCATCCCGATCACCAACCTGAAACTGTACAGTTTGCTCTATGATGTGAAACAATTGAAGCCAACCTTCTCCCTGGAGCCAGGCCACTTCAATTCCGACATCGACAACTATGTCATCCGCATTGAGGACAAGGACGTCAGCAAGGAGATGCTGTACAATATCATGATTTACGACCACACCTCGGGCCGCGGCAATGACAGGATGGTGATGGCAGATTCGGGGGTGATGAAAGTTGATCCCTACGGTTCTTTCATGAACATGTGGCTCTTTGATGGAGCCAGTTTTGAAAATAATTATACCGACAAGGGGAGGGTAACAGAAAAGGAATCATTTGTCAGAACCCATTACAAAGCCCTGTACTACACCTTTGACCTTTCGGGATTTAGCCTGGAGAGGACGGCAGAATCAGATTTTGCCTCCCACCACTATATGCTGAACCTGAATGATTTGAATTTCTCCATGGACACGGTCATGGACAAAAGAGATTCCATGGTGGTGGAGTACCGGGGCTATGTCGAGGAGACTTCCAAAATCGATTCTGCTTTTCTGGATATTCCAGACAGTACGCTGAGTATACCCCCCGATAAGATATTGCTGACTTTTCCCAAATATAAACGGCGGGAAGTAATGCGCAGGGCCTTGAGCAGTGCCAGCAGTATGCAGAAAGCATCTGAATTGACGGCGAGTCGTTTTGAGGAAAAGGAGCTCAGATATCGAAATTACCTGATCGAATTCCATGCTAAATTTTCCCTTCCGGTAGCCTGTATTATCTTTCTCTTCATCGGAGCTCCCTTGGGCGCACTGGTGAGAAAAGGAGGGGTTGGAATACCCATTTTGGTTTCGGTTACGTTTTACCTGGCCTTTTACGTGATTATGATCCAGGGCAAAAAGATGGCCACCGAAGCAGTGGTTCCGGTGTGGATAGGTGTTTGGTTGCCCATTTTGGTTTTGTTTCCCCTCGCGGTGCTGTTTACCTACCAGGCGGCATCCATGCGGAAGCTCCAATTCGGTCAGTTCTTCTTCTCATTTCGGAACTACCTTCAGGATTTCCTGGTCTTTATCCTTCGTCCGGTGGTGCGCTTGTTCAAGGGTAAGCAGGTGCCGGTTGCCAGGACCGAAAGGCATATTACGATCTTGCCTGATGACCTGACTTTACCGGATCAAACCCGGGAATCGGAGACCGAATTGGCCCGTTGGGAACGCGAACTTGGACTTTCCTCGGGTGATGAGGGTGAGGTGTCGGTGCCTGATATGCGTGGGGATGAAGACGAATTGGCGCGAATGGAACGGGAATTGGG
>CAYGRE010000061.1:40047-40114 GCA_964352215.1 uncultured Bacteroidia bacterium
AGGCAATGGAGTTGCCTGATATGCGTGGGGATGAAGACGAATTGGCGCGAATGGAACGGGAATTGGG
>CAYGRE010000062.1:0-39384 GCA_964352215.1 uncultured Bacteroidia bacterium
CAGGGTGGATTTGCCGGAGCCGGAGACCCCTGTCACACAGACAAACAGTCCCAGGGGCACATCCAGGGTGACATCTTGCAGGTTATTTCCAGTTGCGCCAATGAGGCGCAGCATGTTCTTCTTGTCCGGCTTGCGCCGCTTTTCCGGGAGGGGGATGATCTTCTTGCCACTCAGGTAATCCGAAGTTTGAGACGAAGGATTTGCAATAACTTCCTGGGGGGTTCCCGCTGCTACAACCCGTCCACCATGGGCTCCGGCTCCGGGGCCGAAGTCAATCAGGTAGTCGGAGGCGAGCATCATGTCTTTGTCGTGTTCGACCACGAGCACAGAGTTGCCCAAATCCCGGAGGCGGAGCAATGAGCCGATCAGGCGTTCGTTGTCCCGCTGGTGGAGTCCGATGGAAGGCTCGTCGAGGATGTACAATACGCCGGTGAGCATGGAGCCAATTTGGGTAGCCAGTCGGATGCGCTGGGCCTCTCCCCCTGAAAGGGATTTGGCGGGGCGGTCCAGGTCCAGATAGCCGAGGCCAACTTCCAGCAGGAAGTCCAGTCGCTTGTTGATCTCCTTCATCACCTCGACTCCGATCAGCAATTGCCTTTCAGTGGCAATGTCGGGCAGGGTATCCATCCATTCCCGGAGGCCATTCAGATCCATCTTAGCCAGGTCGGATATATTCTTGTCTCCCAGGCGGAAAGACAGGCTTTCCGGCTTCAGACGGGCACCCTGGCAGTCGGGGCATTCGCGGATTTCCATGAATTCTTCTGCCCAGGACTTGATCTTCTCGGAGGTGGAGTTGTGGTAGGAATCCTCCACAAATGCCTTTACCCCATCAAAATGGCGAACGAGTTTCTTTTCCCCGGCCGCTTTCGGTCCTTCAAGAATGTATTTCTTCGCCTTTTCCGGAACTTCAGACCAGGGTTTGGCCATCGAGAAATCATAATGCTTCGCGAGCTTCCGCAACTGCTTGAACATCCAGATGTCTCTCAATTCCCCGAGGGGTCCGATGGCGCCTTTGTTGATCGACTTGGTCGGATCGGGTACCATGCTGTTCTCGTCTACCTCATAGACGAAGGCCAGGCCTTTGCAGGTCGGACAATAGCCATAGGGCGAGTTGAAGGAAAATGTATTGGGGGAAGGTTCGTCGTAGGAAATGCCCGATTCCGGGTCCATCAGACTGCGGCTGAACCAGTGGCTGTCCTGAAATTCGTGGTCTACGAGCAGCATCGATCCTTCTCCCATGTTCATGGCGAGGTAAATGGAATCGGTGAGGCGCTGGGTATTGCCGCCGACCAGGATGCGGTCGATTACGACTTCTATGTCGTGGATTTTGTAGCGGTCCACTTTCATGTCCCGCTCGATGTCTGCGATCTCTCCGTCGATGCGGACCTTGGCATAGCCCTGCTTGCCCAGGGTTTCAAACAATTCCCGGTAGTGTCCTTTGCGGCCCTTGACCAAAGGCGCACACAGGATGATCTTGCGACCGAAGAAATTCCGCTCGATGGCTTTGACGATCTCGTCGTCACTCATGCGGACCATGAGCTTGCCGGTTACGGTGGAGTAGGCATCCGCGGCGCGGGCGAAGAAGAGGCGAAAGAGGTCATAGACCTCGGTGACGGTTCCCACCGTGGAACGTGGGTTTCGGCTGGTCGTCTTTTGTTCAATGGCGATGACCGGACTGAGTCCTTCGATCTTATCGACGTCAGGCGCCTTCATGTCGCCAATGAATTGGCGGGCATAGGCCGAAAAACTTTCCAGGTAGCGCCTTTGCCCTTCGGCATGAATGGTATCAAACGCGAGTGAACTTTTTCCTGAACCGCTGACACCCGTGATCACCACCAGTTTGTCCCGGGGAATCTCAAGGTCTATGTTCTTTAAATTGTGTTGCCGCGCTCCGTATATCAGAATCTGATCTTCCGCCATCAATTATTTCTCAGTACTTTTTTTTTCTTAACCGAATCTGTGGCTGACGTATCAGGAGTCGGGACAAGTCCTTTCCCTGTTTTCACCTTTGGAGTATCAGTAAGACTGTCAGAGACAATCACAGCGCTGGAATCCACTTGAACAGTGTCCGGAACCAATTCATCAATTGCATGGTCCGGGATACTAGCTTCTTTTGGGATTTTGATTTTGTACTTCTTTGCATTCCCTTCGGCGTCCTTTCCAACGATCAATTCATCCTTCAGCAACCAAGGGTTCATCACCTTCAGCATTTTGTAGGTAGTACCATTGAGTTGGGCAAATTCGACCAGATTGGAAATGGTGGTGTCAACCGTCACAGTTTTGTAACGGGTCGGGGAATACAATTGTTCTTCGGGAATATCGAATCCATAAGATTCCGGATTTTCAAGCACCGTTTTGATGGCCAGGATGCGGAATACATAAGCAGACGTCTCCTGGTTGAGGTAGAGGTCATAGTAATTGTCCACTTTCTGGCGGTCCAACTGCTTCTGCACCCCTCCCATCCCCATATTATAAGATGCTGCCACCAGGGTCCAGTTGCCAAATTTGCGGTGGGCATCTTTCAGGTACTCACAAGCGGCATAGGTTGCCTTGATGGGATCATAGCGCTCATCAATCTGATCTGTAATCTCCAGGTCATAGCCTTTACCGGTTGCGGGCATAAATTGCCAGAAGCCTTTGGCTCCCACCGGTGAGGTCGCATTGGTCAAATGGCTTTCAGCAACACAGAGGTAGAAAAAGTCTTCCGGGACATTGTTGTTTCTCAGGATTTTGGTCATCTCCCCTTTCCAACGTGCGGCCCGCTTGATGTTCATGATGGTCGCGCTGTGGTAGTAGATGTACCGGATCAATTCTTTGTCCAGTCTTTCCTGAACGTCAAAATCATGCAGGGGTACGATCTCTCCGGCAAAGTTCAGGTCATTGGGAGGATTGAGAGTGATCGTAGTGGCATGAGAGGTCAGTCCCTTCAAGTCCTCCGCTTCCGGTGATCCGGCTGAACCTACCAGAGCGATGGCCCCGATCAATAACAGAACAGGGACTAGGAAATAGATGATTTTGGAGCGAAGCTTGATCATGGTTCTGTGATGAGAGCGCTTAAAAGTTGGGACGAATCAAGTGGTGGTTGTAGAATTCAGTGACGTGCTGCACCGCTTCTTCTGCAGTGTCCACCAACTTGAATAAGAACATATCTTCAGCGCTGATGTTTCCTTCACTTTCCAACAACGTCTTCTGAATCCAATCGACCATACCACCCCAGAACTTCTTGTCCACCAGGACAACCGGGAATTTGGTAATCTTCTGGGTTTGGATCAGGGTAAGGGCCTCGAACAGTTCGTCCAGGGTACCAAATCCACCAGGCAAGACGATGAAGCCCTGCGAATATTTCATAAACATGACCTTGCGGACAAAGAAGTAATTGAAATCTATGTCTTTGTCGCGGTCTATAAATGGGTTGGAAGATTGTTCAAATGGCAGGTCGATATTGAGACCAACAGATGAACCACCACCTTCCTGGGCACCTTTGTTACCTGCTTCCATGATTCCGGGGCCACCACCGGTAATCACACCGAATCCGGCCTGGGTGAGCAGGCGAGCGGTATCGACACCAAGTTGGTAATGAGGATTGTCTGGCTTTGTACGGGCGGAACCAAAGATCGAAACGCAGGGGCCGATCTCTGCCAGGGACTCAAATCCCTCGACAAATTCAGCCATAATACGGAAAATCGTCCAGGTGTCTTTCCCCCGCTTCTCGGTCCACGCCCTGGTTTTCCTTGTGAAATGTTGATTCATTAGATTAATTTAAATCTTAGACAAGCGGTAAAAATACAGAAAATGACTGAGAAATTTGCCTTTGGAAACATGCTTACCTGGACTTTCATCGTTTTTTCTACGGTCCTTTTTTCCGGCAGGTTGCAATCTCAGTCATTCGAAAATGTGCCGCTTTATATATGGAACGGTTTTTCCCACCATTGGGGTTACAACCATCGGGTGAATCGTCTTGGAGATTACCTTGAGGTGAAGGAGGGGAAAGTCTCGGTGGTGCATACGGCCGCTTCAGGAAGTGGGGCCGATGTTGCGGACTTCACCTCTTATTATACTAAGGTGGAAGCGCCCGGCATTGCGCGAAAGTATGGAGTCACGCGCATCCACCTGGAAGGTCGCAAGGGGAACCTGATCGAATGTGGCCAATGGGTGACGGCTGAGCTGAAGACGGTCCCCGAGCGAGGTTGTGCGGTTGTCTTAAATGGGTTTGACCTTTTTCCAACCGAGGGATTCAAGCCAGATAAATTTATTGAGTTCCAAGTGAGTATTGACAGTGTCACCTACCTTGAGCCGGAACCTTTTCTACCGGACGCCAACGGTTCTTTCCCCGAACCGGTGAAGGTCTCTTTCTATATCCGGGTTGCATTTAATTTTGCCTGTTCGACTCCGGAATGTGCTCGCTTTAAACGGATCAGCAGTTATGAATTGGATGTGCACTGGCTCACCTTCATTTCAGATTTTTCCTCAGAGATGCAAAGGGTAGCAAACCCCATCTCTTGGACCAAGGATTCTTTGCCTTCTGGTCGCCTTTCGTCCCATCCCCTACCAGAAGATTTTGCCGACCCATTTCAGGTGAAGTCCTCAATAGGTTCTCCGTCCAATTCTAGCAGTTATCCATCCAATCCTGGCAATTCTCCATCCAATTCTGGCAGTTCTCCATCCAATTCTGGCAGTTCTCCATCCACCAAAAAGCCTGCTCCAAATAATTACGCTCCGGCTTTGGGCATTACGGGATTTGGGTTGCAACTCGGGGAAAAGGACCTTCACTTCGCCGATTTCGATTTAAATGTCCGCATGGTGGATGACGTAGAGGATCAGCGTACAAAGGCAATTTCGGATACCTACTTTGGGCAGTGGAAACCGGGGATGTACGATGGCTACCGGACGTATTATGCAGGCTGGCCCAAACTCCCGGCCAAATGGGTGGTCAAAAAGACACCCGGAATGGGTACCCTCAAGCTGGATTTTGTCTGGTTGGGTTTTAATGGAGCCACCATCGAGCAGGATTCCGTTTCTGGTCAGGTGGAATGGTTGACCCGGCATGGGAAGCAGGAAAGTTCTGGAGGGGAGAAGGCGGTGACGCGGGTGGGGATTGAATAGTCTGAACGTGCCTATGAGTTGCGAGATTTACCGTTGATTTCAGAAGTCCCTTTTCGAATAATAACTCTCCAAAACGGGGAATGAATTCAGGTTATCCGGTGCTTCAATGAGGGTCGGGAGTGTCTCTGGTCGACCGTCTCATGGGGAAAGCAATTAGGGTCGGGAGTGTCTCCGGTTGACCATCACAAGGGGAAATAATGAGGGTCTGGAGTGTCTCTGGTCGGCCATCTCAATGGGAAATAAAGAGGGTCAAGAGTGTCTCTGGTCGACCATCTCAGCGGGAAATAATGAGGGTTCAGAGTGTCTCCGGTCGACCATCTTAGTGGGAAATAATGAGGGTCAAGAGTGTCTCCGGTGGACCATCTCAGCGGGAAATAATGAGGGTCCGAAGTGTCAAGCTATTAGGGTCATGAGTGTCTCCCCTTCTTATAGAACAGGTGCAAGCTTCCGGCTTTCCACCTATCTCCGTGCCCTATGCAACTGTAATTCGGTATGCCATTTTCACTTGCCAGAGAACTCCAATTTTGTCCTTGACCCTCTGTCCATGCGAAATGAGTGATCAGGCCTGGCTGATGACATTCCACAACAACCAAACTGCCATTACGCCTCCGAGGCTACTCACCCCTACCCGCCAGGTTCTGGCCGGGATCTTGATCAGACTGATACCTACCCAAGTCAATCCCAGAAAAGCGAGGATGATCGCGATTTGTCCTGCCTCTATCCCCAGATTGAAATAGAACAACAAGCTGAGGATGCTGTCCTCCATGCCGGACATCATGGCAACGAAATATCCCGCAAAGCCCATCCCGTGAATCAGGCCAAAAGAGGCCGCGATCAGATAGCTCCACCAGTGCGAGATATTCCTTTTGGGGTTGTTCAGGATATTGAATAGCGCAGTCAGAATGATGGTAATGGGGATGAGGACTTCGACGGTTTCCGCCGGGATGAATCTCCATCCGAGGGCGGTCAAGGCCAGGGTCAGCGAATGGCCGAGGGTAAAGGCGGTGGCCAACAGAATGACGCGGCGCCAGTCGCGGAGTTGATAGACAGCACTCAGCGTCACCAGGAATAGGGCATGGTCATAGCCACCGGGGTCGGTGATATGGTCCAATCCTAAGCTAAAGTAGAGCTGAAAGTCATTCATCTGGTCCAAGGGTTAGCTGAATTCATCTGTCTGATCCAGTTCATCTTTTTCAAAAATATGGGGGAAGCGGGTCATCTGCAAAGCGTTTTTTAATCCATTCAATTTCACTACCTTGAATTTACAGAGGATGGCCATCACAATCCTCCCTTTTATAACCTATGCGTGTATTTCTAAATTTTCGCTTGCTCCTTGTTGTTTTGTGTTGCCTGGGGATTTCTACCCTTTTGGCAGGATCAGCTTATTCTCAAGACCTGCAATGGGCCATCGCCAACAATGGTGGCAATTCCGTACGGGGCCAACTGGTTGACATTGACAATGCCGGAAACGTCTATGCTTCTGGCTCATTTGCCTTAGCAGCGGACTTTGACCCCGGCACCCCGATTTTCACCTTGACTTCTCAGGGCAGTACCGATGCCTATATCCAAAAGCTGGATGCCTATGGCAACTTCGCCTGGGCCAAGGCCATCGGAGGTCCGGATTTGGTTGCTGTCACAGCGCTTGAAGAAGATGGTTCTGGCAATATTGTGGTGGTTGGCTATTTCAAAAGCATAGTAGATTTGGATCCCGGCCCCAATACGCTGATGGACACCACCCTGAGTCAATCAGAAGGGTTTGTGGTCAAACTGGACGGCAATGGTGATCTTCTTTGGGCAGCTGCCACCCAATCTTCCAACAACCCAAATGATATCGTTGAATGCGAATCCATGGTTTTGGATGCAGCTGGCAATATCTATGTCGGGGGGATTTTTGGCGGGAACATTGATTTTGACCCCGGCACAGGTACCCAGACAATTCTCAATAATGGAGCTGTTAATGCCTTTGTATGGAAATTGACACCAGGCGGAAATCTGACCTCGGTCTTTATGCTGGGAGAAGCTGGCAATGCCCAGGACATTCAGATCGTGGTAGATGACCCCGGCAATATTATTGTGGCTGGCACCTTTTACGACAGCGTTGATGTCGCGCCAGGTCCCACCGTGAGTATGCTATACGGCCAAGGTTTGAAAGATCAATTTGTGACCAAGCTGGATCCTGCCGGCAATCACCTCTGGGGAGCGTCGTTTGGAGGCACCCAGGATGACAGGGCCTATTCGATCGCTACCGGACCCTCAGGAGAGATCGTGCTCAGCGGGACATTTCAAAATATGGTCGACTTCGATCCCGGTCCGGGCACTGTGAACCGGACTACCAATGGCAGTCACGATATATTTACTTTAAAACTGGATGGGAATGGCAACTTCCAATGGGTTTCTACCATGGGAAGTGTGTTTCCGGATGCAGGCCGACGGGTAACGGTTGATACCGCCGGGTCGGTCTATACTACCGGATATTACCAGGGGACCACCGACTTTGATCCCGGGCCGGCAGTGGTGTCTATCAACTCACAGGGCTCTGATGTCTTTATCCAATGCCTCGATGTCAATGGCTATTTTGCCTGGGCCCACGGTATCAACAGCCCAGGTGGGTCAGTTGAAGAGGGTGAAGGGATCGCAGTGAATGACCAAGGAGACCTGGCGGTCTCCGGCTATTTCGGCGCAAGCATGGATTTCGATCCTGGTCCGGGTACTTATATGCTCCAGCACCTGGCCAGCCAGGATGCTTTTGTCTCTAAATGGAAAGCCAGTTCCTGCACCGGGCTTTATGCTTCCATTGACAGCCTGCGCCCCATCAGTTGCACTAGTCCTGGTCTGCTCGAAATTTCAGGCCAAGGTGGTTCGTTGCCCTATACTTACACCTGGCTCAATTACCCTGCTGTCACGCAACCTTCCCTTAGCCTCACCAACCCTGGTATGGAATCCTTCCTATTCACCGACTCAACCGGTTGCAGCCGCAGCTATTCTATTTTGATCCCCGGCCCTGTCAACAATTCTGGCTTTGACCTCAGAGCAAATATGACCTGCCCGGCTTTTCGGATTGGGGTCACAACGCAGGTCTCAATTGACGCTTTCAATTCAGGTTGCTTGCCAGTCAATGGCAACCTCCAATTGGTAATTCCTCCAATGCTTGATTTCCAGGGAGCCATTCCTGCCCCTACCCAAATCAATGGAGACACCCTCCTTTGGTCGGTGACCCAATTCAACTACGACTCCGGTCACCTTACCCCGATCGTTTTTGTTCAGGCTGATTCAAATGCGCAATTGTGGCAAACTGCCTGTCTGGGTCTCTCTATCACCTACCTCCAGGGCGATCTGGACTCCACCAACAACCTGGCCAACCTTTGTCTGCCCATCATCAACAGCTATGATCCCAATGACAAACAGGTCCTGCCCCAGGGTGAATGTGATCCCCATTATGTCACCCCCGATCAACGCCTCAGCTACACCATCCGCTTCCAGAATACCGGAAATGCTGATGCCATCGACATCTATATCCTGGATACCCTGAGCACCTTCCTCAATCTGAATACGGTTCGGGTCATTGGCCAAAGTCACCCAGGGCTTATCACCGAAGTATTACCGGGAAATGTCCTCAAGTTTAGGTTTGACAATATCTATTTGCCCGACAGTGCTTCCGATCCTCAGGAGAGCCAGGGCTATGTCATGTTTGAATCCTATCCGCAAACTGGACTCGCCGATGGTACGGTGATTGAAAATCGGGTGGGTATCTATTTTGATACCAATGCGCCGATCATCACCAATACGGTGATGAATACCGTGATTGGAACCATTCCTTCGCTTGACCTTTCTGTCAGCCAGGTCAACGACGACCTGGTGGCCGGAGAACCGGGTGCCAGCTACCAATGGATCGATTGTGGTACTGGAAATCCTGTTACTGGTGCTACCGGTCAGACCTTCACCCCTTCGGGCCCCGGCAATTATGCGGTTGAGGTCACTGCCTCGGAATGCTCCGGTACTTCGGATTGCTTTGCCTACTCGCTCACCGGACGCTCATGGCCTACTTTGAACCAACTTTCGGTCTTCCCCAATCCGAATCAAGGGAATTTCAAGGTGGCATTGGCCTCCACTAAGCAATCGATCCGGGTGGAAATATTCAGTTTGGCGGGAGAATTGGTCCAGACTGAATCAGTGTGGGATTCTGATTATTTAGCTGTGGAAACCCAACTGCCGTCTGGCTTGTATCTGTTGAAGGTTGCTGCAGATGGGGCGATTGCTCATGCGCTGCTCAGGATTTCCCGGTAAAAGTCCGCCTGTTTTTTTTCCTTTCCTGATTATCTTGGGCCAATGGGAATCAAAAGCTTGGACAAATATGGGTCCCGGGCCCTGGTGGCGGGTGCTTCGGAAGGAATTGGCGCTGCCTTTTCAGCCTACCTTGCAGCAGCCGGGATGGATCTGGTATTGGTAGCAAGGCGCTTGGCACCTTTGGAGGAATTGGCAGAACGGTTGCGGGAAGACCATGGCGTGCGAGTCGATTGTATTACCTGTGACCTTTCAGCTTCAGATGCCGCCCAACAATTGCTTTCCAGCCTGAATGGTCGCGTGATCGATGTATTTGTCTACAATGCTGCCCTTTCATTTATCGGTCCTTTTGAATCTCAGTCCCCTGAACACCAGCAAAAAATTGCCACCACCAATATGGTCACTCCCATGCATCTGAGCCATGCTTTTGGTAGTGCAATGCTGGAACGGGGTCGGGGGGCGATTGTGCTGATGGGTTCGCTGGCGGGTTTTCAGGGCAGTGGTTTCCTGGCTACTTATGCGGGGAGCAAAGCATTTACCAGGGTATTTGCGGAAAGTCTCTGGTATGAATGGCGCGGCCGGGGGGTGGATGTGATGGCTTGTTGTGCCGGTGCGACCTCAACCCCCAATTACCTCAATACCAAGCCGGAAAAGACGAGTCCGCTGGCTCCGAAGGTGCAAACTCCGGAAGCCGTGGTGGCAGAGTGCTTTCAGCGGCTGGGGAAGAAGGCTTCATTTGTCACAGGTCGGGGCAATCGGGTGGCAAGCTTTATCATGCAGAAGTTGATGCCGCGCAAGCGGGCGATTGTCACCATGGGAGATACTACCCGGAAAATGTATCGGTTTTGAGTGCGGTAGCACTCAGTATTAAGCAAGTAGTGATTTATTGAATGAGAAAGATTCGCGGTGGCCTTTTCAGGGTTGAGTACTTCCGGACCAAGTAGATCAGTATATGAAAGGAATGATGCGGTAACGAACCCGCTTGGTATATTCCTGCCACAGGGGACCATATTTAGCCGCACACCGTTTGTCATCGTCCATTTGCCGGGGAAATAACAATGCTACATAATACAGCGGATAGAGCCAGGGCCAGAGCTGATCGGCGTGACCGGTAGCCAATACGATTCCGGTGGCCATGGTAATTTCGCCCAGGTAGTTGATGTGCCGACTCAGGCCCCAGTAGCCATTGACCAGCAGGGTGCGGTTGCCATCGGTAATCGTCTCCGGCGTAATGCCGAGAAACTTGCGCTTTGGATCCCGCTTGAAATAGTACTTCTGCATATTGGCACCCCGCGCAAGGGTCCAGCCGGTAAAGAATATCAGCGCATAAACGATTAGCAACCAAGTCGGGGTCTGCGGATCGGGAAGGTCTGCGGTGGTCCACATAGGCACCGAATAGAAATAGGGGTAAAATGCGATGCAGCCCCACCCCAATTTGAATCCAACCCGTTCCGCGAAGAAATCATAAGTATAGAGGTGAACTTCCTCGAAGGTGAGGTAGTCGATGATAAAGTACATCAGAAGACCCGTAGACAAATAAATACCCGGATTGGCCGCGGCCCCGAATTTCAGGTAATGAAAAGCCGAAAAACTCAGGACATTGAGGGCCAGCATGGTTGCCCCGATCAGGTAGAGCCACATCTTTGCGTCCACCTTGCCCCCATAGAGTTGCGGATTTTCCAGGCGTCCAAAGAAGAGATCGGCAAAGGTTGACTTTCTTACGGAGGGATAAGGCAATACGATGGCGAATGAAAATACCAGGCCAAAGGTTATCGCTCCCGCAGCTCCATACCAGCGGGTGATGTATAGCCATTGCCAGGGAACGAGTTCGAAATAGCAAAGCGCGGCCCAGGTACCAATAACCGTGAACAGGACCTGCAATCCGTTGAGCCGGTAACGCAGTTTTTCACTGGAATTCGGCTTGGTGACATAGCCCGTGACCCAGCGTCCCGGAAGGAGGACATTGAGCCCGAAGATATAGGCGTAGACGATGACCGGGGTGAGGAAGGCAGCGATTTCTTGCATTGGGCGAACGGGTGATGAATTCTTGGTAGTGGACAACTGATTGGTGCTGTAAAGCCGATCGGTGCTATCCAGCTGATTGGTGCTGTATAGCTGATTGGTTCTATCCAGCTGGCCAAGGTTAATTTTCCGGGCAATATAGGGATTTGGGGAAATATGTATAGCTCCGGAAAGGGGAAATCACATTTGCAGAGGTGTATTTGCCAAAGTCACCTTAACTTCGGTCCATGATTTCTGTTGCCCAAGCACAAGCGGCTGTATTGGCAGCTGCCCAACAACGCCCCAGCGTTGAAGTTCCTCTGTCTGAAGCGGCGGGCCGCTTTCTGGCGGAGGATTTTACCGCCCCCTACCCCCTTCCCATTTTTGACCAAAGTGCCATGGATGGCTATGCGGTTCGGTTTGCTGATCTTTCGGTTGAGGATGGGAATTTTGGTGACTCGATAAGTTCGGCTGATTCTGGAAAGTCAGCTGATGTGGGAAGTTCGGCTGATCCAGGACACTCCACTGATCCCTCCAGACTCAAGGTTGCAGGTGAAATCAAAGCCGGGGACCCGGTGATCCCGGTTCCTCCCGGGGAAGCGGTGCGCATCTTTACCGGAGCACAAGTCCCCGCGGAATGTGACACCATTGTCATGCAAGAGCAGGCGGAACGCAATGGGGAATGGGTTCAATTTTCGGGTAATATCCAACCGGGTGACCATATTCGCCGCAAGGGTGAACAACTCGCCGCCGGAGCAATTGCTCTGGAAGCCGGTACTTTTTTGGATCCGGCTGCAATCGGACTGATTGGCTCATTGGGAGTAGGAACGGTCAATGTCCGGGAAAAGGTTACCGTCACCATGATCACCACCGGAAGCGAATTTGCCAATTCCCCTGAAGACCTGAAGCAGGGAAAAATATTTGAGTCCAACAGTGCGATGATCCGGGCAGCGGTCCGGCAAATGGGCCTCGATTGCAGGATCAGGATTGTGGAAGATGACCTTGCGGCTATTTCCCAGGTGATTTCCGAAGAAAAAGCCATCTCTCAGGTTTTGATCACCACCGGTGGGGTCAGCGTAGGCGAATATGATTTCACCACCACCGCATTGAATCAGGCTGGATTTGAAACCGTGTTCCACAAAGTGAATCAAAAACCGGGCAAGCCCTTGTTGTTTTGCCGATCTGAGGAGGGCGTCGCCTTTGGACTTCCCGGAAATCCCCGCTCCTCCTTGATGGGATTTTACAATTATGTATATCCATACCTCCGCGGGGCCATGGGAGGCGAGCAGCTTTTCTTGCCGTCCCTGGAGCTGCCACTGGCAGAGGGATACAAGAAACGGGATGGGAAGGCCCACTTTGTCACTGGCGCGATCCGTTCTGGTAAATTGGCGGTAAGTGGCAAGCAGAATAGCCACTTGCTTAAGAGCTTTGTAGAGGCCCAGGTTATCATCCTCATCCCGGCTGAAAAAGATGTTTGGGAAGCTGGGGAATTGGTTCAAGCCTGGATATTACCCAGATAAATGGCCATGAAGATTACCGGTCTCGTATTGGCAGGAGGAAAAAGCAGCCGCATGGGGCAGGACAAGGCTTTGTTGGTTCGGGATGGAATAAGATTGTTGGCGCGGGATGCAAAGACTTTGCTGGTCCAAGAAGGAAAGAGTTTGTTGGCTCGGGATAGAAAGACTTTACTGGTCCGAGAAGGAAAGACGTTGTTGGAAGCGGCTGTGGATCTGCTAGTTGACTGCTGCGATGAGGTCGTGATTTGTAGCTCTGATCCCCGACATTCCAGGCCTGGATTGCGGAGAGTTCCTGACCGTTGGCCAGATTCTGGCCCCATGGCCGCGCTCGCATCTGCGATGGAGGCCCTCCCCTCCTCCGAATTGTTCATTCCCATAGGAGTTGATCAGGTGGGACTGACCTCTGAGCTCCTTACCTATCTGCTCAATGCCTATCGACTAAACACCGATCCCCTGACCGGACAACCCCGGTTTAATGCCTTGGCTTTCCAATCCGGTGAACGACTGCAACCCCTCGGCGCAATATACCACCGTCGAAATCTGCCAATTCTCCGCAAGCAGATTCAACAAGGCAAATTGAGTTTATACCGTCTGTTTGATCATTCTGAAACATTTTCCTGGATTCCCTTTGATGCTATTTTTCCCGCCCCTTCGAATGCATTTTCCAATCTCAATTCGCCTGAAGACTTAATTCACCATGACTGATAGCAATACTCCCAACATCAAAGTTCTGTTCTTCGGCTATCTGACGGAACGCTGTGGCACGGCCGAACTATTGGAAACCGCCCTCAGCACAGATGAATTGAAGGACAAGCTGGAGGCCCGATTCACCCCTTTGAAGGGGCTCAACTATTTGATGGCCGTCAACCAGAATCAGGTTCAGGGAAATGAGGCATTGCATGAAGGTGATGAAGTGGCGTTGATGCCGCCGTTTGCGGGGGGATGATTTTTGGCTGCTTGAGGGGATGCTTGCATGTTCCTGGACATTCTCTTGTCGCCTAAATTGATTGCCATAAGGCCAGGTCTTCCAGCAGAAAAGAAGTTTCTATTGGTGAGTTTGATATGATATTATTGTTGGTGGGTTCGAGTCCACTCCGGTGTACACAAAGGGACTGCAAGATAGTTTTATCATGCGGTCCCTTTCCTTTTTCGGCCATTCCAGCTTGTATGTAGGCAGAAATGAGCAGAATTTCGTTTATGTGGGGTGTCCGAAGTCGGTCTTCGGTTTTGTTATAGTTTACCCCAATTTGAAACAAACTCCGTACAAAATGAGGCTGTATCATAAACCGCCCCCACCGTCATTTCGACGGAAAGGAGAAATCTTTCGCGGCTCCAAATCGGCCATTACAGTTAATTTGGGACACTTGAAAGATTTCTCCCGATGGCCGAAATGACCATTCAGAGCTATTGCTTTTCCAGTGGAGATTCTGTCAGATAAGCATCTTTGCCATAATAGTAGAAGCTGCCAATTTCGCTATTGTCTTGCCGAAACAATCTGACCGTATATTTTATCACCCAGGAAGTTACTATTTTATTCGGAGGAACAATTATAGTGGTAGTTACGGTTTTTGCGTTGGAGGTCACTGTACCGGTTGTTTCGCCCCCCCCACTGACTACGACGTTTCCATCCATTTGGCCGGAGCCTCCCATCCTGGCGATGGACACACTTCCTGTTGCATCAATATGCGCATTCATGAAATTGGTTCGGGAAGCAATTGATTTCTCTTTTGAGTAGGAGGCAGTCTTCGTGATTTCTACTGACTTATCAGTATTATTATGATAACCACTAATCTTTTCGTAGGAATACTCCTTTTTTACACAGTAGAATGGAGAGCTTTTAACCTTCTCATAGAGCTCACGGTTGGGATCCTTGATACTCCTACAGGGCAGATAGAAACCGGAAAGAGTTATCGGGGGGGTACTTTTAACGGGATCTTGTGTACTGGAGGGAACCGGTTCTTTTTCATGATTGTAATTCTTTCGGGTAATGGGAAGTTTTAGACAGTTGACAGTATTGGAATTCCTGGGCATTTCATGAGAATTAGTACCCAAGATTGTGTTTACGGTAAACAGTCCCAAGCCTTCTTCCAGGTTTTCATCAGGTGCGGCTTCGATCTCCCAAACTGAAAAAATATTTGCATGAGATTTGGAGTTTTTCCAGAAGGCATTACCTACCAATTGCCCGTTTCCAGCCAAGTCTGCCCTCACACACATTACGTCCGATAAATTTGGCGCGCCGTAGCCTGTTTGGAATACATCTCCCATCGCAACATAGCCTTGGGGAGGAACAGGGCGCCAACAGGAGCCATTGTGATCAGTCCCGGCATTCTTGTCTGTCCATAATTGCTGAAAGCGTAAAGGCTTTTTGAGTGGTTGGTTAGAACCTTCTGCTGCTTTGACACAGATACAGGACAGTTTATGGTTGAGATTGGTGATATTGGGTCCGACTACTCCAACACTTCCAAGGGGGTAAAAACCTGCGGGGGCAATAGGGTGTCCAAATGACCTTGCATCAGCTGGACTGCCATCGTTGTTCCATCGAAAATGGAATGTATCAGTTATGGCCAGGATCAGTTCACCGAATTGCATTTGATTTTTCATAATTATTTCATTGTTGTTCCTGCCTACTCTTTGTTTGGGAAAAGTACCCAGGATTTTCGGCGTCCTCCTTGCGAATTCAAACTGCGAATTCGATGAGCACAAGTAGGCGAATTGGGTAGGGCGAGGTCTTTCAGCTATGTCGCAAAAGCTTTTAACTATGTCGCAAAACCGCTGATGGAGGGTAGGAAAAGTGATCTGTGAAGCATTTTGTGAAATAGGCGTGGCTGCTGAAGCCAACTTGCCAGGCGATTTCCGAAACGGTTGCAGCTTGGTGCGTGAGGAGTAAATGCGCTCTTTCCAGACGGACTGCCCGCATGAAAACGCTCGGTGACATGCCCGTCAAAGCCTTGAGTTTTCGGTGCAATTGTCCGCGACTGATCAAAGCATCGGAAGCAAGCTCTTCTACGGAGTATTTTTCCCTGTCCAATTGACTTTCGACGAGCTCACGGATGCGAATGAGGAATTTTTCTTCTTTGGAAACCAGTGCCGGGTCTGGTGCGGGCTGAGGCTTCGCTTGCGCTGCATAATGTTGGTGGAGGTTTTGTCGGATTTGAATCAAGTTGCGGATACGAACATGCAATTCACGCATAAGAAATGGTTTCTCAATGTAATTGTCGGCACCTGTTTCCAGTCCTTCAAGTTTATTGTTCAGGCCTGATTTTGCAGTAAGCAAGATGAGTGGAATGTGGCTCGTGCTTTCTGCAAGCTTGAGACGCCTTGCAACTTCAAAGCCATTTATCCCAGGCATCATAACATCGCTGATGATCAGGTCTGGCACATGCGTGGATGCCATATTAAGACCCGTTTCTCCATCTTCCGCTTCCAACAGTCGGTAAACGGGTCCCAGATGGAAACGAATGTATTGTCGTACATCTTCATTGTCTTCAATGAGCAGGATAAGCAACTTTTCAGCATTCGGTCCTTGTAGGGAAAGAAAATCAGCTTTCGGGGCAGCCTGTACAGTCGAATTGCCTGTCGTAGCGGGCTGAATGTGGAGTGGGTTTTCTCTCCCTTGCGTATCAGTTGAAATATAGGGCAGAACAATATCGACTTGAGTGCCTTTTCCGACTTCACTTTCTACTTTGACCTCGCCTTGATGGAGCACGACCAATTCATTGACCAGGGCCAAGCCAAGGCCTGTGCCTGGTTGCGCATGCACTTCAGGGCTATCTACCCTGTAAAAGCGGTCAAAAAGCTTTGGTAGCTGGTCTCTGGGGATCCCACATCCGGAATCTGCAATGGAAACAAGAATCGTTTTTTGGACTGCTTGAAATGAGATCGAGACATCAACAGTTCCACCTGCTGGGGTGTATTTGAGTGCATTCCCAATTACATTGGCCAGGATGATCGCCATTTTCTCATGGTCAAAAGACATTGTCTGAAAGGGAATGGATCCGGCAAAACTAAGCTTGATGTGCTTCTCTTCTGCAAGGCTGCTGAATTGTGCCAATTGTGCTTTTACAAAACCCGCGATATTTCCTTCTTCCAGATTGAGCTGAAGCTTTTTGGCATCGGAACTTGCCAAATCCAGCAAATGATTGATCAACTTCAGCAATCGTTCGCTATTCCGTTCCAACATGCTGACCATTTCTTTTCCTTGCGGATTGCCCTGCTGGGTCTTCAGGTAGTCGATCGGCCCCAGGATCAACATCAGTGGCGTTCGAAATTCATGCGTGATGTTCGTGAAGAATTGGGATTTATATTCATTCAATTCTTTCAATTGGAGCGCCTCTTTCTTCCGGTTGACCAATTCGTTTCCCATCCTGATCCGGTTGAGCTGGAAACGCCAGGCAACTCCGATGAGCACGCCCCCTATTAAGATATAAAGCACAATTGCCAGTGGCGTTTTCCACCAGGCCTGATGCACGAGAAAAGATATTTTGGCTTCTTTCCCTCCCCATTGTCCTTCCCGGTTAGAAGCCTTTACCCTGAATGTATAGCTACCCGGAGGAATACGCACAAAATTGATGGAATTTTCATTTTTGAGGTATTGCCATTGATCATCAAGGCCATCTATGCGGTAAGCATATTTGATTTTTGAAGGTTCCTGGAAGTGGGGCGCAACAAACTCAAAACTCAAGTTGTTGTGATCATAAGCTAACTCAACTGCAGTTCCGGTCGGAATAGGATTCGCAAAATCCAGCTGCTTTTGGTCGATCAGAACTCGGGTGATTTGAACAGATTGGTCTGGTTCCGGACGGGAAACCTTCGATGGAAGAAAGGAAGTAAAACCAAAAAGCCCGCCAAGGTAAATGCGTCCGTTTTCATCCTTGAATGATGATTGCGTATTGAATTCATTGCCTGGCAAACCGTGTTTCTCGGTGTAATTGATACATGTTTTCTTTGCGGGGTTGAAACGGGAAAGCCCATAGTTGGTACTGAGCCAAAGGTTTCCGGAAGGGTCACCTTTTGTTCCGGCCTCCTGAATGCCGTAGACTACATTGTCGGGCAAGCCATCTTTCGTGGAAAATTGATCAAAAATTGGTTCGGAACGCCAGTCCCCAGCTTTTGTAAAGCGGAGTTGAATCAGTCCGCCTCCACCTGTTCCCAACCAAAGTCTTCCCGCCCGATCACGTAAAATGCTTCGAATGTCTTTTACATGCCCGCAATTCAGCCATGGGAAATCCCATTTTTTTGAGTTGGGGTGAAATCGTACCAGGCCATTGGCTTCAGTTCCAATAAGAAGGCTCCCATCTTTGTCGGGAAACAAAGCGTTGACCTTGAATGCTTTGCTAATTACTTCGAAGGTCTTCGTAGCAAGGTCAAACCTGAACAGTCCGGGATTCGCGCCGATCCACAATCCGTTTTGATGGTCTGAAGCGAGAACATGAATTCCCAGACGAATAGGTGCCGCTTGCTCCAGGATCTCATTCAGTGGGATAAAGTACTGTCTAACTTCGTCACGTAGGTATAAACGATCTCCACCGATCCACAAATTGTTGTTGTGATCGACATGCGTCGCCCAGATGGTATTGTCTTGCAACTTGCCTTGCTGACCTGGAGCTTTCGAATGCTGAATACTCTTTTTGTTCTTTGTATCCAGTTCAAAGAGGCCTTTTGGATCGGCGGCGACCCAAAGTTTTCCATTTGCGTCTTTGGTAATACCCCGAACGGAGAAATCGAGATTTTTCAGCAGAGAATCTTCAATTGTTTTTTCAGTACCAAACGCCAGAGAGGATCGCTTTATGCAGAATAACCCATCATTGCTCGCCATCCATACGAGCCCTCCTTTATCGGCCAGGTAACTTGCGATTGCGAAGTTGAATTCTGGCTTCAAAAATTGACCGAAGTCGATTTCAGTTGTGCTTAACTCTACCGAATCAATTTCAAGCGAAAGCAGCTTGAGCCCCTTGAAAAACGGCACCCAAATCGAATGGGATCCAGGGTCAAGATGGTATCCGGTTGAATTTTTGTTTTGCTCGTCAAGGTTAAACTGCGCATGTACCTGTTTTGGTCTATGAATTCGGCGGATCAAGTGCCCTTTACCATCCCGCTCTTCCAGATGGTAAATAGAACCTATTAACCATGTTTTCTCTGGAGTTGGAATAACGTATTCATACTGATAACGATTGAACTTCGTGTCGATTCTCTCGAGGCCTGCATCGCGGTCGCCAAAATCCCATCTCCATTGACCTGATTTGGTAACGATCCATGCCATACCGTCATCGGTTTCAGTAATTAACATGATCAATTCGTCCCAAGCTAAAGCACGGCCAGTTTGCCTGCTCTGACTGACGCTGAGGATGTAGTTGAATGTACTTCTTGTTACCGACTTTCGATAAATGTGACCTTGTTTGGTTCCAACGAGAATGTCGCCATTGGAAAATTCTGTGATCAGTATAATTTGTGGTCTTTGCCCATCTGGTGTGTTTGGTAAAGTAAAATGATGGAAATTTCCTGAATCGGGATGGTAGGCGTCGATCATTCCATCTTGTAAGCAACACCAAATAATTCTATCGGTAGCTTGCAGCAAATTGATCACGTCTAACCCAGCAATCGAATATGGATTCTTCGCATCAGGCAAGTATTGCTGAAATTCTTTACCGTCAAAACGATTCAATCCAAATTGAGTCCCGACCCATAAAAACTGATTGTGATCTTTAATAATACAACGTACATTTCGATGCGATAAGCCCTGTGCAACTCCATAATGCTCGATTTCCAGCACGGAAGATTGAGTCATTCCTTTCGGAGGAAACAGAAAAATCAAAGCCACGACTGCAGAGATCAGACCCCATTGAAAGGCCCGTATCCTTGAAATGCTTAAGTTCATTTTTTCTTCCTCTAATGACTAGCAACCCCATGATAATGTTCGAAGAACTTTGATTTTTATCGTTTTTTCTCAGATTGTATCGGGGCAAATTCCTTGCAAATGAGAATATTCCTCGGATCAGCGTATTGCTAATTCACAAAGATGGTATTGATTCCCCTACCGACAACCCCAAATCCTCCTCCAGGTTCGAACTTGGCACACGCGGGTGTACAATCGGCCAATACGCGAAGTATTGGCCGATTTCATATTTGGCCATTTTGTAAATGTCTGATAATCAGGTATAGCGGGGTTCGAACTCCTATTAGGGCCTCTACCTTGGGTTCTCGACAAAGAGATATTACTTCTGAAGCCGCTTCATTTCCTGATCGATATGCCTTTGCGGAATTGAAAAAGCGTGTGGTCTTAGCGGGGGCCTTTTAATAATTTGAGCCAAGGTTGATCCTTCGGATGAATGAGAGCTAATTTTAGTGAAAGCGATAAAATCCAAAATCCTATAACAACCCACTTGATCCCAGGTTGCCATTTCACCTTTGAGCTATTTGTTCGAATGTTCATCAACTGATCTTGTGATCTGCCATAGCGAAGTAATGTAAGCATCCGAGCAACCCATCCCCATGGTATTGATTAATTTTTAAGGGACCAGTTTTGGGGAAGGAGTTCTTCGATCCTATTGATTGGATGGTCTGGTATCCTTTCGAGAACATCCTTGAGCCATTGAAAGGGATCCATGCTGTGGAGCTTACAGGTTCCCAATAGTGAGTAGATCAATGCGGCTCTCTGTGCTCCGGTATGGCTTCCGGCAAAGAGGAAGTTTTTTCGTCCCAATGCGACTGGTCGTATCTGATTTTCAATCAACACTAAACCTGCTTCGACACGGTTTTTCATATCAATTTCAAGTTGACCATCGAGGATATATCGACCGAGTTCGGTTCAGCGCATCATCGTATATTCCACCGCATTGTTGAGCTTGCTTTTGGGGGTGAGTTTTGGCCACTTTTCAAGCAACCACTTCTTGAACTCTTCCCAGATCGGTTTTGCCTTATCCAGCCTGACTGCCTTGCGTTGTTCCGGGCTTAGTACTAAAGCTGCTTCGACACGCTTTTTCATAATTCCCTGGCCTGTCTTTCGATGGAATACAATTTACGGAAGACACCTAAAGCATGGATGACATCGGGGTGTTTGTCTCCTGCTTCGAAGAACTTTCTTCGTGCATGGGCCATGCAGCCCAGCATCACAATACCCTTTTTTTCTTTGAACTGGTTGTATCCGGCATAGCCATCAGTCTGAAGATATCACTGATAATTTTTCAGGCATTTCATCGGTTCAGTTTTCTTGCGTGAAGATTGGTAATCAAACAGAACAAGTCGCTCGATGGGACTAAAATATACCCAATGGTATCCCAGGTGTCACTAAAGCTGCTTCGACACGCTTTTTCATACCTTTCTTAAGCTTGTCCATAACCTTGAAGGTGGTCTCATCAACCATGAGATAATGCCGGGTAAGCACCTGCCTTCGATGGGCCAGGTAAAGGGGCTGCAAAAGGTTGCAGACCTGGGCCACCCAATCTGCGATGGTCGAGTCAGCCACTTTGACCCCGATTCGACTGAAGCGTTGTAGTTGTCGGTATAGTGGGATGTGATCCAGGTATTTGTCACAAATGATCAGGGCCAGCAAAGCTGCTTCTGCGATCCCTTTTTCAATGGGGCGGGAAGGCATTGGTGCAGTTACGATCCCGGAACCGTCAGGCTTGGCATACTTGGGCCGGATGTAACGGTTAACGAAGAACTTCGGAGGGGTAAAATCAAGGGCTTCGGTGATCTCTTCGCCTATTTTATTCATCCCTGTAACATCCTCGTCAGGTTCAATGACGATCTCTTTGCGGGGAAGGCTGGCAGGGAGTGGATTGCGTCCGGGGTGTGGCTTTCTTTTAGCTGGCTTTTTCCGCTCGTAACACTAAAGCTGCTTCGACACGCTTTTTCATAGTTTCGGTCTCTGGCGGATCTTCCGCCTTTCCGATCTCACCTAGCTCCAACTTCATTTGTTCTGCGATTTCGGCAGGAACATGACGTTCTGACCTGGCTCCGTAAATAGCCTTGCGAAGGTATTCGTTCTCGGTCTCAGAACGGATAACACGGTCCAGTAATTCTTCTCTGGACATCTTCTGTAATCGCTCTATTCTGGCCTCTGTCACATCTCTAAAATACCCTCCAAAATCGGCCCAAACAAACGATTTATGCACATTTTAACGTGGATGAGCATAGCGTTTGCGATGTTTTGCAGACTTCAAAACCACTCCTTCCAGAATAAGTAAAAGTTGTTCCCAGGTCACCTCAAATTGGCCATGGGACAGGTTTGGGATTTCATAAGTTCCTTCTTCTAATCGCTTGTACCAGATGACAAATCCGGTCCGGTCCCACATCAATAATTTCATCCGGTCACGGCGACGATTCACGAAAATGAAAAAGCGTGTCGAAGCAGCTTTAGTGGACGTCTCCGCTCATTAAGTCGAAGCCCATTTCAGTCTCTACCAATAGGCACAGACCGTGGAAGGACTTCCTCATATCAGTGATGCCCCGATACCAGAAAAACCGTTGTCGGGAACTCAGGCTTAACATTGACCTGCCATCTCACGGAGAAAGGATGCCTGAACGCCTGAGGATATCCGGATCTTTACCCCATTGGGGTATTCGACCTCAAAATCAGAAACCGGGGATGGCTTAACTGATAAAGCAACGAACCGTTTTTCTCCCTGATCATCAGAATTTTCATCGCGGTACTTCTTCAGCCAATAAGAGAATACCGCCTGCGGAATCTTATGGATAGCACAAAAAACAGATTGGTTCTCACGGGTCTCAAGCCACTCCTCTACCAAAGGATACATCTCCCTGGAACTGCGGCGAGAACGAGAAATCGATGTTGACCGGGGGAATTGAGGTTCTTTTTCCATGACCCAAAGGTCGGTCAACAGTCAACCTATCCGAAGATGGGTTGCTCGGGTGCTTACTATTGAGGCGAATGATAGTTGCCTGAACGTCTTATTTCACGACCTGTAAGCGCTGCACTTCTATCTGGTCTTCCAATTGGAAGGCTACCATGTAGACGCCAGCGGCAAGGCTGTTGACATAGAATTCCTGTATTTCGTTGGTTCGAATCACGCCGAAATCGATTTGCTTCACGACTTGGCCTTGGCTGTTAAAGATTTCGACTTTGAGGGGGCGGCTGGATGAGCCGACTTCGGCCATCCGTTGGAAAACGACCCGACCAGTGGTAGGATTCGGAGCCAGAAGTGAAATCAATTGCGTTTCCGGTTCCACTACTTCGGTAGAGACAAATTTGCAGCCGGTAAATTTTAGGATCATGATGTCGTCCCTCCCAGCTGCTGTGGTTTGATACCAAGCTCCTCCACCTGGATCTACAAAGGGGCCAGATCCCGTTCCGCCAAAATACTCGCCAGCGATATACAAATGACCTCTGGCGTCAAGGGCTATGTCAGACTCTATGGTATTGCAACCATGGTGGGTGGACCACAGCAGGTGGCCCGAAGGATCAAAAGAGCCAAAGGTGATATTATTTCCGCAACTTGAGAGCGTATCCCGATACCAGGAGGTTCCACAACTGTCCGGCGGTGCCACCGGATAATCCGCAGAGCTGGTCCGGCCCACAAAATACAAATTGCCATTCTGATCGAGGGCAATCCGCCCTTTTTCGTAGGTAGGCCCCATATACTCACTGTCGCTTCCTCCAAAGTAGGTGCTCCATTCGAGTTGTCGAGAATTGCTGATTTTCATGTAATAGGCATCGCGAACGCCAGCGAAAGTTCCCTGGTAATAAGCACCTCCACCGGGGTCAAAGGTGGGGAAATCAGTTGATAGTGTCACTCCCGCCAGGTATATATTGCCTTGGAGATCGATTTCCAAACCATTTAACTCATCAAAGTAACTCCCACCTATATAAGTTGAGTACAAGAGCTGGTTATTGGGGGAGAACTCCACCAAGACAGGGGTTTCCCAAGTGTTGGGGGTGGTTCCCTGAAAGAAAGCACCTCCTCCGGGATCCAGAGTCGGAAAATCGGTAGACCCTATTCTGCCCCCAAGGAAGATGTGGTTTTGACTGTTCTTAGCCAGGCCAATGTTTGTATCGAAACCGCTTCCACCAATAAAAGTGGACCAGGTTATGGCACCTGAAGCATTGAACCGGGTAATAAAAATATCAGATGAGCCATTTATGGTATCCTTGTAATAGGCACCTCCACCTGGATTGACCAAGGGATAATCTGGGGAGCTGGTATTTCCGGAAACATAAAATCCACCCGCTCCATCAAAGGCCATAGAATAGATCTGGTCGCTGTTACTACCACCAACAAAGGTGCCCCATTCGAGTACTCCATTGGGGGCAAACCTGACCAATCCTCCATCCCCGCCAGGCCAGTTGCCCAGATTAGGTGCTGGCTCAAAATAAGCTCCCCCTCCCGGGTTTTGGGTAAAAAATCCATCCAAAGCGGATCCAGAGAGGTAAAGATTGTTGTTGGGGTCGACCATGGCATCGTCAAAGCGTGCGCGATCGTAATGAGTTGACCATAGACGAACCCCGCTTTCGGAGAATTTGGTGATATAAGCTTTGTAGGCTCCAGTTGTTAATACCAGTAAGGAATCATAATAGGCACCTCCACCGGGATCGAAGGTGGGAAAATTGACGGATTGCGTGTACCCTACTACATAAAGGTTGAAGAGTTTGTCAACGACCATGGTATTTGGGCCATCAAGGTCTCCGCCCCCATATCGGGTGGCCCAAAACAGCTCTAAGGCAGGGTCGATGATCAAAGTCTCATTTTCAGGATAGGATGAGAGTTGGTAGCTGACGAGGTCGCCATTTGCTTGGAAGCCAGCCTCTACTACAGTACCTGATGGTTTCAGGTAGCACTTCAATTCGCCTTCTTCCAGGTTTCCCAAAGGGGTTTGTAGGGTTAAGGTTTTTCCACCGGCACCGATTTCAACCTGAGAGCCTTGGTATTCGAGCTTTATATGATTGGCATCTGCCCCGGGAGCGACCTCGAACTCGTGTTTGAATCGACCCTCTGCATCGCGCTTGAGAACCCAATCAATTCCCGGGTATACTTCACTGATCCGAACCTGTTCAAAGCTCCGAACTCCATAGATGGCCTCTGATGCATAGGCTACTAAGTAATTTTGGTGCCCGGGAATCAGTATTTCTCCTTTTAAAGTTGATGGAGAGATACGTCCCCCGACCAATTTGATGTCCATTCGCCATTTGGACCGCTTACCTTCTTCACGGTTACCGACCAAAAGTGATTTAGGCCCTTCTTTCTCCTCTCGGGATTCCTCTTTTTGGTGAAAAACGCAGGTCAAACCTTCCGAAGTCACGAATAGAGCCATGCCAGGGAAGCTCGCCTGGAAAAAGGCATTGGGTACCGGTTTTCCAAGGTCATCTCGCAATTGCCCCCGGTTTTCTACGAACCCGAAACTTGATTGGGAGTTGGAAGCCATGGCGGGTAAGGATACCATTAGACCTGCCCATAAGGAAAGAAAGCACAAGAGGAAGCGAGGGATTGGCTTCTTGATCATTTGAGTGATTTTATTTGGTTCAAAGTCCAATTTTCTGAATCAAATCACAAAGCGATTCAGCCGATTTGTTTACATAGTATAGCCTTTGCTAGTGTAAAAACGATTTCCCGGTCGATGGATTTCCTGGTCGATGGATTTTCTGGCTAATGTTCTGATCTAAGGATGATAGACTATAATCACCATCGACGCCAATCATGTACTTGGTAAAATCACTCTCCAAAGCAAAGATCTGGCGATATGCAGTAGCCGCGGTGTTCGACACTTGGCCGCTTAGGGTACAAAGCCCAAGGTCTCAAAAAGCCTTGGGCTTTTGTCTTTCATTTTTCTCCCATCGAGAATACCATCCAGAGAAAGGAATTTTTAATATTCCCTGATTCCGTATATTTACTCTATGATCAAATGGCAAGACCATATTCATTCTGATCCTGATGTGCTGGTTGGCAAGCCGACTATCAAAGGCACAAGATTAGCGGTGGAATTCATTATTGAATTACTTGCTTCAGGCTGGACAGAGCAAGAGATACTTGAGAATTATCCCAGGCTTACTAAGGATGATCTTACATCTATTTTTGCCTTTATATCCGATAACATTAAGGATGGCCTTATAGGTTATCTACCTCCTAAAACTGCTTGATGAAATTCCTCGCAAATGAGAATATTCCTCGGATCAGCGTATTGCTCATTCGGAATACAGGATATGATATCGTCTCTGTAGGAGATGAGTTTTCCGGCATTTCTGATCCCGAAGTCATCGCTTTTGCGAATGCGGAAGAAAGAACGATCATCACCTTTGACAGTGATTATGGTGAACTGATATTTAAGCATGGTTTAATTGTCACGCAAGGAGTCATTTATCTACGCATACCTACCAGTCGCCCCAAAGTTGCTGCTGAGGTAGTCTTGTCAATTATGGAAAACAAAGACCTTGATTTTTCTAGTGCCTTGTCAGTAGTGGATCATGATAAGATCAGACAAAGAAAGTATTAATTGCTGGGAATGGTTTCTTTTGAATCAAAGGTCTTCCATTGAAGTATGAATTGTCCACTCACTGCGTGGACAATTTGCCCATGCAAATCTGAAGAAAGAACTGCCCCACTCACCACATCCCCAAATCCTCCTCCAAGGTGTCCAAAGTGTCCGAACTTCGCCCCCTCCGGTGTACAAAGCACAAGGTTTCAAAAAGCCTTGGGCTTTTTTGATTCAATATTCTCCTATCGAGACAAGATCCCCAGCACTTAAAGCGCCATTATTCCGAGTAAGTTGAAGGAATTATCATTGTCCAATAGAGTATGTGCGAAGAAAAACACGCTGTTAACCCTAGTTCCCTTTTGTTCAAGTACCGTTCTGATTACCATAGATCACCTTTGCCTGATCTACACCAGGTTCTACAAAAAGACCACTCTCCTGAATTCTCTCTATCGTTTCAGCAGAGATGCGCTCACAAGTAGCATACATATAATAGTCGTACCCGAACTTGATTTCAATTCGATCCGAAACCATAAGAAACCAAATGGTTTCACGCAGAATGAGTTTGGTTAACTTAGCAATTTTGTCTAGCGTTAATTCCCTATCGTTTCTTAGTACACTAAGGTCTTTCCCAAAGTCAAAGTCGATGTTTCTAAGTCTGCCATCCCTTTCAAAATTGAGAAAGTCTTCCTCGCTGTTGTAATGCTCCAAAGATTTGACCGTGAGAGAGCACATTCCTAATTCATCTAGAATAAGGAGTATCGCATTGACATAGGCCGCCTCAGTTTTTTCATATTCCTCCCAGCTTGGGCTTCCGTACTTTTCATTACCAATATCAGAAATGGACGTCCATTCAGAATCATCTGAATAATACCCTTTTGGATTCCGTTTGGCTGGGTTAAATTTTGTTATGCGATAAGTTTTCATATTCTTATGGTAGCAACAATATTAACTTGACGTTCATTTTCCAAAACCTGATTCAAGGATTCTTAAATTAAGATTAGGCAACAAATTTTCACAAAAAGAATAGCGATTGATTGCAATTCATGATTCTGGAATCCGCCTCCCCTTTCACCACATCCCCAAACCCTCCTCCAAGGTGTCTATGGTGTCGAACTTCGCACACTCCAATATACCCCAATGAGACTATGGTGAATTTTCGCCAGGGTCTTTTTCATTTATAGTGGGGTGATCCAGCTTGGTTGGCTAGGCTGCAGGTAGTGAGTATGGCCGCGCTGGGCTAGATTCTTGTTGCTTTTTGGCCAATTGGGTATTGTGGCATTTTAAGGATATCATTGCATGGAGATACTATATTTTACATCCACTTTGGTCAAGTTCAATATGAAGCATTCCATCCATATCAGATTCATTTGCGGGATCGTTCTTTTGGTATTGCTAGGCGCTTGCCAGGCTCCTGACACTCAGCAAGAACAGCTACCGGCCAATGCTGGAGCCTTACCTGTAGTTGATAGCCTTGTACCAAGGAATGAACCTAAGGGTAGGCCACGGGAACCGGCTTCAGCACCGACTTCTCCGGCCAGCCGTTTCATCCTGAATCTCCATGGAGCCATTCTGGAAGCATCCCCCAATGGAAAAGCCATCGATACCCTTCCGCAAAATCTGATGGTAGCGATCATCGATTCAACTGGGGGTTGGTATAGGATTGATATAGATTCCCGGGAAGGCTGGCTGAAAGAGGAAGATATTTACCAATCACCTCTGCCGGAAGGAGAGTCACTGGACAATGCCTCAGACTCACTCATTTTTACCCAATACTTTTCAGAAATCGGATCCTGGGAAGAGTACCAAGAACCGTATTTTCTTGAATATACGGTCACGGGAACGGATTTAAGCCTTGAAAAAGCATACCAGGTCATCAAGTATTTCTTTACTGCCGAAGAACGTGAAGGGATGCCTCGCTATATTCCCGATACGGAGGTGCGAAAGCAAGACGATCCTATTTCCATGGAATTGGTCCTCCGCCCCAATCTTACCCAGAATAGCCTTGAGATCTTTTTCAATTACCCAGGTGGTGTTACCAGTGGGAAAATCAGCAAATCTGATGGCAATACGATGATCAGTTGGTCCTATTCAGCAGACTAAGAATCCATGTTCGGATTCATTCCCTTCCTCACAGGCCTGAAAGGTTGCCAATGACTATTATCTCGCCCCACAATTATTGAGATACCAAGGCCTATTGTAATGATCAATCCAATAATATTGATCAATACTTGGCTTTTCAAAAATATCTGTAACAATAAATCGACCAACCATGCCACAAGGCCAATGCCAGCTAATCCGACCATATATATAAATCCCCAACCTGCTCCTTCCGTCAACCGATCACTATTTCGATAGGTATAAACCATTATCCAGGTTAGAAAAATTACGCTGGAAATGTTCAGTATGGTTGGCCTATACCTCATATTGCTTTTCGGACATCATTTTTTGGAAATCTAAAATAGCTATTCTTTCAAAGGTAGGGGAGCAACTTTAGGAATAAGGAATAATGGCGAAAATAGGACCTTACCATATTTCTAAATCCTCCTCCAGGATGTGTGATAATTTCCCCACCCCCAGTGTACAATCTGATAACCAGCAAATTCGCAAGGCTTTCATCAAAATTCAGGACAAGGAAACTCCAGCACCCAACTATCGGCTGGAACGCAATCAGGATAAATAATAGGAATCTTCTTTTCAATTGGGTAGGTAAATTTGAATATTGGGGTGTCAATCCTTTGAAATCAATCTCTTTTCTGTTGAAGCACCACCTGGATCCTGCTTTTTCAGTTCCAGAATCCAATAAGACAAATGCGGAAAACTAGAATTACGCTGCTGATCTTGGCCCTTTGCTGTTTGGTAAATTTTGTATCCGCTCAATGCCCTGGGCTCACCCTGGCCATTTCCCCGGACCAGACTATTTATTGCGGTACTCCAGCGACGATCAACCTGAGCAACAATTCCTCAGGTCCTCAGGCGTCTACCGCCACCTACGAGTGGTTCAATGGGGGTACATCCTTCAATACAACGGTGGGCACCGGCAATGTCACCAACGTGGTTGGAACCACTGGCACTGTCAATTATACCATCATTGCTACCGATACAACCGGTTGCCAGGATACGATCACCTTTTCTGTTGATGTTGTTCCCCTACCGATTCCTTCTTTTACTTTCGCTCCCAATTCCCCCTGCACCGACGCGCCCATCATCTTTGCCAATACATCTACCAATACCCTTCCGGCAACAACGTATTTTTGGGATTTTGGCGATGGGAATACTTCTACCCAACAGAATCCCTTACATAGTTTTGCACCACCGGCAGGCAACTATACTGTTACGCTGGTCGTCACCAACCCCTCCGGATGTTCGGATTCGGTCAGCCAGGTCGTCACGGTTTTACCTTCTCCGGTGGCAAACATTACGGCCAATCCACTTACCTTCTGCTTATCTGCAGGAGATACTTCCACCACCCACCAAGTCACATTTTTCAACTCCTCAACCAATGGGGTAAGCTATGATTGGGATTTTGGCGATGGAAGTCCTGTTTTCACCACAAATTCCCAAACTCCATTTGCATATACCTATACCCAATTCGGGACTTTCAACGTGGTTATGACAGCTACAGGAGCGAATGGCTGCACCAGTACCGACAGCGTTGAAGTCATCTTCGATCGACTGGTATCGGCCGCTTTTCAGGTACCCCTGAGCCAAGGCTCGGGATGTGCCCCTCACGATGTTACCCCTATCAATCTATCCCTCAACGGGACCACCTTTACCTGGGACTGGGGGGATGGCTCTCCTCCGACCATTACCAATAATCCAGCAGCTCCAACCCACACCTATACCGTAGTTGGGAATTATACCATTACCCTTATTGCTACCAATGCCTGTGGAACTTCTCAAAGTACGGTAGGCCCCATCATTATCTCCGAACCTCCTCTTGTCAGCTTTGTTATGGCGACGCCTCCTTTTTGTGCTCCTGCTGATGTCAGTTTTTTCAATACATCGACCGGAGCATCTCCGGCCAATAACTACACCTGGAGTTTTGGACGGGGTGTAGGGGATACGCTGGCTGGTGTTTTCATTCCACCTAACCAGACCTACAATCAGGGCCTTTTTACTGTTACTCTGGAAGGGACCAATGGATGTGGGACAAGTTCCTTTTCCCTACCCTTATTTGTGGATTCCATTCCCATTGCAAATGTGCTGGCCACACCTGATGAAGGCTGCAACCCGCTGGGAGTGGTCTTCGTGAATACCAGTTCCGACATTATCGATGTGCACAGTTGGTCTCTTTTTGGGGGATTGCTCAACTTTTCCACCTACCAGATCCCTCCTCAGGTTTTTCCTGCCATTGGTACTGTGACCACCCACAATGTGAACTATACCATTTCCAATTTTTGTGGGTCGGATGATACAACCATTGTCATTACCGTACGTCCTGAAGCTGTCGCTGCCTTCAGTGCTTCCACCCTCTCAATTTGTGCGGGGGATTCGGTGACTTTCAACGACCTTTCAACCGGGGGCGTAATCGGTTGGGATTGGAACTTTGGCAATGGAAATAACTCTACCGCACAAGGGCCGCATACCCAGATTTACAATACACCAGGGTTAATCCCGGTAACCCTTACGGTTGACAATGGATTTTGTACCAGTTCATTTGTCCAGGTCATTGAGGTCAGGCCCAATCCGGTGGCTGGTTTTGCTACGGTTCCCGACAGTGCCTGTGTCCCTGCTGTGATCGGGTTCACTAACAATTCCACTCCCCTCGCGCTCCACACCTGGACTTTTGCGGGCGGGGCGATTCCACCCACCGCGACAGGTTTTACTCCTCCTCCGGTGACATTTCCGGTGGTGGGAACACATGAGGTCACCCTCACCGTAGACCTGAACGGTTGTATCCGCCGGGATACCCAAAATGTAGTGGTCATGCCCTCCCCTTCCCCCAGCTTCACGGTTACGCCTCAGGATGGATGTTCACCCTTAACCGTCTCGGTCAACAATACTTCCATAGTGACAGGCGGTGAAACCTGGTTTTGGGATTTTGGTGATGGCACCAACAGTACCTTACAGAACCCACCGCCGCATACCTACACGAACAACGGTACCACGGATATCATTCGTACCATTACCCTCACTGTCACCACCGATTTTGGCTGCGTCAGCAGTGTTTCCATTCCGGTTACCATTCACCCGCTGCCAGTTGCAGGATTCAATGCCACTGCCACAACTTGTTTGGGTGAAACTGTCAATTTTACCAATACCTCGACTGGAGCCAGCACCTTCAATTGGGATTTTGGCGATGGCAATACCTCCACCCAAACCAATCCCAGCCATATTTATACCGCAACAGGCACCTTTACCGTGGAATTAATTTCCATCACGGCCTTTGGGTGTCGGGACACGGTTACCCAAACGATTCAGGTTGACCCTATTCCAAGTCCTGCTTTCTCAGCAGATACCGTTTGCGCCAATTCCCCGACCACCTTCACCGACCAGTCTACCGGTGGTGTGGTGGGCTGGCAATGGGACTTTGGAGATGGGAATACATCAAATGCTCAAAATCCAGTTCATCTCTACGCCGGACCTGGCACCTTTAATGTTCAATTGATCGTGACCAATAACCTGGGCTGTTCGGACTCCATCACGCTTCCGGTGATCGTCAGGCCCAACCCGGTGGCGGGATTTACGGCTCCTGCCGGGGCATGTCTGGGTGAGATCGTTCCCTTTACCAATACCTCAACTGGTGCCCTTACTTATAATTGGAACTTTGGCGATGGAAATACCTCCACCCAAACCAATCCTACTCACAGTTATGGCGCATCAGGTTCCTTCACCATAGAATTGATCGCTGCAAACAGTTTCGGATGTGAGGACACCTTCACCCAGGTCATCCTGATTGATACCATTCCGGTACCCAACTTCAGCGCGGATACAGTATGCCTGGGGTCAATTACCTCTTTTACCGACCTGTCCACTCCTCCCC
Organism: uncultured Bacteroidia bacterium; assembly: GCA_964352215.1. Taxonomy (GTDB): domain Bacteria; phylum Bacteroidota; class Bacteroidia; order J057; family JADKCL01; genus CAWUKT01. The sequence goes on from CAYGRE010000062.1 coordinate 32,311, forward strand.
CATCTGTGACGGCATGGATCTGGGATTTTGGGGATGGCAATTCCAGTACCCTGCAAAATCCCACCCATTTGTATGCGGCCCCCGGCACCTACAACGTGCAACTGGTCGCCACCAATTCGGCAAACTGTTCAGATACCATTGTGCTACCGGTTGTCGTCCTTCCCGTACCCACCGCTGCCTTTTCTGCACCGCGGGTTTGTCTGGGAGAAATTTCTACTTTCACGGATCTGAGTACCGGATCTCCGGTCAGCTTTTCCTGGGACTTTGGGGATGGGAATACCAGCACCTTGCAAAATCCCACCCATCTCTATGCAACTGCGAATACCTATTCTGTAACCCTGATCCTGACCAATCTGGAAGGTTGTTCTGATACCCTGACCCAGGCGCATATTGTGGATGAGGTACCTGTCGCTGCATTTACTGCGGATACGACCTGTTTTGGTGCCGTAACTACCTTTGATGCTACCGGCTCTGCCAACAGCCCCAATCAATTCAGCTGGGATTTCGGGGATGGTAATTCGGACAATACCAACAATCCAACCCCTTTCCACCTCTATGGAGCACCGGGGAATTACACCGTCACCCTGATCGCAGGAATTGCCGCAACGGGCTGTGCGGATACGACATCGCTTGTTGTGATTGTAAATGAGTCACCAGTGGCCAATTTTTCCGCTGACACCGTCTGTCAGGGTTCACCGACCACATTTACAGATCAATCCACCAACAATTTCCCGGACACCTGGGATTGGGATTTTGGTGATGGCAACAGTTCAAGTCTGCAAAACCCTATTCATTTGTACACCAATCCGGGGACATTTAATGTGACCCTGATCGTGACCAACTCCCTGGGTTGTTCGGACACCATATCCCTTCCTGTAGAGGTCAATCCGGTACCCGTAGCTGCCTTTTCAGCTCCGAATGTCTGTTTTGGTAGTAATTCCATCTTCACGGACAACAGCATTGGGAACCCAATTGTCTGGGATTGGAATTTTGGAGATGGGAATGGAAGTACATTGCAGAACCCCGTTCATTCCTATGCTGCCCCCGGCACCTACAATATCACTTTGATTGTCACGAATAGCTTTGGTTGTGAGGACACCCTTACTGGTACCCACACCGTGGATCCCACTCCCGTTGCTGTCTTTGCTGCGGATACGGTTTGCTTTGGGCAGTTCACTTCCTTTGATGCCACTGCCTCCACTGGTGGTCCGAATACCTTTTTCTGGGACTTTGGCGATGGGAATACGGACAATTCCAACAACCCTACTCCGACCCATACCTATGCTTCCCCTGGCACCTTTTCGGTGACCCTGGTTGCAGGCTTCGGTGGTACCGGCTGTACGGATACCGCCACTTTCAATGTGGTCGTGCATGAAACACCCATTGCGGCCTTTGCGGCCGATACGGTCTGCCTCAATGGTCCAACCACCTTCTCCGATCTCTCAACCAATAATTTTCCCGGCCAGTGGACCTGGGATTTTGGCGATGGAAATTCCAGCTCCCTGCAAAACCCGACTCATTTGTATGGGGCTGCCGGCACCTTCACGGTGCAGTTGATCGTGGAAAACACCTTCGGTTGTATCGACTCTGTTAGCAACCCCGTCCTGGTGGGACCATTGCCTACGGCAGGCTTTACGGTCCAGCCACAGGCCTGTGTTGGATCGGCTGTACCCGTCACCAATACCTCCACCGGAGGGGTGATCTTCAATTGGGACTTTGGGGATGGGAATACTTCCACCCTCACCAATCCTATCCACAGCTATGCTTCCGGGGGGATTTTCACCATTGAATTGATCGCCATCACCGGACTGGATTGCCGGGATACCGTCACCCAAACCATCGTTGTGGATACCCTCCCCTTGCCCAACTTCACCGCAGATACGGTTTGTGTTGGGAATGTGACCACCTTCATTGACCAGTCCATCGGCTCAGTGAACAATTACGACTGGGATTTTGGGGATGGAAACAGCTCCACTTTACAGAACCCAACCCATTTGTATGCCGCTCCGGGAACATTTAATGTTACCCTTGTTGTCTCAGATGGACCTGGCTGTCAGGATTCTATTACCATTCCGGTATTGGTCAATCCGGTGCCGGTAGCTGCCTTCACGGCCCCGGCCGTTTGCTTCACCTCTCCTTCCCTCTTCACCGACAACAGCAGCGGAACCCCCATTTCCTGGGATTGGGACTTTGGCGATGGCAATACGAGCACCTTGCAGAATCCGTCTCATATTTATGCCGCACCGGGCAGTTATACCGTCACCCTAATTGTCTTCAGTGGGATCGGTTGCAGTGATACCATCTCTGCCACCCATGATGTTTTCCCCATCCCGACCGCTATCTTCACCGCAGATACCGTCTGCTTTGGCAATGCAACTTCTTTTGATGCGACTGCCTCAATTGGTAGCCCCAATACCTATTTCTGGGACTACGGAGATGGCAATACCGACAACAGCAATAACCCCTCTCCGACCCATGTCTACGCCACAGCTGATACGTTCACTGTGACCCTGATCGCAGGTTTCGGAGGCACCGGCTGTACAGATACCACCACCCTGGATGTCATCGTACGCGAGACACCTGTGGCAACTTTCGTCGCTGACACGGTTTGTTTGAACCTAATCACCACCTTCACCGATCAGTCTACGAATAATTTCCCGAGCCAATGGACCTGGGACCTGGGAGATGGAAACAGCAGCACCCTGCAAAATCCAACTCACTTGTATGCTACTGCAGGAACCTTCACGGTGCAACTCACTGTCGAGAATATATTCGGTTGTATCGACTCCGTCAGCAATCCTGTGATAGTGGAGCCACTGCCCGTAGCAGGCTTTAACGTTCAGGCCCAGGCCTGTGTTGGGGAAGTCATTCCCTTCGCGAATACCTCTTCGGGAGCAGCCACCTCCAATTGGGATTTTGGCGATGGGAACAGTTCTACATTGACGAACCCAACTCATAGTTATACTGCCGGAGGCACCTTCACCGTCGAATTGATTGCCAATACTGGCTTTGGTTGTGCCGATACGGTTACCGGGACCATTGTAGTGGATACTATTCCCGTGCCCAACTTCATTGCCGATACCGTATGTGTAGGTGACATCACTACCTTCACTGACCTCTCCACCGGATCGGTATCTAATTGGGATTGGGACTTTGCTGATGGGAACAGCAGCACCTTGCAGAACCCCACCCACCTCTATGCCAATGCCGGCACATTTAACGTCCAGCTGACCATCACCGATGGACCCGGCTGTCAGGATTCCATCACCATCCCGGTATTGGTCAATCCGGTACCAGTTGCTGCCTTCACGGCCCCGGCCGTATGCTTTACTTCCCCTTCCCTCTTCACGGACAACAGTAGCGGAACACCCATTTCATGGGATTGGGACTTTGGCGATGGTAATACCAGCACCTTACAAAACCCGTCTCATATCTATGCTGCACCGGGAAATTATACCGTCACCTTGATCGTATTCAGTGGCATCGGTTGCAGTGATACCATTTCCGCCACCCACGATGTCTTCCCCATCCCGACCGCCATCTTCTCCGCAGATACCGTCTGTTTTGGCAATGCCACTTCTTTCGATGCGACTGCCTCAATTGGTAGCCCAAATACCTATTTCTGGGACTACGGGGATGGCAATACCGACAATACCAACAACCCCAGCCCTACCCACGTCTACGCCACAGCTGATACGTTCGCGGTGACCCTGATCGCAGGTTTCGGTGGCACCGGTTGTACAGATACCACCACCTTGGATGTCATTGTACGCGAGACGCCGGTGGCGGCTTTTATGGCGGACACGGTTTGTTTAAATCTGATCACCACCTTTACCGATCAGTCTACGAATAACTTCCCGAGCCAATGGACCTGGGACCTTGGGGATGGAAACAGCAGTCCCCTGCAAAATCCTACTCACTTGTACGCTACTACGGGCACCTTTACGGTACAACTCACCGTGGAAAACACCTTCGGTTGTATCGACTCGATCAGCAATCCGGTGGTTGTGGAGCCGCTGCCCGTGGCAGGATTCAACGTTCAGGCCCAGGCCTGCGTTGGAGAAGTCATTCCCTTCACGAATACCTCTTCGGGAGCAGCCACCTCCAATTGGGACTTTGGCGATGGGAACAGTTCTACATTGACGAACCCAACCCATAGCTATACTGCGGGAGGCACCTTTACCGTCGAATTGATTGCCAATACTGGCTTTGGTTGTGCCGATACGGTTACCCAAACCATCGTGGTGGATACCATCCCGGTCCCCAACTTCGTTGCCGATACCGTGTGTGTGGGCAATATCACCACCTTCACTGACCTCTCCACTGGCTCCGTGACCAATTGGAATTGGGATTTTGCTGATGGCAACATCAGCACCTTGCAGAATCCCACCCACCTCTATGCCAATGCCGGCACATTCAATGTCCAACTGACCATCACCGATGGTCCCGGCTGTCAGGATTCCATTACCATTCCGGTATTGGTCAATCCGGTGCCGGTAGCTGCCTTCACGGCCCCGGCCGTGTGCTTCACCTCGCCTTCTCTCTTCACCGACAACAGTAGCGGCACCCCCATTTCCTGGGATTGGGACTTTGGCGATGGCAATACCAGCACCTTGCAGAATCCGTCTCATATCTATGCGGCACCGGGCAATTATACCGTCACCCTGATCGTATTCAGTGGAATTGGTTGCAGCGATACCATTTCCGCCACCCACGATGTATTTCCCATCCCGACCGCCATCTTCACCGCAGATACTGTCTGCTTTGGCAATGCTACCTCTTTCGATGCGACGGCCTCGATTGGTAGCCCGAATACCTATTTCTGGGACTACGGGGATGGGAATACCGACAATACCAATAACCCTACCCCGGCCCACGTCTATGCCACAGCTGATACGTTCACTGTGACCCTGATTGCGGGCTTTGGAGCAACCGGTTGTACCGATACCACCACTTTGGATGTCATCGTACGCGAGACGCCGGTGGCAACTTTTGTGGCCGATACCGTCTGTTTGAACCTGATCACCACCTTCACCGATCAGTCTACCAATAACTTCCCCAGCCAATGGACCTGGGACCTTGGGGATGGAAACAGCAGCACCCTGCAAAATCCGACCCACCTGTATGCAACGCCGGGAACCTTTACAGTACAACTGACCGTCGAGAATATCTTCGGTTGTATCGATTCTGTCACCAACCCGGTGATCGTAGAACCCTTGCCGGTGGCGGGCTTCACTGGCCCCTCTGGAGGCTGCGTTGGGGAGAACATCCCTTTCACCAATACCTCCACCGGAGCAACCAATTATAACTGGGACTTTGGCGATGGGAATACCTCAATCGCCACCAACCCAACTCATGTTTACTCGGTTTTCGGCAACTTCACGGTTGAATTGATCGCCATCACTGGATTTGGCTGCCGGGATACCATTTCCCAGCCCATTACCCTGGATACCCTACCTGTTCCTGGTTTTGTTGCAGATACCGTCTGCATCAACAATCCCACTACTTTTACCGATTTGTCCACCGGTTCGGTTGTGAGTTGGGATTGGGACTTTGGCGATGGCAACAGCAGCACTTCGCAAAACCCCATTCACCTCTATACAAATCCAGGTGTCTACAATGTCCAATTGACGGTCATGAATACATTGGGCTGTACGGATTCCCTGACCATTCCGGTCGAAGTCTACCCTGAACCAACCGCTGGATTTTTGGCTCCTGCTGCCTGTTTGACAAGCCCCTCCGTATTTACCGACACTTCTCTTGGAACCCCAACCGTATGGAATTGGGACTTTGGGGATGGTAACGGAAGCAACCTGCAAAATCCTACCCATATATATGCAGCCATCGGAACCTACAATGTCACCCTGATGGTTTTTAGCGGAGTAGGTTGTAGTGATACCATAACCATTGCCCACACCGTGCATCCCATCCCCACCGCGATCTTTACCCGCGATACGGTTTGCTTCGGCGACTCCACCTTCTTTGATGCCACCAGCTCCATTGGATCTCCGGACACCTATTTCTGGGATTTTGGGGATGGCAACTTCGACAATACAAACAGCGCGACGCTGCACCATACTTACAGCGCAGCCGGTACTTATACCGCAACCCTGGTGGCTGGATTCGGAAGTACCGGCTGTACGGATACAACTACCCTGAATGTCATCGTTCACGAAACACCGGTAGCCATTTTCCAGGCGGATACGGTTTGCCTCAACATCAACACTATTTTCATTGATCAGTCCACCAATAATTTCCCGAACTCATGGACCTGGGATTTTGGGGATGGAAACGGCAGCAACCTGCAAAATCCTTCCCATCTGTACACCACTCCCGATACATTTGCAGTACAATTAATTGTGGAAAATACCTTTGGCTGTATTGATTCACTTACCCGAGACGTTATTGTAAACCCCTTGCCAATTGCAGCATTCTCTTTCGATACAGTTTGCCTTAACCTGCCTACCACTTTCACTGATCTATCTACCGATGCCGCGAATTATGATTGGGACTTTGGGGATGGGAACGGTAGCACCCTGGCCAGTCCCTCCCACGTATATGCTGTGCCCGGCACCTACACGGTCACCCAGATCGTGTTCAATATCTTCGGCTGTTCGGATACCACCGATCACCAAATTACCGTGAGCCCTTACCCGGTGGCCGACTTCAGCGTTTCCACTGCCTGCTTTGGTTACGCTACTGTCTTCTCCGATTCCTCAACCGGCAATCTGGTCAGTTGGGCTTGGGATTTCGGGGATTCGCTTGGGGCCTCCAACCAGCCCAGCCCCAGCTATATTTACGGGGATTCAGGCCTATTTCTGGCCACTTTGGTGGTTACCAATAATTTTGGTTGTACCGATACTGCGGTGCAACCAGTGACCGTCCTCCCCATACCGGTAGCAGGCTTTTCCTATCCAATCGTATGTGCCAGGGAAGTCGTACAATTTCAGGATACCTCATTGGGCCTACCCAGTACCTGGTCCTGGGATTTTGGAGATGGTTCTCCCCTCGATACCACGCAAAATCCTGGGCATATTTATGATCCTGGAGGAGGATATCAGGTGACTTTGGTGG
>CAYGRE010000063.1:0-38037 GCA_964352215.1 uncultured Bacteroidia bacterium
GGGTCATAATTATTTTGGGGGGATTTACCCGGCCGGTGGTTTATACCCCCGACGCGCGCGGGGGTGGGGCGGTGATTGCCCCCCCCTGTATCAACGAGGGACGCTATCTTACCAGCATTCGGGAAGAGACGATTTGGCTGGGCTTAATTCATGTGCAAGGATTGGAAAAGAGGATTGCGGTCGGGATCGAAATGGAGCGCCGTACCAATGGAAAATTTATTGACCTGAATGATTTGGTGCGGAGGGTTCCGGTCGGGCTGGAGACGCTTACGACATTGATACGGGTAGGAGCGCTTCGGTTTACTGGGAAGACCAAGAAGAGTCTGCTCTGGGAGGCCAATCTGAAATTCGCCAAAGAAGCACCCCGTAAGCAAAAGGCTGAGCTGTTTGCTACCGGTGGCCGGAATTGGAGTTTGCCGAACTTGCCGGATGACCCACTCGAAGATGCCTACGATGAGTTGGAGCTGTTGGGCTATATCGTCAGTCCCCTTCGGGAGACTGCTCCGGTCTTCGACCCCAAACGGCTTCAGGGCGCGGTCACACCGCCTGTATTTACCCTTCTGGAACAACCATTGGCCCCCTATGAAGTGCTGGCGCTTGATTTTCCATCCAGGATCGGACAGACGGTACACATTACCGGATTCCTCATCTGCACCAAGCGGGTGCGTACCATCAAGGGAGACATGATGGGATTCTCTGATTTCATTGATGTAAGAGGGGATTTCTTTGATGCTGTTCTCTTCCCCGATGCATACGAACAATTCAATTTGTCTTACGGACAGCTTTACCGCCTGCAAGGGAGGTTGGTCGATGATTTTGGCGTAGTGGGGGTAGAGGTAAAGGCGGTTGAACGATTGGCTTATCGTGCGGACCCCCGGAACGAGTAAAGGTGTGATTGGTGAAAGTTGGAATGACCTTTTCGAGAATTGGAAAAGTCTTGATTTTGGGGCAATTTATGGCTTGCTTTTAAACTTAGGGGTTATCACCTATAATATTTCAACATTTTCAGTATGAGAAAGAATCGATTTACCTTCTACCTTAGTCTTTTACTGCTGTTTGCGGGGCCGTTCTTGCCTTCGAACCTGCAAGCGCAAGTATTTAATGAAGACTTCAACAATCCCGGTGGGGCATTTCCGACCGGATGGACCCTGATCAACCAGGATGGTCTGACCCCTGCGGCCAATGTTGCTTATGTCACCGATGCCTGGATCGTTCGGGATGATTTCGTTGTCCAGGGGGACACCTGCGCAGTCAGTACTTCCTGGTACACACCGGCTGGTACTTCAAACGACTGGATGATCACTCCTCCCATCGTCCTTGGCAATGCCAACTATATCGTTTCCTGGGAAGCAAATGCTCCTGATCCAAGCTATGCCGATGGCTATGAAGTGCGGATTGGTTTATCCCCTACCATCGCAGGACAGTCAACAGTTCTGTACACGACTCCGGCAGAACTAAGTGTCTGGACCGCTCGCCAGGCGAACATTCCAGCCACCTTCAACAACCAGACGGTTTACATCTCCTGGCGTAACAATTCGAACGATGACTTTATCCTGCTGATCGACAGCATCCGGGTGGAAGGTGGCATCCAGTTTGATGCTGAGATGACTTCCGCTGACCTCCTGAACGATGAATACACCCGTATACCTTTCTCAGAAAGTCCAGCATTGAATTTGGGAGGGACCATCACCAATGTAGGTACGGATCCGATTTCCAATGTGAATATGACGGTCAATGTATACGATGGCTCGCTGAGTCTCGTCAATACCGTCTCAGGAACTGCAGTGGCTTCCCTCGCAGCAGGCAGCAATTCTGCCTTCAGCCTGGGGACCTGGACGCCAACCGTAGCAGGTAATTATGTCTTTGAATACTTTTCAACCATTACCCAATCAGATGGAGATACCTCCAACGACACCTTGGTCCAGGTATTCGAAGTAGATTCTACTTATGCGAGAGATGTCAATGTATTGGATGGAACCCTTGGAATTGGCCCAGGAACACCTGGCCAACTCGGATTGATCTATGACCTCAACAGCCCGAATGCGATTTCCTCTGTAACTTTCGCCATTGGAAACCAAGCTGGTAGCATGACCAATCAGTGGGTACAGGCTGAGATCAGGGATTGGAACTCTGCTGCAGGAACTCCCGGAGCCCTGCTGGCACTGACCGACTCTGTTCAGATCGATACCACTACCAATGGGCTGTGGACTGTACCTGTCCAGGGCGGACCCTTGTTCCTGGCTCAGGATACCTTCTATGTAGGTGTTATAGAAGGGGATTCAAATGTGACCCTGGGCACCAGTAACAACATCTTTACGCCTGGTACAGGTTGGGTTGATTTCCCGACCAACCCCTTCGGTCCCTGGGCAAACAACGAGGATTTTAACTTCAATGTTACCTATATCCTCCGCCCCAATTTCCGGATTGATTGCCAGTTAGCCGTGGACAGCATGTCCGCTGCCGATGAGTCCAATGTTGGCGCCAATGATGGATCAGCAACTGTATTTACTTCAGGTGGCATTGGTGGTCTCACCTACTCCTGGAATACCACTCCGTCCCAGACGACTTCTACCGCGACTGGTCTCGGAGCCGGAACCTATACGGTGATCGTCACCGATTCAGTAGGATGTACGGCAACTGATTCCGTTACAGTTGGTGTAGCCTCAAGTCTGAATGACATTGCCCTTAACCGGGTCGACCTCCTGCACCCTGAATTCACCCGTATCCCCTTCTCTGAGAACCCTGTCCTTAACCTGGGCGGACAAGTAGAGAATGTGGGCAATGCTGTGGTAAACAATGTCAACCTGACCATCAATGTCTACGATGGGACGCAAACCCTGGTAAATACTGTTTCTGGTACTCCAGTCGCCAGTTTGGCAGTTGGAGACAGTGCTGCATTCAGCCTGGGCACCTGGTCTCCCACCGTCGCCGGTGGTTATACCTTCGAATACGTTGCTTCCATGACGCAGACGGATGCGAATCCGCAGGATGATTCTGCAGTTGTACCATTTGATGCAGATTCAACTTATGCCAGGGACAACAATATTGCTGCCGGTACGATCGGCATTGGACCAGGAACCCCAGGAAACCTGGGGGTGATCTACTCACTTACCAATGTCAATGCCATCTCTTCTGTGTCCTTCGTGATCGGCAATCAAGGTGGAAGCATGACCAACCAGTTTGTGGTAGCTGAGATCCGCGAATGGGATTCCGTCAACCAGGAACCCGGAAACGTTGTTGCTGTCACTGATTCAGTTCAGATCGACACCAGCCAGTTTGCACTCTGGACAGTTCCAGTAGTGGGTGGTCCTTACTTCCCAACTACTGATACTTTCTATGTAGGTGTATTGGAAGGTGACACCAACGTCACCCTGGCCAATAGCTTTGATATCTTCCTGGCTGGCACCAACTGGGTAGACTTCCCTGGAAGTCCATTCGGTGGTTTCTCTCCAGCGGAAGCATTTGGTGCTCCATTTGCCCGTGCATTTATGGTCCGTCCGAATTTCCGTATCGACTGTACGGTAGCCATCGACAGTGTAAGCTCACTTGATGAGTCTTGCCCGGGTTGTGGAGACGGTACTGCGACTGTAACACCTTCTGGTGGCTTGCCTCCTTATACCTATGCATGGAACACCAGTCCGGTACAAACCACTCAGACCGCCACTGGTCTGAGCACTGGTTTCTACACTGTGGTCGTGACCGACGGAGTCGGCTGCTCCACCACCGACTCTGTCTTCGTAGATGTATTCGTAAACATCGACGATCCAAGTCTGAACGGTATGCAGGTTCAACTGGGCCCGAACCCGAATCAGGGTACCTTCGAGCTTACGGTTGAGTTGAGCGCACTCAATGACCTTGAAGTAAGGGTTATTGACCTGGCAGGCAAGGAAGTCTTCCTGGACCGTCGTGCTGGCGTGATGAGCTACGAGGAAATGATCTCCATCCCTGATCTGGCTGCCGGCACCTACCTGGTGCGGATTGCCACCCAGGATGAAGTCAGAACCTTGAAGATGATCGTGGAATAACGATTGTGAACCAATGGAAGAGATCAATCTCATTGATCTCCTGCAAATGAAAAAGAGGAAGTCGCATTGGGCGGCTTCCTCTTTTCAGTTTCAGACTCTCTCATGGTCAGCTTCAGACTTTTGAAGACCAAATCAGCCCTCCTGAAGATCAGTTTTAGGCTAAGGGATTCTCCAAACATCAACCCCTCAATTCGATTTCTTTACAAACTTGGTCAGGATTACGATCTGTTGCCCGTCGACCTTGCCTTCAATATGCTCCGGATTGTCAGCAACCAGTCGGATATTTCGCACTGCCGTTCCCCGCTTCGCGGTCAGGCTGGAGCCTTTGACATCCAATGACTTGATCAAGACGACAGAATCACCTGCCTCAAGTACATTGCCATTGCTGTCCACATGTTTGGCCCGGCTGGCTCCTTCCACCAATCTCTGTGCCCAGGCCAAAGTGGGCCCTTCCAAGTACAACATGTCGAGGAGGTCGCGTGGCCATCCCTCATTGGCCAGTCGATTCAGCATCTGATAGGCGACTACCTGCACCGCCGGAACCTGACTCCAGATGCTGTCATTCAGGCACCGCCAATGATTCGCATCCGTCTTATCAGGATCTGCAATTTGCTCCATACAGACCGGACACCCCAGCAATGCCGATTCCGTACTGTCCTCCGGACCGCCTGGAACTTCATAAATTGCCAAGTCATCCGTCGCTCCACACAACTCGCAAGTTGAGCCGCTCCGCGTATGCAATTCAGTTTCTATACTCATGGTAATCTTCTTTGTTGGAAGACCACGAATATACAATGAACTTTTTGCCTAATTTTAACCAGAGCTTATGATTCGATTGTTATTGACCATAGTGATGTTGGGGTGGGGAGCCTTGTCTGCCCAGCAACTGACCTTTTGCCTGGACCATACCAAAGAAGGCGTGCCACTGGCGGGAGGAGATGAATTTGATCTGGACCAATTTGGGCAGGAGCTCGACCTCTTGTTCCGGAATGGGCATCCGATTGAGACCAGTAAGCTGTACTTTTTCATTGACCGCATGGTGGATACGGTTTACGTCGAGCACGATACCAAAAGCTTAATGACTGCGCGAGGAGAAACCTGGTCTTCGGTAAAATATAAATTTGACCGGACGGGTCAATACCGGGTGGTCGTATTGGATGGAGACAAGGCCGAGTTGTGCCGGGAAGTGGTAAAAGTCAATGTACTCCGCGATGTAGGAGGACCGAGCTACTACCGGGATACAGAGGTGAAATTTTGCTATCAGGTGAAGGACGGGGTGCCGGATATCCAACTGGACTCCATTCTTTTTGAGCAGCAGAAAAGGAAGACAATCAAGGTGTTGGTACGTCATTTTCGCCCTTTGAGAACCCATAGCATGACCGTAGATGTTTGGAAAAAAGGGCTCTCTGAGGATGAGTATATCGAGTCGATTGAATTTGATGTAGAGCCTCACTGGACCTTCACTCAATTCAACTATGTTTTCAAGGGCCGCGGGACTTATTTTTTCCGGGTGTACAGCGAAGAGGAGGTCTGGATGGCCTCAGGACGTTTAGTGGTGGAATAACGGTTGCAGTTAAAATTTCCTAGTTTCGATTTTATGGTGCGAAGTCTTTGGGTCAGGTCATTCTTGGTAACCCTCTTTGGGACCCTGCTACTTTTCGTACTGGACCAGGTTCTGAATGGCTCTGTTTGGAAATCTCTCTATACACCAGCTGATACGATTACCTATTTCTGCGAAACCACTCACCTGAATTCCTTTATCCGTCAACCCGCCAATACTTATACCAATCTCGGCTATTTGTTGATCGGAGCCTTGATGATTGGCTTTGGTTTCAGGGATATGAAGAACCGGGAAGGGAACCTGATCCGACGTTTTCCCATCTACTCTTTCCTTTATGGAGCCATGCTGGTCTATACCTTTATCGGAAGCAGTCTGTTTCATGCTTCTCTGGCTTTGCTTCCTGAATGGGTGGACCTGTCAGCGGTATATGCTGTGACTGCGGTACCGATTGTCTACAACCTCCACCGGATCGGTGAAGCCTGGGGGCAGTCCTATTCAATTTGGCCGTTTTTCCTCCTCTGGTTGTGCTGGAGTTGTCTTGCCACCATATTTACCTGGGAAATGAAAGCCCATATCGTGATGCCGGGGATGATTCTGTTCATGCTGGCAACCCTGGGGGTTGCAGAGTACAAGCAAGGCAATTCTCTCCCTTGGAAATGGATATTGGGGATGGTTTTCGCCACCGGATTGGGAGTTCTCTTCTTTGTCGCTGACATCCGCCGGGTGGGGTGTCTTCCGGATGGGGTATTGCATCCACATGGCTTGTGGCACCTGGCGGCGGCGGCTGGCTCCGGTTGTTATTATGGCTATATGAGGGGTAAATAATTGCCTCTCTTGGGATATCCAGGTCTTAATGGGGGGCTTTTGGCCGTATTGATGCAAAAACCGTAAACAAAAAACCGTAAAAATTCCTACCTTGAAGCATGCAGCTAAATACAATCCAAACAATCCTGTTGGCCGCATTTATTTTGGCCAACACCTTCCTCCAGGCCCAGTCATGTCCCGAATGTCGGTTTACCGCTTATGTATTTGACAGCGTTGAAGTTTCCACTGTGAAATTCGGTGAAGGAACCAATGCAGACGGTGATCTCCAGGAATTATTCATGGACATTTATGAGCCTTATGGTGATACCATGTCGGCCCGGCCAGTGGTTTTCTTTGCCTTTGGTGGCGGGTTCCTCCAGGGTAGCCGGGACGAAGGGTATGTGGTACGTGCTTGTGAGCGTTTTGCACGTGCAGGCTATGTCGCCATGGCCATTGATTACCGGATCGGCTTCGATCCCCTCGGACTTTTCCCGATTCCTACCGAAGAATTGATGCGGGTATTTTTCCGTTCCATGCAGGACATGCGTGGATCGGTACAATGGGCCCGCGCCCATGCCGATGTGATGGGCAATACGCTTCGTCTGGATACGACTCAAATGATAATCGGAGGCGCTTCGGCGGGAGGTATTGCTGCTTGTATGACGGCTTATTGTGACAAGTCCATCGAGTTTGGTGAGATGGGGGATACCAACGCCATTGCTGGTTTGGGAGGATTCTACAGTACTTCAGGCATGTATCCCAATTACAGTTGGGATGTCAATGGGGTCTTCAATATCGCCGGTGCCCTGGTCAATGTGGACTGGATGGAGCCAGGTGATCCCCCTATCTTCAGTGCGCACGGGGATCAGGATGCGGTGGTACCTTACGAAGGTGGGAACTTTGGTATCGGGCCAATTTCAATTGGTCTGGAGGGCAGCTCCAATATTCACCAGGCCGCGGCTAGTCGGGGCGTGTGCAGCTACCTCTATACCATGAGCGGAGAAGGGCATCCGTCTGGCAATGAAGAGGAAGAGTTTTACGACGAAATATACAACCGGGCTTTGCCCAGGGCTTGGGGAGCGATGCAAGGATTGTCTTTCTGCTGTCCCTTAGAGGTGGATGTGACACCGGCTTTGATCATTATCAATCCCGGCTTTCCAGCCTATGTTTCGGAGGTTACCAATGGGATTTCGCCTTCGATTCAATGGTGTGATATTCGCTGTCTCACGTCTGGTACCGGGCCAGAAGTTTCCTACTATACCAACCCACTGACGGACTCCATTCCGGACTATATCATCGCAATTGTTACCGAAGGAGGGTGTATGAATTCCGATTTTGAATTGGTTGAGAGCAATGTCAATGCGGAGGCTGAGTCAGCCCCTGATATGGGACGCCTGGATATATTCCCTACACCGGCCACCAATTCTCTTTTTCTCCGCTGGGAGCAGAAGGGTAAGGTCGAACCAGAAATGATTCGTCTTTTTGATACCCATGGTAAGTACCTTGCCCAATGGCAGTGGGAGAAAGGGCAGATGCAGGAGCTGGATTTGGGAATGTACGATACGGGCCTTTACTTCATTGAGGTGGAAGGCCAGGGAAGGGCTTACTGGGAAAAGGTCCTGTTGGTCACTGACAATTGAAAATCTAAACTGTGAGTACAATACTTGAGATAAGAGGCCTGAGTAAGCGCTATGGGCGCATTCAGGCTGTCAACAACCTCAGCCTGCAAATTCCGAAAGGAACGGTGTATGGGATTCTGGGACCGAATGGCTCTGGAAAAACAACGACTCTGGGAATGGCTTTGAGTGTGATTCGTCCTACTGCCGGGGATTGCCTCTGGTTTGGACAACCAGTTTCACCTGCTACCCTGAAGCGAATCGGAGCGATTCTGGAGGGGCCGCTCTTCTATCCCTACCTCAGTGGGCAGCGGAACCTGGAGGTCGTCGCCAAGATCAAGGAAGTTCCGCAAAAGCGGATCGACGAGGTACTCTCTATCGTAGGATTGGAAGAACGCCGAACTTCTCCCTTCAAAACCTACTCCTTGGGGATGAAGCAACGCCTCGCGATTGCGGCTGCATTGCTGTCTGAACCTGAGGTGCTCATACTGGATGAACCCACCAATGGACTGGATCCCCAGGGAATTGCCGAAATCAGAAGTCTGATTCGCGCCATTGCCGAAAATGGTACCACCATTCTGCTCGCAAGTCACCTCCTCGACGAAGTTGAAAAAGTTTGCTCCCATGTCGCGGTATTGAAACGTGGGAACCTGATCTTCTCGGGCCCGGTTGGAGAAATAGGGGGTTCCAAACCCACAGTAGAGTTGGGTTCTGCCAATTTAGCCGCACTGAAGCAGCACCTTGAGATGTGGCCGGAAGTGGAATCTGTACAACAAGATGAAGGTTTATTGAAAGTTTACCTTAAAACAGATCCCAACCCAACCGAGATCAATCAGAAATTATATCAGGCGGGAATAGTCTTAAGTCATCTTGCCGTACGGAAAGCCCGCCTCGAAGATCAATTCCTTGAACTTGTCAGCCAAACCGGAACCCCAACATGAAACGTTTAATTCAGATAGAATACCTCAAACTGAAATCCTATAAGATCTTCTGGATCTTGCTGGGACTATACTTTGGTATGATGATCCTGGCCATGTTGGGCTTCAGCGGGTATGTAGATTCCATTTTTGGTGGTTCTTCCTTTGCCGCTGGAATCAACAAGATCAATCACTTTCCCATGGTCTGGAATTACATGACCTATGTTGCCGGGTTCTTCCACCTTATTCTCGGAGTTGTGATCATCATCATCACCTGCAATGAGTATGGATACAAGACAGTGCGGCAGAATGTGATCAATGGACTGAGCCGAATGGAATTCCTGATGTCCAAGTTTCTCATGCTGATCATATTTTCCCTGTTCTCAACCGTCACGGTTGGTATCGTGACCCTTCTATTGGGGCTGATTTATTCAGAGCCTTATGAGATGGCCTACCTGGTAGAAAAGATGGCCTTTATTCCTGGCTTTTTCATTCAACTGCTTGGCTACTCAATGTTGGCCTTTCTGATCGGCCTGATCGTCAGAAGGACAGGATTTGCGATTGGGTTTCTGCTCCTCTATGTGGTCGCAGTTGAGAAGATCGGCGCCTATTATATTCCTGAACCACTTGACCTTTTCCTTCCGGTGGAGGCATTTGACAATCTCATCGTATTCCCACTGGCCAGTTTGGTTGATATTGATGTACCTGCAATTCCCCGTCTTCGTGACATTGGAATCTCAGTTTTCTACATCCTGGGATTTGCTGGCTTGTCTTATTGGATACTGAACCGCAGGGACATTTAAGCTGAACGCAAAAGAGCACTATTCCCATTCGGCTAAAGCTCTTTTTCCCCAGGCAGTTCTATTCCCTACCTCACGGCAGAAATTCCTTGATACGGTCAATTTGTGGCTGCCACTCTTCTTTTGCCGAACTAAGCAGGTTTTCCCTCAAGATTTCCAATACTTCACCGGTGAGCATTGCCATTTGAATTGGTGTCGCCTGGCGAATGATTTCGAAGGAGAGTCTCTGGGCTTCCTGGGGCGTCAATTGATCAATATAGGTGATAACCTGCTGGGCTTGCTCAAGGGGAAGGTATTGCAGGAAAAACCGACTGAGTTGTACGAGGCCAAAGTTTCCTTCCCGGTTGTCCCGGAAAGCCTTTACAATGGGGTTGACAGGGGTGAGCCTTTGGTCAAATCCATGAACGATGGTAGGGTTGCCGGACAAGATTTGATGGCCTCCGCTCATGAGGATGGAGAAGGTTGTCTCATCCAATTCTCCATTCTCCGGTAAAGGGGTTGAAAAGCGGAATTTCCGATTGGCCTCAGCTTGAAACTTTTTCAGAGCATCGGTAGGAAATTCGTTGATCTCTTCCAACGTACCCAGGCATCCCTTTTCTCTATTGTACCTGTATTGGGTCGTTTTGGCGTCCTCTTCATCGGCAGGATCGGGAATTTTCATGGGCAAGAAGTTGAGGGCCTTGAGCATCCGAACTGTATCGGCACGTCGTGCCTGGGCAAACGCAGCTGAACTTCCCTTTCGGATAAGGTAATCGGTCATTTCCATCCCCGCACTCTTCTCTTCCGACCAGAGAAATACCTTGATGTCGGCCATGATCTCCTGAGCGAGTTGACCCATTTTTCCGCCATCTTTTCTCCCCAATATCTCACTGGCTCCCTCCCAGTTTTCCACTCCCCGCCCAAAATAATCACTCAGGGTCTTGCCAGATGTAAATCCGGTCTGGAACATCCCGATTCCCATGATCAGGGCTGAGATGGCAGGAACATTGACCAGGGACGGGTATCGGATCAGGTCCAATCCCATTTCTTTACTCATTTGCTGGTAATCATCTTTTCCTTCCAGCGCCGTGAATCCCCGTTTCCAAAAACCAGCTTGCTCATTCTCACGTTTCCAGTCTTCTTTGCTGAGGTCGGGAACCATGCATTGAAGGGTAGATGAGGTCGAATTTGCCGCGGCAGCAATTACAAATGCGAGTTTGCGCAAATCGGCATTGGGTTCCTGCTCTTGCCATTGCCGGTAGATCAACTCGAGGTTGTGGCTGGCAAGGTTACTATTGAGGTAGGGATCAAGAAAGTTCTCCTTTACCGGGTGGCTAATACTGTTGAGATTTGCGAGGTCTTCAGGGGGAAGGAACCGGGCCAGGTCGGCTGTGGTCCGCATTTCTCCCCTGGCTGTACCGGTAATGAACTGGTCTTTGGGATTCTCGGAATCTGCGAAATCCCCTCCGGAGAGAAAAGACAATTCAGGTGGGAGGTCATCCTGGTAGAGATCAAAGTCAGGTACATCATCTTCACCCAGGAAGGCTTTGTGGTCGGGTTCGGATGAATCGTAAGGGTCGTGCATACCTCGATAAAAAACGCTCTACTATGGAACTGCTATGAATTACCTCGGTAAAGGTAGTGAACCAAGGCTTTATCTAAAGAGGATGTTCTCAACCATTTAGGAGGCTTGGTGTCGTATAATTTTGTCAAAGGTATCCGGGCTGGATTCATCCATGTGGACTTGCCATTCATCGGGGAACTTGTCACCAAGGAGAATTCCCCTTTTCAAATATGGATAGGACTGATCGTATCGGCTGACAACCGTTTGGGTTTCATTCCGGTTGATATGGGCGCGGTTGATCAGCTCTGGTGATCTAAGTCCGGCAGCACCCAGTAATTCATTGAATGCTTCAACCGTCTCCCGGTGGAAATTGGCGACCCGGTGTTTTTTATCGGCAACCACGAGGCCTTTGACGAGGTGAGCTTTCTGGGTAGCGACTCCGGTGGGACAAATGTTCTTATTGCATTCAAGGGATTGTATACAACCCAAGGCCAACATAAATGATCTTGCTGCATAGCAGGCATCTGCACCCATGGCCAGCGTACGGAACATGTCAAAACCGGTCGCGATCTTTCCTGAAGCCAGGATCCGGATATCTTTCTTCAAATCAAACCCCTCAAGGGCGTCAAAGGCAAATGCCAAGCCATCCCGCAATGGCCACCCTACTGAATTGGAGAATTCAACCGGGGCGGCACCTGTACCACCTTCACCTCCATCTATGGAAATGAAGTCGGGTTTGATACCAGTTTTGATCATGGCTTTGCAGAGGGCAAGGAATTCACTCTTTTGACCGATGCAAAGCTTGAACCCAGTTGGCTTGCCGCCTGAAAGTTCGCGGAGTTGGCCAATAAACTGCATCATCTCAACTGGCGTGCTGAAGGAATTGTGACCGGGAGGAGAAAGGACAGCTTCTCTAACCGGAACCCCCCGAATCTTCGCAATCTCAGGGGTGTTCTTTTTGGCGGGAAGAATGCCTCCGTGACCGGGTTTGGCACCTTGGCTGAGTTTCAGTTCGATCATTTTGACCGAAGGCCGGGTAGCATTTTTCTTGAACTCCTCTGGTGAAAATACCGGCTTGACCTGTTCGGGGTCTCTGGCACCAAAGAGGCCAGTGCCAATCTGAAAGATCAGGTCTCCCCCATGCTCAACATGGTAAGGGCTGATACTGCCTTCTCCGGTATTGTGGGCAAATCCGCCTATTTTTGCGCCGCCATTCAAGGCCATCACTGCGTTTTTACTCAAGGAGCCAAAACTCATGGCAGATATGTTCAACAAACTGAGGGCATAAGGTTGCTTGCAATCGGGGCCCCCGACCATGACCCTGGGATCTTCCTTCAGGTCGTGGTGGTCAACAGCGGCAATGCTGTGATTCACCCATTCATAACCCTCGGCATAGACATTGAGTTGGGTGCCAAATGGGGTCGTATCGCGTACATTCTTGGCCCGCTGGTAAATCACAGACCGTTCTACACGGTTAAAGGGGCGACCATCGATATCAGATTCTACAAAGTATTGGTAAATCTTTGGCCGGAGGTCTTCCATCACGTAGCGAAGCCTTCCAAGTATAGGAAAGTTCTTCATAATGGTATGCTTCCTTTGGAAAATGTCAACAAGTCCCAGAATAAAGAGGGGACCAAACAGGATCAAAGTCCAAAGGATGGGGGGCCATACAAAGTACAGTCCTGCAATGCCGGCAAAAATGACGAATGAGATGATGAAAAACTGGGTACGCATAGCAACAATATAAGAAATAGCGCAACAATCTCTCTCCGAAATTACACTTGGAGATTCAAGGCGAAGATATGTAATTTAGCCCAACCTAATCAATCCCTCAAAATGAACCACTACGCCTACCAAGACACCAATTCTCTCGTAAAATGGTTGAAATACAGCATGCTCATCTGGATGGTCGTCGTCATCCTGATGTTGCTCACAGAGTTCGTTTATTCCACGGTGATTTTTCATACGACTGGTATTGCCGAAGGTGGGGTTGTGATCCGAACAGGGCGCCCAGATATTTGGGAATTGGTGGTGATCTCTTTTTTTCCGCTCGTTAAACTGCTGGTTACCCTACTTTGGGGCACTTTCTTCCTGATGTGGGCCTACCGCAGCCACGCCAACAACTGGGCATTTAGATTGCAACGACTGGTATACTCACCCAGCATGGTCGTGGTATGGTTTATGATTCCAATTGCCAATTGGGTCATGGGTTTTCTGGTACTTGGCGAACTGTTCAAAGCCTCCGACCCTGAATCTGACGTGCCAGGCAGTTCCCTGACCTGGCAGTACAGTGGGGCACCCACCATGATTGGACCTTGGTGGACCGGAATGATACTGATCGCCCCTTTTGCCATGGTTCCCTTTCTGAATAACTGGGTTTTTGGTGGCTTGGGTCCGATTGGGGCCAGGCTGATTGAAATGGCATTTTTTGCCGTCACCTGCACGCTGATGTTCATCATCTGGAAAGAGGCAAAAGATCTGAGGGAACTCCAGGAAAAAAAATACAGTTTGATTTATCCGAATGACCAGTGGAATTTGAATCCGGTTTCCTAAGGGGGTAATTGGTATTTGTTCCCAGTAGGAAATCAAATACGAAAGCAGAGTGGTCAATCAACCACCGCCAGAATGCCGCAATATTCTCCACCAGTAGGGGTACGTCCCAATTCAGGACAATAAAACTCTGAAATCGAGCCATCCAGGTAGAGGGCATCAGGACAATTCAATTTATCGCGGAACAGTGAAGCGAAGTCATAGAAATTGACCCGCTCATTGGATATAGCAAAATAGATATTTCCCTTTTTGTCTACTCCGACCCCATTCCGGATGTACCGGTTGGACGAACCTTGGGTAAACTCAGGGTGGAGTTGGTTGTCAATGACCAACATGGGACCGCTTTGGGTCGCAACCTGAGCTTTGGGATGGGTCTGCTGATAGGTTTCGCTCTCCATTACCCCGGCTCCTTCGGTCCCCAGGATAAAAACACCATTGGGTTTCATGTGGAAATTACCTTTGCCATCCCGGAGATTCAGGTTCTTCAATACGGAACCATCCTCAATATGCAATCCGCCTGGGGTATGATCTTCCGAGAAGATGCCGGCATTGGTAGCAAAGCGAAGGTGACGGCCCTCCGCTTCGAGTGTTTCCCGCAGGGTGGAAAAGTCCTGGTAGGGGTTTCCATCCTTGTCCTTCCAGAACAATCTGACCTCAAATTCATTGGGGTCAACCTTGACCACATCGAAGTTTTGGCCTTCAAACTGGTATTCTTTTGCTTGCAATTCCTGCTGGCCTGGGGATAGTTTCAACCGCTCTGACTGTAGCCATTCCTGCACCAGGAAGAAACTTCCGATGGACAAAAGGAGGATAACTCCCAGGAATGCAAATTGTCTTTTCATACTATTCAGAACCAGGTCAGAGGATGAAACCAAACACCAATATAGACAAAACTTTTTTTCTTTTAAGAAATTCTACTGAGGCTATATAGCCTTTAGTTGTGCTGGTGTCCAAAGCAGGAACACTTAGTATCCATAAAGCTCTGAGTGGCCTCATGCCAGGGAAAAGCATCGCTTCCCTTGTTACCTTCCCAGAAAAACGGTTTGCGAGGTCGGTTGTAATTACCGACCTCGTTCATGTTTTCGGCATCGTAGAGCCGGCCATTGAGCATGACGTGACTTACCTGTTCGGTATTCCTGAGATCTTCCAACGGATTCGCATCCAGGATGACCAGATCGGCCAGTTTGCCAACTTCCAAAGAGCCAATCTCTTTGTCCATACCAATGTATTCTGCACCCCATAGGGTACCTGCCCGCAAGGCTTCTAACTCGGTGAATCCACCTTGTCCGATCATCCACAATTCCCAGTGGGCTCCCAGGCCATGTAATTGGCCATGTGCACCCAATTGTACTTTGGTGCCTCCATCAGAGATAGCTTTGGCCGTCTTTGCATTGTCAATATGACCAAAGTCCTCATCCGGGATCATCATACGCCGCATGGAGCGGGCATCAATAATCCGTCTGGGGTAGTAAGTCAGCAAACGCTTGTTTTTCCAAACCTCCGTTTTCTGGTACCAATAGTTTTCTCCCCAGATACCGCCGTAGCCGACGATCAGGGTAGGGGTATAGCCTGTATTGGAAGCGCCCCAAAGCTGGATCACATCTTTGTAAACGGGAGAAACAGGAATGCTGTGCTCGATGCCGGTATGTCCGTCAACCATCTGGTTGAGGTTGTGGTAGAAGAAAGAGCCTCCTTCGGGATAGACATTCATCTTCAATTCCCTTGCAGCCTGGATCACTTGCTGCCGCTGGTCCCGCCGTGGCTGGTTGTAGCTTTTTACCGAAAATGCGCCCACTGCCTTCATCCTCCGCAAGCTCGAGCGGGCATCGTCCAGTGAATTGATCACCGCCTTGAAGTCCCCATCCGCACCATACAAGATAGTTCCGGTTGAGAAGATTCGGGGCCCGACCAAGCGGCCCGCTTTCACCATTTCCGACTGGCTGAAGACCATCTCAGTATTGGAAGAGGGGTCATGGGTAGTGGTGACACCATAAGCCAGGTTGGCGATATAGCTCCACTGCTGCTGAGGGGAAATCCCATTGTAGCTATTTCCAAGGTGGGCGTGGACATCCACTAGTCCGGGGATGATCGTCTTTCCCTGACAGTCCATGACATAGGCATCGCTGGGGATTTTGACGTCATATTCCGGGCCGATGGCGGTGATGCGGTTGCCCTCCACCAGAATGGTTCCTTTTTCGATGACCTTGTCACCATCAATGGTGATAATCCTTGCTCCGGTCAGCGCGATCTTCCCGGCGGGCACATCCGTGGGAAGCACAAGACCGACCTTCTGTCCGGCAGTATCCACTGGTGGCAGGCTGTCAGGAGAGCCATCCAGGAATTCGAAGCAATTGGTCAGGGAACGGCCGAAGTATTCGGGCCCCAACATCCAATGCAGGTTTTTGCTGTCTTCGGACCAGTGCAGGCTGGTTCCGGCATCACGGGTTACGCCAAAGACGGGATAGCTGCTGGAGCCCTGGCTCAGGTCAACCACTCTGCCGGTCTTGGGAAAGGCCGCCACATAAGCATTGAACAGTTCTGTAAAGGCAATCCAGTTGCCATCAGGGCTGGGCACAAAGTCGCGGGCATAGGTAGAGGTGAAGAGGGTCAACTCGTCCTTGCCATCGGTGCCAATTGATTTGAAGGATTTGCTCAATCCTCCTCCAGTGGTGTAGTAGATATGCTTGCCATCTGGTGCCCAGTAGGGGGAGGTGCCGGATTCGGTGACCAGGCGGTGGTTGTCACCACTTCGGTCACAAATATAGAGTCCAGTCTCTTTGCCAAAGGCATAACCCAGTTGGGTACTGCCCTCGCCGCGTTCATAAACGATTTGCTTGCCGTCAGGAGAGAAGCGGGGAAAACGGTAGTACCCTTTTCTGTCGTTGATGACCCTGGTCGTACCGGAAGACATTTCCCGCACCTTGATCTGGCCGAGTCCTTCATCTGTCCAGGTCGTGTAGGTAAGGTACTCGCCATCCGGACTGAAAGAGGGACTGTATTCCCATTCTTCATTGTTGGTCAGGCGTTTGGGAGTGCCGTCAGGTAAAGCCTTGGTATAGAGGTGTCCGGCTGCATGGAAAAGGAGGGATGAACCATCGGGTGCGGTTTGTGCATGGCGGATCATCTTGGCTTCAAAGCGGGTAGGACTGACTTCTTGTGGGAAATTGACCGCCTGGGTAATCTTGTGCTTGAGAGATACCTCAAAAGGAATTTGCCGGGCAGAAGTAGTTTCGATATTGACCCGCCAAATCTTTCCTTCGGCCCAGATCACAATCTCCTTGTTGTTGTGGAGCCATTGGTAGTTGGGGTACACCCCGAATATAGCCCAGGTCTCTTGTTGGTCTTTGTTGAGACGATCGAATACCGGCCATTCTTCCCCTGTCTCCAGGTCATGGACATAGAGGACCGTTTTCTGCCGAACCCGACGCACAAAGGAAAGGTATTTGCCATCGTGCGAAAGTTGAGGGCGAACTGCTCCTCCGGGACCTGAAACAATATCTTCCAATTCTCCCGTTTGGGTATCGAAGCGACGGATGATATAAATCTGGTCGTGGGGATTTTTATTGTAGGTAAAATAGCCTGCGTTGTCCATGTCTTCTGAAAAATAGACATAGCGTCCATCGGGCGAGAAGACAGGTTCACCAGCATCCTGCTGACTGTTCTTGCGCTCGGTCAATTGAATTCCTGAGCCCCCGGTGATATGGTACATCCACATTTCTCCGGCTCCAAGGGAACGCGTACTGGTAAAGTGCTTGCGGGCTACAAAATACTCGCCATTTGGGTGCCAGGTCGCATTGTTCAGGAGCCTGAAATCTTCATTGGTAAGTTGTTCCTTGTCGGAACCATCCCGGTTCATCACCCAGATATTGTCTCCACCTCCACGGTCGGAAGTGAACAGAATCCGGCTACCATCCGGGCTGAATCTTGGCTGAACCTCCCAGGGCATCCCTTCCGCAACCGGATAGGCCCGCCCACCATTGATCGGCACAATGAAAATATCCCCCAGAATATCAAAGATAATTTCCCGGTCATCAGGACTGACATCCAGGTTCATCCAGGTCCCCTCTTTGGTTTCGATTTTTACCTCATCATACGGACCATGAGGATCATCTACAACCCATTCATCCTGAGCAATAAGGGATGCGCTGAATAGAATGGTGCCGAGAAAAAGCAGCACAGGACGGAATCGAATCATAGCTTATTTACAGTTCTATTTTGATCAGAGGGCAAGTTACAAAAGAATTTAGTGGTAATTTTTTGCCCTTTTTCCCCCCTCTACGGACCTCTATTTTGCATCAATGAAACGCCCGCTCGAACCTTTATATCCTATCTATATTGTTGATGCCTTTTCCGAAGCTCCGTTTCGGGGCAATCCGGCTGCGGTATGTTTTCTCATGGGAAAGAAGCCTGATTCCTGGATGCAGCAGCTTGCAACGGAAATGAACCTCAGTGAAACGGCCTTTTTTATGCAGAGCGAAAGGGGCTATCATCTGCGCTGGTTCACCCCGACGACCGAAGTCGAGTTATGTGGGCATGCGACCCTGGCTTCAGCCCACATAATCTGGGAAACACAATTGATCACCCCCGATGAAGAAATTGTCTTCGAAACCTTGAGCGGGGAATTGAAAGCACGTCAGGTAAACGGATGGATGGAGCTGGATTTCCCCGCAGAAAAACCCGAGAAGTGTGAATTGCCGCAGGGATTGGTGGCAGCACTTGGTTGTGGTAGGCCACTCAAGACTACCAGAAACAGGTTTGACATCTTCCTTGAGTTTGAGGACGAGCAGGAAGTGATCAGCATGAAGCCGGATTTTCGAGTCCTTGGTGAAATAGAGGCGCGGGGAGTTGTCGTTACGGCCAGGAGTAAAGATGCTCGCTATGATTACAAGTGTCGGTTCTTTGGTCCTGCGGTGGGGGTAGATGAAGATCCGGTGACAGGATCAGCTCATTGTGCCTTGGGGCCGTATTGGTCAGAAATTCTCGGTAAACAGGAGTTGACTGGATTTCAGGCCTCAGACAGGGGAGGAGTTGTGCAGGTGAAGAATGCAGGAGACCGGGTTTTGCTCAGGGGAAAGGCTGTGACCGTGATGCAGGGCGTATATACCGGTGATGCTTTTCGGGAAAAGAGCTCCTAGACGGAGAAAAGAGCACCTGGACGGAGAAAAGAGCACATTTACCGGGAATAGAGCTCCTAGACTGAGCCGGGAGAATTGGGCAAAAGGCGTCCTACCTTATTGCCAAGGTCGAGTTTTTCAAAAAGGTTCTTGATCGAAGCTCCGATAATCTTATAAGATTCCTGGATATATCCCCCGGAAAGCAATTTCAGAATGGGAATCTCCCGCTTTACAAACACTTCTTCGAATACAAAGAGGTCCCTTTCGATGATCCCATTGGCGGATACTGCCAGCCCACCCAAAGGGTCTTTTTCATAGATGTCTGTCCCCGCATTGTAAATGACCAGATCGGGTTTCTCTGCATCCAGTGCTTTGGGAATTTCCGCTTTGATCAGCTGAAGATAGGCTTCGGTTTTGGTGCCGGGTTCGATAGGGAAATTGTAATGAATATACTGGGCAGCATCATGGTCCTGAGGAAATATTTTCCCATTGTAGACGTCGAAGTTGATAATCCTGGGGTCATCCTTGAAAACACCTTCGAACCCATTGCCCTGATGGGCATCCAGGTCGATAATCATAATCCTGATATCCGGGAGTTGATCCATGAGGTGGTAGGCGGCCAGAGGGATGTCGGAGAAGAAACAGAAACCGTGGGCGAAATGACCCTTGGCATGGTGGTAACCGCCAGCCAGGTTGATGGCCCATCCTTCCTTCCAGGCGAGTTCAATGGCTTCGATGGAGCCTTGGGTTCCCAATCTCATCGGTTTGAGCAAGCGGTTGCGCAGGATGAAAGCCGGGATGCTCTTCAGGATACGTAATTCGGCAATGGCTGCAATCGATTTGGAGCTGCGGATCAACTCGAGGTACTCGGGGGTGTGCACCCGCAACAGGGTTTCGTCGGTTGCTGGCTCGGAGGGTTCATAGTGGTTCTCTCCCGTCAATATCCCTTGCTCGACCAGGTAATCAAATGCCTTGCCATACTTTGCCGAATCAAAAGGATGCTTCTTCTCCATACCCATCAGGGTCATATTGTAGTCAGGAGAATAAACAATGGGTAGTTTGGTACTCATACCTCAAGTTAATAAAATGTGGAATTCTGAGCGCTGTTTCAAAACTAAAGAGGCCGTCCGATTGGGACAGCCTCTTTAGCTTATGTCAGCTTTCTGCTTAAAGCTTCAGGATTTTTTTGTCCAACCTTCCGGCATGATTCGAAAGACGGAGGATGTACATGCCGCTGGCGGCCTGGCTCAGATCAAGATCGTGCAAGTTGTTCCCTGCATTGGCCTGGAGCTGCGATTGATGGACGATCTGGCCTTTCAGGTCGAAAACTTGAATTTGATAGGTGGAAGCAACCGGAGCAGTGAAGCCCATTCTGGCATGGTCGACGACTGGATTGGGACCGAACTGGGTCCATGCAAGCTCGACATCCAGAGAAAATTCAATTTCGATGACTTCGGTACTGCTGCTACGACCATCCTGATCGAATTGAACGATCTGGTAAAAAGCTGAACCTTCTACGGGAGAATCATCTGAAAATACATAATTGTTTTGCACCGAGGAGATGCCTTGCGCACTTACAGTTCCGATTTCCTCGAAAGTATTGCCATCTTCAGACCTGAGTACTGTAAAGTGATCGGTGTTGACTTCCTGGGCCGTAGACCAATTGAGCTCTACCTTGCTGTCCAAGGAACGGGCAAAGAAACCATTCCAGACAACCGGAAGTGTAGTTAGATCAAGGAACATTTCGGAGTCCCGGCAACCAAAGGTTGGGTTTCCAGAGCCTTCGGCACCCATGAGGCGAACAGAGTCAGGAATTTCATTGAAGCTGAAGAGCAAATGCTTGGTGTCGGTATGGACGGTTCCGCATTGGGCGGTAGAGCTGACACAGGTATAAGGTGCTCCCGGTGAATAGTATATGACAAGTGCCTGGGCACCCAATCCAGCTCCCGGATATGATCCTGTATTGGATGTACCTGTAAAATCAGCAGTTATACTACTTGGAAAAGAGTTGCAGACCAAACTGGCAGAACCATAAAAGCCATAGGCGAAAGTAGTGGTATTGGCATCTGCACCACGTACAGAACCTATAATACCGCCTCCAATGTGCTGAGCAATATAGAGGGAATAGCTCCCATCTTCTTCCAGCACCAGACTGTCCATGGCAATGCTACTGCGGTCACAGGCACTGGCAAACTGGAAAGATCCCAGGATCAGAAGCAATAATGTTAATGTAGTCGTTAAACGTGTAGCAGTTCGGGTCATTATTTAGCGCGGTCGTTGGTTAAACACTTTTATAGATGCATTCCTCAAGTCGATTCCATACTTCCATCCCTTTAGATGTCAACAGGAACAATCTTCCTGCACAGTATGGACTCTAACAAGACGGAGTCACTTACTCAAATCGTTCTAAATGAATGAATTAGGTGGTTAATGCTAGTCTCAATCAACATTCTCTCAAATAGCTTAGTCTTTCAAGGATACACAAAGGTAGACAAATTGGGTATATGACCCTGCCTTTTATGATGAATGACAGTTTTTGAGAGATAAACTAATCCACAATGGCCAGGAATGGGTTTACTATTCTATACAGTTTGGATGGGTCTATCGCTTGGCGGAGGTTAGATTTTTGGGGGGCAACCAACAGGAGGGCGCATAAAAAAAGCCGTTCTCGATCGAGAACGGCTTTGACGGCTGAACAATGAATATTAAAGCTTGATAATCTTTTTGTCGAGTTTTCCGGAAGGGCTGCTCAGGCGAATGACGAACATTCCGGGAGCAATCCCATTCATATCCAGGGTGTGCGCATTGCTTCCTCTCAGGGCTTGCAATTGTTCCTGGTAAACGATCTGTCCACTCAGGTTGAAGACTTGAAGGGTCATTGATTGGTCTTTAGTGACCGTGAACCCAAGTTGCGTAGCGTCTTCGACTGGATTGGGACCGACGTGGGTCCAGGCCATCTGAAGATCCAGATCAGTCACTACCTGAATCACTTCAGTGCTGGTGAATTGACCGTCAAGGTCGTATTGAGAAATCTTGTAGAAGGCAGATCCCTCGATTGGGCGATCGTCTACAAAATTGTAATTGGTCAGGGTATTCGTGTTTCCTGCAGCCTCCAAGGTGCCAAGTTCTTCAAAATTGACCCCATCGGTGGAACGGAGAACAGAGAAGAAGTCGGTATTGGTCTCCTGAGAAGTTCCCCAGGTCAATTGTACTTCGTTGTTTTCAGCTACTCCGTTGAAACTGCTCCAGACAACAGGCAGGGTTGAAAAATCTACCAGCATATCTGCGTCTGGAAAACATCCCGAGACCGGATTGCCACTGCCTTCGATGCCATAAAGGCGGATCGAGTCAGGAATTTCATTCAAGGTGAAAACCACCTGCTTTATATCGGTGTGAACATTGCCACATCCCGCGGTAGAACTGACACAAGTGAATGGAGTACCGGGAGAGATATAGCCAATGGTGAAGTTTGATCCCAGAAACGGACCAACATTGAGACCATTGTTGGTGGTAGCGGTAAAGTCTGAAGTCACTGAAGGGGAAAACGCAGATATAGAGAGGGTTGGATTGCCCCAGAATGAATAGGCAAAGGTGAAAGTCGAGTTGTCGGCTCCTCTTACGCTACCTGTGATACCAGCTCCAACATTCTGAGTAATGTAGATGTTGTATTGAGCACCTGTCGCGACAATGCTGTCCAGGGAAATGCTGGTCCGGTCACATGCAAAGCCAAAGTTAAAGGCAAAGACAAGCGACAGCGTAGCCAGGATTTTGATGACGAGTTGAGTTGATTTGGAGTTCATTACTTTCAGCCTTTGGTACGTTATTTAAAATTCAGCTCTAGCCTCTCTCGTGAGGAAGTTGGTTCAGCTAACACCGCTTTAATCGAAATGGGTAAATGTTCAGCGTTTTTTGCCTGGTTAGGGCATTTGTTCCGTTTTTCTCTAACGGTACAATACAATGATAATTCAATATTAAGGGCACGACAAACCACTTTCCGGGAGGATCATACATAACTATGTAATTTCCAACACGAATGTTCCCCGGTCAGGATCGCCCTTTAAACTGTTGGGAGGCCTTTTCTTTTCCAGTCTGCAAGAAAATCATACAAATGACTACCTGAACATAACACCCTTGTGACTTTGGTCATGTAAGCCTTTTGCAGAAGGTGCTACTTTCTGCTAAAACTTTTTTTATGGGTGTTTTGGGGCTGATTACCATTCATACAGGTCTGGGAACCATTCAAACTGGAAAATGACTAATTTGCGCATTCAATCCCGGTTTGGAACAGCTTTTGCCTGTTTCTCCGGAAAAGACGAACGAATATGAAAAGACATCTACACCTTCTGATGATCGGCCTTGTCCTGTTAATTTCCGGACAGCTTCAAGGCCAGGCCCCCTTCTTCCAGGAAACTAAGGCGGAGGCGGATGTACTTCAATTGAGCAATGGTACCCCGCAGAACGCGGTGATGAATCATTTCATCCAGGCTATGGCAAAGGCTTCCAATAAAGGAGTAGATAATATCCGCTTTGTGGTGGCCTATGAGCGAAGTCTCCAACTGGCCCGCATGATCAACGATCGGATCAAAACTCAAGCCAGCCTGAAGAATATCGGGGTTTCCGGGGACATTGTTTACAAAGGTTTCGATTTAAGTGAATTCCTTAAACCCACCCAGGTATCTTTTGACCTGGCATTACAGATCGGTGAAAGGGGAGATCTCGATGGTGTTCGGAAGGTTTATACCTTTACCAATATTGATCTGATTGGCAATCCTGCCCAGATCGCTGACTTCATTCACCAGGACAGTTCAGGAAGATTGCAGCAAAACAAACTGCTTTTAGAGAATTTGCAATTTTCCTACAAGGCTGAAGACAAGGCCAGGTTTGATGAACGTACCAATTTGATCGATGCTTACCACCAGGACTCCAAGGATCTGGAAGCGATTTACAATGAGTTGTTGACCATTCGACCTGATGATTTGGATCGCTTGAGAGCACAAGAACAAAGGGCGATGAATTTACAACAGCGGATCGTCACTATTCAGGATCAGAATTATGCTGGTCAGCTTGGCCTTACTTCAAGTTTGGACCCTGCCAAGTTGGTTCCCCGGCTGCGGGATTGCCAAAACCTCTCCCGTGAGTTGAGGACGCAGATCGCTGAGTCTGTCGCTGCCCTTCCTATTCTATATTATGAACGGGCCCTGGCCCGTCTTGGACAAGGTCAACGCCCCGGAGCGATCAACGACCTGAATACCAGCATTGAACTTGATCCCGGTTTTGCGCCTTCCCATTATCAATTGGCCGTGATTGCCTTTCAGGATGGTAACATCGCAGACTCCCGGCTTCGCCTGATCAATATCCTGACCAGGATGCAGGCAGATCCCAATACACGGCAGCAAGCGGTTGGCATGCTGGGAGACATGGTACGAGGCGACCTCGGCCAAGCCCGTCAATTGGTACAACAAAAACAGTATGCCCAGGCGATTGATTTACTTGGACCTATCCAGGCCCTCTGTGTAGATATTCAGGACCTTAATTGTGCCCCCGAAGCAGGAGACCTGACCTTTAAAGCCCACCGTGGTATCTACCAGTCTTTCCTGACCGGTGCACGGCAGGATCTGGGAGCAGGCCGCTATGAAGAGGCTGAAAGAAAGGCGCAGGGAGCATTGGAGTACCAGCAACAGTTTGCTACCGTACTCAACGATGGCAGCGAAGCGCTTCAGGCGCTGTCCGCCATCCGCAGGAAGGTCTATCAGCAAAAAGTGCAGGATGCTGCTAAACTACTGGACCAGCTGCAATTTGAGCAGGCCGAAACCATGGTGCTCAGTGCCTTCCAATTGGGAGAACAGTATCCAGAAGCAATTCCGAATACCTCAGATGCACGCCAATTGCTGAATCGAATCAAGCAAGAGGAATACAAAGCTTTGATCGTCACTGGCGGTCAGGATCTGCAAGCAGGCCAGTTCCGAAGAGCACTGTCAAGCCTGGACAAAGCCAGGAGTTTTGAGCAGCCCTACAACGTTCCGGCAGATACCCTGCTCTGGGGCATGATCCAGGCAAGTGCCAGGGGCATTGTCAAGGAGGACCTGGCTCAGGCCACCCAGGATGCCCAAAGCAACCGCCTGCCCCAAGCCCGGCAATTGGCCCAGGGAGCTTCCTCCATGATGGCGGATTATGACCTCAACAGCGATGAAGAATTGATCTCCATGCTGGACAACCTTAAGGGGAGTATTTTCAACCAGGAGTGTGTCAATGCCCAAAGTCAATTTGATGGGGTGGTTGCAGAGGCCGAGGGACATGAACGGAGCGGTGATTTCATCGCTGCCGAAGCTGCCTACCTCAAGGCGGTGGATGTCTCCCGCCAGAACCAGGCATGTGGCATTGACCTGATCAACGTAAATGCCAAATTGCGCGAACTCGGCCCGCCATCTGCTTACCAAAAGAAAGTCAATGAAGCTCGGGCCCTGGTAGACCGGACCATGTACCGCCAGGCTGTCCATACCTACCTGGATGCAGGAAGAGATCATCTAGCTTTTGACCTCTCCAAGTTTGGTCTGGACCACGATGAACTGATCGGTTTTATCACCGACATTGGCCGCAATGGTTTCATGCTCTATGCCGTGGATCATTACCTGGAAGAAGGAGACCTGGAAACCTCGCTGGATCTCGCCCGGACCCTGGCTCGTCGTGGCCTCGCAAAATCAGAGGTGAAGCCGGTGCAATTGCGGCTGGGAGCAGCGCTGGCTACCAGAGATTTTGAGCAAAATTCCGGAGGGGACTGGAAAGCCAATGCCTTGCTTCACACCCAGGGGAACAAAGGGTTGAAGTATATCTACAAGGCCTATAAGAAGCAGTGGAAGCGGTTGGACTGAGGCAGCCCAATAGTAGAAGAGGTTGGACCGAGGCAGCCCAATAGTAGAAGCGGTTGGACTGAGGCAGCCCAATAGTAGAAGCGGTTGGACTAAGCCGGGTCCAATGAATAACCGGGAAAGGAGCAGGTTTTAGGCCAGTTCCTCTTCCGGTTTTCCATTTTCCAAATTAAATAGGTATTTTCACAATCCTCCGCATTCATACTGAACCCTAATGAGTTAAAACCTGTTGTAGTCCAACTAAATGATTGATAGAAAGCAGTTTTTCAAGCGTTTTTTTGCTGGAGCATCGGCTGGATTATTGGCTACCCAAATACCAGCTCGAGCCCTGTCATGGTTGGATGAACTTGAGAATTCAAATGGAGTTGCAGCCCCTTTTTCTCCGTCGGATGAATGGTCGAAAATTCGGAAGCATTTTCTGCATGACAGTGATTACCATTACCTGAACAGTGCTACCCTCGGACTGATACCTGACCTGGTGATTGAGGCCATAGAATTTCAATACCGGGAACGGCTGGCGGTGGGGCGCTATTGGCTGGATCCCTCGGCAACGGATGCGATTGCAGGGATGATCGGGTCAAAAGCCAATGAGGTCGGGGTTACCCACAGTACCACCCACGGAATCAATATTGTAGCGCAGGGATTGTCCCTGAAATCCAAAGACGAGGTTATCATCACCAGCCACGAGCATGTCGGGAATGCTTTGCCGTGGCTGAATCGGGCCAGACGTGACAAGATTCGATTGAAAGTATTCGAACCAGCCCTTACTGCGGCGGAAAATCTGGACCGGATCGCTTCCCTGATCAGCAGAAGAACGCGGGTGATTGCCATTCCGCATGTCACCTGTACCACTGGGACGGTCATGCCACTCATTGAGATCGCAAAACTGGCGAGAGAGAAGGATATATTCTTTTTTGTGGATGGAGCGCATGGCCCAGGCATGATTCCTCTGGATGTAGGTGCCTACGGATGTGATGCCTACGCGAGTTGTGGTCACAAATGGCTTTGCGGGCCTGCTGGTTCCGGTTTCTTATATGTCAAGGAAAGTCGACTGGAGGACATTGACCCCATCATGGTGGGCGCCTATTCAGATGACGGATGGGTACTGACCAAGGAGGAGCAAAAACTGAGCGGATTTGTCAAAGAAACCGGGAGGTTTGATTATGGTACGCGGGACCCCGCCAAGCATGCCGCCCTGGTGGCATCCATCACATTCATGGAAGAAATTGGGTGGGAGAAAATCCAGACCAGACAGATATACCTGCAGGAATTGCTCAGGAAGCAGTTGGAGCAATACCCGGAGCTTGAATTCCTGACCCCGACCGAGCCCGGCAGTTATGCTGGAATTCTTGGGTTCCGCATTCCCGACAAGGCCATGGAAAAACTAAGGCCTGACTTCAGAGAGAATAAAATCCGGGTACGGGAAGTGCATGAAGCAGGTCTGAATTCCATTAGAATTTCTACCCATATTATGAACAACGAAGAGAATCTTCAGGCATTGGTAGTAGGGATTGGTCGGGTTTTACAATAAAAAAACCATGTAATATGAGGGTCAGGTTTCGGGAATCACTGCCTTGAAAGCGATTTTCAATGAGAACCCGCGGTTCAATGAGGTCGGCCTCCCTTGACCCTTCTAACAGGTAGAAGCAACTGGAAGAGGTAGAGCAAGGGAAAGAGAGGCGGCAAATATTCCCACCAATAATTCTTAATGACGGGATCCTTGCGCACGATCGGAAAGCGATGGAGCGGCCATCCCCGGTAACCGGATTTCTGAGAGAAATACCGATGGGACCTTCGGTTTGCATCCTGCTCTACCGGATGCAAGTTATGGCCAGCAAAGGTTGAACTCTTTAGGCTTGGAAGGCCATATTTAAACAGGTAGAGCGGACCACTCGCCCTGCTTTGCAGAACATGGCCAAATTCATGCATAAAAAGGGTGTTGTTCAGCCTGGCATCAATTCGGCTGTCGCCTATGATAACCGACCCAAAAGTGACGCCTCCCCATAAATAGCCATTTTTAGGAACCTGAATTACCAGTGCACCATGAAAATCTTGTATATTAGATACACGGTAGCAGAGGATGGAAAGGAAGCCAATCCACCAGCCCGTAAACGTCTGTAATCCTTCCCAGGTGAACCGCCTCAGGATGTCGGCAACCGGACCTTTGAAATGGAAGGAGGACAAAAGCCATATTTTTCTACCCAGAGTCAAGTGGTAAAGGTAGAAAAAATGAAACATTGGCATCGGAATTGCAGTATTATAATAAGCAAAAGGCAATCTACCTCATGAAACGAATCCACACCTATAAATCGACCATCTTCGCCACCCTGGCCTTGTTGCTGGTGGGTTGGGTTTGGTCTGGATTTTCACCAGGTCATGACCACAATCACAACCCGGATGGCGGTGGGGTACTGAATGGAAAAGAAATGCGATGGTCCCCGGACTACCGCATTCAATGGTCTGATTTCAAAGGAAAGCCTGAGGGTTGGACCTATATGGATGCCACCACTGAGTCAGGCATCGTTTTTTCCTGGACCTGTGATTGGGGAGGTTTCCATCCTGAAGTATATGCCATTTTTGATCCGGTCAACAGTTGGGTCAATCCCCGGAATGCTTCTGACCATTTGCTCAACCATGAAAGGGCACATTTCGACATTACTGAAATCCACGCCCGGAAATTGCGCAAACGGTTTTCAGAAATGGGCAATGCCTGCCGGCTGGGAAGACGTGGGATTGATGAAGTTGCTCAGGAAATATATCGGGATTCTGCCTTGATGCAGGAACGGTACGACAAGGAAACGAATCATTCGAAGAATTACCGGGTCCAGAAAGAATGGTTGGATAAGATTGCTAAGGAGTTGAAAGCTCTGAGCAAATGGGCCCAGTAATCAAAAAGAAAAAGGCTGCCCAAGAGCAGCCTTCTTTATTTTATACGATAATAGAAGTCTATCAGAAAGGAAGATCGTCTGCACCTTCATCTTTGGACATCTCAGCAGCCATGTCATACACACCGCTACCCTCAGCAGCAGGAACACCTGCTTGAGACTCAACTTTTTGAATCCGCCAAGCATCAAGCGTATTGAAATACTTGGTTTCGCCTTGTGGGCTGACCCATTGGCGACCACGGAGGTTGAATGTGATCTCAACCTTATCTCCTACCTCAACACTGTCTATCAGCGTAACGCGGTCCTGGATCAGTTCAAATTTCACATACTGTGGGTACATTGGATTGTCAGCATATTCCAGAACGAACTCACGCTTTTTAAACGAGTCCGAGATCTGCTGTACATCCATCTTCGCGTGTATTTTTCCTTCAGCGATCATAGTCTCAACTCTCTTATTTATATTGATTAAAGTTCACAATTGTAGTTTTCAAATGTCGGTAATCTCCCGCGTTTTACCCCCTATGAAAAACCCACAATTCCGCAAAATTCTGGGGATAAGTTATTCGAAGTCCTGCTCTTCCTCCCCGGAAGCCCCTGCTACCAAAGCCTTGACCTTTAATTCTGCCTCGTCAAGGTACTTCCGGCACTGTTCGATGAGATTGGTTCCATCTGTGAATAACTTTACGTTTTCATCAAAATCCAACTCGCCAGCCTGCATTTGCTCCAACAGGCTACGTATTTCCCGCAATTTGTTCTCCAGTGAAAATCCTTCTTCCATAGTTCTTAAAATTAATCTTTTACTTCCATCCAGCGTCGCCCTTTTTCAAATACGGCCTCTACTTTGTCGCCCGTAGCAAGTTCCTCCGCATCCCGGACCATTTTCCCATTCTTCAAGGTCACGGAATAGCCCCGGTGCAATACCTTGCGGACATCAAGTCCCTTCAGCTGCATTTCCAGCAATTCCAGGGTATGCCGACGTTCCGCAATCAGGTTTTGCATCGTATTCTCTATACGGATTTTAGATTCGCTCAGGCCCTGACGGCGCCGGTCAATCTGCTCCTGCATCAATCCCTCCAGCAGTCTTGCATACTCCGCCACCAGCGATTGCTTGCGTTCCACCTGGCGCTCCAGGTTGTTCCGCATTTTGTCCTGGTAGCTGTCGAGCAACTGCAAACGGTAGTTGATGAATTGCTGGAGCTGGTTGGCCATGCGTATTTTTGCATCCTCGAGATAGCCCCGCATGTCAGCGGCAATAGGAACCGCCATTTCAGCAGCCGCAGTAGGAGTAGGAGCCCGACGGTCTGCGACAAAGTCGGCAATAGTCGTATCCGTTTCATGCCCCACCCCGGAAATGACCGGAATCTTTGAAGCAAATATGGCCCTTGCCACCACTTCTTCATTGAACCCCCAGAGGTCTTCCAGAGAACCACCACCCCGGCAAAGCAGGATGACATCTGCTTCCCCGTGGGCATTGATCCGCTCCAGATTGCGTACAATCTGAGGCGCAGCCGCAGGCCCCTGCACCGCAGTGGCCACCATCAGTACCTTGACATGGGGAAAGCGGCGTTCGATCGTACTGAGAATATCCCGGATGACAGCTCCGGTGGGAGAAGTCAATACCGCGATGGTTTTGGGTATCTTAGGAATCGGCTTCTTGTGCTCAATTTCAAAAAGCCCCTCTTT
This sequence comes from uncultured Bacteroidia bacterium, assembly GCA_964352215.1. Classification (GTDB taxonomy): domain Bacteria; phylum Bacteroidota; class Bacteroidia; order J057; family JADKCL01; genus CAWUKT01. The sequence goes on from CAYGRE010000063.1 coordinate 30,365, forward strand.
TTGCAGCTTGTCCTTCAGTTCCAGAAATCGCTGGTGCAAATCTCCCAGGCCGGTCTTCTTGATCTCCAGTACATTGAACTGGTAATTTCCCCTGGGAGGATAGACGGTGACGTTGCCACGCAGGCGGATTTTTTCACCGTGCTTGGGGAGGTTACGCGCATAAGATTGAGCGACAGAGCGCCACATTACACAATTAACCTGAGCATCCTGGTCCTTCAGCGAAAAATAGACATGGCCCGATCGGTGGTTGGTCAGGTTAGAGACCTCACCCTCGATCCAGATATTTTGCAATACAGGATCATTTTCCAGACGGTGCTTTACATAAGCCGTGAATTCCCGGACACTGTATGCCGCTTTCTGCTCCTCCATATCCCGAATTTAGGCATCCTTGATCAAACCCAAACGGTCCAGCACAAAGGAGTAGTCAAAGGCGACTTCCTTCAGGTGACCGTAGCGACCACTGGCGCCCTGGTGACCGGCATCCATATTGGTCTTCAGCAGCAGAATATTCTTGTCCGTCTTGAGGCGCCGCAATTTGGCGCACCACTTGGCGGGTTCCCAGTAATGTACCCTGGGATCATTGAGCCCGGCCGTGATCAGCATATCCGGATAGTCCTTGGCCTCCACATTGTCATAGGGAGAATAGCTGAGCATATAATCAAAATACGCCTTGTCTTCGGGGTTTCCCCATTCGTCATATTCAGGTACGGTCAGGGGCAGAGTAGGGTCCAGCATGGTATTGATGACGTCCACAAATGGAACGTGGGCCTCTACCACCTTGAACAATTCAGGGCGGTAATTTACCACCGCACCCATCAACATTCCGCCTGCGCTTCCCCCGGCAATGGCCAGGTGCTGAGAACTGGTGACGTCTGTTTTGATCAGGTGTTCAGCACAGGCGATGAAATCCGCAAAGGAGTTTTTCTTGTTCAGGAACTTGCCATCTTCATACCACTTGCGGCCCATGGTACCACCCCCACGGATGTGGGCGAAGGCGAAGACCACGCCCCGGTCGATGAGGCTCAACCGGGCAGAGCTGAAAGCAGGCTCAATGGTCACGCCATAAGATCCATAAGCATACAGGAAACAAGCCTGAGGGCCTTTCTTACGCAGGTCCTTGCGGTAGACCAGACTGACCGGAACCCGGGCTCCGTCCCAGGAAGTCACATAGGTACGCTCACTTTGGTATTCAGAAGGGTCGTAGCCTCCCAATACAGGCTGGCGCTTCAAGAGGGTGCGTTCACCCGTATCCAGATCATAGTCATAGACGCTGGAAGGAATGGTCAGAGAGCCATAACGGAAACGCAGTACCTTGGAATCAAATTCGATATTGGTGCTGTGAGAAACAGTGTAGACGGCTTCTTCGAAGGGGATGTCAAAGGTTGCCCGCCCGTTGAGGGGACGCACATGGATGGATTTGAGTCCGTCTCTTCTCAGGTAGATGACCAGGTATTCTTTGAAAACATCCATGGTGTCGATCATCACCCTGGGATCGTGGGCAATGACTTCCACCCATTTTTCCCGTTGCGGCTGATCGATCCTGGTTTGCATCAACTTAAAGTTGAGTGCTTTTTCGTTGGTGAGAATGTAGATATTCCCCTCGTGGTGTTCCGCACCGAATTCAATCCCATGGCGCCTTTCCTGAAACAATACCGGCTCTGCATTGGGCTCATCGGCGGAGAAAATATGCATCTCCGTGGTGATATTGCTGCCGATATAGAGGAAAAAATACTTCTCGTCCTTGGTCTTGTAGAGATTGAGGTAGTAGGCATCATCCGGTTCCTCAAAGAAAGGCTCTTGGATTTTACCACTCCCTACGACATAGCGGTAAAGGCGATATGGCCGCTGGGTGGCCTCGTCGAGCATGGTATAGTACAGGGTGCGGTTGTCATTGCACCACTCCACCTCGGATGAAATTTCTTCTACTGCTTCTTTGACGACCTTTCCGCTTTGCAAATCCTTAACATAGAGGCCATATTTTTCGTCTCCCTTGGTGTCGGTGGTATAGGCCATCCAGCGTTCATCGGGACTGATCTCCAGGTCTCCAAGGTCAAAAAAATCTTGCCCTTCGGCCAATTCGTTTTCATCGATCAGGATTTCCTCCTCGGCCTCCAGTGAACCTAATTTGCGGCAGTGGATCGCGTAGGCCTTGCCCGACTCGGTCCGGGTATAGTACCAATAGTCTCCCTTTTGATAAGGCACCGACTGATCGTCTTCCTTGATCCGGGACAACATCTCCTTGTACAGGGTTTCCTGGAACTCCTTGGTATGAGCAGTTTTGAAATCCTTGTAGTCATTCTCAGCATTCAGATAGGCAAGAACCTCCGGATTTTCCTTTTCCTTCAACCAGGCATAATCATCTTCCAGGGTAACTCCGTGGATTTCTCGGGAGGTTGGAATTCGCTTCGCAATCGGTGCTTCCATTGGACTAAATTTGGACGGCAAAGATAGGGAATATTACAAGGGGATATTCGGGTTCGGTACTATTCTGTGAACCTTAATTATTTTGGTCTGCTCAGATTCAGCATACCGGGAAACAGAATTGAAGTTTTTCTGACGGGGTGAGCTACTATTTTCGAGTTGAATAGTTCTCATGATAAGGGTTGAATGCCCCATTCTTTACATTAAGAATGATTTAGGAAAATGGGGGAGGTAGGAAGTGCATTTGGCCTTGGGCTACTTTTGTAGCAAAAGTTTTGGCAAGAAGAGGAGAGTTTAGCGGGTGTAGATTTGGCCAGTATAAAATAAAATAGAAGAAGTCATGGAAGACTTTATCGCAGCACGATCGCAAATGGCAATGAGTCTTGCCTTTCACATCATATTCGCATGTATCGGCATGGTTATGCCTTGGTTCATGGCCGTTTCGCATTACAAATGGCTGAAGACAGGCGATGAGGGGTTTCACCGGTTGACCAAAGTATGGGCCAGAGGGGTTGCTATCTTCTTCGTAACCGGAGCCGTATCGGGGACCATGTTGTCCTTTGAATTGGGGCTGCTCTTCCCCACGTTCATGGAGCAGGCGGGGCCGATCTTCGGACTGCCATTCTCCCTCGAAGGTGCCGCCTTTTTCCTGGAAGCCATCTTTCTGGGGCTGTATCTGTATGGGGGGAAATTCCTGCCCAAATGGACCCACTGGGCGACCTCGATCGGGGTGGGTACCATGGGTGTCCTTTCAGGTATCCTGGTGGTGGCCGCGAATGGCTGGATGAATGCCCCGAGTGGTTTTACCTATGAGAATGGTGCATTTCTGAATGGGGATCCCATCGCGGCATTCTTCAACGATGCCTGGTTTACAGAGAGTCTGCACATGACCATCGCAGCTTTTGTGGGAACATCTTTTGCGGTGGCCGGGGTGCATGCCTGGCTCTATCTGAAGGGGAAAAACAAGCATTTGCACGGAAATGCTATCAAAATCGCGATGATATTCGCGGCGGTGGCGGCCATCTTGCAGCCCATCAGCGGGGACCTGAGCGCCCAGGATGTCGGCGAACGCCAACCAGCCAAGCTCGCGGCCATGGAGGCCCATTTTGAGACCGGGCCAATGGCACCCCTGACCATCGGGGGAATTGTGGATGAAGAGAACAAAGAGGTAAGCATGGCGATCAAGATTCCCGGCTTGCTGAGTCTGATGACCCACCACGATCCCAATGCGGTGGTAATCGGTCTGGACCAGATTCCTGAAGATGAGCAGCCCCCGGTGGCCATTGTCCACTATGCCTTTCAGATCATGGTCGGTCTGGGAATGTTCCTGCTGAGCATCGGAGTGGCCTGGCTGTTTTTCCGGCGTAAGAAAAAGGTGCCGGTTCTGGAGCGGAAATGGCTCCTCAGATTGATTGCGCTGGCCGCACCGATGGGGTTCATTGCCATCGAAGCGGGCTGGACTGTCACCGAGGTCGGGCGGCAACCCTGGATCATCTACGGCTATATGCGTACCAGTGAAGCGGTGACACCGATGCCGGGGATTCAGTACACCTTTTATTTCTATACTGCCCTTTACCTGTTCCTGTCTTTTGTGGTGACCTGGTTGATGATTCGCCAGATCAAAGCATTGGATAAGCCCGGTACATTTACCAAGGAGCAACCCTTAACCGCAACGTCATGATCTATTTTGTCATCCTTTGTCTGTTTATCGGCTTAGCGACCTACCTGTTGCTGGGAGGAGCTGATTATGGGGCGGGAGTGCTTGAATTGTTCACCGCCCGTAAAGACCGAAAATACCACCAGCACATCACTTACAAGGCCATCGGGCCGGTATGGGAAGCCAACCATGTCTGGCTCATCCTGGTATTGGTAATCGTCTTCGTCGGATTCCCGGTGTTGAATACTCAGGTAATGACCTATCTCCACCTTCCCCTGACCATCATGTTGGTGGGGATCATATTGCGGGGAACTGCTTTTGTCTTTAAGCATTATGATGCGGTTCAGGATGGGGCCCAGGCGATTTATGACCGGGTCTACGCCTGGTCAAGTATACTGGTGCCTTTGGCGATGGGCTTGGTCGCGGGGGCTATTCTGGGAGATAAGATTGACCCCGAAGCGGCAGATTTTGCTGGAACCTATCTGGCTCCCTGGTTGAACCCTTTTGCCTTTAGCGTCGGGGTCTTTACGGTTGCCATTTGTACTTTTTTGGCAGCAGCTTATTTGATTGGCGAAGGGGCTCCGGGTGATGAAACCCATATTACCCGCTTCACTCGAAAAGCCAAGTGGGCCAATATCGTGGTCGTGATCAGTGGGGGGCTTGTCCTGCTCTTTGCCAGTGTTCAATTCCGGGAGGCGTTTCTCTTTGGTGCCGGGGGGATTGGGATTGTGGTGGCGAGTATAGGGGTGGTGGCATTCTGGATGATGCTGGGGAAACGGCGCTTCATGGTGGCCCGGGTTTTGGCGGCAGGGCAGGTATTGATGATCCTGGTTGCGGCGGGAATGTACCGGTGGCCGGAATTGATCAATGGACAAAGTCTCTATGACATGGCCGCTCCAAGTGCAACCATCAATGTCCTGGGGGGCGCGTTGATCGCGGGTCTCTTGTTGATCGGGCCGGCATTCGTCTATCTGTATCTGGTCTTTAAAAGAAGCAGACCATAAAAAAGGCAAACCCGCCCGTCCTATCGGACGTGGCGGGTTGCACCAATTAACCAAAACCTACTAACGATTATGTGGATTGCTTCTTTGCAAGGCTACCTGGTCCAGTTCCCATGAATTGCGCTTGAGATGGGACAAGTCAATGCGCAAATCGGAGATCTCCACCTCCAGGTCCATTGCCTGGATCGCCATTTCTTCCATCTCCATCCAAAAACGTTCGATGGGATCTTCGACTTGCATTGCAGGTTTGCTTGCGTATTTGATTGGGTTCAATCGGTGTTGGTAATAATCTATGGATACCGTCAGCGGGCTATGGGGGGTGAGCGTTTCCTGCTCGGAATTGAGGGTTTGCTGCCCTGGATTGATCGTTTGCTGCTCCGAGTATGGACTAACGACCTCGATTTCATCCCGAATGCAGCGGACTTCATAGATCAGACTGTTGAGATGCCTGCCCATTTGCAGCATTTCGTATTTCAATTGGTCGGTTTCCTGGTCATTGCTGAATTCGTCCTCTATGTCCTGATATTCTTCATCGGTCATAGCGCCTTGAGGTTTGAGCTTTGAAAAAGGGACCACTTTGAGCTGCTCGGACCGCAGGTCGAGGACTTCCACCTCCAGGTCAATCATATTCAGCATCAGGGATTCCATTTCTTTCCAGATCTTGTTCAGATCGTTTTGGGAGAGGGGAGGGGTGACAGTGCTGAAATCAGGTTCCAGGGTTTCCCGGTTAGCTTTGAGTTGGTCCTGGTCCAGGGAAGCAAGGGCCGGACCAGGGGTCGGGCCAGGGGTCGGGCCATTCAAGGAAGGAATACATCCTTCTAACCGGTAGTCGATGTCTTGTGCCTGGCTGTTGAAAGGAAAGGCTAGGGTCAAGAGAAGGAAGAGGGCGGAGATGGTGCTTGTACTTTTCATTATTTCTTATTTTCGTTTTGTAATTATTGTTGGTGACAGTACAAATGTGAAGGTTGGGCTTACGAAACGGAGGGAAATAAAAGACGAAAAGTAACGGGGTTTTCGGGTTCTCAGGGGAGGAGAGCAGGGGTGAAATGGGGGAATAAGTGAAGTACTAAGTACTTGTGAGGGTTTTACCGATCTGGGAATGGTAACTGGAAAGTGGGGGAAATTCGATTCTTTAATTTTTTCTTGGAAATATTAATACAGCCTGCTTACCTTTGCTGTCCCTTCAGCAATGGAGGTCGTAGGGATCTTAGCTCAGTTGGTTCAGAGCATCTGCCTTACAAGCAGAGGGTCACTGGTTCGAATCCAGTAGGTCCCACACGGCGAAAGCCAATGATTTAGAAGCGGTTACAATTAGGTTTGTAGCCGCTTTTTGTTTCTCTGAAAATCGATGTGCGCACATTGTGCAGGCACTACAACATCTGAAAATTGAATTGTATGAAAAAGGGAGCAATATTGGATTAGGCTTTATCAAAGGCTTCTTAGGAGTAGACCAACCATATTCTGGTAATCAATATCGTTAGTAAAATCTGCATATTTTTTCCTCCTAAGCAATAAAGGCATATTACAATGTTCCCTCAATAACGGAAGAAGTTTTACCTCCCCGTTGTTAATCTCAAGATTTAAAACAGCCTCAATTAGAGCTTGGATCATCGGGGAAATCATCGCAGAGGGTGAAAGGATTACGGCCCAGAATTTCACATTATCAAGCCCATCTTCTATTCGTTTAATCAATGAATCCCCTAGGCCAATCTGTTCATCATCAATCCAAACATTCACATCCTGGCAGCGAAGATCATTTATCAGTCGATGGGCAAATTCCCTGTCACTTTTGCAGTAACTAATATAAATTTCGGCTGAAGTGCTTTGTTTTTTACTGGTTGAAAGTTTTCTGTTCTGCAATCCCCTTTCAAGGTCGCTGATCAATTCTAGGATTGCGTAAATTATTTTTCTTTTCTCGATATCAAAGTTCTTTGTATCTAAAATGCCCCGTATCCAATTATTTTTTGCAGCATTCAAATTCATCGACAGAATGTCAAGATGATTCCTGATTTCACCTGAGGTAAATAATTCTGAAAAAAGATAAATCGCATCGGGAAGTTGATCCTTGGATATTGCATTCCGAATACTTTGGAGTTCCTCTTTCATTCTTATTGGATAGGTGGATGGACTTTTAATAAAAATAATCCAATACAAGACCTGGAGTCAGATCAGTAATAATATATTTCAAATTCGATCTGAAATATAATGAAAACCATTATCGTTTATTGCGCCTTTTCACATGATCTAGTAAACTCATTGAAATAGTCCCTACAATTTTCCCTCCTTGAATTCGCCACCACCAGATTTCCTGATTCATCTCATACGGATCGGAAGTGGGGCCACGGTAAAATACTTTTCCAGATAAATTACATCTCAACTGGTAGACTGGCTTTCTAGAAAAGGAATCAAAAAATTGAATATTCCATGTGAACTGACCAATTCCAGTATCATAGAAATACATCATGGTAAGGAAACAATTTTCCAAAAGTTTGTTCACGATGTACTTATTTGATTCATATGCCTTAGCGAATATAATATTTGAATCATTGGTGTCCGGTTAAGATCGGATAATTCGAATACGGTAATGAAATTTC
>CAYGRE010000064.1:0-3721 GCA_964352215.1 uncultured Bacteroidia bacterium
CTTGGGAGGTCTGAGCTCCTGCTTGGGAGGTCTGAGCTCCTGCTTGGGAGGTCTGGGCTCTTGCTTGGGAGGTCCGAGCTCTCGCTTGGGAGGTCCGAGCTCCCGCTCGGGAGGTCGAGGCTCTCGCTTGGGAGGTCTGGGCTAGCTCCAGGAAGGTCCATTGACCGTTTCGAGAAAAGTAAATGAATAATCCAGGGAAGCTATTTTAAGGAAGGTTTGTATCCCCATACGTCACGTACAGGAATCGGGGTAAAAGAAAGACCTTTACCTCAATTCCTAAAAAGTTCAGACATAGAAAGTGTAAATTCGAACCCGAAAGCCGTTACGGATCCGGGGAAGAAATGAACCGGGGCGACTGTCTGGACAGAGTTAGGAACCCTAAGGCGGCCTTTACTTTTTCTCCTAAAAATGTCCAGTAATAACAAGTCCATCACCATCAAAATCAGTGCTACGCTCTGTTTGTTCTGACCGGTCTACAAGAAAAGCTGAAACAAATCGAATGACAAATAATAGGTGAGGCTCTACTTTATCCTTGCCCATTTTTGTATTTTACGTTGGTCCGCATTAATATCGGCAAGTGGAAATTGAGAAAAGGTCGGCAATACAAATCATTGAAGAGATCAAGACTTCGGGAGACCGTCCCTTAAGAATCATCGCAAATGATTTTCGTATATACATTGCAAAATCTGGGCAAGGAAAGCCCCCAACATTTTCTCTGATAAATGAATTTTGTTGTTCCCTTCTCTTGAACTTATGGGACATAAATACTCCTGGCATTGCAGCAATCAATATAAACCCTGAAATTATTGACATCGAACTTACTGGGGGTAAATCTAAAACTCAATATGCCCATATTTGCTTTGGGTCCAGAGAAGTGAAAAATGTCGTTGAAGCTAATGAGCTATTCCATGTAGAGTCCAAATCTCAATTTAGGAAGTTGCAGTCTCCCAAGGATTTAATTTGGATAGCATTATTCGATATGTGGGTTTGCAACATTGATCGAAATCCCAAAAACCCCAATTTGCTTTTGGCTGAAGATACAGAGTCAAAGAAAATTAAAGTTTATGCAATTGATCATGTACAGGCTTTCAATTTCTTCAATCACAAAGACCTAAATCCTGAACATGGGGTTTGTCTTGGGATAAATGATTCAATCTTGGATAGTAAAATAGGACAAGGAATCAGAAATAGAGTCAAAAAGAACGAAATGACCGAGTTTCAAGATAAATTCTGGGCAAAGGTGCAAAGGTGTCAGAAGAACTTTTATAATATTGCAAACGTTATACCAAAGGAGTTAGGCTTTACAGGTTGCCACGCAATCTTTATCTCTAACTTTTTGTTTGATGATATGAGGAATCGAACGATCCTTGATGACTTTTTTAGTAGATTGTAGTAATGAGACCATTCTATTCAATAGTACACTTATCACCTAACCCGAATTCGGGTGACAGGTTAGCTATTGGCTTAATAGCATGGAGTGGAACTAAATACTGGTGGAAATTTTCTTACCGAAGGGCCAAATTTTCAAAAAAACTTATGGAGCCTTCTGGGTCAATTGTCGATTGGACTATTGACCAAATGAATTATCGACTGAATGGGTTAAATCAAAAACTTCACGCATCCCAAAAGCCTTCACTTTTTCGTCCAGATGAAAGCGAGGGCAAGGTGTTAAATGAAGATTTCTTTGATTACGTAAATCGATATTCGAATGGCTTAGTAAAATTTGATAAGGCTAGAGCGCTAAATTTTGATCTTGATGCAGACTCTTTTCAAAAGATATTCTCTGTCTTTGTAGATGACCTATTTGAAGAGAAAGGAGATGTAAAGATGGATCTGCCCAAAAAATACACTAAGGAAGAATTTACTAATCGAGTGGAAAAAGACCTTATTTTCCCACTGACCGGAGTGGTAAATACCAAAGCCGTAGTAGATGGGGACAAGCTTCCGGGATTATTCTTCTCCCTAGAACTTGATTGTATTGGGAAAAATGGTTCAGTCTATGCTGCAAAGTCTTTTGATTTTGAGAATGTTGGTATAACGACAAATGATAAGCATTTGAGCCATTTCCATGTATTCGCCTCTATATTTGAAAGCGTCCAGGCAGAGTCAAATTCTAAGCATAACCATTTTTTTCTCATCGGTGATGAGCCTTCCGAAATAGAATCTCCCAATCACGAGCTTTGGGAAGCTGTACAGAAAAATCCCCTTATTCAGTTAGTTCCTTTAGAGGAAGCAAATAAGGTGACTACAAAAATAATTTCTGCAAATGCAGAACCATTTTTCAAGGTATACAGCTGATAGGCGGGGTATTAGCCCTTCCATCATGACGCGATATGTCAAGAGAGAGACGTACATTATAGTAGTAGCACCAACGCTACAATCCTTAAAATGTCTTCTCCAAAATTCACCTTCTTCCAGTTTCAAAAGCGATTTCCCAATGAGGGTGTTGCGCTGGATTACGTTTTTTCCCGCCGCTTTGGTCATCTGAACCATTGCCCCGATTGCGCGTGTGAAACCAAGTTCCACCGGATCAAGAAGCGCAAGGTCTACTCCTGTCAGCATTGCGGTTATCAAATCTCCTCATTGGCCATCACGTTTGATCATTGCTTGAATGTAGCCGGAACGATACCCTCTCGAATGTTCATCAATAGTGGACCCATAGCCATCTGTTATTGGAACAAATGAAATACCCCCAATTGGCTCCCATCCTTGCGTGATACTTTGATTGACCAATGCGACCAATTCCATAAGGTACTTACGCTGAATAACTTCATACTCCATATCCCAATCTATGAGAAAACACCTATTTTAGGAACGTGGCTTATGGGGATACAAACCTTAAGGAAAGCTGAAACCCTACACCTCAAAACCAATACCCCAAACTCAAATAACCCTGGGTCTGATAAAGCTTAATATCTCCCAATCCCTGGCGGGCCAGGAATCCTTTTTTATACAGATCGCGGAGGCTGCGGTAGCCTCGGATCTCAGCATACCAGCCTTTGCCAATTTGGAATACTCCTCCCAGGGTAAGGCCCAGGTCAAGTCGCTTGATGTCGTTGATATTGTCAAATACCACCGTGGTATCTTCAAAGATTCCTCCTTCACCAATCTGGATTTCTGCGCTGCCCACGTCTTCCCCACCCAGGAGGATTGCACTGTTGATCCCACCCCTCACCAGAATCCGATTGCTCAACGCATACTCCACCATGACCGGTATTTCCAGGTAATGGAGACCCATCGACCCAGCGACGTCCGCATAATAGAATGAGGGCACGGTATCCTGGACTCCGGGAAGCAATTCGATGGGGACCAGGGTATCCTTCCGAAACAGCCGACCGTATTCGACCGATTTCAAAGCATAGCCGACTTCTGCAATGAGCCTGACTTTGGGAGAAAGCTGGTACTTGAAGGTGAGAGCCAGGGAAGGACCAATGCCCGGATTGCCATCGGTAGAATCGGGGTCAAACTGGTTGGGGATCGGGCCGCCGTAGAGGATTCCCACACGTGCCCCAATGGAAAAATCATCCTGGCTTTGGGCTGGTAAGAGACTGCCCAGGCACAAGACAAAGAACAATATGGTGATGGGATATCTCAAGGGGAATGGGTTACGATTCTTAATTGGAAAAGATTGGAATGCTCAATGGGAAAAGATTGGAATGCTCAATGGGAAAAGATTGGAATGCTCAATAGGAAAAGATTGGAATGCTCAATGGGAAAGATT
>CAYGRE010000064.1:3821-7564 GCA_964352215.1 uncultured Bacteroidia bacterium
GGAAAAGATTGGAATGCTCAATAGGAAAAGATTGGAATGCTCAATGGGAAAGATTGCTATTCTCAATGAGTTAAAATTACCCTTTGTACTGAACCTCGTCCATCCTTGTCACTCAGGCGAATCAGGTACAGGCCACCCGGCAGGTTGTCAGTAGCCAGGACATGCTCCCCGGGGCGAAATGCGCGGTTGAGAAGCAATTTTCCATTGGCATCGAGGACCTGGAGTTCTACGGGAAGGTTGCCGACCCTGAGGTGCCAGGCCTGGTCGGTACCTGTGAAAAACTCAACATCGGGCGCCTCCATTTCCGGTGAGGTCGCAGTTGCGGTAACATCAAGGTCAAAATCGTCTACCCAGAGTTGGCTGCCTACTTGCCCGAGGAACTGATCTGCCCCGGCGCTGGAGGTGGCAACCACCACCAAAGTATCGGGGGTGTCCTGGTTGTTGTAGACAATGGGCAAGACAAATTCGGTCCAGGTGCTGGTGGATTGGAGGATCACAATCCCTACTTCTCCTACCGTGTCCCGTTGTAGGGTGGTAGGATTCCATTTGGTCAATTGTACTGCAATCGCACTGGAATCACCTTGCACAGAGTTGAATTTGTACCAACCGCTGAAAGTCGTTGGGCGATCGGTATAGGGCCGCCCTCTGGTAAAATAATTGGGGGCGTTGAGCAGGTTAAAGGTCCCGGAAAGAAGAATGCCGGGAACGAGGAGGGTACCATACTGGTAGGTTTCCAGGAGCGCGGAATAACTCCCGCTGTGGGCATCGCTGTCTTTCTTTACGGAAACGGGGCCGCCCAGGGTGCGGAGGGGGTTCAAGCTGGCCCACCACCCTGAAGCCGGACTTTGGTATATATTGAGCGGATCGTTCGACCAGTTCTCAAAATCACCATCCGGAATTTGATTTTGACCGTTTAAACAGGGGTAAAGGAACAAGCCCAATATCAATACGAGGGTAGTTTTCAGCATAATTTGATCCTAACAGGGATGACAAGGGGTATTATCTTCGGCCAAAAGATACGGAAATTGGGGAATTGCGCGGTTAATTATTGCGTTGATCTGCCTTGAGCAGGCCAAAGAATTTCATCCTGAAGTATTGCTGAAATGCTTCTTTGGCCGTCAATTGACTCTCTTCCAGGAATTCCGGCTCAATCATAGCGTTGAACAATACCTGATCGCTCAGGACCATAATTGCCGGATGAATGTTTTCAATGATCCCATCGTCAAGTCCTTCCTGGTAGAACTCCCGCAGGATTAACCCGGCCATTTTCTGGAAAGCATAGATCTTGTCCCACAACTCTTTGAAATCACTCTTGAGGTCGGCCAGAAAGCTGCTGGTGATATCTTCCAGGTGAATAGAAAGGTGGTCCACGCCCTCCTGGTAACGCTGGACATAGTCTTTGCTGCGGTCGTTCAAGATGGGAATGAAGCCGGCGATTTTGTCCAACTTCTCCGACAAGGCTAAATCCAACAGCTCTTCCTGCGAACGAAAGTATTTGTAAATGGTGGCCTTACTCTTCCCCAGACGCAAAGCGATATCGTCCATGGTGAGTTCTTTGAGGCTGTCCCCCTTCAATGCTGGTATCAACAAAGCTGCGAGTTGTTTTCTCTTGACCGGATCGTGGCTGCGCTGCTTTTCGAGCGATTTCCTTCCCATAACGCTAAAATAGCAGATTGTCTATTAAACTATTTTCACTATCTTAGTCTAGGTTATCCCAATGCATACTCCAATATGAAATTCAGAGCTTTAAAATACGGAATGATCTTTGTCGCCATTGGTCTGGGCTTTGTTTCCCTGCTGATCGGTGGTGCCTGGACTTTTGCCCTGCCCATTTATGCCTTTGGGCTGGTCCCTCTGAGTGAGCTGTTTTTCAAGCCCAACCCGAGCAATCTCAACAAGGCGGAACTGGAAATGGTCAAGCATGACCGCATCTACGATTACCTGCTCTACCTTACGGTACCTGTCCAGTTCGGTCTGGTGTTTTTCTTCAGCTATCTGGTCAGTTTGGGAGAAATGTCTCTGGTAGAGCTTATCGGAGGAACCTGGACGGTAGGCATCGGATGCAGTGTATTGGGGATCAATGTCGCCCATGAGCTGGGGCATCGAAATAAGAAATACGAACAATGGATGTCCAAAGCCCTTTTGCTGACATCTCTGTATATGCATTTCTTCATTGAGCACAACCGTGGTCACCATGCAAATGTCTCTACCCCGGAAGATCCGGCTTCGTCCCGCCGTGGACAAACCCTCTATGCATTTTGGATTCGGTCGGTTGCCTTGTCCTATCTTTCTGCGTGGAAAATTGAAAACAGGCGGCTTCGGAAAAAGGGGGTTGCGGTGATCTCGCTGCAAAATGAAATGCTTTTGTACCATTTCGTGCAGGTCGCTTTTGTTGCTCTGATCTATGCCCTCTTCGGTCTTCAAGCCATGCTTTTATTCGTCGTGGCTGCGGTAGCCGGTTTCTTACTACTGGAAACGGTTAACTATATCGAGCACTATGGGTTGCAGCGGGAAAAAGAGGATCATGGTCGGTACGAGCGGGTGAAGGCACATCATAGCTGGAATTCTGATCACCCGGTCGGACGCCTCCTTTTGTTTGAATTGAGTCGCCACTCCGATCACCATTACCGGGCCGGACGCAAATACCAGGTGCTCAGACATATTGACAATACCCCACAAATGCCTACCGGATACCCAGGCATGATGATTCTTGCTTTGGTGCCGCCACTATGGTTTGCGGTGATGGACCCTCTGGTCGATAAGTATTCCGGCACCGTTTCCTCCGGGCAGGCAGCTGTCGCCTGATATCTCTTTTTTTGTACGGTACGTGAATTTTTTCCGGAATTGCTGGATGAAACCCTTTTGTCCGGCTGCGCGTATAAAATAAATTCCTCCCTTTTCCTTTGATCTAAATCCTTAAAAGTGGCCTTTCCCTGTCTTATGGGGCCATTTGCCTGACTGGATGGCATGTTTTTTGTGCAGAGGTGGGTGTTGACCTGCTACAGAACCGTCTCCTGATTTTTATTTAGATCATATTTCAACACCCCGTATCATGAAACCACGTACACTTTCTTTATTTGTAGGCCTATTGGTTCTCCTTGCTCTGTTTATCATTCCGAATTCTGTAGAAGCCCAGACTTCCAAGCGCGGCAATGTTGCTGCCCAGGAGCAAGCTGCGGCCCAGGCGCGGGCCAAGGCGGAGCGGGAGCGGGCGGAGGCTGATCGGGAACGGGCTGAGGCGAAAGCAAAGGCGGATCGTGAGCGGGCGGAGGCGCAAGCAAGGGCGGATCGGGAGCGGGCTGAGGCGCAAGCGCAACGGGAGCGTGAGGCGCGGGAAGCGCGGGAGCGTGCGGAGCAGGAGCGGCGCGAAGCGCAAGCGCGGGCGCAGCGGGAACGTGAGGCGCAGGAAGCGCGGGAGCGTGCGGAACGTGCGCGACGTGAAGCGCAAGCGCAGCGGGAACGTGAGGCCCAGGAAGCACGGGATCGTGCGGAGCGTGCGGAACAAGAGCAGCGCGAAGCGCAAGCGCGGGCGCAACGGGAGCGGCAGCTAGCTGCAGAAAGAGAAAAGCAGGCCGAAATCGAACGTGCCGCAGCGGCCAACAAAGCAGAGCAGGATCGCAAAGCAGCAGAGGTGCGCGCACAAAAAGAACGGCAGCTTGCTGCGGAGAGAGAAAAGCAAGCCGAAATTGAACGTGCCGCAGCGGCCAACAAAGCAGAGCAGGATCGCAAAGCAGCAGAGGTGC
>CAYGRE010000064.1:7664-37975 GCA_964352215.1 uncultured Bacteroidia bacterium
CAGCAGAGGTGCGCGCACAAAAAGAACGGCAGCTTGCTGCGGAGAGAGAAAAGCAGGCCGAAATCGAACGTGCCGCCGCGGCCAACAAAGCAGAGCAGGCAGCCCCTGCCCCAAAACCTTCCCAAACTATCCAAGGTTCCAACCTGAACAATCCTCCTGCAACCAACACCAACACTCCCAAACCAAAGCCGGCCCAGACCATCCAGGGCTCCACTCTGAACAATCCCCCCCTACCCATTCCATTCCCGCCCCGACCAGCCGATAACATGGCTGATCCGGTCAACCTGGAAGATATTGTTACGACGCCACCTTCCCCGCCAAGCCCTCCATCACCTCCGGTTGTGGTGGCCGGAAGCAACCCCGATGAGCCGGAATATGATTTCCCAAACCCCGTTTCCTATGATGATGACTACGATTACGGCGAATACGAATATGGGTACTACACAGAAATCTATGAAGTTTACAATGGACTGGAAACATACTATTTCAACGACAACTGGACAGACTACAATTACATTTACGACTATTCCAATGACCTGATCCGATTGTATGACTACCTCACCTATGCCGATTTCCACTACGGTTACAATACCTCAGCCTGGTGGGACTGGTATGACTTTTACGCTGGCCATTATTACTACCAATACGCACAGATAGGGGAACTCGAAAGGGAAATGTCCATTGAAGAATTCCTGCTACATAAGCGGAATCTGATCCGGAACGTACTGCCCGACCTGCCGGGCAGGCCAAGACTGGACAGTATCTGGATGGACACCACTTTTGGGCCAGCCCACGGTGGATATTGCTATTACCAGAGGGTCCTGGATTTCGATCCTGACAATACATTCTCACAATTGAACTGGGCTCTGGAAACAGGGGTCAGGGGTCAGACCAGGGAAGATGCCCAGGCCCTGCAATGGCTGTTCAACAACTATGGCAGCTCAGCCTTTGTCAATCTTTTGCATTGGAAGGTCGGGAAAGACCTCGATTCAGCTATCACAGCTCAGGACAAGGAATCAGGGGAAAACTACCTGTTCAATGCCTATTACCTGGCGACCGCGGTATTGCTGATGGAACCCCAACGGAATGATTTTGCCGAATTGCTGGGGCGAATTACCATGACTTTCAGGTGGTATGGAATCCGGCTGGACGGACTGTCCCGGAAATAGTTATATAACTTTCAGTAATTATTGAAACATCTGGGTTGGGGCTTCCGTACATAAGAGCAAAAGAAATCACCTAACCCCTATCAGTCATGGGAGCTACAATATTCATCATCCTTTTGCTCATGGTTCCGATCGGCATCATCCAGATCATCTCTGCCGTCGTAATCACTCTCAGCTCAGAGAAAAAGCACATGAAAGAGCACTTTATCAGCTACCTCATCGGTGTGATGGGCTACTTCTCCTTGTTGACCATGCTCTGGAGTGTCGTTGACTTCATCGGCATTACCTATTTAGTCTCTTTCTTCTTCCTGGGCTCCTTTGGCCTTATGGTCTACCACATCAGTATCTTCTTTCGCAGGAATAGCCCTGACAGGGCACATTATTGATCCTGACCTTACCCAAACTAATTAACCGTATTGACGCTAAAAAGCCGGCCCTTTTCAGGAGCCGGCCTTTTTTATGGCAGGGAAACTTTATGATCCGATGGTTCCCCGGTATTGTCTGGGAGTCATTCCGAACTCCTTTTTGAATGCCTGTGAAAATTTGGAGAGGTTCGAATAGCCGAGTAAATGCCCGACCTCCGAGATGGCAAACCCTTTTGATTGCAGTAGAATCCTCGCTTCAGCCATTTTTGCTTTCAGATAGTACTGATAAGGAGGGATTCCGAATACCTGCTTGAATCCGCGTTTCAATTTACTGGCACTCATGCCTGCTTCACGCGCCAACTGGTCGATTGAAGGGGGAGTACCGCGAAGGTTGGATTTCAGGATTGCGCTGATCATGAACAGCTTTTGGAGATCTTCCGGATGCAGGGCAGAACTTCCTTCTTTTCTGCGACCGATTTTCTTGAACATTCCCAGTACAAACTGCAACACCTGAAGGTGTATTTCCAGCTTGACCAGGGCACTTGGATCTTCGACAGCGATGATTTCTCTCAGCATGCCCTCCAAGCCGTAGTCCAGGTCTTCAAAGACACAGAATTTCGGAGAACTGTTGATGAACTTTGTAAAGCCATCCCCATCCATACTCGATCCGGTATAGAAATTGAGGAAAGTTTCAGGAAAAGTTATGTTTACAACATCAACGGGGATGTTGGCAGGACTCTCTCCGTAGGCTTCCACACCGGGAGAATAAAAGAAACATCCATTCGGCAAATATTTTCCTAAATCTTCAGATTTCTCTTCTACGGTCTGGTGGGCAGTCCTGTCAGATAGGTTGATATTCAGCAGATAAGTCCTAACGTCTTTGGGAATAAAGGAGCGGAGGAGGATGGGCTGACGAAGTTGAAAGTGATAATGGTGGATCAACAATCCGCCTGGCAACGCCATTTGACGGATGAATCCCTGGCCATATTGCTTTGGGAGCCGCACCATATTCCCTTCCGGCTTCGTACCCAGTTGCTCAGCAACTTGTGCAAGCTGCGAGGTCTTCTGGTCAATTTTAAGCGAAAGTTCCATGGTAGAGAAGTATTAATTTATCCACCTAACCATAGGAAACCCATAAATGTTCATTCATTTCGCCCAAATGTTCAACAATGGGTGTCCCAATACAGTTTCTACCAATAAGTACTTAAACAGGACCGTTCATGCATGCAATATTTTGGTTTCGCAGAGATTTACGCCTTCAGGACAACGCAGGCCTCTACCACGCACTCAAGTCAGGTGATCCGGTGATTCCGGTATTCATTTTTGACCGGGATATTCTGGATCAACTTTCCGATAGAACTGACGCCAGGGTGACCTTTATTTTCGATGCGATCGAAGATTTACGGCAGCAGTTGGAGGCGCTTGGAAGCACTTTGCTGGTGGAATACGGGCGTCCGATTGAAGTCTTTGCAAAGCTCTTGTCGGAGTATTCTATTGGTCATGTATTTACCAATCGGGATTATGAACCGTATGCGCTGGATCGGGATGAGCAGGTGGCTTCCCTCCTTAAAGAAAACGGGGTCTCGTTTCAGGACTATAAAGACCATGTGATATTTGACGGCGATGAGGTGGTAAAAGCAGATGGTACACCCTATACCGTCTTCACCCCGTACAGCAGAAAATGGAAGGCCCGTCTTGAAACTGATCTGAGAGCGGGGGGAGAGGGCCCACTGTCTTACTTCTTTAAAGGATACCCTACCGAAAAATACTTTGGGAACTTTGCTCAAATGGAGCCGATCCCCGGACCGACCCTGGAGAATATGGAATTCACGCGGTCCGAAATCGATATTCCCGGTAAAGAAGTCAATCAGAAGCTGATTCGTGAATACCAATCCAAAAGGAATTTTCCCGCTGTCCGTGGGACTTCGCGGCTGGGGATCCACTTTCGGTTTGGTACGATCAGCGTGCGGGAGAAAGCCAGGAAAGCCCAAAAGCTGAGCGAAACCTTCCTGAATGAACTGATCTGGCGGGATTTTTATTCTCAGATTCTCAGTCACTTTCCCCACGTAGCAAAACATCCGTTTCGGCGCAAATATGATCATGTGCAATGGCGCAACAATGAGGAGGAATTCAAACGGTGGTGCGAAGGAATGACCGGATACCCCATCGTAGATGCAGGGATGCGTGAGCTGAATGCCACCGGATTCATGCACAACCGGGTTCGCATGATCACGGCCAGCTTCCTGACCAAGCACTTGCTGATAGACTGGAGGTGGGGAGAAGCATATTTTGCCGAAAAACTCCTGGACTTTGATCTCGCCAGCAACAATGGGGGATGGCAATGGGCTGCGGGAACGGGAACAGATGCAGCGCCCTATTTCCGTATCTTCAACCCCTATTCACAGCAAAGCAAATTCGACAAAGACATGAAGTATATCCGGAAATGGGTTCCTGAATACGGGACTCCTGACTACCCGGAGCCGGTGGTGGAACATTCCTTTGCCCGGGAGCGGTGCCTTGAAGCCTACAAGGCCGGGTTGGCCAGGGCTGATCAGGACGCCTAGAAGGTAAGCAACTCACCCACAGCTCCATACAACTATCTCCTGCTTTTGTGACCGGGTAGTCACATTTTGTCTATATTTGCAGTGACCACCCAGTCACAATCTGCAAATATGAAAAAGACCTTCACCCGCCTACCCCAAGAAAAACAGAACAAAATCCTGGAAGGATTTCTAAGGGAGTTTGCCCAACACGACTATGGGAATGCTTCTATTTCCCGGGTTGTCAAAGAACTGGGAATTGCTAAGGGAAGTGTTTATCAGTATTTCGGGGGTAAACTTGACCTGTACCAACAGTTGTTGGCAAAGTGTCAGGAAGTCAAGATGGCTTATGTTTTCGGGATCAGTCGAGATGACTACCCGGACTTCTGGGCCTTTTACCGGGACATGTTTCTGCGGGGCATTCAATTTGACCTGGAGCGGCCTGTCCACAGTCAATTGCTTTTCAGGGCATCTCAGGATCGCTCAAACCCTGCCTTTAAATCCATTTTGACTCAGAATTTCCAGCAGGGGCTCTCTGTCTTTACGAAATGGATTGAAGAAGAACAGACAAAGGGGTTGATCCAGACCTCCTTTGAGGCGTCCTTTATTGCATTGACGGTGGTCAAACAGAGCCAGGCCATTCAGGAGTATCTCATGGATGTAGTAGGCTATGACCCTTTTGAATCCATCGAACGCGACAACCAAGTCTTCGCTGGCCAAAAGGAAGATATTCTTCGGTTTGTAGACCAAAGTATCAGACTGTTTCAGAAATCTTTTTCCAATTGATCTTATGATTACCGCGAAAAACCTCCGCTTTACCTACCCCGGCGCTACCTCTGAAGTCCTGAAAGGACTGGATTTTGAAGTCAGTGCTGGTGAAATATATGGTTTTCTTGGTCCGAGTGGTTCCGGGAAAAGCACCACGCAAAAAATCCTTTACAAGCTGTTGGGTCGCTACGAAGGTCTGGTAGAAATAAATGGAAAAGAGTTGAAAACGCTTGGCTCAGCGTACTTTCATCAGATTGGGGTCGGATTTGAATTGCCCAACCATTATCTGAAACTCACCGGGCGTGAGAACCTGAAGTTGTTCTCTCAATTTTACCGAAAGGACAAGCTTCGGAATTTTGACGAATTGCTGGAGATGGTAGGGATGCTGAAAGATGCTGACCGAAAGGTGGAAGGGTATTCCAAAGGAATGAAAATGCGGCTCAACTTTATCCGGGCTTTGCTGCACGACCCTGATCTTTTATTCTTCGATGAGCCCACCAGCGGCATGGATCCTGGCAATGCACGACTGATCAAGGACATGATTTTGGACCTTAAGCGTAATGGCAAAGCTGTATTCATCACCACGCACAATATGTTTACCGCGGACGAATTGTGTGACCGGGTGGCTTTTTTGGCCGAGGGGGAGATTGTTGCGACCGACAGTCCGGCCCAATTCAAGCTGGACCATGGTTCTGATTGGGTAAAACTGGAACTAGAGGTCGAGGGAAATGGTAGGGAGGATGCCCCAGGTGAAAAAGTTGTTTCGGGTAGTGAAGGCCGTGAAGCTGGTGTATACCGATTCCCTTTGACCGGTATTGGAGAAAACCCGGATTTCCTCACTGCGCTTCGTTCGGCTCCTGTGAAAACCATCCATACGCAGGAGGCCAGCCTGGAAGAGGTCTTCCTAAAACTCACTGGTAAAGTTCTGCACTGATGAATGCTATCCTAACCCGTATGCGTTGGGAGGCGACCCTCCTGAACCGCAATAACCTCCTCACCATCTCAATGGTGATCACCGGAATCTACATTGCCCTGCTACAATTACTGAAGTCGCTCGGTCATCTGGAGTTGGTGTCTATGCTTCTGGTCCTCAATGACCCAGCTGTGATTGGTGCTCTGTTTGCAGGAATCACCATCATATTTGAACGGGATCAGCATACCTTGGATGCCTTACGTGTAGCTCCACTCAACCCACATCACTACCTGATGGGCAAGGTCCTGGTCCTTTCCCTGCTGGGAACGGCCTGTGGCTGGGCCATGATGGTGGCGGCCCTTGGTTTTGAGATTGACCACCTCCACTTTTGCCTGACCTTGTTTCTCATCACCTTTACTTTCAGCAATATCGGGGTCGGATTGGCACTCCGCACCAAGCGCTTTATCAATTTCGCCCTCAAGGTTGCCCTCATTCTGGTGATCTTGATCATCCCCATCTTCGATTGGTTCGGAATTTTCACCCTGCCACTCAAAGAAATCTTCCCGATGGAACATGGCATCCTGTTGCTTGCTTATGCCATGAATTACCAAGTCAATACCTTGCCCTGGTACAGCTATCTTGTTTTGGGGCCGCTCGGAATTGGTTCCTATTTATGGGCCTACTTTAGATTCATCCACACCAAGGAATAAGCATGGAAAAGACACTCCTCATCCTGCGGCAGGATCTCAGAATCACCTGGCGAGACAATTCCACCCGGTTTTTTCTCATTCTTCCGCCGATATTGTTCTTGCTGTTGAATTCTGTAATCCCTCCTCTGGTCGACGCCTATCCGATCATTTTGGATTATAAGGCTCCGCTCCTGTTTGCATTCGCCCTCCAGGGAGGCTTGATGTTTGGCTTTGTAAGTGGGTTTCTTTTACTGGATGAAAAGGACCAGAACCTGTTGTCGGTTTACCAGGTATTGCCCCTGTCTACCAATCAATTTCTTTTCATGCGGATGTTGTTTCCATTTACGGGCACCTTCGCATACGTTTTATTGGTCCTTTCTCTTAACCCCCTGTACGCTTTTTCAGGCTTACCGCTGGTCCTTACAGCCCTGAATTTCAGCCTCCTTACGCCAGTACTTGCCCTGTTGATCGCCACCCTCGGAAAAAACAAGGTCGAGGGGTTGACCTATTTTAAAATGTTCGACCTGATTGTTCTGACTCCTTTTCTACCTTTTTTCCTGGAGGAACAATGGCAATACCCCTTTATGGTTGTACCGACCTTCTGGCCCGTACATGGTGGTGCCGCCTCTATCGCGGGTTCAATGGGTACTTTCTATTTGTATATGGGGATCGGCTTTGCTTTTCAGATCGTGGTAATTGGTGCGGCCATGGTGTTCTTCAAGCGGCGACAAGCTACTTGATGTACTTCCTTACATTGGCACCATACCCAAGTAGGATTTGAGGGTAAAATGCCTTGGCGGTCAGGTGATCCATCAAGCGCACCCGCGCATAGATTCCATTCGAACGCTCCTTTTTCTGACCGGGTAATATATAGACATTCAGGTCATAGACCATATAGGACCGGTTCTGGATTCCCGACTCCAGGCCCTGGTAATTCCGGTTGTTGAATTCGGACTCGAGGTCACCGCCGCCTACGTTGATCTTGTCCTGGGTACGGTAGGCTGAAGCACCTACCCGGATGTCAAATCCAAGCCATTCATTGGGGATGACTTCGAAACGTCCCTGGACCTGTGGGTAGGTGGTCCAGACATTGAAGTCCCGGAAATCGGCGATGGTGTCTCCGGCCTCGATGCGAAATCCTTCGGGGCGGCGGAGCCGGGTCCGGATCGCGCCTCCTCCTACCTCCAAATAAGCGGACAGCGCCCCGTCACGACCGGAAATACCTGCGAGACAAGTGTAACCGGAAAACTCGAAGTTCCGGTATCGAATCAAATCTGTCTGATGGACAAAATAGGAAGTCGAGCTGGCCGCATTGTTGACCGGGATGGTATCAAGGGCCATTTCCCGATAGGTTTCCTTGGAACCCAGGCGCAGGAACCCAGCCGTAACCTTGAGGTAGGGAAAGAAATATTTCTTTCTGAAATGCCGGCTGGAAAGGGGCATGTCAAAGTCCAGTTCCGTGAGGAGTTGCGAATTGGGGGAGTCGTTGTCCACCAGGCCAAGGGCATCGGTAAAGGCCACGATGTTGAAGTAATCCCCAAACCGGCGACGGAACAGTACGGTAGAATCGCCGGGGTACATGTGAAAGGTGGTGTTCCGAACATTTCCGACAAAATTTCCGGTGGATTCATCTGCGGTATAGCCGATCAATTGATCGAGGGTGATCTCGTATTCGTCTCCATCACAGTAGAACTTACTTCGGTATGGATTCCCATAGCGGTATGATTTGACAGGGATGCCAAAGTTATTGAACATCACGAGGGCGGGCTTATGCGTTTTGCTTTCCTCCAGGCTGAAGGTGAGGTACATCTTGTTGCGGACAACATTTACACTGGCACCCTTGATATCGAAAACCACCGGAGGACAGACCAGTGGGCCAATCCCTTTTTGACTCAGGTTGTCCGCAAGCGCTTTTTTCTTCATGGCGAGCACTCCCGCGGGCACATCTTTTTCGAGCTCTAAAGAATCAATCCGGGCCAGCAAAGGCGATATGTCGCGGTAGCGTACCGCCAGGTCATATACATCATTGAGGATATTCTGGTAAGATGCTTTCAGGTCTGCATCCTGGTTGAGTGCGGTATTGAGGTTGCCCTCCCAGACTTGCTTGAGCGATTCGAAAAAATAGATGTCAAAAGCTTCTTTGGAGAAATCATGGGCCAGGCTAAAGGGTAGGGTCCCTTCCTGCAAACCATCGGGAATGGTCCGGACCGTGCCACCTTCCAGTCTTACCCCATAGATCAGGCTGTCGATCCGATTGAGGAGAATGCCGGAACCATCGTCGTCAGGGAGATTCAACCGCGTCCTGAACACAGATACTTTCTCGCCCTGGAAGTCGAAGTCATGGTCAAAGGTATATCCACTCCCCCTGGGATCGAATGCCTCAGCGTTGTCCTGCCATTCCACATATACGAGACTTCCATTCTGAGACCTCGCCACGACCAGCTTTTGACTCGGTGGTACAACCGATCCCAAAGCCAGGCCTGCCTGGTTCAGGTAAACCGTATCGGTCGGATTGGTCTCAGTTCTGAATTTCGGGGTTGTGACCAGGAGTTTATATCCTACTTCCTGGTTTCCAGACACTCTGAATTTGTACAGGGTGCTGTCAAAAACAAAGCTTTGACTTTGCTGACCAAAAGTGAGCATGGATCCGGAAAGGAGCAGGAACCAAAATATGAATAGGTGGGTAAGGTTTTTCATGATGAACGAGCTGGGTACAGTAGCCTTAAAATACACTTTCCCCTGATAAAATGCATCTTAAACCTGAAATGTTCCCCTGGTCCTGGTGGGAGGGCCTGAAGGTAGTGTTGCTTGGGCGAGGGATATTCAGATTAATAAAGCCGCGGTATTTGATCGAATTAAATAATCTTTTGTAACTTCTCTCAAGCATTAATTATTAACCTTCTAAGAGATGAGAATACATTTACCTACCTACCTGATGGTTTCCCTTTTTCTGGTTGCTTTCTGGCTTCCGGGATCAATGGGGTACTCCCAGACCTACAATTTTGACAATGTAAGCGATGGCTCCACCGGCGTTCTTTCCAATGGCTGGGTTGGATTTCCTACCACTGGCTACCGCTGGGAAGCCAATGCCGGATCGACAAGTTCCGGTGGAACCGGGCCGTTGACGGACCACTCCCTGCAAACACCCGCCGGCATTTATATGTACACCGAGGCTTCTACCCCGGCTGCACTTGGAGATACGGCTATTTTGACCAGCCCCAACCTGATTACCACCTCCTTTACCAATCCTGGACTGGAATACTATTACCACAAGTTTGGAACTTCTATGGGTGACCTCTACCTCGATGTCTTCAATGGAACGACTTGGGTACGTGGGGTTGATTCAATCATTGGAGCCGTTCAGGGTGCGGACAGTGACCCCTATCTCCGCCGGGTTATCAACCTGGGCTCTTTTGGAGATACGATCCAGGTACGGTTTCGGGCGGTGTGTGGCTCGTCCTTTTCTGGCGATATGGCTATTGATGCTGTTTCTTTGATAGAAGTGCCTGCCTTTGACCTGGCCCTGGCCAATCCTGGCTACCTTCCAATAGGCTATGCCTCCTGGCCATTGAGCCAAAGTCCTTCCCTTACTTTTCGGGGTACCCTGAACAATGTTGGTGCCAGCACCCTCACAACGGCAACGTTAAAGGTGACCGTAGGATCATTTACTGACAGTATCAGTACGCCAAGTCTTCCAGCGGGTCAAAACGTAACCCTCTCCACCAATAATACCTATTCCCCCCCTGCAATTGGCAACTATACCATTCAGTATACTTCATTTGCGGATCAGGCAGACACGGTCACCAGCAACAACGATGGGACCCGTGAAGTTGCCATCTCTGACTCCATTTATGCCAGGGATGATTCCAGCTTTACCGGGTCACTGGGTATTGGTGCCCCTTCTGGCGTTTTGGGACAGACATTCCAAATCACATCTACGGATACCCTCACTTCGGTTTCCTTCTTCCTGAATGGCCCCACCTTAGGGGATACTACTTTTGTGGACCTGTACAGCTTCCAGGGTACCCCGCAAAGTATCCTGGCCAGCACGGAAATATTGATCATTCCCACCACCGCACCCGGATGGTATACCCTCAGATTTCCCTGCCCTCAGATTCTGACCCCAGGAACCTACTTCCTTGGCTTGAATGAGTTGGGCGCCAATATTACCCTGGGTACATCTACCAACAACTTTGTCCCCAACACCGGCTGGGTAATTTTTAGTACCAACCCCTGGGCCCCTTCTGAGTCTTATGGATTCAGCGTTACTTACCTGCTGCGTATGAACCTCGGCCATCCAACCACACCGGATTTGATTCAGGACGCGACTGTTTGTGCCAACGATACGTTGATTTACAGCCTTCCTGCCGGCTATACCAATCCCCTCTGGAATGGTACGGACACTTCGTCCACCTTTGCCGTAACCGGAGGGGGTACGGTTACCGTTTCGGCCACTTCGCCAAACGGTTGTCCAGCCACAGATACAGTCGTGGTAACGGCCCTGCCATTGCCAAGTGCTGGTTCGGGAACGTTTACCGATGCCTGCGCCACCGACCCGGCCATCGACCTGAATACGCTCCTGACCGGAAGTCCTGATATGAATGGAACCTGGACCGACGACAATGCCTCCGGTGGTTTGTCAGGCAGTACCTTTACCCCTGGTGTGCCTGGTACCGGATCCTACAACTTTACCTATACGGTTACCGACTCCTGCGGAATCACCGACACTTCGATTGTGAATGTGACGGTATCACTTCCACCCAATGCCGGGACAAATGGCTCAGGATTCATTCAGGATTGTGATCCTCCGGTTGATCTGTTGACCTTGCTCAATGGTAGCCCTATGGCAGGAGGAGTCTGGATTGACCTCAATGGCGCTGGTGGCCTGACGGGTAGCACCTATGATCCGAGCAATACGACCATTTCCGGAAACTACGATTTCGCCTATGTGGTGAGCAACGCTTGCGGTTCTGATACCTCTTTGGTGACAGTGCAGGTGTCCATTTGTGTGGGAATTGACCCTGCCCAACTGATCACCTTTAAGGTTTATCCCAACCCGACCCAAGGAGCCTTTCACCTGGAAATTCCCGAAGTCACCACCGAAGCATTGGATATCAGAGTGACCGACCTGGCTGGTAAAGTCCTGCTGGAAGTCCAGCCCGATCCTGCGACCCTGGTCAATATGGACATCGGCAACCTCGCCAAAGGCATCTATCTGATCGAGATCAGACAGGGTGACAAAGTCGGCCGTCAGCAATTGATGCTGCAATAAGAATACAAAAGAGTTATTCAAAAATACAAAAGAGCCATTCCACATTGCGGAATGGCTCTTTTTATTCCCTGAAAAGGGGTTTATTAGTTAAGGATCAACTGGGGCATGCCCAGAAACTGAATGTCATGAAGCGCTAGCTGAGCAACCGAATATTCGAAGTAATCGTACATCGGGAACTTTTCGAGGAGCTCGTGTACTTTTTCTTCGTCTTTGACTCGTACCACCATCCAGGCTTTGGTGCGGTCGGCACTCAAGCTGAAACTGGCCAAGGTCCCTTTGTTTAGCAAATGGACGATCATCTGACGCTGCTTAGGAATTAGCTTCATAAAGCTTTCCGTAAATTGTTGCGAAAAGCTGAGTTCTGTCATGAACGTTCTCATACTTATACTAACGGCAAAACCGGAAATTGGTTCTGTTTGTCAATAGAGCATTCCCCGATTGGAGCAGAAAAGACTAGAAGATGACAATGGCTACAATCTTTGCTTCCGGGCTAAACATATCCATTTTGTAGTTTTTCCAATCGGGGTCCGACATATCTGTTTCCTGATCCGAAACAATGAAATGTATATTCGGCATCAGACGGGTATAGAAATCAAAGACCTCGAATTTTTGCAAGGGATTGATGTACCATTCCCCTTTGACCTTTCGCAAGTCCTCCACCGTTCTGCCGACCCGAAGTCCGTTTTTCAACTTTAATTCAGGGGTTTCGATCCTGATCCGGTTCAGGTATGCGCTCCGGGAAAAATCTTCTTCCAGGTACACCAGTCCTTCCTTGTACTCCATCAGGGAGGCCCGCCAGGTATATTCATCGTCTTCCATCAGGGTATCTCTCAGTGGAATCCCTTTGTATTTATCGGTACCGGGAGCGGGCAATTGATCCCCCAGGTTGATCCCATAAAGACCTTTGCTGGTGATCATCGACTTCTTACCCGAGCAACTGGTCATTCCCAAAAAGACCAACGCTGAGAGCACCAGAAGCCATTTGTTTTGTAAAACCGTAAGATCAATCGACTTTTTCATAATACAACATCCTGTTCTTATGGGCTTGGACGAATTGTGTTCCTGGAAGAACGGTCATCATTTTACGGGAAAAATCCTCGCTTTGTTGGCGCAAGGTCGGAGAATGCATCAACCGGTTAAAGAGGAGCAATCCCCCTGGCTCCAAAAGTTCAGCTATTTTTCTGAGAAAGCCTTCCTGTTCTGCCCCTTGAGGAACGACCGCATCGACAAACAGATCGACAATGATCAGTTGATATCTGGCAGCGCACGCTTCCACGTATTTGACGGCGTCCCGAATGACCACTTCCATGCCCGCATAACGGTCCAGGTCAAAATGGTTACGCCCCAAGCGAACCACCTCTGCATCAATCTCTACTCCGGTAATGTGGATATGGGGGGCAATCTCTTCCAGAATGGCGGGTACATTTCCTGCACCAAGACCTAAGAGAAGGGCATTTTGAAGGGGACGTTCGGCAATGTTCAGCTGAGAAAAAGCAGACCGAAAAACCTTGTCCAACTCTCCGAAGCTATAATTGACCGATTGGGTATTGAGGACTTTCCTGCCGCTGACATACCAGACTTCAAGAACCTCATTGTAAGGACTTGAACTGCGCTCGACCACCTTCTCAATGAAAAAACTTTTCAGATAAGGCCAGTCGAATTTCATGGAAGGGCCTTCATTCCCTCGAGGTGGTGTGCGACCAGGGCTTCTGCGGGTGCGGGAACGATCCGGCCAAACTTCAGGCTGAAAATCTCGCAGGCTTTGCGGAGCTCTCTTTCAAACACTTTGGCTATGGAACCGACAAAGTTGATGTCCTTGTTGGCATAGTCACTGTATCTGATCACCGTCTTTCCGAGAAAGGTGGTGAAGCGACCCAGTACCAGCCCCTGGTAAATGGGGTTTTCGATATTGTCAGCGATGAAGCGGGAATAGCTGGCGAAATAATAGTTCGGTTTGGGATGTGCATAAGCTTCGTTGCGAATGTCGAGGAGGCTCTTGCCTGCGTGGGCTTCGATTTGGGCAACGACATCGTGTACCAACTCGTGGTCGAGTGCCATTTTGATCAGGTTCTTGCCGAGGTCTGCACCACTGCCTTCGTCACCCAATACATACCCATGCCCGCCGATCTCGGCTTTGATGTTTTCGCCGTCGTACCAGCAGGAGTTAGAGCCGGTTCCCAGGATGCAAGTGATGCCTTCCTGGTGGCCGCAGGCGGCCCGTGCCGCTCCTAACAAGTCGTGGTACACGCCCAGCTCTGCCTTGGGAAATATTTCTTTCAGCAAATTTCGGATTGTCTCGGCCTTGTCTGCCGTCCGAAGGCCGGCACCATAATAGTGGATCTGACTCACCTTGGTATTGCCAAGCAATTCTGTCAGGTCTTTGAGGGGACCCGTGCGGATCTCCACCTCATTCTGGATCATGGGATTGATCCCACTGGTTCTCAACCTTGAATGAACCCCATCTTCATTGAAAAGGAACCAGTCTGTTTTGGTTGCGCCGCTGTCTGCGAGAAGGTACATAGAAAGAATCTTAGTTCACGAGCCCTTATGAGCTGAAAACCTAAGTTAGGGGAAAATTTACAATAAGTGAAGTCGACCGTCTGAAGGCTTAGGGATTCGACCTCTTTTTTTGTCCAAAGCCAAAGATTAGTTGCCTCCAGAAGGTTTTGGGAAAATGTTCCAGGTCTGAGAATCCGAGCTCAATGTCTCTTCCGGATTTTGGGACATGGGCGGTACCGAAGATATAGTCCCAGATGGCGAGGGTCAATCCAAAGTTGATGCCATAGGGGTGACTCTCGGGCATGTCTTTGGCATGGTGCCAGATGTGCATCTCGGGGCTGTTGAAAATGTAGCGCATGTATGGCCCCAGAATGACACCTCCGGTAAAGGCTCCCCCAGCAATCCAAAGGCCCATTTCCCAGCCTGTTCCATAAAGGGTGGCCAATCCCCAACCGACCAGGGTTCCAAAAACCAATCCGGTAATCCTTGGGTTGACGGTGATATTGGAATGGTTGAAGTGCCCCCAGGCGATGTTGAACATGTGGAGGACGAGGAGGTCTACGAGGTTGAAGCCAAGCATGGTCAGGGGAATGGCCTGGATTGATTTGTAAACCACATTTTCCATCCAGTGGTAGCGCAGGTGGGCCGCAAAACCCATTTGTTCGACCGAGTGGTGGACTTTGTGAAACTCCCAGAGCCGGGGGACCCGGTGGAGTAAGCGGTGGACATTCCATTGGATGAAGTCCGCGGCGAAGAAGAGGATCACAAAGTAGAGCCAGACGGGGAGTTCGTCAATCCTGACGGCTACGAGGTTCTCAATGCCAAAGAGACCCAGGAAATCATTGAAGGCTGTGGTCAGGAGGTTTTCTCCCGCGGCAAAAATGATAAACCCGAAGAGGAAGACATTGAAGAACATATAGAAGAAGTCCAGCCAGAAGTCTTTTCTGAAGCGGGGTTGGTCCTTGCGCCAGGGTTTGATGATCTCCAGGGTAAAGAAGAAGCCTGAGATAAAGAGCAGCCAATAGAGAAAGTTTTGCCACCAGGGCTTGTAGGTATAGTTGAAGGTGGCTTCGTCGATCAGGTAGTTGTAATAATTGGTATAGGACTTTTTGATCACTTCGAGGTACTTTCTTCCCTTTTTACCCCCTGTTTCTGAGGAAGGGGTGGCGGCAGCAGGGGGAGTGGATTCCGCGTTCGCAATGCCGTTGGGTGAGGACTCCCCGGGAGCGGTGGTGGCAACAGGGGCAGCTGGAGGTACAAAAGCTCCGGTTTCAGCAGGCAATTCAGGGAAATAGCTCCATTCGACCCAGGAGCCATCGTAGTTACTCACTTTGGGGTAGTGGAGGATCTGGGAGAGCACAAACGTGGTTAGAGAGGACCGCATACCGGAGTGGCAATAAACGATGATCTCTTTGTCGGGGGTGATTCCCAGGGCGGCAAATTTCTGGCTGAGAACTTCCGGAGAATGAAAACTTACGGGGGTGCTGCCTTCAAAGTGGAGGCAATCGGTATAGTTCATCAGGATCGCACCCGGGATATGTCCGGGGCGGGTTGCTCCGTCTTTGAGCCGTTCACCACTGTATTCTTCAGGCATCCGGGTATCTAAGAGGATCACATTCCCTTTTTCCAAAGCTGCCTGTACTGCCTCTTTGCTGCTGTAGATTTCGGTGCGGGGTGAGGCGTTAAAGGCAAATGTTTCTTTTTGAGGGCTTGTCTTCGTGGTGCTTTGTTCATTGCCGGACCTTTCCCAGGCCTGCTTGCCCCCATTGATGATGGCCATGTTGTCATAGCCAAAATGGTAGAGCATCCACCAGACCCGGGCTGTATTGTTATTGTCCCGATCGTCGTAAAGCAGGATCTTATCTCCGGTTGAAACACCCAGATTTCCCAACAGGGATTCCATCGCTTGACGGGTGGGGAGCATTCCGGTGTATGGATAAGCGGGGTTGCTGAATTCCGGGCGGTAAATGTTGACCGCGCCGGGGATGTGCCATTGGTCATAGGCTTCTGACTTACTGACCTCCAGGATGGCAACCGCCTGACCTTGTCCGATAATTTCAGCTGCCTCTGCTACCGTAATGAGGAAATTGGTCTCCGCAACCACACTCTTCTCAGGCATGTAATCATCTGTGGCCATCCCCAATTGAGGAACAAGGCTCATGATCAGCACCAAGGCTCCCCAGAAGAATCTCTGCGTCCGCTTTTGCATCATTTTACTGTTTGAGTTCATACCAATCTATATCTGCGATCGGAGCACGACGGCCCCGTTTCTTGGGTGCATAAAAAGTTGCCAGGTAAGTCAGAATCGGTTCTTCGTTGTCGCCCAACTCGGGAAGGTTCTGCGTTTCCTGCATCCAGCGAATGGTGCCTTCCCACCCGTCCCTGGTCATCCGGTTTTGGGTAATCAGCTTACCGCTGTGGCAATAAGTACAATTACTTTTGACAAGTTTGTAATCCTTTCCGGCAATCAATCCACTTTCGAGGTCGATTCCATCGACAATGGTAGGTGGCGGCAATTCGGGCATTCCTCCTGGGTCGAAGGCTTCCTTCCGGTTGGTATCCGGCCAGAAGTTGATGTAGGCAATTGCTCCTACCCCGGACACAACCACAAAGGCCAGCAGGAAAAAACCGACTACGATCCCCCGCCAATGCGGGGCTTCCAGTTCTTGTATATGCTTTTCTTTTTCTTCCATCTCAGGTCACTTTCACCGCGATTCGGTGACAAGCATTGTTGAGGTAGCCTTTGGGGTTCCAATTGGGGACGATCATGGGTTGAGATTTCCCCTCCGCGTCGACTGCCCTGGCCCAGACTTCATAATAACCCTTGCCGGGGAAATTAACTTTTGCGGTCCAGCGCTGCCAGGCCAGCCTGTTCTTGGGTGGATCCAACTGGACCTGCTTCCAGGTAGACCCGTAATCGATGCTGACATGCATCTCTTTCACATCCAGGTCGCCGGCCCAGGCATGGCCCCGCAGGGAAAGCTCCTGGCCTTTCTTGATGGTCGCCCCGGTCTTGGGGTAGGTAATCAGGGATTTGACGGGCATCGACTCGATGATGCACATATCCTCGTCCTTGACCTTGGCACCCGCCTCGACCGGCTTACATGGAACGCGGTAGCTTGAGCCCAGCATTTTGGGGCCGTCATGTACGATGTTTCGGATGCGGATGCGGGACAACCACTTGCCGGAACAGGAGGCGGGCCAGCCACCAAACAAGAGGCGGAGTGGGTAGCCATTCATCAGGGGGATGTCCTCTCCGTTCATTTGCCAGGCGATCAGGCTTTCATTCTCCAGCGCCTTCTTGATGGGTACGCCCCGGGAAATCGTCAATTTCCCCGGCTCGCCACTCAGGTGAACATCTTTGCCTTCATAGGCGACATAGACCGCATTGGACTTGACGCCGGCGTAGTTGAGTACGTCTTTGAGCCGGACCCCGGTCCAGGAAGCGCAACCGACGGCGCCCGTGGTCCACTGGTTCCCTTTGGCGGGGGGGTAGAATTCGGCACGGCCATTGCCGCCGCATTCCAGGGTGAGTTGATAGGTATAGGTTTTGAATTTTGACTTGAGATCGGCGAGGCTGAGGACGACCTTCTTCTGGGCGGCTTCGCCGTCAATGGTCAGGGTCCAGGACTTGAGGTCGATATTTTCTGGTGGGAGCCCGTTGTTGCGGACGAAGAAGCGTTCGGCAGAGGTGACCTCTTCATCCAGGAGGTGAGGAGGAGTTTCCATATTGAGGGGACGGTCATTGAGTACAATTAAGCCCGGATCCTTGCCCTCGATCTCCCAATCCTTTTCCTGGTCCAGCAAACCCACCGGAATCAGGCCGGCCGGCATCTTGCTGGCAAAGGCGATCTTTGCCCCCAAAATAGTGCCCATCAAAGCCAGTGCTCCTTTTTTAATGAACCCTTTGCGGGACACGGGGTCACTTTCGCGCCCCCAAAGCTTCCGATCTGCTTCAATGGGGTCTGCTGCATACAGTTCTCTAAGACCGACCTTCTTATTCTCTTCGTCCTTCATACTGAGTCTAAAATAATGCTCTTCTTGACGATTCTCTACCAGAATGGAGGTTAAGTTGGCGAAAAAGTGGGGGTTGGACTGTAACAAGGGTTACAGGTTGGGGGGAGGGGGGTGGGGGGTGATGGAATTTTCTCAGCCGGGTTTACATCCTATCCAAAGAAAATCCGAGCATTTTGCCGGGAATAAATGACAGTTCCATGCTGGAAGGTTGTCAGTAAATACTGACAACCTTGACAGTCCTGACCCTAATAGGGTGACCATCTATACCCTCAATGGTTGACCATGCAAACCCTCGACCATTTACCATTGCCGGTGTCACGGTCCTCGCAGATGCCCTGGGAGGATGCCAGAGAAAAGTGGCGGGAATGACGGTCGAGACCCTCGACCAGTTACCATTCCAAGTTGCGGGAATGACACTTCGGACCCTCACTTTCCCACGGTCGGAACCCTCGGGAATGACACTCCGGACCCTCACCCGGTTACCCTCACAACCGTCAAACTTCCTACTCCGGACCCTCAACCTATTAGGGTCATGACCGTCAAATCTGACGCTGTGATGGTTCAGGTATTTCCCCTTATGACTGTCATCAATGATGGTCCAGCCCTTCGACCCATTCTACTTTATAGTGTCAATGCCGCGGCCTCCAACCCTCATCACTGCACCACAAAAGTCTTATTCTGCTCTTTAATCAGTTATGGCTGCCAATTTGACGGGGGTATTTTTCGGGATGATGGATTGAAATGGGGGGAGTAAAATTTCCGCAATTCCGGTTGTCCGGTAACCCCAACTTGGTTATTGTTCGACAAGATTAAAAAGCGGCCTATATTCTTCAGAATGGGCAGTTTTGAATGATTCGAGAATGGCCACTTATCCAATCTCTAACCAAATAATATTATCAGATGAACCGATTGCCGCACCAAATGAATCGCTGAATCGTCTACTATACTAGATTTTCCGTATTGATTGCTAGACAATATGGGTTTCTATGAATTTGCTTCGATTCATGATCTTGACTTTTAAGCTATCCAGGTTTTGGGGAGAGATTACGAAACTATGGAACAATCTACCTGAATAATTTAAAGTTGGAGGCACTTAGTGATCGATTAAGGGATAAATTCCTGGCTTTTTTCAAATATCTCAAGTAAGATTAGGAGTGAATTCCGAATTTCATTGTACTTTATATCTTCGGTCGTCATCCCTTGCACAGACATTCGTTTTAACCTTTGATAATTTGAGGAAATAGAAATAATTTGATGGTGTACGTCTTGATCTGCTACTACTTGTGGATGAACCAACAAATTCTCAATCGCTGAATCTATTCTGTCATATGCAATCAGTTTTCTGGATTCAGCTATAATTAGGGTGGCTGATTTCCCCCTTACCTTTTTAATATGGGGCCTTCCTTTAGATCTGATTTTCAGATTGCCGGAATTGTGTTTCTTTAATAGCAACCCAGTGACAAGAGCTATTGCCACTAAACTCAAAATGAAAACTAAGGAAACGAGGCCTCCTCTTTCATCTTCAAGAAGTTTGAACAAATAACCCATTTCAATAACGTTTTTTTTAGAATTCCCCAGATTTGCTTTCCTAAAACTAAGTCAAATAAGTTGAAAAGTTGGTGGGAGCATAAAATGAAGATGCCTGTTTATCTAATTTAGAGAAAGCTTCCTTTAAAAACTTCCTGGTGAATTGGTAAATATTTAATAGAAAATGGTCAAAGTATGGTTCACATTACCATTTAAGTGATTGTTAGGATGGAACAAATTTTTAGATATAGTCTAATCTTTAATTTTCCAACCCTGTAGATTAAATATCTTTAGCCAGAAAAATTCAAAAATATGCTTCAATAATCCTAGCCAGCGTCTGATGAGTTCAACCTTGGATAAATTGTTTAGTTTTCTGGATGCGCATAAAGAACTTCGCAGTAATGTTGTTCCGATGGTTGCTTCCGAGAATACAAGTTCGCCATTCGTCCGCTCGCTGTTAACCAGTGATGTTGGAAATAGGTACTATATTGAAAAAGATGGTCAAGGGTGGGATTATCCATGCCAGGAGGAGATAAAGAAGCTGGTTTGGAATACACAAGAAAAAGTTTCAGAAATATTTGGAGGATCTTATGCTGAGATTTCCCCTCTTTCCGGTAGTCAATGTGTGGCGGGAATAATCCTTGGATATACAAAACCCGGAGATTGTGTTTTCGGAATAGGTGAGAATGAAGGAGGACATTGGGCATTACGAGAGCTTTCGAAAAGGTTCGGTGTTTCATTTTTCCCCATCCCTTTTGACTGGAACTGTCAGCAGATCAAATACCGGGAATTGAATTCTATGATAAAGGAATACAAACCCAAATTTATCATGCTCGATGCAAGTCACACTCTTTTTCCAGTAGACGTAGAAGAATTCAAAAATAATATCCCCCAAAGTCAGAGAACTTTCTATGATGTTTCTCATACTTTGGGACTGCTAAAGGCAGAAGGATATAAAAACCCACTGGAATATGGTTTCGATGGAATACATGGTAGTACACATAAGTCCTTCCCTGGCCCTCAAAAGGGGATAGTGATTTTAAGGGAGTATTCAGAAACCCTAAATAGCTCATTTCATCCCATTTTGGCTTCAAATATTCACCTGCATCATATATTAAGCCTACTTGGAACTCTATGCGAGTTTGAAGAATTCGGTCAAGGCTATGGAACTGATACTATCTCCAATGCTCGATATTTTGCTGAGGAATTGCTAGAGATGGATGTTGAGGTGATGTTTCCAGAAAAGTCTTACACTGGAACCCACCAATTATGGTTGAAGGTTCAGAATCAAACCTCTGGATCTTTATTGTTTGCAAAGTTCCAAGAAGCAGGAATCCTATTAAATTTTGTCAAATTCCCATTTGGGCTTGGGTATGGCTTTAGATTAGGTCTGGCAGAGTTAATGAGGCTTGGCTATGACAAGTCTGATTTGAAGGAAATTGCCTGTGCATTTCATGAAATTCTATGTAAGAACGATGTTATTTCA
This sequence comes from uncultured Bacteroidia bacterium, assembly GCA_964352215.1. GTDB lineage: Bacteria > Bacteroidota > Bacteroidia > J057 > JADKCL01 > CAWUKT01. Next base: position 28,907 of record CAYGRE010000064.1, read on the forward strand.
GCAAAAAACATCATTTCCCAAGTTTCCAAAAAGGAAAGAACATTAAAATATTGCTTCAATAATAAAGTTATACTTGACGATATAATATGGAAAAGATAAGCTATAAAAAGACCAATTTATCTTTAGATACTGTAGTATTCATTCATGGATGGGCAGGAAATAAGATCGTGTGGGATGAGGTGGGGCCTTCCATAAATGGTAACTGGAGGACAATGTCTTTAGACTTGTGGGGCCATGGAAAATCTAGGGAACCTTTTGAATCATTAACGGAGGAGGACGTAAAAAATGACCTTATTCCACTATTGGGCAAAGTTGGAATAAGAGATTTTTATTTGGTTTGTCACAGCATGGGTTGTGCTATTGGATTGTTAATTGCAAAAAATATTCCAGAACGTGTAAAAGGGATGGTTCTGATTGAGGGATTGTATCCACTCCAAGAAATGTTTGCTTCGAGAGGGAAGTCGTTAGACTATGAGTCTAGAAGAGATATTTTTCGGAATATGCTATATCCTAAGGATTCCGAAAAATGGGCTGAAAATCTTTTGAATGAGCTTCTCGAAGTTGACGAATCGATTTTAACGCATTTCGGTTTTTTCTTAAATATAGACCGTGTGGAATTGCTCTCCAAGATGGCAATTCCTTTTTATATTGTTTCAAGAGAAAAATTTAAGGGCAAGCGTATCCCACTCTCTGCTTGGAACCAAATTGGCATCCCATCCCATCATGTTAAGTACGCTGTTGATTGCGAAACACATTTCCTGGTCCAAGAAGATCCAGAACAATTAACCCAGATAATTCAAGATTGCCTCAGAGGGTTAAAAAAAGAAAAGGGGGTTGAGTACGTAGAGGCATCTCAAGTCTTCTTTGACAAACAATCCGCAAAATATTATGAAAGCTCGATGCATGCCAAGGAAAGGTTAACCAAGTTGATAAAAGTATTAAATCCAAAGAAATCGGACCGAGTATTGGATGTGGGATGCGGAGCCGGGCACACTACATATGCAATATCTCCTTTTGTTAAGGAAGTTGTAGCACTCGACAATTCCCTGCCTATGTTGGAAATTGTTTCCTTTCAGAAGGAAGAACGGGGATTAACAAACGTATCAGTGCTTAGGTCAAAAGCTGATAATATTAATTTGCCTTCCGAATCGTTTGAAAAAATTACTTGTAGAATTGCCGCCCACCATTTTCCTGACTTAGACCTTTTTCTTAAAGAAGCGGCAAGGCTCCTAGTTCCGGGAGGTGCTATTTTGGTAGTAGATAATTCTGCTCCTGATGATCAGGAACTTCATTATTTTTCAGATACATTAGAAAAAATAAAGGATTCTTCTCACTTCAGGTTGTATACAGAGGCCAATTGGCGGCTCGCTTTTTCATCCTCTGGTATTCAAATTGAATATCTTGATTATTACCAGTCCCGTCACGATTTTGGCAAATGGGCCAATGTAGCTGACATGGATTTGGATGCGAAAAGAAAGGCTACGAATTGGCTTATGAAAGCAAATTCAAGAATTGAAAATCACTTTTGTATTGAAAAGGATCATAGATTAAGGTCGGTGTCAGGATTTGGAATAGATAGAATCTTAATTAAGGGAATAAAACAATAGCAATGGATTCCCAGCCACCAATTACTATAAACTTAGTAATAATAATAATCTCATTACTTTGCTTTGTCATTTTATTACTTCTATCCTATTTATTTCCATACGAAAAAAATCGAAGACTACACACCTTTTTTAATAATTTGGCGTTTGTATGCGTACCTGCTTTTTTAATTGGTGTTTGTGATAGATTGTTCCTTATAGACTATTTTTTGGAAGATACTGAACAAGTGATTGAGCAAAAGCTAATAAAACCTTTTGGAGATTATGTTGGAAACCTTGAGGAGTATGGCCTACAAGGTATGCATCCACCAATTGATTTCAACATCATTTTTCAAGAAATGGAACCAGGAGGAACATTAAAAATTCATGATACGGTTATACCTGATATTCACAAAACTTTCCCTAGTCTTCGTGAAGCCTTAGACCGTGGAGTCCATTTGGAAGTTTTAGTTTCTCACCCAGAATCTCAGATCACAAAGTTTAGGTCCATTGAAATTGGGCCTGAATGGGATTATGAAAAAAGTTTTAGGCCTGCGATCTACGGTTACATAAGCCATTTCCAGGCAATTGTAAAAGAGGAAGAGCGCACTAGGGCACCATTCATATTAATGAGGTATTATGAGGATCTTCCTAGTGTGCCAATGTACATTTTAGATAATCCCGGTGATAGCAATGATAAGCTATACCATGGATATTTTCTCGCAAATTCATCGGTTGAAGTACCACATGTCGAAATAGTCCGAAAAGATAAAGGCCTGTATGACAGCTTTTTCCAGTATTTCAGTGAAAAATGGAATAGGAATGCTATCAACGAAATTGACTTAGTTAATTTTGATGGTCCTGGTAGTCTTCCTCCTCCAAAATTTCCTTCAATTTAATTTTTGGTTGTTATACTAACCCGTTCCCAAAAAGGGTTTTGCCCTCTAAAGTCTAAAGTTCCCTTGTTCATTGAATCATTTGATGGTTCCAATTATTTGAAAGTTAATCGAAAAACTCCTCTATGTCGAAAAGAACATCCACGATTCAAGAAATTCAGATCTTGCCCCGTCCAGTAGCCCCCAGCCAGAACCGAAGCACTAGGACGTTGTAAGAGTGAAATTAATAGCAGTGAATGTCCGTCCATGAGATGAACAATATTCCTGATTGCCCAGAAGGAATAATAATCTAAGTTCGAATAACGAAGGGCTAAAATTGGTCATTCAAAATTCATCCAAGCCAACAATCGATCAATCACCAGCCTGTCCTGGGAAGAGATCGTAAGAGAAAAAAACTCTTGGATTGATGGATTAAGCTCTCCTTGAGGTTCTCGTATGACCCTCGGCAACTTCTTCTGGTACAAGGCAAAAAAATCGATGTCCAATACCTTACAGATAACAAATAGATGATGACCATCCAGCGATTCCTTTCGCAATAATGTATTTACATTTTGCCGTGAGGTATTCACCCTCCTGCCAAACTCAGCTTTGGTCATTCCTATTTCTTTGATGCGGGCTGATATCTCATTTCCAATATGAAGTTCTGGTCTTAACATGGTGCATTGATTTGAGTGTGATATATTAAAAGAGTTAATATTCAGGAGCGAATGGTGGATAAATCTTATTCTCAAGAGTCCGCAGGATATAATCATCGAAAGCGGTAATCTCCCATACAAAGTTCTTGTCATACAGAACTTGCAAAACCTTCCATTTTGGATATTGGGCTCCAACCCATACTTGTTGTAAAACCCGTTCTGCAACCTCTGGCAATGGGATTTCTAAATTCATCACCTCACCGAATAGATCATCCAGTCTGAAAAGGCCGCAGAACCTATTCTGAAATCGATAGAACCTAAAAGTTGCAGTATTGAAAGCCTTCAGATTGTGTTTCTTCAAAAAAGAAGCAGTCAGATAGATAAGCTTTTCCTCGATTTCTTCATCAATACTCCATTCCTGGTCTTCTTGCATGAAAGGTATTTCTTTAAGGGTTTCTGGTTCTTCCAAATAGTCTATGGCAGAATGACAATCGATTCGGACATGAACACGTATCGAATTGATTTGTCTAAAATTCTGTCTCTTAATTTCAATCAGCTCATCAGCACAAGGGATGAGTAAATCCAAAGCTTTGGGATCGAACCATCTTCCCTTCCCTTTTTCTACCCGCACGAAACACATACTGGCATATTGGTTATTTACCTGTTTCACCAATTGAATGAATCCGACAATCCAATCGACTCCGAATTGTACCTCGAACTCGTCATTGCATAGCTCTATCAGGGCTTTCTCAGCCTTCCTTAATGGGTCCATGAATTTCGAATATGCGATTCCTGATTCCTACCGGTTTGGAAGGAGAAATTGTAGACAATAACACTGGGTTTCTCAAAGGAGTTTAAGCCTGATAACGAAAACCCAAGGCCATCAGGTGTCAGGAATTATGTTCGATAAGTACAGATGGAAGTCATTTTCAAATAGCTTAAATGGAATCATAGCGCTCCAGTTTAGAGTGTATCAATCGACATCCTGCATGAATATGGTCAACTATAATGGTCCAATGGTTCAAATAAAATGCAAAAGAACGGATAGAGTTGATTCAATTCAGCGTTTTGTCTATTTTGAGTTACCAATATAGATCAGGTCCAAAGGTCAAAAAAATCAAAATGAGTTTGAGATAGTGTGCTTTAGCTGAGCAAGGCATGTCGCATGATTCTCATAATCAGTGATTTATATCAGATTGTAGTAATAAGGACCAATTATGTTAAATGAAGAGATACATTCTTTAGTTCGGTCGCTATCCTCAAAAGAGAAGGGTAACTTTTCCAGATATGTAGGCTTCAATCATCAAAGCAAGAAGAAACCAGATTACTACTTACTATTTGAACGCTTACAGTCTTCCCGAGGAAACGATGAGGCTTGGGTTAGAGAACCTCCTCAATTGAAATCACCTCAACGGTTCTTCACTGCAAAAAGAAACTTGGGTGTAAAGATCATTCAAAGCCTGGTACATTCAAGTGCAACAAAGGACCAAGGAATTGAGTTCATTTTGATTGCTATTGAACGGAATGTGATCTCTTTAGCTAAAAAGAGCCTAATTGAGAAGGCGAAAGTTGCTGCTTCGCAAACTGACACCCAGTTACTTCAGTACCTGCATCATCTCCGAACTTCCCTCCAGGATTCTTATGGGATCAAGATTTGTTTTCCTGACTCAATCCCAACTATTTATGAAATCGATGAACGGATAGATCAGATCAGGGAGGCGAAGGATGTGCTGGATGAGATAATTGGGGAATCAAAAAAATTTCGAGACAGAGAACCCCTATTGTTGATGACGTTTTCCAAACGGCTTCAAATAATTCAGCTTTCTACAGGACTGGGAGGTTATTATCTGAAAAAGTCGGAAATGCTGATTGGATTTCTGGACAAAGGTGCCAATGTTGCGTGTGGCTTGATGGAAAGATTGGTCGAGTATCTTGAGGAAAACGACTTTCCCTTTCGAGAGGGCTATTTTTTGCAGGAATTGTCTCGTTGGATTAATCTGGCCTCGCATTGTGGGCATTACGATACTGCCAGATGGGCAATAATGAAGATGGCAGCGCTCAAATTGAAGTCTTCAGCACTCGAAGAAAGAAGACAAAAACTTCTTGGGCTGAATTATCTTTTGATAGCCATATCTCAAGGGAACATTGACTTCGCCAATATTGGATACGAAATGCTCCATTCACATCGATCCTCTTTCGAAGAATATGAAGTTGTTTTGTTGACCTTGGGTTATGCGATAACCAAATTTGTTTTCGCTGAATATTCAGAATGCCTTTACGCCCTCAGAAAAATTGAAAGTCTCAACAAGGCTATTTGGGGGGAAATAGAATTCATCCTTCAACTTCTCAAAATCCTCTCTTACTGGGAAAAAGAGGAATATGATACAATTGAAATTATGCTACCTACGCTCTCAAGACTAGCAAAAAGTTCTGCTGATTGTATGTCCGGGGTTCTATACAATCTGATTAGAGATATCTACTCCAAACCAGAACGTTCATTTCAGTCAAACTGGAACAGTAATGAGGCTGACATAGATGCCTGCCATGCTAAAGCAGGAAAAGGCGGTCATTTAGAAATATTCGATTTAAGGCTATGGGCAAAATCCAAAATTGAAGGAGTTCCTTTGCATGAAATCTATTATCAGGATGTCACCACTTCCAGATTATCGTTCTTCAGCTTCGCCTAAAGACTTTCGACAAAAATTAGAATACCAACACCTCCAGATAAGGTCTGAATTGTAACTAGGTATCCTGGTGGGGTTTTGTCTATTAAAATCTCCCCGTTATCGTATTGATCACAAAGGCATTGATAATCTATTCCCAATTCCTGTGAAGCATACCGGAGAATCCTTTCCACCAATTCCTGGCTTGGGGCTTCCTGAAACTCTGACTGAAATGTCTCAAGAGGATAGAATGATATTACATTTGTCGTCTTTGCTTTTCCTTGAACAGCAAAGCACAGCCCTATCAGGGCGATGAGTAGTGTATTTCGCATTGCAAACTTATTTGAACCAGTTTACAAGATACGATTTTGGAAGGCTCTCTTCAGATGAATCCCTTTTTCCGAAACTCATCCTTTAGCTTTCCTTGTTCATCAAACCAACTATGGTGAGCATAGTACCCTGCTCTTATCTTGGGGATTTTATATCGAATAAGCTGATCTGCCATTACCAACCGCCTCAGATATACTGCTACCGTATTGTTGGGGTTTGAGACATGCCCATAATTATGATCCAGATCTTTTAAGACATTAACGAAATCTACGATTGTTAAGGGACGGCCTTCCCAATTGAGGATGTACAACAATTTTTCCTTCCATGTCCATTCTTGATTGTACCTGTATTCAATGGACCCTAGCGGAGAATGGGGGTTATCGAGATTCCGTATGATCGAGTAGGTTATCTTAGGCCGATATCTCTGAGTATGTTCCCCATACCATCCAATCACTTCTGCGAGCCGTGATTTTTCACGTTCGAGATTCTTATAGAGAAGGCTGACGACTCCCTTTTGCCATTCGATCCACTTAGCAACATCATCCCCGGTAGGGTTGAAACTGCACTCGTTTAACAACGATTGAATATCTATTTTTTTCATAATACAATGATTTCATCCCACGGGTGATGTACGGGCATTGTACGTGAATTCATAATGTATTGCACGGCCTTTGTACGTGAATTGATAATGAATTTTACGGTCAATTATTTCCAATTAATTTTCCCCTCTTTTTTACCGGAAAATATGGGAGTGGCAACCAACCTTTTCGTGTTTTTGGATGGTTGCTACTCCCACTTTTCAGATTCAGGCAATTATTAGCCGAGGGATGAATGCCTCTTTCGATTCTTTTCGATCTTTTTCACCATTTGAAAGGTGGTCATTCAACAAATCCTGAAGCTGACCGATGATTTCTGAATCAGTATTGTTTTCCAAGAGTGTTTTAACGGTTTGCATTGCATTTTGTCCGTTTTCCTTTTTGGTTGGTGGGGTCTTCTCTTCAAAGAAGTCCATGCCTTCATCCAAGGAGAGATTGACCAATTTCGCATAGTGCTTTTCAGTAACCGTTATAGATTGATGCCCCAAAAGCTGAGAAACGACTTTCATTCTGGCTCCTTGAGAAAGGAGATAACACGCAAAGGTTCTCCTTAGTCCATGGAGTTTGGGGTCTTTTTCAATTCCCACCATCTTGAGGATTTTCTTCAGACGAAGATTTGCAGTTCCACAGACTCCCACCGGGATTTCAAAAACGGGACCAACATTTGAAAGATTCGCTACCGATCTCATCTTAGAAGTGATCTTTAATCGTATTGGCTTTCTCGTCTTACTCATGATAACTGTCAGATGGGTTTCTGAGATGGAGACATCTGGATGTCTTTCACCTACTTTCACAAGGTCAGAATATCTCAGCCCGGTATAGATCAGGAAAAGGAATATGGCAAGAGCGTTATGACGGTGCTTTCCAATTGGGTTTGGCTCTCCATTCATCATTCTACGGAAGTTGTACATTTCCTCATTGTGGTATGCATCCTCCAATCGCTTGATCTCTGAGGGATCAAGAAACACTCCAATTATATGTTCCCTTTTTTCCAGCATTCCCCGGTCAATGAAATCCCGGTAAACATTGGTGGAAATCTCTCCTGCCACATAAGCCCCCTTGATGAATATCCCCAGGCACTTTACCTTTTGCACACCATTCCATTGGGAGAACCCTTTTCCAGTGATGATTCCCTTTTTGGTTTTCTCGGCTGGTCTTAATGCCCACCCCTGAAATTCCGAAAGCCAATCGACAGTGATTTGCCCTAAATTCTTGGGGCCATGAAAAGCTTCAAACTGCTGGACATTCTTGATCAGGTCGTGGTTTAGCCCTATGGTTCCCTTTTTGTGATTCCGGTCAACACTCCATTTCTCATACCACTTCCCCATCCACTCTGAGAAGAGCAAAGAATTCTTCCTTACCCACATTCTCTTCAGCAGGTCATGTGAGATACTTTTGTCAGCCTTGATAAGGTCTGTTACCAGTCGGTCCATTTCCTCTAGCTTATTGGCTAGAGATCGTTCGATCTTCCGACTGTCTGGATTTCCTTTCGAATGTTGGATTCTTTTCTTCCTGAGAACTCTTCCTGATTCAGGGTCAGTTTCATTGATCCAATACTTCCTTTCCATGTAGATTTCTGAATCTCCGATTGTATCGGTGGGATAGTATTGTTTCTCCCCGGCAATTGTTACTCTGATCCAGAATTTGCTCTTTCCATCGGAAGGCCTTTTGTAGTTGTCCAGATGGATTTGGATAGAGGGTTTTAATTGATGTCCCATAATTCTTTTGTTGAGTGTAAGTCTAACCAACTTCTAATCAGTTGATGAAAACATTGAGACATTCAGCGGTTTTTGTGTCTCAATTCCACTTACATCAATACAAGAAAGGGGCCATGATTGGCATGAGACAACGATTTGGCTCATCTGTCTCAGGTCGGAGGGTAACCGGTTAGGGGGCTGAGGTAAACCGGGTTCATGCTGGAGGGCAAGTGTGTTATGGTCTGAGGGGAACCAGTTGTCCGGGCCGGGGAACCAGGTTGTAGTTGGAACCTCAACCCGGTTGTGAGTTCAGCATAGTGGCGGTATGTAGGAGAGGTAAACCGGGTTGGGATTCCAGGGCAACCAACTTGTACCTCCGACCACAACTGTCTCCCCTGGGACCTCAACCAACTTGTACTTTTACCTATACCGGGTTATGCTCCCGACCTATACCGGGTTGTGCCTCTGACCTATACCGGGTTGTGCTCCCGACCTCAACCCGGTTGTCTGAAAACCTCAACCCGGTTGTCCTTCAGGCACAACTCAGGGGGTCACTCACGACCCTCTTTTGCCCCTTGTCCGACCCCCGTCCCCCCTCAATCCACCTCACTACTGCGACGGATCTCCATCTTCTTCATCCGCGACTCCAAAGTCGTCGGCTTCAGGCCC
>CAYGRE010000065.1:0-37744 GCA_964352215.1 uncultured Bacteroidia bacterium
TAGTGGTCAAAGGATCACCATCAGGATCGGTATCGTTGTTCTGAACATCTACCGTAACAGGAGTATCCTCATTGGTAGTATCATAATCAATGACTGCAACTGGCGGATCATTCACTGGAAGTACAGTGATGATAACCGTATCTGTATCACAAAGAGCAGGAGTACCGTTGTCACAGATGCTGTAAAGCAATGTGTCGTTGCCGTTGAAGTTCGGATCAGGCGTATAGGTGATAGAATCACCATTCACGACTACTGCAGTACCATTGCTCGGAGGAGTGATGATAGTAGTGGTCAGCGGGTCACCGTCGGGATCAGTATCATTGTTCTGGACATCTATCGTAACAGGAGTATCCTCATTGGTCGTGTCAAAATCGATCACCGCAATCGGCGGATCATTCACAGGAACGATGGTGATGATAACGGTATCTGTATCACACAAAGCAGGGGTTGCCGTATCACAGATACTATATAACAAAGTATCATTGCCATTGAAGTTCGGGTCGGGTGTATAAACAATGGAATCCCCGTTCACGACAACAGCTGTACCGTTACCTGGAGGGGTTACAATCGTGGTGATCAATGAGTCGTTTTCAGGATCGCTGTCGTTGTTCTGAACATCTACCGTAACTGGTGTGTCCTCATTCGTGGTGTCGAAGTCGATCACCGCAACTGGAGGATCGTTCACTGGAACAATGGTAATGATCACTGTATCGGTATCACATAGGGCTGGAGTGGCCGTGTCACAAATACTATACAACAAGGTATCATTACCATTGAAGTTCGGATCTGGCGTGTAGGTGATCGAATCACCATTCACTACAACCGCAGTACCGTTACTGGGAGGAGTAACGATGGTGGTAATCAATGAATCCGCATCAGGATCAGAATCATTGTTCTGGACATCGACTGTTACTGGGGTATCCTCGTTGGTCGTATCAAAGTCAATTACTGCGACTGGAGGACCATTGCTGGAAATACAGTTAATGGACTGACTAGTGAAGTTGTTCGTATAATCACACTCACCAATACCAGCAGTTGGGAAAAGAACCGGTGTGGTTTGGCCGGTATCATTAACCACTACATGCAAATCAAATACCCCACCCTGGTCGGGAATAGTTATAGTATATGTTTGCGTACCACCACCTGTGGTAAGGACAGAGGTAGTTTGAACCGAATCAATGAATGTAGCGCCAGCCAAAGAGGGATCTCCATTGTAAAATGAGATCGGCATGTCTGTTGGACAATTGGCATCATTGCTCAAGTTCGTAACCTGAACCGTGACATCAATTGTATTCGGAGCAGCCCCACAATTTGTCAAATCCACATTTGTAATGACCACTGTCACATCCGGACTGTTAAAAGCAGGAGTACCTGAATAAAGGATGGTTTGAGCCTGGATGTTGAATCCATTGATAACAATGGAGTCGGCAACCAAGTGGTGACCTTGCTGTACAATAGGAAGGCTTAAATCATCATTGATATTGGTGATAAAATAAGAGTGCTGATTCCATATATTCCTGGCATCCACCCAAGGTTGGCCATCAGCGCTAAATGACGCTATGTATCCATGCAAACGAGGAAGACTCGCTACGGTAGGAGATGAAGGAGGAATGGGTAATGGACTGTTGTCCGAACAAGCGGAAATGATTTCAACCTGGTCGTCAGAGTCTCCATCCAATACAATTGGATGGTTCATGACCGTACTTTGCTTACAGCTGACAGCATCGAGTACTCCTCCTGTTGCACCATTGTACATATAAAGAGAATCCTCATCGCCATAGACAACCTCAACCTGCCCATCACCATCAAAATCAAACAGAACCGATCCTGTAAATCCAGACCCATCGGTTGTAGCAGTTGACCAGAGAATGGGCAATCCTCCACCTGTGAGGTAATCATCAAGCACATAGTAAAAGTCCTCGACCACAAAACCAACCTCCATCAATCCATCATTGTCAAAATCACCAACATTGGCCTGGCCAATCGTACCAAAGGTGGGAGAAATGAAAGTGGGAGAGGTCGCTAATACAGTCGCTGTTTGTAAATCCCATACATACACAATTACCTCTACTGGGGTCCCCCCCCCTATTTGCCTGTTCGCACTGATAATACCATCAAGATCACCATCCTTGTCGTAATCAGCCAAGGCAGTAAAACCGTCAACAGGTGCAACTAGCCCAGCGGGTGGTGCAGAGGTGACTACAGGAGTGACCGTACCAGTTCCTATATTAACTGAAAAAACCTGAAAACCACACACGATCTCCATTCCAGCACAATCTGCACAAAATGCATCGGGCAAGACGTCTGCGGCAACTGACATTCCATAGGGAATGGTACCTCCAGCAGAGTTAACAGGAGCACCAAGGGCAATTGCTGGAATGGCAAATCCACCTGAACCTATGAACGCACCAGTTTGTCCATTCCAAACGTGGGGCCCTTGATACAATTCAGCATTGCCATCACCGTCGAGGTCAGCAATATTTGGAATAGGAAAAATGGGAACACCGATGATAGAACTTAATGGAGCACTCACCCAAGTCGGAGCTCCTCCAGTATGCTCAAAACGAGCCAGACGGGTATCATCTAATAAAACGACGATCTCAGCAAAAGGATCTCCATCCAGATTACCGATCAATATGCCAGAAGTATTTTGACGAGTTGCATTGGTGCCCGTAGAACTCAAATCGCAATAGCCCTTAATCTGTCCATTGCGACCATCGAAAATAAACAAGGTATCGCCGGGTCCTGCAGTACTTACACTGGTTTCGTTGTCATTGTGGTCATAAGCGATGACTTCAACCACTCCATCGTTGTCAATGTCTCCGGCAATAGGTGTCTGAGTGGAAAAAACATCATACAAACTGGTATCTGTTCTCCATGATTCCTTCAATCCGATATCTCCTGCAACGGGAATACTCGAACAGGCTGTCGTTGCAGTAAAAATAGACCCGACACAAGTAGGGTCACCACCACAATCAGGATCATAACAGTCAACCAGATTGTCCATGTCGTCATCCAAACCATTGCCACAAATCTCAGGCATAGGCAAGGACTTCAGCTCTTCTGGCTTCTCGTCTGGGATGAATTCCCCAAACCCTCCAGAAAAAGACGCCTCCAGTTCACCCAATAATGCAGCCCCTGCTTCCATCGTAGATTGGTCAGGACTACTACTCGTGGGGGCCTGAATGCTTATACCTAAATCACCTATAACCGATTGAACATCAACACGTTCAACTGGATTCTGACCGTTTACACCAAGGCATAAAAACATGAAGGCAAAAAGTGCCGACATTGACAATAACATTCTGCTAGGAAGCATAGGTTTCCTTTTAATTGGGTTCTTAGAGTTGATATTTACACTCATCGCTGCTGTAAAAGTTGGATCGCGCCTGCATATTTCTGGAAATACTTGGGTGCAGGAAATTTAAAAGTACAATTTAAAAAAGCGAGAGAGTGATCTGATTCTTTTAACAGGAGAAATTACTCCATGTATGCCCGCAATTTGGACATTAATTCCAATTTATCAAAGAAATAAACCCCGATATGTTCCATGAAAAGCTATATCAAAATGAGCTGTAAACTCATTCTTCCATTTCAAAATTTCCCTTTCTTAAAAGGATATCCCCGCCAACATACTGAAAGTCGCTATTGGAAAAATTATGGTGAGGCCGGATCAGATTGAGATCTATCTCCAGGGATAATTTCTCCTTTTTCATCGGGGTCGGAAACAAAAGCCACCCACTCCCCTGAAATGTTTCAAACAATAAAATATTGCCTCTTTCCTGATAACACAAGACTGCATTATCCCCCGGAAAAAAAAGCTTCTCACCTATACCCGGTAACTCAGGAAACCAAATCAGCAGTTCTGCTTCTGTCTCCTCACCAAATTGGGGATTCTCCTGCCCCCATAATAATTGAATGACAACCCCTCCTCCACTGTCTATTCGACACTTCTGATCTCCTTTTATCTGGTCCACCAAGGAGGCCTCATCGAAAAAATAACCTTTCATTTTCCTTCCTCCTTTGGCTGGGTTGGAGTAGCCAAAGAATAAAAGGCAGGATAGTGCAAGAAAGGAAAGAATAAGTTTTGGTGCTGGAAGCATTACATCAATTAAGCGTTCATATTTCGGAATAAGTCTGCCCCCATTAAGAGAAAAACAGCTCTTTGAGAATCTCCATGGACAAGCTCACTTTTAGCAATTGTATGCAGATAGTCCAAGTTCTTGTCGAGAACCACCTCTCCATGGGTATCCCACCAGGCAACAATTTCCTCCTTTGATGGAATTTTCTCCACCAATCCCAGAATTCCCAGATCATTCCCTGTAAGCACATTGCTATACCTTACAGAAGATGGAAACGCATCGACTCCTACTCCTGGTGTCAATCCTGGTTTCCGAACTTCAAATGCAGCAGGTCCCGAAGTCCGACTGTACCAGTTTCCTCCCATTCGACCCACCAAATCTATTTTATGGGGATCGATATATCCCTTTTCATTCAGGATGGCTTTGTTAACATGCAATTTCACCACCCGGCAAAAGATCAGATTCCCACTCCCACCTTCAGTGGACAATGGCTTTATTTCGAATACCTTGCATTCCATTTGAACAGGAGATTCTCCAACCCTTGGTGGCCGAACCAATTCAGAAGCCAACTGGGTAAAACCTGCCTTCTCAAATTCATTCACCCCTTCAGGATACTCAGAACTTGCCAGATTCATTTGCTGTACAATCTCATAGGAAACGGTATTGATAACAACTTCTGGCGTGCGAATAATATTGTCCAGGGTATGTTTGGTGGTATTTCCCTGTACCCGTCGTGCTGGTGAAAATATTAGAGTAGGCGGATTAGAGCTAAATACATTGAAGAAACTGAAGGGAGCGAGGTTAGGTGTCCCATCTGGTGCGATGGTGCTCGCAAAAGCGATGGGACGAGGAGAGGTTGCTCCCAATAAATAACCATGCAAAGACCTTGTAGAAAGATCACCTGGCTCAATGGTCAAGTATTCCTGTAAGTAATCCGAATCTATCATATTCAATCTCGATTTTTTGCCGATCCTCTTACAAAGATTCAATAATTTTCTCCAATTACCTTCCATCTCACAGGATAAAAAATGCCCTGCTCTCAATACTGAGAACAAGGCAACCCAAAAAGCGCAATCAATAAAGCTCAAATCTTCAGGAGAGTCAATTCGCCACTAGAATTCAATCATGTTGACTTCAAGACCCTTTTCCTGGCGACCCAAATGACCACCAAAAATTCGTAAGTACATTCAAGAATTATCTCGTTTGGAGCTAATTCAAGCTCCAAGCTCATTGTAATTCCTTCACAATCTTTTCCGAAGATCTTCAGTTTCTCGCCATGTACTTTGATTGTAGGAGAGGCATTAAAATGGTAGCTCGCATATTCATTCCCTGGTGCTCCAGAGACAGCCCTAAATTGATCCTCGATGGGAATAATTCCAAGGCCACCTTCTCTTGCCTTTTCCAGATTCTTTCCGGTCCAGGGAAAATGAACCAGGCTGATCCAGGATCCGGCAATTTTCTGGCTTAACCTTTCCTTGCGGGAATCCTCGTCATTGCCTGAACCTCCCCTCTTTCCTCCTCCCAACTTTTCATCATTCCACTTGTGGAACTTCCCTCTTTTTGGGGATTTCTGACCATTGCCCGAAATACCACTGTTTTCATAACTTAGCATAACATGATTAATTAAAGATGGTAATGATTCTCCAGATTTCTGGATGTAAACTCTACTTCAATGTACGTAGTACGTGAGGTGGGTTTCGTTGGAATCAGTTCAAAAAGTGCAATCCTAAATATAGAGAGAGCTCAATGTCTTCATAAGAAAACACCCTCAAGACGGCAGTACAACTCATTATAAAAGGAAACATGAGTAAAAAAAGTGCAAAGTCAGACCTTTTTTCTTTGATCAAATCAATGAGCAAACAAGAGAAAAGACACTTTTCGATCGATAGTCTTAGAGAAGGGGGCGACAAGTATCCTACTTATATCCGCCTCTTTGAAGCCTTTAATTCCATGGAACAGTTTTCACAGGAAGACTTAATCAAAGCTTGTAAAAATGAATCTTATCTTCCCCATCTCTCATCCAAATGTGATTACTTAAAGGAGAAGATTTTACAGAGTCTCCTCTATCATCGAAATAAAAAAGAGCAAGGACCAGAGATGGAGTTGAGGTCCATTCTTGATGAAATTGAGATTCTTTTTGACCGCAACCTCCATTTCTTTTGCCGGAAGAAACTAAGAAAGGGCAGAGAACTGGCTGAGCAATTCGGATTACCGGGTTACCTGCTTGAAATACTAACTTGGGAACGGAGATTGTTGCGTGGTCTTCGAATTCCCCGGAACCAAAAAGAACTTGCACAAACGAAAACCGAAGAAGACTTTGCTCTCAAACAACTTGAGATTTCAACCCAGTTGATCCAGATTTTGGATGAAGTCTCCTTCCCCAAAGAAGACCCCGGCCAGTCCAGCGAACAACTTGAACTCATTGATGAGATACCATGCCCACCTGAAGTATTGACTTTCAAGGCAAAGAGAGCTCTGAACGAGTTGAAAGCAATACGGGCTGTCAGACAGGGCAACCAACAATTGGCCCTGGAAAAGAAGAAGGACAACTACCTTCTTTGGAAGCATCATCCAATCTGGTTGCAAAGGCATCCTGACCGATTTATAGCCGCATGCAATAGCTATTTAATCGAATTGAACACTCTGGGGAACTATTCCCTTTTCAGGGAAGTAATGGATGAGGCAAGGTCCAATACTGATATTCCTGGGTCAAGCAGGGTTTCACTGGACATCACCTTGAGCAACGCGGAATTGATTTATCACCTTAATCTTCTGAATCCTGAAGGACTATTGACCGCAGCCGATTCATTCAGTAAGAAGGTGGACCAACACAAGAAACTAATCGGTCCCAACAAGACGCAAACCTATTTCTACAACCTTGGACTTGCCTATTATCTTGCTGGTAACAAACCGAAGTCGAAGGCTAGTTTTCAAAAGATCATCAATATACCCAAGAGTGAGCGGATCCAGAATCTGCAGGACCAAGCCTTTTTGTGGAGACAAGTTATCTTATATGAAATTGACATCGATGGATTCCAGTACTTCTACAAGCAAGCAAATAATCATTTCAAAAAACTTGAGAATAGCCCTGGTATCGCCCTGCCATTGTTAAAGTGCATGAATAAAAATATCAAATCCAGTTCAGTTCGTATTCAAATTCAGAACTTCAAGAGTTTCTATGATTCATTTGGTCCTGACAAGAATCCAGCACAAAACGCATCAAATTCCTCAGAAGCCAACAATCGATTAGACCATTTGCCCCAGTACCAGCTATTTTTTAAATGGGTTAAAAGTAAATTGCAGGACAAAAGTTTCCTTGAACTCTTAAAGGAGTAATCTAAAATGTTTGACAAGGCCCGGGCCAAGCAGGTTCAAATAGTTGTAGGGTAGCCATCGATATGGGCCAGGCAGGAACCAATCCTGAATGGTTTGGATGAGGTTTGGGGCAATGCCATTGAGACATTTAAAGAATTGTCGGATTGGTCAGAGCTTAGGAAAATTCTATGTTAATAGGCTCAATATGCTTTCCAGCCTCAATCAATAATCCTCGAATCTCAGAACTGGCAATATAAAAATCAAAATTTACCTTGTTACCTCCCAGCAAAGAAACAGATTCGATCTCAGGCTTGAGGTTAATTCCAAAATAGGTAAGGTCGACCAACATACCTTCACTGATTTCGCCTTTTTCTGCTTCACCTTCGAACACTACATTTTCATTTTTGGCGCTGTGAAGACGGGAAAGTTTGTGTCTGAAAGTTGCGCCGACCTGGTGGTGCCAGGAGTGCCCACAATGTCTGCATTGCTTACTTTGGGGAGTTCGGGCCAGATAACCGCAGTTGGGACAATTGTTGAAAAATACCTCCCCCGGCTCTTCGGACATAATCCGAATGGCTGCCTGAGAAATGAATTCATCATAACCATTCTCCAGCAATGACAGGACAACTGGATCATTTGATATCATATTCTGCCCCCGATAGAACTCAATCTTCGATCGCTGCCATTCTTGAGCTTCTTTTGGTTCTAATCCAGAAGGGATCTGTTCAATCTTGGCCATGGCAAAGTGATGCCACCAAGCAGTACGCTCTTCCATAGACATGAGCCGGGGAAAATACTTGACGATATAGGAGGCTTTTTCCTGATCCATAATGTGAATTTACTGCAAAGTATCCGGGAAAAAAAAGCTAGAATGCAACTTCAGGAGACTTGCGTCGAAGCTTTATGATTCTGAGTTTATCCATCACCCATATAATTGGGTACATGGGGTCAAACTCAAACCACTTTACACCAAAGTTAGCACGGCCACCAAACTTATGGTGATTGTTGTGCAGGCCTTCCCCCCACATGAGGATATCAACTGGAAAAAGATTGTTGGAAGTATCCTTCACATTAAAATTACGGTATCCATATTTATGTGCCAGCCAGTTGATGACAGCTCCATGAACGGGTCCCATTACGAAATGGACAGGCAACAAAAGAAACATCCACCACTGGGTAGCAAAGAATATGTAAAAAGTCAGGTAAACCAATCCCCAAAAGATTCTGGAAGGCCAACGCTCACCAATACCGTCGAAACCAGACCATTCAGGAAGATCTTTCAGGAACTTAGGTGCCAATTTGGCACGACCGTGGAAAACATCAGTGTAAACCTGTTTAGTCCTCCACATCATGGTAAATACATTTTTATCCCATTTAGGAGAATGAGGGTCTTTTTCCGTGTCTGCGTAAGCGTGGTGCAAGCGGTGCATGGCACCATAGGCACGGGGGCTCAAATAAGAAGACCCCTGGGTGATCCATGAGAGGATGAAGAAAAACTTTTCCCACGCCTTTGACATGGTGAACATTCGGTGTGCCGAATACCGATGATGAAAGAATGACTGGCAAAAGAGAGACAAATACCAGTGCGCGACGAAGAATATCAGTACAGCCATATAGTCCTAAAATTACGCAATTTTAAGATGGAACGAGACTATTACGGTGAATGTTCAGCATTTCTTTCACCTCGTTTTCGGAAAGTAGGCCTTTAAAGGCTATAAATCCCTCCTCTTGAATCAAATCCATCTCGTCTTTGAGAAGAGGAAAAACACTGTAAACATGAATTGGTCCATGTTCTGAATAGATCCGGTTGAATTCCGGAGAGGTCGTAACCGGAGGAAGCAGTATGCAACCTTCGAATGGAGATACATCATTCAAATCGTCTCCGAGGAGACTGTTGTGGAAGACGTCTCCGATTCCTATTGGATGCCCTTTCAGAACCGGCATACGAGCAATTCCCTGCAGCATCGTAATAGGCCAATCGATTCCAGGGTTAGATGGAACAATCCGACTAAACCGCCAATCAGAAGGCAGAACAAAGATTAACTCAGCAAACTGAAAAGGGGTCGGATCAGGATGGTCTTTCGGCAGTGGCATCTTCACCGAGCTTAAGCCTGAAGTGATTAAGAGTTGGAAGCCCTTCCCTGCGGGAGAAACCCGGTATACATCCACTCGAAACCCAAATGACTGGATTTCCTCATAAATCATAACCTCCCGCTCGGGGAAAAACCTTTTGATATGCTGTTCTACCAGGCCATAATGCTCCAGGACCTGTCCAGGGAATTGAGATTTCTCAGGTATTGCCATTATGCACAATCAAGGAAATATTTTCCAGAAGACCAATCACATCCCAAAAGGAAAATGAAAGTTCAGCTTTCTATTGAACCAAGAGCTTATGATTCTGTCCTTTCCATCTTAAAAAACAGGTTCCTGAAGGTAGTTTGGTGACGGGCACCTCAACTTCCATTCTTAACCCTGGTTCTTCACGGAAACCAAACCGGAACAATTCCTGTCCATTTATAGAATAGAGAATTATCTCTCCTTCCACGGACTCATGTCCTTCCCAAATCAAGCGAATGTTTGAGTTATCTTGCCCATAGGAAATCAACAATCTCTGTTCTGAAGGGGTACGCTTTAGAAGAATAACTTCAGAGTAATTGATCGCTCCATTCTTGTCCAGAATCTTCAATCGGTAGTGTGCATCTCCCACTGGAGGCCACCGATCTACAAACTGATAGCCTGCCCCTGAGACCTCATCTTCTCCTGGAATTTCATCCAATGCAATGAAACTCTCACCATCGATACTCCGCTCCAGGATAAACCGGTCCAACTGACTTTCAGAAGCAGCATGCCAGTTTAAGATATTGAATTGATCTTCAACCTCACCTGTAAAAAAAGCCATCTCAACTGGAAAGGGACAATCTGAAATCACCACATTGACGGAGGTAATTGAAGTCTGTCCACAAGCATCAGTTACAGTACATTGGTAAGGATAGGTCCCATTGCTGGTATGCGTAACAATCTGGCTTGCATTGTTTGGACTTGGTCCTGTATTCCAATTATAGTTGTATGCCGGGACTCCAAAATTTGGATTGGCAGTCACGGTTTGAGGAACAGAACAACTGCCATTGTAAACAATGGGGGTCCCATTTGCCGTAGCAGAGCTTTCTATGGTACGGGCCTCAACGGTCATGACCCAACTGTTGTTGGGCATATATTGACAAGCCGTCGGACAACCACTACTGGAGCAAAAGCAATAGTAGGTGCGCATCTGGAAGCTAAGGTTGTAGTTCGGACACTGAGGAGCAACACAAGAAACTGTCTGAAATGCAGGATTTCCTACACCAGAGCAGGTTCCAGGTGCATCACCACCGGGTGACAAGCAGGTCCAATACAAGGGTGATGGAGGACTATTTCCACATGGCCCCACCACCCGAAAAGCTGCTTCACTCATCCAGCAATCGACAAAGATGCCACAACCCCATACTTCAGAGACATACTGAGCATTCATATAGGCATCCGTTAAGGTAGAGTTTCCCGGAACATTGACCGTTAAGTTCATTGAACAGTAATTGGTCGCATTCCAACAACTGGCATCGTAACGCATTCCTCTGAGCCCTGATGAATAAGTAGAACTACCGCTGACCAAAGGATCAACGGTAACCGGATAAATCCTACCCGGATGATTCAACCACTCTGCATTGACCATTATCGACAAAATCACCTCATTGCCCTGGACTTGATAATCATAAGCAATATAGGTGGCAGTTGGATCGTCCAGAAGATCGACACGACCATACTTTAAAGGATTGGCATCTGACATTACTGCCCTGCGGATTCTGAATTTTTCCCTGCCCTGACCGTCATTGATCAAGAGGTCTCCCATCCACCACCCTTCAGAGGTAAAGGCCCCTTCATAGGAATCTCTTTCCAATTGATGACCTGCCGGCAATTCAAAACGGTCTTGGAAAACCAACCATCTTGCAGTCGCTGGCAAAGCTGGAGGAGCCTTGAGAAGATAATTTGTTTTGATTGCTCCCTCTTTGAATATCTGTACCCGGTCTATTCCACTCCATGCTTCCATGGTTTTTACCCCATCTTCACCAACCATCATATTCTGATGATTCAGCAGCCCCAAATTGGTCAAAACACCAGCTTGATCAATGGCCAACAAACGCGTCTGTCCGTTGTAACGAAGCGCTCCTTCCATTGATGCAATCGTGGAATACCCAGTGATATGATCATAAGAAGTAGGAACTGGCTGATGGGGAGCACCATAGAGTCCATCCCGGCCCAGAGGTCGAACTCTTGGGTCTATAGTTCTTAGCCAACCATTCTGATCCTCATAATGCAGCTGACCATAAATTTGCTGCACATAAAAAGTCTGCCCCTTCGTGCCCGATTTTACAAAGAAACGACTGTCTTCAGTCCTGCGGTCAAGTATTTCAATACAATCCTTGCACTGGGTTCGATAGGGAACCAAACCATATTCAGGGTGGTCATATTGACTTGGAGAGGTCATTTGAGCCAATTCCTCTAAATCTGATACGGTAGAAAAAAAAGGAGAAGTGGAGAAGTTGTACACCTTAACCGAAGGACCGTTCGGTGCGGCTTCCGAGGGGGCTATCAGAGCACCCTGAGAATACAAACCAAATGGCAACAAAAGCAGGACAAACCCAATCAGGTTTTTCATGGCAACGAGGGTTAGATCAAAATAATATGGCCAAGATAGAATTAGGCCTGGCGTTCATAACCATAAAATACAGATTTACAATGATTTATTCAAAGGCGCTTTTTTTACCTAAGTTTGAACTTGTGACCTAAATGGTGGTTGAAAGAAAACATGGCAGCACCTGGATTAATCGGCTCGCGGCGAAATCGCGGTGAGAAAAGAGAAAAGATCAAAGTTTCCAAGCAGGCCTGGCACACTGCCAGGAAAATGCTCAAATACATGCGTCCCTACCGGCCCACATTTATTGTGGGAATGGTATTTCTGGTCTTGTCAACAGTCACCGCTCTGGGTTTCCCATACATCCTCGGAGAGATGATCAACTCCGCCACCGGAGACAAGCAGGATTCATTGCTCAAAGCACTCGATAACATAGATCAGATTGCGTTACTTCTCGGTGGCCTCATCCTCGCCCAGATGGTTTTCTCCTTTCTGCGCATCTACACCTTCTCCCTGGTGACTCAGAAAACCATGTCAGACATAAGGTACGGACTGTATGAAAAGCTCATGAATCTACCCGTCGTTTTTTTCGAGAAACGAAGGGTTGGCGAATTAACCAGTCGCATCACGGCCGATGTCCAGCAACTTCAAGGAGTACTTTCTACTGCACTGGCTGAGTTTTTCAGACAAATCCTGACCCTGATCGGTGGACTGGCTGCCATCTTGATCATTTCCCCAAAATTGACCCTCTTCATGCTGATGATATTTCCACCTCTGGTCATCATTACGGGAATATTCGGGAGGTTCATCCGTCGCCATTCAAAGCGAACCCAGGACGATTTAGCAGACACCAATGTGGTGCTGGAAGAAAGCCTTCACAATATCAGTATTGTAAAATCCTTTACCAACGAACTCTTTGAACTTGGCAGGTACCGCAAAGCGCTGACAAAAGTGGTCGGAAATGCTATTCGAACTGATCTGTACCGTGGTTTTTTCGTCTCATTCATCATTTTTGCCATATTCGGGTCTATTATTCTGGTGATCTGGTATGGTGGCCGCATGGTGCAAGATCCGGTGGATCCACTTCCGGTTGGAGACCTCTTCTCTTTTATTCTCTTTATGACCTTTGTAGGAGGCTCTTTAGGTGGATTACCTGATGTCTACTCACAAATTCTCAAAGCCGTTGGCGCAACTGAAAGGCTAAAAGAGATTCTGGATGAGGACCCCGAACCTGGGATTGGAACCGGAACCGGAGAAGGCCCTGAGTTGATAGGCTCCGTCGAATTTGAGAATGTACACTTCTCCTACCCCACCAGACCCGACGTAGAAGTCCTAAAGGGAATTCAGCTGAAGATCGCCCCCGGTGAAAAAGTGGCTTTAGCCGGATCATCCGGGGCTGGAAAATCAACCATTACCCAACTCCTGATGCGATTCTATTCCTTCGAAGCGGGAGTCATCAAAATAGATGGCAAACCATTAGATGAATACGAATTACGACATCTCAGAAAGCAAATTGGAATTGTCCCACAAGAAGTAATCCTGTTTGGAGGAACCATTCGGGAAAATATCGCTTATGGTCGACTAAATGCCACTGAAGAAGAGATACGGGCTGCTTCCCAACAAGCAAACTGCCTCGACTTTATCGAAGGCTTTCCCGAAGGGTTTGAGACAATCGTTGGGGACCGTGGAATTAAACTTTCTGGTGGTCAGCGCCAGCGAATCGCCATTGCGAGGGCAATTCTCAAAGATCCTACCATCCTTTTGCTGGATGAGGCGACCTCTTCCCTGGATGCTGAATCTGAGAAACTGGTTCAGGACGCTTTGGACAAATTGATGGAGGGACGGACGACCTTAATCATTGCCCATCGCCTGGGCACGATTAGGAATGTTGATCGAATTTATGTGCTGGAGGAGGGGAAAATCGTTGAATCCGGGAACCACGAAGAGTTGACTGCCCAGGACGGAGTTTACAATAAACTGGTCCAATTGCAGATGCAACACGACTGATTCAGTAAGTGACCATCACCTTGTCGAGTGGCTTCCGTTCTAAATCTGGCACCTGGCAATCAACTGCAGGATAGCCGACTGGAATCAGGAGGAAGGGCCGTTCATTGGCTGGACGCTCAAGGATATCACCCAGAAAGTTCATGGGACTAGGGGTATGGGTAAGGGTACTCAGACCAGCTTGGTGAGCGGCTGCCAAGAAGAAACCACAAGCCAGACCAACTGAATCATTGACATAATAGTTCTTCCTTTTCTCACCATCCACCAATTCGTATACCCGTTTAAAAACAACTACGACCCAGGGAACGGTTTCGATAAATGGCTTCTTCCAATCAGTTCCAAAGGGAGCCAGGTCTTCCAGCCACTCATCAGACATACGACCATTGTAGCTTTCAAACTCCTCTTTCTCTGCCGCTATTCTGATCTCTCTTTTAATATCAGGACTCCCTACCAGGCAGAAGGTCCAAGGCTGTTTATGGGCTCCCGAAGGTGCAGTAGAGGCAGTCCTGATCAAGTCTTCCATCAGGGACTTTGGTATGGTACGATCTGAAAATTCACGAACTGTACGGCGCTGATCCATATATTCATAATGGGTGCGTGCCCGCACTAACATTTCAGATTCAGGGAATTGTGGGGGATGGTAAGGGATAAATCCTTCCATATTCATGAGCTCAAAATGGTTTGGAAGCCAGGAGGACGTATTGCTCAGGAAGTACACTGGTATCTACCTTAACTTCAGAGAACCCAGCCTGCTGAGCCTCCGAAACAGCATGCTGATAATCGAGCCGGATTTTGGTAGGGGGACCATGCGGAGACATCTTCTTCTTGAAATCCACTACTATCAACTGACCGCCTGGCTTTACTCCTTCGAATACCTTTTTCAGGTAATCCACACGCCGTTCGATATGGTGATAAGTATCTACAGTGAAAAACACGTCCACCTCTTCCTTGTTCAACAGGGGATCATCGAAAAATACTTTCCGTACGTCAAACTCCAACTCAGAAATCTCAAGGCTGTCTCTTTTCTCTTTCAGATAATGCACAAAACGATCATCAACTTCAGCCGCGATAACGTGGGCCCCTACTTCCTGAAGGCGAAAAGCGAAATAACCTGACCCCGCTCCCAAATCCATGATGATTTTATTTTCAATATCTCCAAGCAGGGAAATCACTTCGTCTGGCTTTTGCCATTCCTGTCTCTCTTCATCTTCGTAATGGGACAATAAATCTTTGAACTCCTCTCCTGCCAACATTTCATTGGCAGCAGAAAGGTCTCCATGGTGATGGCCTTCATGGTCTACTTCGGCATCCTCTTCCTGTATCTCCAACTCTGTCGTCTCCGAAATAGTGCCGGGTGAATTAATCTCCGCCGGGCTCAAGCTAAAACCAGCCTCAGACGAAACTGTATCCTGATCTGAGGATGAGCAGGAGGATAAAATGACCAAGATGCCGAGTGTCAGGAGTAGAGTATTCTTCATGCGTTACCTTTCCATCAAAACTAAAGGAAATAGATGGAAATAAAGGAGTTAGAATATAAAAAGTCCAAAGACGACACAGAAAACTGCGGTCGCCTTTGGACTTTCGCTAGTCTTTTTACTGGATTGAGATCCGCTTGTTGATAACCGCCTTGTCATTTGACAAGCGGAGGATGTACATACCCGAAGCCAATTCAGCAACGTCGATGGCTGCAGAGGTACCTGAAACATCCTGACGGGCAACAATTGATCCATTGAGATCGAAGACCTGTACATCACCCCTTCCGAAAGATTCAGGAAGCGCAATGTTCAATACATCTTCAGAAGGCTGCGGGAAAAGCTTAACCTGAGCAGCCAGTTGCTCTTCAGCGATGGAAACAGCCTGTTCAACGGTGAAATTGAAGGTTACGGTATCAATCGAATTCATATCGTTCTGATCCCAAACGGCATAAGAAATAGAACCTGCTCCGGGAGTATCCATTGGATTTAGAGTAATCTTAAAGATCAACTCAGTCACTCCGGTAGCGATTGGATCCATGGTACCATCAGGAACCGCATTGGCATAGCAGTTGACATTGTCACATACCAAAACTGACCAAGCAGCATTTAAGGTATTGGAAACAAGCTCGTAGTCCAATACAAGATTGGTACCAAGGTTGTTGGTCGCGTCCACATGTGGCTCAATAAATCCGTTCGAAAGAATAGTTTCATTGATGACATTGCCGGGAGTCAAGGTAAAACTTTGAGCAGAAGCCATGCCTGCAAAGGCAAATAAGGCTACTCCTAAAACGATTGATTTAAATGTGTACAGCTTATTCATATTGCGTCCTAAATTATGTTCTTAATTATTTCTGAATACAAGTTACGAAATGCTCTCCCCCAAGACAAACCCAAAAAAGCATTGTTTTCCAGAGAGGTGTTTCGATTTAGGGTCAATAACAGAAGCCACCCCTTTTACAGGGTGGCCTCATACAGCTTAACCAAATGAATGGATCTTATCCAAATTCAACGAGGGGATGACTTAGCTACGAGTTAGTTGTTAAAGGCTGGCCGTTTCATAAAGTGTTCAATAACAGGATCATTGTTGAAGCTCAGATCAATTGGGAAGGGAGTATAGCTAAGGCCCCTCGTTGAATTTTCTTTTCATCTGGTCTAGAACTGACGCAACCCCCTGGTTAGTCTAAAGAAAGGGTTGCGCCTTCTAGATTGCTGATTTGATTAATTTTATTTACAAGGAGTGATGCTGTCAAAGGCCGTACATTCTTCTTTGACCATGATGGCAATCTCTCCTTCTGCGTTCGATTCAAGCAGGATGATGCATTCATCAGAATCCAGGCACCAAACCTCACCGGTCAAACAGTCGATAATGATCAGATATGGACCAGAGCGGTACAGACATGCGTCGGCTGCCTCGACTGTCAGTATCGTTTTCCAACTTCCGGTGATGATGGTTGACGACATCGCCATGACTGGAAAACCCTTGCTCATCTCTTCCAATTGTGGAATATCAGATGCCTTTCTTGACTTAGGGTCTGGTGCGATGGCTACTGCCTTTCCACTTCCTCCACCTCCTTCACAACAATCAAGGTCCTTCGCGACATCACAACAATTCAGTGCTCTCAGTATATCTTCAAGGATGATTTCAGTACCTGTGTCGTTGGGAATGATACGTGAATCAATATCTCCTTGTACGATCACCTGGACAGTTTTCTCCTGTGACTTTTCAAAAACAGGGGCAGTAGCGAGGAGCATTTTATTACCATAAAGCACCTGATCCTCGATCAGCATTTTATCTTTGAGTACGATTCTATGCAAGGGCACATTCTCATTGCCAGACTTCATGATCGATACCTGACCCTGTTGATCCAAGTAAAAGAAAAGTCCCTTTTTGCCTGAAAACTCGATTTTCTCTTTGCCAGTTTCCAGCAGGAGTTTCCCTCCCCGCCGCTGAAGATTGTACACCCCTGCCTCAATTGCTGGAGTCCTTTTAATTGACACCCAATTCTGAGGTAAGTTCACGGCTTCCTGATCAGAACTTTCCATTTTGAGTTCCCCGCCTGCAGTGTGAAGCCAATAGACCTTCTCTTTAGTTCGGTTACAATCTTCCGTTCTGTTGGTCGTCAGACAGAATCCACCTTTCTCGATGGTCAACTTATCTCCTTCAAATCTTTCTCCTCCAAACCTTTGGCTTTCCTCGACAGGACCAGTGCATCTGAGCCCGAACAAGGCACCGAACATGACCAGGGCAAGGATCAAGTTTTGTTGTTTCATAAAATCAAACATTTTGGTTATCGATTGCTGTATGATCCAAAAGTAAGAGGGCCATCATCGGCACACAACCCACATTTCCCTTATTCTAAGGTTTCAAATTCATATAAAGTGATTTAAAATAAACCTTATTTAACTATATAGCATTCCATACTAAGGTTTTAAAATGTTTACTTCTCCGGATATACACCAGTTAATCACCTCTCTCAGCCAATCTGAACGCCGGCTATTTAAGTTGAGGGCTACCCAAACAGGTAAAAGTTCAACCAACTACCTCAGGCTATTCGATGCCATCTCGGCTCAGGAAAGCTATGATGAAGAGGAAATAAAAGCTTTGTTCAAGGGAGAGAGGTTTATCAATAATTTCTCGGTCGCGAAAGCATACCTGTACCAGAGTATCCTTGACAGCTTGCGACAGAGAAGAGTGAGAAAGAGTCCGGAAATGGCCGTCCGGGAAATGATTGACCATATTGAAATCCTGTTTCAGCGCGGTCTTCCCGCTCAGGCACAAAAAATCCTGGAGCGTGCTGTGAAAAAAGCCAGGAATTTTGACCTCGTGCTCTACCAGACTGAATTGACCAAGTGGCAACGCCAACTTATAAACCTCAGGTCGCGCAACCACCGCACGGAAAACCTGCTGGAAATAGAAAGTGCTGAAAGTAAATCCTTTCAATTGGCAAGCCAGGAAGCAACTTTTCAAAGCCTCAGAGCCATGCTTCAAGCCATCTTCTTGCAGAACATTGATCTTCGCGCCGCTCAGACCGGGCAGCAGGTAGCAGACTTAATGAAACACCCGCTGCTATCCAAACCTCCTCAAAAGCTCAGTTTCTTGAGTCAATTGTACTTCCACGAGATATTCGCGGTTTATCATCGGATGGAAGGTGACGCCTCCAGAAGCCTCAATGCCTATCAAAAGGCTATTCAACTCTGGGAAATGCATCCAGCCTTCGCAAAAGCTTATCCGGATAAATACTTACAATCCCTGACTTCATTTTTGGATGCTTGCCTGCGAGAAGCGGAATACCCTGACTTTCAGAAACAAATTCAAAAAATCTATCAGATGGACCCCGTGGAACCCAGACTGAAAGCCCGCGCATTTTACTTAGGTAACCACCTGGATTTAAGATATGCGATTACGACCTATCAGTTCAAAGTAGGATTAAGAAGAGTCAGACATATTGAGAATGGACTTAAAAAGCACAAGCTCCACCTGTCTCCATCTATTGAACTTACCTTCCAATACAACCTGGCCATATTATATTTCCTTTCTCAAGATTATCAACAGGCCATTCCATTTATCAATCTCGTGCGCAACCAGGGCAAAAGTCCCGTTCGCCAGGATATCATTGACGCCGCCCGGATGATCGAATTGGTCTGCCACTTTGAACTTCGCAATTTCGAACTGCTTGAATCTCTTCTCAGATCCAACAAAAGATTTCTGAAGTCACATCCCAGGCAACATTCGTACGAAACCATACTCTTGAAAGGGCTCAGGAGGCTATTGGACCTTCCAAGCAATCAGACCCGTCCAATCTTTGAAGAACTCAAAAAAGAATTTGAAGCCATGGAAGGAGCTTCCTACCTAATCGGAAGAGAAGAATTGATGCTCTGGATACTTAGTTACCTGGAAGGAAAGCCCCCTTCAGAAATGGAACCTCCACGGAAAAAACGAAAGGTCTAGCCCACCAAAAATGCATTGACCTTATTGAAAAAGTCTACCGGCTTTTCAGCGTGAAGCCAATGTCCGGCCCCCTGAACCGTATCCAGTTCCGCATTGGGAAAAAGAAGTTTGATATCTGAAAAGTCTTCATCCTTAACGTACCCTGACTCCCCTCCCCTGATGAAAAGCGTTGGGCACTGGATCGGATAATCAGCATCTACTTTTGCCAGGATATTCTCATAGTCACGATTCAATACCTCAAAGTTAAATTTCCACCTGTATTCCTGGGGGCTACTTGCATCACGGACCAGGTTTTTGAGCAAAAATTGCCGAACCCCAAAATCAGAAATCCGTCCTGTCATCCACTCATCTGCTTCTTTTCTCGATTTGATGCGCTCAAAAGGAAAATTGGCCAGTGTATCCAAAACAAGATCATGGTGACGGGTACTTTGCTTTATCCCCATATCCGCAACGACCAGTTTGTCGATCATATCCTCATGCATGGCTGCGAATTGCATCACAGTTTTACCTCCCATGGAATGGCCCAGAAGATGGGCTTCATAAATGCCTTGCCCGTCCATGAATTCAAAGAGGTCCTCTGCCAGCCGGGGATAGGT
Source organism: uncultured Bacteroidia bacterium (assembly GCA_964352215.1). Lineage (GTDB taxonomy): Bacteria > Bacteroidota > Bacteroidia > J057 > JADKCL01 > CAWUKT01. The sequence continues at coordinate 20,088 of CAYGRE010000065.1, forward strand.
AAAGGGATCGTCTGAGTGGGGAGAACGACCGTGGTTACGTTGGTCAACAATAAATACTGAAAAATGCCCGGCAAACTCCTTCCCCAGAGTTTGCCAGTTGTCCAAAGAACCGAAAAGGCCGTGGAGAATGATCAGGGCGGGTCCGGACCCAAAAGATTTGTAGTTGAGCTCCATGTGCCAAAGATATAGTTTTACTATCTTGCTCCGAAGATCAAATTCGATATGGAACTGAAAGAAAACTTTGAATCGGCCAAGGAAAAGGTAAAAAACCTTACGAAGCGCCCCACAAACGAAGAATTGCTGAATTTATATGCCTTGTACAAGCAGGGTTCTGAAGGGGATGTCGCCGGTAAAAAGCCGGGAATGTTTGACATCAAGGGACAAGCCAAATACAGAGCCTGGGAAAAAGCCAAAGGTGTCTCAAAAGAAGAGGCCCAGAAAAAGTATGTTTCCCTGGTAGACGAATTGCTTGAAAAGTATTCCTGAAACACATTCCGGGGATATCTTCGTTTAATTCTTAATGGCACCTGTATTGTTTAAAATTTTGGGGTATCCGAAATACGCTGTCCTGCTGGCATTAATGCTATTCCTGTTCATGACTCCTGGCACCGCCATAGGTCAGACAGGATCAGACAATCCAGAAACCACCGAACAAGACGGCGGAAAAAAGAAAAAGGATAAGAAGAAATCCGACTCCAAAGAGAAAGCGAAGAAGAAGAAAAAAGATAAGAAGAAGGACAAAGAACCGTATACCCAACCTTCGTCCACTCCTACCGCAGATGACAGTCTCGGAGCCGCAATTGCCCGGGTTCAGGATACCACCACCGGGGTGCTGGATACAACAGAAACCCATGCAGCATGGCTCTGTGCCCGCTATCATACCGGTAAAATGTACTTTATCGACAAGAATTATTTTGGGATAAAAATCAAGCGCAAGCGTAAAAAAGAGATCTGGTACAACCTCACGACGGACAACAAGCTTACTTTTAAGATCAATTGGGAATCCCCCTGCCATTACCGCCTGACCTTCAAAAAATCCCAGAAGCCAGCCCGGTTCAGAAAAGGATATGAAGTTGACTGCAAAATTACGGCATGTGTCGAGGACTACTATGACTGCATCTGTGATGTGAATGCCATTATGCAGTACGTGTCGGTACAGAAAGACCCCACCAAAACCGAAATCAAGCTGAAGGCAAAGCAGGAAAAAGCCAAGTTGGAGGAAGAAGAAAAGGCCATACGCATGGCTGAGCAGAAAGCTAAGTTTGAAGAAGGTGGAGAAGCAGACGAAGAGGGCCAGGACAATACCAAAAAGGAAGGCGACAAGGACAAAGAGGCTGAAAAAACTTCTGATAATGAAAAGGTGAAAGCGAACAACTCCAAAGAGAAGAAAGAGAAGAAAGAGAAGAAAGAGAAGGAACCGAAAGAGAAAAAATCAAAAGAAAAGAAGCCCAAGGAGAAGAAGGAAAAGAAAGAGAAGGATAAAGGAGGCGAAGAATGAACCATTGGACCCTACTGATCATGGTAAGCTTTGGGTTCCTGCTTGCCAGTTGCAATCCTTCCTCCGAATTGAACAAGAATCGCCCTTCCCCCGATCATGATTCCACAAGTCTTGTGTCGGAAGAAGGAGGGCCCGGAATCAATGCATTGCCCCTGGATTCTACCGCAACGGATCGGGAAAACTGGCAAAAACCGCAAATGGTTATTTCTCTCTTGGGTGATTTATCCGTGATGACAGTTGCAGATATTGGTGCAGGAACTGGATATTTTACCATGCGCCTTGCCAGAAAGGCTAAAAAGGTGATCGCCATAGATATTGACGAGGAGATGCTGAAATACATTGACCGGCAGGTTAAGAAAAACAGAGATACCCTTGAACTCAATATTGAGACCCGCTACACCAATGCGGATGACCCCAGCCTCCACCCGGACGAAGTCGATCTGGTGCTCATTGTGAATACTTATCCCTATATCACAGACCGGGTAAATTATTTCCAAAAGGTAAGGTCAGGTATTTCAGAAGGGGGACGCTTGGTAGTTATTGACTTTAAGAAGCGTAAACTTCCCGTTGGGCCACCTGTAGACCAAAAGGTATCGGCATCTTTAGTTGTCAATCAATTGGACTCTGCGGGATTCTCACCCATCGAGATCAATTCCAATTCTTTGGAGTACCAGTTTATCGTAACTGCTTTCAAAAACAGTGATGCCTCAGAAATTGTTACCCAAGGCGCCCCAAGTACAAGACCCGGCACACCATGAGCACCGAAGAAGATAAATTTGAGATCAAAGTTCGAAGACACCCGGTATTTGGCCTTCTCTTCCTGGTCGCAGGCGGTACGATGATCGGGTTGGGATTTTATTTTGATCAATATGCTTTTATGATCCTGGGAGGAATGACATTGATCCCCGGTGTATTCTCCTATATGAACCCTGCTTTGGTCGTAACCCAGGAATCCGTAGAACTCAAAAATCTGCTTGGCTATACGGGCAGAGTCATCCCCCATGATGGGCTTGCTAAACTTGCAGTCCGGGAAGGCAAACTGATCATTGAATATGGAGGCAGACGTGCAGAACTTCCACGTCCGAATGCAAAAGTGCTTCACAAGGCCGACTGGGCTTTTTTAGCAGAGGCATTGGTGAAAGCGCGGGAATTGAGTGCCAAATAGACAGATAAGGTCCCGTCGAATAAAATAGTTCTCGTACATTTGCCCTTCATTACTGAGTATCTATGGAAACCCTTCACCCTAAGATTGTCCACTTCCCGATAGCCATGCTGTTCCTGGCCGGAGTATGCTATCTTCTGCATCTTTTCATTAAAAACCAGCACCTCGACCGGTTTGGGTTTTTCCTCCATTTAGGTGGTACACTTGCCACCGTTGCCGCCATTTTCTCTGGCAATTATGCAGAATCTTCGATTGTCCAGACAGAGGCCATTCACCATATCGTAGAAGAACACGAATTCCTGGGCATGCTGACAGGCTGGAGTTTTGGACTCCTGCTGGTCTGGGCATATTTGCGACAAAAAACCCGATTCCTGATTGAAAGAATAGCCTTTATCGTTATTTTCGTTTTAGGCTTGGGAGTCCTGACCATTGGTGCTGCTCATGGAGGAGAATTGGTATATGACCACGGCGCTGGTGTCAAACCCATGGAAAAGCACCTGATTGAGCAACGAAACCTCGACCAGGAATCCCCCGGAACCTCAGATTATTCAGATGACGATTAACGATTATCCAAAATGAAATTTTCTATCAAACATATTTTGCTTCTTGTTCTGCCAATCCTGGTTCTCTCCAGTCTTCAATCCTGTACTTCAGTCCAGGCCAATGCTGAAACAGATTTTTGGGTCAGGGGCAATTGTGACATGTGTAAAAAAACAATTGAAACAGCATTGGAGAATGTAGAGGGGGTTGCCTCTGCCAACTACGATCTGGACCAACACACAGCTAAAGTGAGCTTTGACTCCAGTAAGACCAACCATGAAGCGTTGGCGAAAGCGGTCGCCGCCTCAGGATATGATACCAAGGAAGCACTTGCTGATGACCAGGCCTACCAGGACTTGCCAAAGTGCTGCAAGAAGCCTGAGGATATGTAATTTCCAAAGTGTCCCTGCGTTCTCTAAGTATCTTGAAACTACTGATCACCATCGTATCTGTTCTCACGTTTGGTTTGGCCCAAGCGCAGGACGACCAGTTTTCCTATCAAAAGCAGCAACTGGAAATTTATCTCAGCCAAAGCAATTATTCCGAAGCCCTGGCCGTAGGACTTAGCCTGGTAACCACCACCGCCAAGTCCAGTCCCACTTCTGACCCTCGGATTCCTGAAGCCATGGTCCTGCTGGGAAAAGCCTATACAGCAGCAGGCAACTACCTGGAAGCAGATACCTGGTTGCGAAGATCCCTTTCACACATGACTACTTATGGTCCCACCAACAATCCGGACCGGGCCACCGCTTACCGTGCCTTGGCTGCCAATGCCATGCGGTCGGGCAACCATCAGATTGCCCCTGAATTTTTGGACCACAGCATCGATATCCTGCAAGATGCAGGACCAGATTATGAACTGGAACTTGCCCAGGCCCTTTCTGAAAGAGCCGGTTTCCACTACTTCCAGGGAAATTGGGACGCCTCTGAGAAGGATTACAAGGCTGCCATGAAAATCCAGGAAGCGGTGCTGGGATTCCAATCCGCAGAATTGGCCAGGTCATTGAACAATATAGGCGGAGTGTACATGCGCCAGGGGAATTTTCTCAAAGCCAAGGCTGTCTACCTGCATGCCTTGAACATGTTCAAGTTTATAGCTGGACCGGAATCTCCAGAGGTCGCCACCAGCTATGTCAATCTGGCCGTCTACCATGATCAAATGGCCGAATTCGTGGAAGCCGAAGACTATCTGCAACAAGCACTGGAATTGAGGAACAAAGTTCACGGCCCCGGTCACCCGCTTACAGGTGCGGTAATTGACAATCTGATTTCCTTGTACCTGAGCCTGGATAAAATTGACCGGGCACATGCCGTCCTCTCAGAACTGCTACAAGTCAGAACAGAAGAATATGGAGGTGACCATCCTCTTGTCGCCGACGTAATCGACAAGCAAGCCAGTTTTGCCATCGCACGCGAACAAGGAGCAGAAGCTGAGATATACCTCCAGCAGGCACTGAAGATTCGGGAGGCTTATTATGGCGAGAGACACGACCTCGTGGCAGCCAACCTATACAATCTTGGAAAGCTTCAAAATCTAAATGGTAAGCCGGAAGCGGCCAGAATGACCTTGACCAAAGCATTGGATATCTATGAATACAAGACCGATGGCAATGAAGAGGCTCTGAGCGGAATATTAGGTGAACTGGTCGCCACCGATTTGATCCAGGGCCAAAACGACCTGGCAGAAGAACACCTGAGCCTGATCTTAAAGGTAAAAGAATCTACCTATGGATTTGAACACCCTGAGTTGATCCCGGTCCTCATGGAACTGCATAAACTATACCAACTGGAAGGAAAAAAAGAAGAAGCTGATTTGATAAAAGAGCGGCTTGCATCCTTCTAGCCACCCGCCTTTCTTTGGCTAAGTCTCCCCCTCACTCTTCCTTCGAAGCCCACCCCTACTCTTCTTCAAAAGAACCACTTTCCAGAAGCAGGTAATCTACTCTGGGACCTCGCCCCCATTCCGACAAGGATTCGATACTTGGGATTCGGATCAAATAATTGATCTCCCCTGTTTGCAACTCTATCCCATACAGACGTCTTCCCTGCGGAGTTGGAAAGGAAATAACATCCTCCCTCCGAATGCCATTCGGAAATTGGTTATCCAATCGCTCGCGCAAGTCATCATCGATGGAAGCAATGTTCTTGATGACGCGCTTCATAATCTGGTTTTCTATTTCTCACATAACGATTTTTGACTGTCGTCTAGTATGAAATCTCAAAGAAATTTAGCCCAACCTGAAACTTAATCCACCATCTTTCGTAGGGCATAAATCTTTACCAATCAGCAACTTTCACCCCCTGTTTTCCGTATAAAAGAACAGGGACGTATGGAATTTTTTATTCTTTGGCATCTAAAGAATAGTACAGCGTTAAAGACCAACTTTTTTTTAAATACTTAATTAACCAAACCACCAACTAATGAAAATCGTGAACCACCTTCTTCTCATCTTGCTATTTACAGGGGCTTTTTTAACCAGTTGTCAAAAAGAAATTGTCGAACCGGTAACTGACGATTATGAATTGAGCCTTCAAGGCCGTGCCGGCCATATTTATCCTGACCAAGCCTGCGGCCCCTCCAGAACCGGGACCATCGCTGACCTCTCAGGAAATGTATATGGCAGTACCGAAATCATGAATGATGAAGTCAATGTGTACGTACTTATCAGTATGCACAACGGCTTCTTCCTTGAATCCCTTTTTGCCAACTTCGGAACTACAGCTGACATCCCGGTAGACGGCAATACAATGGTGATGGAAGATTTCATGTTCCAGGACTATATCCAGGGGGGCAAGACCATTTACACCGTAATCTTCCCCACTGCGGCACTACCAGTCTGCAACGATGTCGTCCTACACGCAAATGTCTCCGAACGAAATGTATTCGGTCAAACACTTGCCATACACGATACCTGGATGGGAGCCAATCCCGTCTACAACGGTTACTTCTACAAGTATTGCCTGGCCCGTTGCAACTAAACTGAATTTGATACCAGTGAAGAGGCTGTCTCAAAAGGAGGCAGCCTCTTTTGGTTTCTGGATACTGTACGCTGGCGTACAGGAGTTCCTCCTGCTGATGTACATACAAAGCCTCTCCAGCAAGGGCCTATCTGTACACTGCCGTACAGGCAAAGGCTTTCCAGCCGAAAATCGCAGGCCGAACTCTGAACCCTGTCATTTTCTGGCACTCGCCGGAAATCATTCATCCCCCTGTGCACATTCTTCATCCAGCCAGAGCTCTTCATTCATCGTATTTCCACCCCTAAATCAATTTAGAATAACGTAGTTGTAGCCATAGAAAAATCTACCAGAAGTGATCCAAAACCAGAGCCGGACCGTAGGTAATCCAAATCAATTCTATCAAATGCCTTTCCTCCAAAAATTACAAGCGTACAAATTCATGAATATCAAGACCTCATTAACCCTACTTCTTCTCCTTTTCGCAATCACACTGACCAGCTGCGAAAAAGAATCCTTCCAAATAGCCTCTACTGAATCAGAACTCAATTTACAAGCAAAAATAGGCCATGTATTACCGGATATGCAGTGTGGTACTTCCAGCCATGACTCCATCAGAGGAACCAATGGAGTTGTATTAGGAACCGTCGAAATCCTGAACAGCGAAAACAATATCCACATCCTCATCACCATGAATACTGGCTTCTTCCTCGAATCTGTATTCGCAAATTTCGGAGAGTCAAGTAATATCCCGGTAAACAACAACACCATGGTTTTGGAAGATTTTATGTTCCAGGATTATATTGAAGAGGGCGCCACAGAATACACGGTAGTCTATCCGACCAATGCACTTCCAGCCTGCAACGACATTGTATTGTATGCGAATGTGGCAGAGCGGAACTGGTTTGGGCAAACCATTTCCACCCAGGACAGCTGGATAGGTACCAATGTATTTGCCGACGGATTCTTTAATAAATACTGCTTAGAGTCTTGTAACTAAAAAGCTCTAAATTTGCTCTTTGAACAAGAGCATACATGCAGGACATCATACATTTATTGCCGGACCATATAGCGAACCAGATAGCCGCGGGGGAAGTTGTTCAGAGGCCAGCATCAGTTGTGAAAGAATTGATGGAGAACGCGCTCGATGCAGGAGCTACCCGTATAGAACTGATTCTGAAAGATGCCGGAAAAGCCCTGATCCAAGTAATTGACAATGGCTCCGGAATGTCAGCCCAGGATGCACGTATGGCCTTTGAACGCCATGCAACCTCCAAAATCAGAGAAGCAGACGACCTATTCAATATTCGGACCATGGGCTTCAGGGGAGAAGCAATGGCCTCCATCGCGGCCGTAGCACAGGTAAACCTCAAGACCAGACTCCAGAATGCGGAACTGGGAACTGAAATCCAGATTGAAGGCAGCACCATCAAGCAAGTTGAACCTTGTATGACAGCTGCCGGATCCAATGTTGCGGTTAAAAATCTGTTCTACAATGTGCCCGCCCGCCGGAATTTCCTCAAGTCCAACCCGGTCGAAACCCGTCATATCCTCAACGAATTTATCAGAGTAGCCCTGGCGAATCCAGGCCTGACATTCCGCATCGAACACAATGGCAACCAGATTTACGACCTCTCCCCTACCCATCTGGAACAACGGATCGTCGATCTCTTTGGCAAACTGCTGAATGGAAATCTGATCCATGTAGATGAAGAAACCCCCTATGTTTCCATCAGAGGATACCTCGGAAAACCGGAAACAGCCAGGCGGAAACGAGGGGACCAGTACTTCTTTGTCAACAACCGCTTTATCAAATCCGGCTACCTCAATCACTCCGTCACGAGCGCTTTCAGTCAGCTCATACCTGACGATACCTTTCCATTCTACTGTATCTTTTTCGAGATCGATCCGTCCCATATTGATATCAATATTCACCCTACGAAAACTGAAATCAAGTTTGACGATGAACGGACCATTTACCAGTTGCTGCACAGTGTAATCCGGAAAGGCCTGGGAGATTACCACAAAGCTCCTGTCGAAATGGAAGACCAGGGATTCATCGACATGCTCAACCAGACCGAAGTCCCCTCCGACGACGAGAAGACCATAGGAGGCGTACAAGTAATCCAACCAGTTACCAACCGCCCCTCCCAATCAAATTCAGCGTCCTGGGGAGATCTCTATCCTTCCTCCGGTACTTCCCATAGAGAAAAACCGCGCTCTTCCAATGGCCCCAACCTGCTTTTTCCTGGCCTGGAGGACACAATCCCACCAAAAGAGTCATCTTCCCTCCCATTATTTGAAGAGAAAGAGGAAATATTTTCGTCCTCCATCACCCAACTGGGAGGTCGTTACCTGCTCCACCAACAAAAAGACGGACTGGTAATCATCGACCAATGCCATGCCCACCAGAGAATCCTTTACGAACGCTTTTTGAAGGCTTCCAGCCGCGCCGCACTACCGAGTCAACAACTCCTGTTTCCAAGGACACTCAATTTTGCCCCGGTCGATTTCAGCTTCCTGCGTGAGATTGCCGAAGATGTAAAACACCTGGGCTTTGACCTGAATGAATTTGGCCCAAACACCTACATTCTGCATGGAGTTCCAGCTTTGCTGAAAGGGTCCAAAGCAGAACAATTCTTTGAAGACATCATCGCTGAGGTCCGCGAAGCAGGTGAAGCCACCCAGGTAGGAAGCAAGGTTCATGAAGCCCTCGCCAAAGCGATTGCAAGAAAAACAGCGATGCCTGCGGGAAAAATATTGAGTGCGCAAGAAATGAGCCACACCGTAGAAACCTTGTTCCACTGCGAACAGCCCGGTATTTCTCCCAGTGGAAAGCCGACATATTATCGACTAGAATTGAAAGAACTGGAACAGTTTTTCCAGGGAAAGGTTAACTAAGATATGCCAAACAGAATAACACCCGTCATTCTCAATATTCTGATCATCAATTTCCTGGTGTTCCTGTTCCTGAATTTGAACGCCAGCAAAGTTGAAATGGTCTCCTCCGAATGGGCAGAATACTTCTTTCTGTTCAAATCAGGATTGATATGGGAGCTCCCGGCTGCATTTGATAAATTTCAACCTTTGCAGTTGATCTCCAGCATGTTTACCCACCTGGATTTCATGCACATCTTTTTCAACATGTTTACCCTGTTCAGTCTTGGGACAGCAGTGGAAGCGGTAATGGGCAGACGAGACTTCATCATCCTGTACCTCTTCTCCGGGATTATGGGCAGCGTTCTGGTGACATTGTTCGATCCCAGCCCTATACCTGTCATGGGCGCGTCAGGAGCGCTTTTCGGTGTTTTGGGAGCATTTGCATTTTACTTCCCCGATTTGAAGCTCTCCCTATTCTTTATCCCGATCGGTTTCCGAGCCAAAAACCTTGTCATCGGTACGGCAGCGATATCCGCCGCCATGTTTGCCTACAATCTCTACGCTGAAAACTATATCGGTTTTGCCAACGGAGACCCAAGAATCCTGGGAGGCATATCCCATATTGGTCACCTGGCAGGCCTGGCAAGTGGCCTTTTATTCCTTTACAGGAATAAGATTTTAGGTATCTTTAAAAGTAGATGACAATCCTATGAATTGGTACCGTCGGTTTATGCGGAAAAATGGCTTGGTAGGACTCTTTATGAGTATCTACGCAGTCGTTTATGTCCTCATGATCGTCATGTTTGGGGTTCTGGATACCGCATCCTACAATGCATTCGTCTACAACGTATCCCTCCCCGTCGACGTACCCTCCCTCGCCAAAGCACCCTGGACCATATTGACCTACTGGATGGTCTCACAACCATTCTGGATATGGCTGCTCATCGTAGACATGATGTTGATCTACACGTTTGGCAACATCCTCAATGCCATGGTCGGAGACCGACGCACCCAAGGCATCCTTTTCTTTTCCATTGTCGTCAATGCAATCCTGACCGTCACCCTCGTCAATATACTCCCTACCGTGGAATCCTCTATTGACGCTCCGATTTTTGGACTCCATACCATCAATGCGACCCTGATTACAGCAGCCATCACCCTGGTGCCGAATTATGAGATTCGGATCATCCGCTGGCGCACCAAATTGCTCTATGTAGGTGCCGTCATGCTGTTCATCATGGCCGTAAGTTATCAGTTGATCTGGACCACTATGGGCACCTCGGTTCTAGTAGGCATGATCGTCGGGTTTACCTGGATCAAAATCCTGCAAAGAGGTACTGACCTCACCTCCTGGTTTCAGTTTGACATTGGATTCGCAACCCACCACCCCCGGCCGGTGGACCCGATGGTAAGATCCCGGATCAAAGTGGTACAGACATCTTCCCGAATGCGCCAGGAGTCCGGCCCAAAATCTGCTCCAAAGATGACCGATGCCGACCGGTTGGATCAATTACTTGACAAGATCAATGAGATTGGCTATCAAAATCTCACCCGCAAAGAAAAAGAAGAACTTGACCGCTTGTCAAACGATAATTAACTATTGTTATTCACATTTTATGACCGAATTACAATACCTGTTTCCTATCTGCGTTGGAATAATTGACGTATATTTGTGGAGAGAGTAGAAACCGATGATTGTGAAACGACTGACACTCCTGTTTGCTTTGCTCGCAATTGGCCTGTACATGCATGGCCAACGTGTGCAATGGGCAGACAAAGTAATTGACAAATCCTCCGAGTATGGAGAGAAAAGATATTCTGCATCCCAGGTATTAGGAAAGCCGAATGTGCTTCCCAATTTCAAGGACAGCCCCTGTTCGTGGTCCCCATTCCGGGAACAAAGCCGGACTGACGAGTTTATCCATGTCTCCTTCCCCAAAAGAATGCGGATTAGACAGGTAGCTGTTGCCGAAAGTCACAATCCAGGTGCCATTTCCCGCATTCTTTTGTACGATACCGATGGAGGTGAGCATGTGGTTTTTGAGAATGCAGCACCCCACCCCATTGCCGAGCGTGGCCGGATGTTTCGGGTGACTTTTCCACCAACTTCCTATGCTGTAGCATCTGTGAAAGTCGTGCTCAATACGATCGGCCTTCCCGGCTGGAATCACATCGACGCCATCGGAATTTCTGACAGCGATGCCCCCATTCAAGCCTCCATCAATGTGGTCAAAGACCTCACCTTTGAAGAGATGCCTGATAACCTGGGAGCCGCCATCAATTCCGTCTACGATGAAATCATGCCGATCATTTCCCCGGATGGAAAAACCCTCTATTTTGACCGAAAGGATCACCCTTCCAATACCGGCGGGGTCGTAAATGACGACATCTGGTTTGCTACCCAGCAAGAAGATGGAATCACCTGGTCCAAGGCCAGCAACGTTGGCCCTCCCTTGAACAACAAAGGACACAACTTCCTCACCGCGATTTCTCCGGATGGAAATACCGCCCTCCTGGGCAACGTCTACGAGCCCAATGGAGCCATGTCTTCTGGTCTCTCCATGTCCAAGAGGACCAAAGACGGATGGGAATTCCCCAAGAAACTGATCATTGAGAATTACTACAACAACAATAAATTCAGTGAGTTCCATCTCGGAGCCGATGGAAAGACCATCATCATGACCGTCCAGAGAATGGACTCTGAAGGTGGCAAAGACCTCTACGTCAGCTTCAGCAAACCTGATGGCACCTGGAGCAGACCCCTCAACCTCGGCAGTACCATCAATTCTGCCGCAACTGAAATGTCTCCTTTTTTGGCTGCAGATGGCAAAACCCTCTATTTTTCCTCTGATGGATTCAGTGGCTACGGCGGCAAAGACATGTTCATGACCCGCCGGTTGGACAATACCTGGACCAACTGGTCTGAACCCCAGAACCTAGGCCCCATGATCAATTCTGCCAATTGGGATGCCTATTATTCAGTGCCCGCCTCAGGAGAATTTGCCTACTTCTCTTCAGAAAACAACTCCCTCGGCAAGACCGATATCTTCAGGATTCGCTTGCCCAAAGAAATGCGCCCGGATCCGGTTGTGCTCGTAAGAGGAAAGGTACTCGACGAAAGGACAAAGGAACCCATCGAAGCCAAGATCATCATCGAGACCCTGGAAGATGGCAAGGAGATCGGGGTCGCCAACAGCAATCCAAGAACGGGAGAATACACCATCATTTTACCTGCCGGGGCCAAATATGGGTTTCTGGCACAATCAGATGATTATCTCTCTGAGCACCAGTACATGGATTTGACCAAGATCACTGAATACAAAGAGCTCAATCAGGACCTGTTCCTGGTGCAAATCCGCCTCAATGAAAAAGTGGTCCTGAACAATATATTCTTCCCTCCCTCTAAATGGGCCCTTGATAAGAATTCTTATCCTGAACTCGACCGGGTTGTTCAATTCATGGAGGACCATCAGAGTATCAAAGTTGAGATCGGTGGACATACCAATGACGCTTGCAGTGAAGAATTCTGCCGGCTGTTATCCACCAACCGTGCCAAAGCCGTCTACAACTACATGGTCCAGCACGGTGTCTCCAGCCAGCGATGTACCTACAAAGGCTATGGCAGCAAAGCCCCCCGCTATTCCAATGACACCTCCGAAGGCCGCCGTAAGAATCGTCGGGTTGAGTTCAAAATCATTGGGATATAGAAAATCTACAATTGAGCTTTTTAAGGCACCTCGTTATTCCCGTTGATAATTGCCCACCTTTCCCTAAATTCGCTTTTTGAAGAAATCGAGCCGTCCGACAACATGGAGACTTTACACCTATACAACACGCTGAACCGTAAGAAAGAGGAGTTTAAACCCTTAAATCCCCCTTTTGTGGGCCTCTATGTATGTGGTCCTACGGTTTACAGCGAAACTCACTTGGGCCATGCCCGCCCTGCTGTCATATTTGACATTCTCAACCGTTACCTGCGACACCTGGAATACAACGTTCGCTTTGTGCGCAATGTTACCGATGTCGGTCACCTGGAAAACGACTCCGACGACGGCGAGGATAAAATGCTGAAAAAGGCAAAGATCATGCAGATGGAGCCGATGCAAGTCGCTCAGTTCTATCTGAATGCTTACCATGACGACATGAATGCACTCAATTGCATTCGCCCCGATATCGAACCAACTGCCTCCGGTCATATTCCTGAGCAGATTGAGCACATCGAGAAACTCATCCGGAATGGCTACGCTTATGAGGTTTCCGGATCCGTCTATTTCGACACAGAAGCTTATGACAAGGTTTTCGGATATGGTAAACTGAGTGGAAGGCAAATGGATGAATTGTTGGCCAATTCCCGGACCCTGGAAGGCCAGGAAGCCAAGAAACGTCCGCAGGATTTTGCCCTCTGGAAGTTTGCCAAGCCAACCCATATCATGCGTTGGAATTCCCCCTGGGGGGAAGGTTTTCCGGGGTGGCACCTTGAGTGTACCGTCATGTCCACCAAATACCTTGGAGCCAAGTACGACATCCACGGCGGAGGAATAGACCTCGTCTTTCCTCACCATGAAGCCGAGATTGCCCAATCCAATGCAGGAATAGGTGATCCCCATTCTCACGACCTGGACGAAGCCAACTTCTGGGTACATAACAATATGATCACCGTGGATGGAGTCAAGATGGCCCGTTCCAAAGGCAACTTCATCTCCCTGGCCCAATTGTTTGCCGGAGAACACGACCGACTCAGCAAAGCCTATGACCCCATGGTCGTTCGCTTTTACATCTTGCAGTCCCATTACCGCAGTATTACCGACTTCAGTGATGCTGCCCTGAAAGGATCGGAGATCGCTTTCAATAAGCTCAGTGATGCACTGCACCGCCTGGAAGCCATCAACCCATCCGACTATCCCGGCATTCATGTCAACCAGGAATTCGAAGAAAACCTCAAGACATTTGATGCAGATGCCCACTTCCTGATGAACGACGACCTCAATTCATGCCGCGTCATTGCCCGCATGTTCGAAGTGATGTCTGTCATCAATGAAATGGACTCTAAGAAGCACGAACCATTCCCCGCCAATCCTGAAACCTTCGAAGCTTTTCGCACCTCTTTCCTGCTGTTCTTCAAAGATATCCTGGGTCTGATTCCGGCAGCAAAAGTCGATCTGGGTGATTCAAAAATGGCGGAAGTGATGGAAATGCTGATTGGAATGCGAAAGCAAGCCAGGGAAGACAAAAACTGGGCCCTTGCGGATACCATTCGTGACGAGCTTACCAAAATAGAGATCAAACTGAAAGACACCCCGACCGGCACAGATTGGTATGTTGAAAATTAAGCACTTATTCCTCCTTTGCCTGACCTTCACCCTCCTCGTATGGGGATGTGACGACAAAGGCGGCGGAACTACAAATGGAGGTGGTACCATCACCCCTCCCACCCCATTCAAGGCAGTCGCTCCGCCCTTCAACGCTGACAGTGCCTACGTTTTCATCGAAAAACAGCTTGCATTCGGGCCCCGCATTCCTAATACTCCGGCCCACGTGGCCTGCGCCAATTGGCTCGCCGGTACCATGGACCGGTTTGGCGCTGAAGTAATGGTGCAGCAAGCCAATGTACCAGCCTGGGATGGCACCATCTTTGCCATTCGCAATATCATCGGGTCCTACAACCCAGCCGCCAAGAAGCGGGTGCTAATCTCTGCCCACTGGGACAGTCGCCCTTATGCAGACAAGGACCCCGAACAACCCAATGCTCCCGTCCCCGGCGCAAATGATGGTGGCAGTGGCGTCGCCGTAATTCTCGAGATCGCCCGCCAACTGTCGACCACCGCCCCAAATGTCGGGGTGGACCTGATCCTCTGGGATGCCGAAGACTACGGCAATTATGACATCGAAGATTCCTGGTGCCTTGGCTCCCAGTACTGGGCCAAGAATACCCACAAACCAGGCTACCGGGCAGAGTATGGGATCAACCTCGATATGGTCGGAGGCCAGGGAGCCCAGTTCGTCAAAGATGGCTACAGCATGGCCAATGCCGCCCAATATGTCAACCAATACTGGTCAATAGCCCATAACCTGGGCTATGCAGCTCAATTTCCGGTTGGGGAATTTGGCCTCGCCACGATCGACGACCATGTATTCGTCATGGAAGGCACCGGTATTCCCATGGTTGAGGTGATTGACCGGAATATTTCCACCGGAGAATTCTTTCCCCATTGGCACAAGATCACCGACGACCTCTCCCAGATTGATAAAAACTCACTCAAAGCAGTGGGACAGACGACTTTAGAAATGATTCTCCGGGAACAATAAGCATCTTCCTTCAATGTGCCCCCTTCCTCAATAAGCATCCTCCCTTGTCAAAGCCTAAAAAACCCAAGTTTTACGTCGTATGGAAAGGCCACCAGCCCGGCATATTTCGGACCTGGCCGCAGACGCAGCAACAAATCAAAGGCTTCAAGGATGCCAAATTCAAATCCTTTGAAAGCATGGCGGAAGCAGAGGATGCTTTCCAGCGACCTTGGCAGGAGTTCTACAAAAAACCAGGTGAGAAATCCCTTCCCAAAATACTTTCCCCCGAATTTCTCTCCGAAATCGTAGCCGACTCCATCGCAGTAGATGCAGCCTGCTCCGGGAATCCCGGCAAGATGGAATACCGAGGAGTCTATACCCTGGCCCCCGAAATCGAACTCTTCCGTTCTCCTGTATTTGACCTCGGCACCAACAACATCGGAGAATTCCTCGCCCTCGTCCACGCCCTCGCCCTTTACTCCGAAACCCAACCCAACCTGACCATCTATTCCGATTCCAAGCTGGCAATGGGCTGGATCAAATCAGGTAGATGCAGGACCAAACTGGTACGGAACCACAAAACCGCCCAGTTGTACCAGATCATAGCCAGAGGGGAAAAATGGCTGGCAACCCACAAGTTCAAGAACAAAATCCTCAAGTGGGAGACCAAACGTTGGGGAGAAATTCCGGCTGACTTTGGCCGCAAATAGATGCCGGCTGACTTTGGCCGCAAATAGATGCCGGCTGACTTTGGCCGCAAATAATATTCGAATATGAATCTCCAAGGCAAAGAACCGATCAATATCACCCGCATGGAAGGTGGAATACCACTGATCCAGGCCGGGAATTTACATGACCTGTATTACGGATTGGGGGTTTGCCATGCCCGCGATCGGGGCATGCAGATGATGCTCACCAAAATTCTCGGTCACGGCCGGGGATCGGAGCATTTGAGTGGAGACGATGCCATGCTGGAAATCGACACCTTCTTCCGGCGAATGAACTGGTACAGCAATCTCGAAGAAGAACTGGCCAAGCTGAATGCACAAGAGCTTGAGCTTTTGCAGCGCTATTGCGACGGGATCAATGCTGCCTTTGCAAAAAAGAAACCCTGGGAACTCAAGCTGTTGCTGGGCTACAAAGACTTCCATTGGCATCCCTCAGACACCATTCTCCTCACCCGCATGACCGGTTTTATCAGCCTGGCCCAGTCACAGGGAGAGATCGAACATGCCTTTGTAGAAATGGTCCAAAAGGGCGTTCCCAAAGAGTTGTTGAGGGAATTATTTCCCAAAGTGGAGGACTATGATGAAGAACTCTTTCGGAAAATAAAGCTGCAAGACCAGGTGATTCCCGATCCCGTTCGGCAGGAAGCTTCAGCCGCCTCCTTCATGGCCTCCAACAACTGGGCCATCTCCGGAACCATCACCGAATCAGGGGGAGCCATTTTTGCCAACGATCCCCACCTCGAGATCAACCGGCTGCCACCTGTCTGGTATGAAGTTGCAGCCCGGATCGGCACAAAATACGTTCACAGCGCCACCATGCCCGGCCTCCCCTCCTTCATCATTGGGCGTAGTCCGGACCTGTCCTGGGGAGCAACCTACGCCTTCATGGATGCCCTGGATTCATGGATAGAAAAGTGCAAAGACGGGAAATTTTTCAAAGATGGAAGCTGGCACCCCTTCCGGGAACGCACCGAGGTCATCAAACGGAAGAAAAAGCCCCCGGTTGAGATCAAAGTTTACGAAAATGACCACGGCGTGCTTGCAGGGAATCCTCATCAAAAAGGTTATTACCTGAGTACCAAGTGGAGCGGTGCAAAATCCGGGGCCAAGTCGATGCGGGTAGGATTTCGGCTCTGGGATGTGACCACCGTGGAAAAAGGAATGAATGTGATAGGAGAAATTGAAGGGGCTTTCAGTTGGGTGATGGCGGACCGTAGCGGGAGCATCGGCTACCAGATGTCGGGCTTGATGCCAAAACGCCCCGAGGCGATCAGTGGCTTCCTCCCCGTTCCTGGTTGGAGTTCTGAAAATGACTGGCAGGGTTTTCATGCAACCGCCGATCTCCCCCGATCCTTCAACCCCGAAGAAGGATTTATCATCACGGCCAACAATGACCTGAACCACCTGGGGAAAGTCGCACCGATCAATATCCCGATGGGCCCCTACCGGGCCGAACGCATCAAACAGATGCTCGAGGAAGGCAAACAAAATGGAAAAATCGGGATTCCGGAAAACAAGGCCATGCACTACGATACCTATTCCCTGCAAGCAGAAAGGTTCCTCCCCCTTATCCGCCGCCGCCCGGGCGCGGGTGCGGAGCGCCGCG
>CAYGRE010000066.1:0-3727 GCA_964352215.1 uncultured Bacteroidia bacterium
GGGTGGGGGAGGGAGGCTTGCTTCTCGGTGGGCATAACCGCTCAGGGCCAGCCAATAGGTCAGTCCAGCCAATGAGATAAATACGGGGAATGGGTAAAAGGGTTCGAAAGCATAGTCGAAGAAAAGAAAATCTGCCAGGGTGACCAGGATCGTAAGCAGAGAGAAAACCTGGTAGCCGCGGATAATCAATTTCAACCAATTCAGACTGTTTTGCTGGGTGGGGTTCAGGGCCCGTAGACTGGCTTTAGAAATATGAAGCATAGCCCGAAAAGAGAAAAACAGCAGCAACCCGGATAAAATCAGGTATTGGAAAGGGGTATGCATCCAGAGTTGATAACTCTCAGAGCCCAAAAAGGGGAGGTCATCGGGTGATCCCTGCCAGTATAGATTCTGGATTTTGACCCAGAGACTGAAGGCAGTTTGCAACAGGACAGGAAGAAAGATCCACCCCATGCGCCCCTTCAATCGAAATCCCGGATCAAGGAAACTCCTTACATAGCAGTATAGGAGAGGACCAAACGCCCAATGGTACTCCAACAGGATTTGATAGGCCCAATGGTCCATGGAGACCGATGAACTTCTCAGAAATTCAACCAGAAGCCGGTAGGAGGAGAGGAAAAGCAAAAAGGCCAGGAAGGTGCGGGTCGGTGGATGTCCTTTTCGGTTGACGAGCAAAATGGTTCCCAGAATGAAGCCTTGCAGGCCACCCAAAAGCAAAAGAATCCAATATAGTTGCCAGAAGTCCACGTAAATAATAAATTGACTGATAGGTATAAAAGCTTATACTCAATCCACGACTGATCAAAAGTGCCTCAAAAGGCGTTTTGAGGAAGGATTAAAGCGATTGTATCTCAGGCCAATATGCCCCTGTTGATAAGTTGAATGCTTTTAGTCCTTTGATAAAAAGCATAAAATCCCTACTTTAATGATGAAATCAAAATCAACTGAAGTAGTTTAATAATATTCGAGACGTGAATTATTCTTTGTACCTGCCTACATAAAGGAGGTAGGAGGAGGTGTGTTTACGAAAATGTGTAAGCAGTCGGTAAAGAATATGCGTTACAATTAGCGGGATTGGAATTTTACATATTGATTAGAATGGTAGGGGAGAGGGAGTCGTAAATTGTCCCGGGATCAATCAGCGAAATCAAATAGAAATACATTCAGTATTGCATATACAGCGGAAACTGGAGGCGATCCCTCGAGTGACTTGAATAAAAGGAGCTATGGTAAATAATTTTTTTTCCAACTGTAAGTGGGGAGCTTGGGTGCTTTCCACGATTTTCTTTTTGGGTCTGGTCAGCATGGTTCAGGCGCAGTCTTTTACAGGATTGCCCGCTACGATGTGTGTATCAGACGGTTCCGTTTCGCTTTCCGGGAGTCCGTCTGGAACTTTTTCAGGTCCGGGGATATCGGGAAGTACCTTCAATCCTGCTACCGCAGGTCCAGGGACCCATACCATTACCTTTACTCCACCGAGGTATAGAATAGAGTCCATAGGGTTTTCTTCTGTTTCAGGAACTGGTACGACTGTCACTCTTGCAGATGACAACTCATCTGGTGCCATCAACCTCGGTTTTTCTTTTAACTTCTTTGACAACAACTATACCCAGACTTTTATTGGCTCCAATGGATTTCTTTCCTTTGGTTCCGGCAGTGGTTCGAGAATCCAGCAAACCCTTCCCAGTACAGCAGACCCAGACAATCTGATTGCTATGGCCTGGACTGATCTTGATCCAGGAAATGGAACTCGCGGCATAGGTGCTAATTTCGTTTGGTTTACAACAGCAGGCACAGCCCCTAATCGTACATTTACCGTAAATTTCTGGCGGGTTGACCAATTCGTATCGGGAAACCTCGTGACAGGAAAGATTATCCTAAGGGAATCCTCCAATTTCATTGACATTCACATCACCAGTAAGCCAAATGATGGCAGTAATGCGACCGAAGGGATAGAAAACAGCAATGGTACACAGGGATTTGCAGTGGCTGGCAGGAACAATTCTATATGGACCGCTACCAACAGTTCTCACCGCTGGATACCACAACTCCCAGTGAACCAGACCGTTACAGTCTTGGGACACAATACCTCGATTTCATGTCCCTCCAACATCACGGTAAACAACAGTCCTAACCAGTGTAGCGCCCCGGTCAGCTATAGTGCTCCTAATGTCAATGATGATTGTCAGGCTCAGCAGGATGACTTCGACCCAGGGATCAATAACGCCATGTGGTCTAGTATCTCATTGGGAACTGCTGCGACTTCTTGTGGTTCCGTGTCCGGAAACGCTCTATTTTTCAATGGTACTGGGGTACGTCAGGCCATTACCAATAATTTCAATACTACAGACGGAGGAACCATCGCATTTTCTATGCTGATAGGTACCGCTGGTGCCCCTTGTGAGAATGCAGATGCGGGAGAAGGTGTGGTCCTCGAATACTCAAATAACAGTGGCGGTACCTGGGTACAAATAGCCAGTTACAACGAGAATTCCTTCCCGACCATGACCGCGGTTACTCAAACGATTCCAGCGGCCGCCAGAACTGCGAGCACTCGTTTTCGCTGGAGGCAGTTGAGCAATTCGGGAGCTAATTTTGACAACTGGTCAATCGACAATGTAAGAATCAGCGTCACCCCAACAGCGAGCCAATCCGCGGGTCTTTCCAGCGGTTCTACTTTCCCGGTAGGGACTACTACTAATACTTTCACTTACACCGATGCTGCTAACACGACTGTAAATTGCAGCTTCAATGTAACCGTGAACGACAACCAGGCACCCAACGCAATATGTCAGAACAGAACCGTGAATTTGAATGCCAGTGGTAATGGGAGTGTTTCGGCGGCTCTGATCAACAACGGATCGACTGACAACTGTGCTGTTACCAGCACATCGGTAAGCCCAAGTTCATTCAATTGCAATAACCTGGGCACAAATACTGTAACCTTGACTGTTGGTGATGCAGCTGGCAACACCGATAACTGTACCGCAACGGTTACCGTCAATGACAACATCGCCCCCAATGCGATTTGCCGAAACCGGACGGTCAGTTTGAATGCCAGTGGTAGCGGTAGTGTAACCGCAGCATTGATCAACAACAACAGTACAGACAATTGTGGGGTGACCTCACTCTCAGTCAGCCCCAGCAATTTCAGCTGTTCCAATCTGGGAGCAAATACGGTGACCTTGACAGTAGGAGATGCCAGCGGTAATACCGACAATTGTACAGCGACCGTGACGGTTGTTGACAATATTGCTCCCAATGCGATTTGCCAGAATCGGACCGTCCAGTTAAGTGCGGCAGGGAATGCAAGCATAACCGCTGGCCAGATCAACAACGGTAGTACCGACAACTGCGCGGTCAGTTCCACCTCAGTCACTCCCAGCAGTTTTAATTGCAATAACCTCGGAGCCAATGCTGTTACCCTGACAGTCAACGATGCTTCCGGGAATTCTGATAATTGTTCTGCAACCGTCACCGTTCAGGACAATATTGCTCCCAATGCACTTTGTCGTAATGTGACGGTTGCACTGAATGGCTCAGGCTCAGCCACCGTGAATGCCAGTCAGGTCAACAATGGAAGCAGTGACAATTGCAGCATAGGCAGCTTGTCAGTAAATCCAAATATCTTTGACTGCGGGGATATAGGTACAAATACAGTAACCCTGACTGTCTCCGATGGCAGTGGAAATATTTCTACCTGCAATGGGGTGGTTACGGTTCAGGA
>CAYGRE010000066.1:3827-16501 GCA_964352215.1 uncultured Bacteroidia bacterium
GGGGTGGTTACGGTTCAGGATGCCATTGCCCCGACCGCAAATTGCCGCAACCTTACCGTCAATGTAAATGGTTCGGGCGCAGTCGGTATCACCGCGAGCCAGGTCAACAACGGGTCCACCGACAATTGCTCAGTGGCTAACCTGTCTGTTTCCCCAAGTAACTTTACTTGTAGCAATCTTGGCAATAATTCCGTAGCACTCACGGTTACCGATGGCAGTGGAAATCAATCGACCTGTAACGGAATCGTTACCGTCCGGGATATTACGCCGCCCTCCGTCACATGTCAAAATTTCACCGCTAACATCGGCACCAACTTGACAGCTACGGTTTCTATTGCTGATCTGACTTCCAGTCTGACAGACAACTGTAGTGTTAGCCCGGTATCAGTCTCTCCAAATACCTTCAATTGTGGTGATCGCGGCAACACCATTCCCGTGACCGTCGTCGTACAAGACCCTTCCGGGAATACCAACAGTTGTATTTCTCAGGTCACCATTACAGACCCGGCCAACAATTGTAACCTTCCACCCAATGCGGTCTGCCAGAATATAACGGTCAATGCCAATGGCTCCTGCCAAGGTACTGCGGCTGCAACTGCTTTCGATGGTGGATCAACCGATCCCGATTCAGACCCATTGACCTTCTCGGTTAGTCCGACCGGACCATATCCACTTGGAACTTCCGGGGTTACCCTGACCGTATCAGATCCGTTTGGGGCAACTGATCAGTGTACAGCTACCATTACCGTAGTGGACAATACGGCTCCCAATGCGGTTTGCAGGAATGTGACGGTCCAACTGAACGCAGCCGGCAATGCATCGGTCACCGCTTCTCAAATCAACGATGGCAGTACTGACAACTGTGGAATCGCATCCATCGCTGTCACTCCTTCTTCTTTCGATTGTAGCGACATAGGGGCAAACACCGTTACCCTCACCGTCACGGACAATGCCGGAAACAGTTCCAATTGTACAGCCACCGTTACCGTGGGAGACAATATTGCTCCCAATGCAGTCTGTGGGAATGCCACCGTTCAATTGAATGCATCCGGATCCGGTTCCTTATCCGCTTCAGCCATCAATACCGGGTCAACCGACAACTGTTCCATAGCCAGCGTTACCGTGTCCCCCAATTCCTTCAACTGTGGAAATGTGGGGTCCAATTCCGTAACCCTGACTGTCACCGACGGCAGTGGAAATTCTTCAAACTGTACCGGAACTGTAACCGTTGAAGACAATATTGCTCCAGTTGCTGCTTGTCAAAACCTCACCGTCCAGTTGAATGCATCCGGCTCCGGCAGTATCACCGCAGCAAGTGTAAACAATGGTAGCAGCGACGCTTGTGGAATTGCAAACCTGTCATTGAACAACACTTTATTCACCTGTTCCAATGTCGGATCAGGAAACAATGTCACCCTTACTGTTACCGATAACAACAGCAATTCTGATACCTGTTCGGCTCAGATCACGGTAGAAGACAATATTGCCCCAACGGCACTTTGCCAGAATATTACCGTTCAGTTGAATGCCTCAGGAACTGCAACCATTTCTGCCTCGGACATCAACAACGGGAGTTCCGATGCATGCGGCATCAGTACCACCGCCCTGAACAATACAGCCTTTGATTGTAACAATGTCGGGAATAACAATGTGACCTTAACGGTGACAGATGTCAATACCAACAGCAGTACTTGCGCTGCTATTGTTACGGTTGAAGACAATGTTGATCCCGTTGCCCTTTGTCAGAATATCACGGTACAACTGGATGCCAGCGGAAATGCCTCCATTGTAAGTTCAGACATTGACAATGGTAGCAACGATGCATGTGGTATCTCAGGCCTGAGCGTCACCCCCAATGCGTTTACCTGTAGCAATGTTGGCAACAACACCGTCACCCTGACCGCTACCGACAACAACGGCAATTCATCAACTTGTACCGGAGTCGTTACGGTCGAAGACAATGTGGCTCCCAACGCCATCTGTCGTGACCTGACCCTTCAGTTGGATGGTTCTGGCAATGCAACTACTACCGCGGCGGCTGTGAACAACAACTCCAGCGACGCATGTGGAATTGCCAGTCTGAGCATTGACAATTCCACCTTCAACTGTACGAACTTCAACGTCACCAATACCGTGACCCTGACCGTTACCGATTTTAATGGCAACGTCAGCACCTGTACTTCCAATATTACCATTGACGATCCGATTGCCCCGGTTGCCAACTGCCAGGACATTACGGTGCAACTTGACCAGAACGGTGCGGTTACCGTAAACCCACAACTCGTGGACAATGGCTCGACCGACAACTGTGCGGTCACCAACTTCATCCTCGACAATGCCAATTATGGTTGCGCCAATGTAAATGGTACCAACAATGTCGTGTTGACCGTCTTTGATGCTGCCAACAATACCGATACCTGTAATGCTGTTATTACGGTAGAAGACAATATCGCTCCGAACGCTGTTTGTCAAGACTTGACGGTTCAGATTGGTGCGACCGGAACGGCAGTTATCAACGCCGGTCTGGTAGACGGTGGCTCCAACGATGCCTGTGGAATTGCAAGCTTGGCACTCACCGGAGGAAATTATACCTGTTCAGACATCGGGTCCACTTCTGAAACCCTGACCGTCACCGATGTCAATGGAAACGTTTCATCCTGTGTCGCTCAGATCACCATAGAAGACAATATCTCTCCCACTGCCCTTTGCCAGGACATCACTGTCCAATTGGATGCAGGTGGAAATGCCATCATTACTTCCAATGACATTGACAATGGCAGCTCCGACAACTGCGGATTGGGTTCATTGGTGCTCAGCCAGGACCAGTTCAATTGTAACAATGTGGGAACCACCAGTGTCGTGCTTATTGTCAATGATGTCAATGGGAACTCAGGGATTTGCTTTGCAAATGTTACCATAGAGGACAACCTGGCTCCGAATGCGCTTTGCCAGGATGTCACGGTTTCATTGAACGCCAGTGGCAATGGTTCGATCACCACCACCGATGTAAACAATGGTTCCAATGACAACTGTGCAATCGCTAATCTGAGTCTGGACAATACCAGCTTTGATTGTAACGATATCAATACTACTAATACCGTCACCCTCACCGTGACCGATGTCAACGGAAATACCAGTAACTGTAGTTCTAATCTTACAGTTGTAGACAATGTGGCTCCAGTAGCCGTTTGCCAGAACGTCACCGTTCAATTGGATGCGAATGGTGCGGGGAGCACCACTGCCGCTGCCATCAACAATGGTAGCAGTGATGCCTGTGGCATCGCCAGCCTGTCGCTGGACAACAGTAACTTCGCCTGTGCCGATGTCGGCTTCAACACCGTGACCCTCACTGTGACCGATGTGAATGGCAACGCCTCTACCTGCTCCGGCAACGTCACCGTTCAGGACAACGTTGCGCCCAACGCAGTTTGCCAGAACATCACCGTTCAACTGAACGGCAGCGGCAACGCCAGCATCACCACCGCAGATGTGAACAATGGCAGCAGCGATGCCTGTGGCATTGCCGGCTTGGTGCTTGACAACACCACCTTCAATTGTGCAAGTGTGGCCGTGAACAACACCGTGACCCTCACCGTTACCGATGTGAATGGCAATGTCTCCACCTGTACCTCTACGGTCAGCATTGAAGATACCGTTCCCCCGGCAGCACTCTGTCAGGACCTGACCATCCAATTGGATGCCAACGGAGCCGGCAGCATCACCACCGCAAGTGTCAACAATGGCAGCAGTGACAACTGCGCCATCGCCAACCTGAGCCTGGACAACAGCAGCTTCGGCTGTGCCGATGTAGGCAGTGGCAACACCGTGACCCTGACCGTAACTGACGTCAACAACAACCAGTCTTCCTGTACTGCCGCCATCACCGTAGAAGACAATATTGCTCCGATCGCCCTTTGTCAGGATGTCACCGTCCAACTTGATGCCAACGGAGCCGGAAGCATCACCACCACCGATGTCGACAATGGCAGCAACGATGCCTGCGGCATCGCCAGTCTGAGCCTGGACAACACCAACTTTGCCTGTGGCAATATCGGCATCAACAACACTGTGATCCTGACCGTTACCGATAACAATGGAAACGCCTCAAACTGCTCTGCAAACGTCACCGTAGAAGACAATGTAGCTCCGAATGCGATCTGCCAGGACATCACCGTCCAGTTGGACCCAACCGGAAATGCGACCATTACCCCGGCTGACATCAATAATGGTTCTACCGATGCTTGTGGCATCGCCAGTCTGAGCCTCGACAATACCACCTTCAATTGCGCGAATATTGCTGGCAATACTGTCACCCTGACCGTGACGGACGTCCATGGCAACTCCTCGACCTGTACTGCGAATGTAAGTATTGAAGACAATGTCGCACCGATCGCCCTCTGCCAGGATGTGACCGTGCAACTCGATGCCAACGGCAATGGAGGCATTACCACCACGGATGTAGACAATGGTTCCAGCGACAATTGCTCCATCGCCAGCCTGAGCCTTGACAATACCAGCTTCGATTGTAACAATGTAGGAAGCAACACCGTCACCCTGACCGTGACCGATGTGAATGGCAACGCCTCGACCTGTACCAGCATCGTCACCGTAGAAGACAATATTGCTCCGATCGCCCTTTGTCAGGATGTCACCGTCCAACTTGACGCCAACGGAGCCGGTAGCACCAATACCACCGCAGTCGACAACGGTAGCAACGATGCCTGCGGCATCGCCAACCTTACCCTGGATGTCACCAACTTCGGTTGTAACAATGTCGGTGCCAACACCGTCACCCTGACCGCGACCGATGTGAATGGCAACTCCTCGACCTGTACCGGAATCGTCACCGTCGAAGACAACGTAGATCCGGTGGCCTTGTGTCAGGACGTCACCGTTCAACTCAATGCGAACGGTGCCGGCAGCATCACCACAACAGGTGTGAACAACGGTAGCAACGATGCCTGTGGCATCGCCAGCCTGAGTCTGGACAACACCAGCTTCGATTGCAACAATGTCAATACCACGAATACCGTGACCCTCACCGTGACCGATGTGAACAACAACGCATCAACCTGTACCGCACAGATCACGGTTGAAGACAATGTTGCACCGGTAGCCCTTTGCCAGGATGTAACCGTTCAACTCGATGCCAACGGTGCAGGTAGCACAAGCGCAGCCGATGTCAACAATGGCAGCAGCGATGCCTGTGGCATTGCTACGCTCAGCCTCAGCACGACCTCATACAACTGTACGAGTGTCGGGACCAATAGCGTTATCCTGGTTGTCACTGACAACAATGGCAACCAAAACACCTGTTCAGCGGTGGTAACGGTTGAAGACAATGTCGATCCGGTCGCCCTGTGCCAGGATGTCACCGTCCAACTCGACGCGAACGGAGCCGGTAGCATCACCACCAACGATGTAGACAATGGCAGCAACGATGCCTGTGGCATCGCCAGCCTGAGCCTGGACAATACCAGCTTCGATTGCAACAACGTAGGCAACGGAAACACCGTCACCCTGACCGTTACCGATGTCAACAGCAATAGCAGTACCTGTACCGCTACCATTACCGTAGAAGACAATATTGCCCCAGTGGCCATTTGCCAGGATGTAACCATCCAACTGGATGCCAACGGTTCTGCCACGACCACCGCACAAAACGTAGACAATGGCAGCAATGATGCCTGTGGCATCGCCAGCCTGAGCCTGAGCCAAACAACTTATGATTGCAGCGAAGTCGGACCCAACCTGGAGATTCTGACCGTCACCGATGTCAATGGCAACAGTAGCACCTGCTCAACCCTCGTGGAAGTTCAGGACAATATTGACCCGGTTGCCATTTGTCAGGATGTAACCATATTCCTCGACAACAATGGCAACGCAACCACGACCGCCAGCGATGTAGACAATGGCAGCAATGACAATTGCAGCATTGGAGGCATTACCCTCAGTCAAACCAGCTTCAATTGCAGCGAAGTAGGAGGGAACCCAGAAGTACTGACCGTTGTGGATGCGAGTGGAAATGTAACCACCTGCACCACCAACGTAACCGTTGTTGATACTGTACCACCTGCTGCCTTGTGTCAGGACCTGACCGTGCAGCTTGATCCGACCGGCAATGCAACCATTACCGCTCAGGATGTCGATGCAGGAAGCAATGACAACTGTGCGGTTGCCACCATCAGCCTTGACAATACCGTCTTCAACTGTGCCAACGTAGCTGGAAACACGGTCACCCTGACCGTGACCGATGTCAACGGCAACCAGAGCAGTTGTACCGCAACCATTACCATAGAAGACAGTGTGCCACCGATCGCCATCTGCCAGGATCTGACCATCCAACTGGATGCCCAGGGAGCAGCTTCGATCACCCCGGCAGATGTTGACAACGGTTCCAATGACAATTGTGCCATCGCGAACCTCAGCCTGGACAACAACAGCTTTGCTTGCAGCAACGTGGGAACAAACACCGTGACCCTGACCGTAGATGATGTGAACGGCAATTCTACTACCTGTACCTCTCAGGTCACAGTAGAGGACAATGTGGCTCCGATCGCCCTTTGCCAGGATGTAACGGTTCAGTTGAATGCGAGTGGCGCCGGATCAACCACCGCCAATGCCGTGGACAACGGCAGCAACGATGCTTGTGGAATCGCCAGTCTGAGCCTGGACATTTCCAGTTTTGACTGTAACAACGTAGGTGCGAATACCGTCACCTTGACCGCGACCGACAACAACGGAAATGCAACTACTTGTACCGCGATTGCAACCGTGGAAGACAATATCTCACCGATTGCCCTTTGTCAGGACGTTACCGTCCAACTGGACGCCAACGGCTCAGGAAGCACTACGCCTGGTGCGGTTGACAACGGCAGCAGCGACGCCTGTGGTATCGCCAGCTTATCTCTGAGCAATACCTCCTTCGCCTGTTCCAATGTCGGTACCAACCCAGTCGTGCTGGTCCTCACTGATGTGAATGGCAATCAAAATACTTGTTCCGCCATCGTTACTGTAGAAGACAACGTTGCACCAGTGGCCTTGTGTCAGGATGTAACCGTCCAATTGGATGCCAACGGAACTGGAAGCATCACCACCGGTGATGTGGACAACGGCAGCAACGATGCTTGTGGAATCGCCAGCCTCAGCCTGGACAATACCAGCTTCGATTGTAATACGGTTGGCAATGGCAATACCGTTACCCTGACCGTCACCGATGTTAACAGCAATAGCAGTACCTGTACTGCGACCATCACCGTAGAAGACAATATCGCTCCGATTGCCCTGTGTCAGGATCTGACCGTGCAACTGGATGTTAACGGAGCAGGAAGTATTACAGCCGCAGGAGTTGACAATGGCAGCAACGATGCTTGTGGAATTGCCAGCCTCAGCCTTGACAATACCAACTTCGCCTGTGCCGATGTAGGGGCCAATACCGTGACCCTTACCGCGACCGATGTCAACAACAACGCATCGACCTGTACCGCACAGATCACGGTGGAGGACAATGTCGCTCCGGTGGCCATCTGCCAGGACATTACCGTCCAGTTGGATCCGACCGGAAATGCGACCATCACGCCGCAGGACATTGACAATGGCAGCAACGACGCTTGCGGAATTGCCAGCCTTGTTCTGGACAATACCACCTTCAACTGTGCCAACGTCGCCGGCAATACCGTTACCCTGACGGTAACCGACAACAATGGTAACATCTCCACATGTACTGCAAATGTCAGTATCGAGGACAGTGTCGCACCCATCGCCCTGTGTCAGGATGTGACGGTGCAACTGGATGCCAATGGTGCCGGGTCGATTACCACTGCAGACGTAGACAATGGTTCCAATGACAACTGTGCCATTGCCAACCTCGCCCTCGACAATACCAATTTCGATTGTAACAACGTAGGCAACGGCAACACCGTTACCCTCACTGTCACCGATGTCAACAACAACCAGAGCAGTTGTACCGCTACCGTAACCGTAGAGGACAATATCGCTCCGATCGCTGTTTGTCAGGATCTGACCATTCAACTCGATCCAAGCGGAGCCGCTTCCATCACCGCCAACGATGTCGACAACGGCAGCAATGACGCTTGTGGAATTGCTGGCCTCAGCCTGGACAATACCAGCTTCTCATGTTCAGATGTAGGTGCAAATACCGTGACCCTGACCGCTACCGATGTGAACGGAAATACCGGAACCTGTACGTCTCAGGTCACCGTGGAAGACACCGTGCCACCGATTGCGATCTGTCAGGACGTAACCGTCCAGCTTGATCCGAATGGCAATGGTTCTACCGCTGCATCAGCGGTCGACAACGGTAGCAATGACAATTGCTCAGTTGCCAACCTCAGCCTCAGCCAGACCAGCTTCGACTGTTCTGAAGTAGGCGCCAACACCGAAATCCTGACCGTGACCGATGTCAATGGAAATACCTCCACTTGTACGACCACCGTCACCGTTCAGGACAATATTTCACCCCAGGCCGTTTGCCAGAATGTGACCGTTTACCTGGATGTAACCGGCAACGGAGCTACCACTGCACAAGATGTAGGTGGAAACAGCAACGACGCCTGTGGAATTGGATCACTGATTCTGAGCAATACCGACTTTGATTGTAATGATGTTGGAGGCAACAGCGTCATCCTGATTGTAAATGATGTCAACGGCAACAACAGTGCTTGCTTCGCGACTGTATTCGTAGAGGATACCGTTCCTGCGGTAGCCCTTTGCCAGGATGTCACCGTACAACTCGACGCCAACGGACAGGGGAGTACCACGGCTCAGGATGTAGACAATGGCAGCAACGATGCCTGTGGAGTTGTAAGCCTCTCACTGAGTCAGACCGACTTTGATTGTTCTGAAGTAGGACCGAACCCAGAGGTATTGACCGTGACCGATGTCAACGGAAACGTATCTACCTGTACCGCGACCATTACCGTGGAAGACAATATTGATCCGATTGCCCTTTGTCAGGATGTAACGGTTCAACTTGATGTCAACGGTGCCGGAAGCATCACCGCAGCCGACATCGACAATGGCAGCAACGATGCATGTGGAATTGCCAGCCTGTCTGTCACGCCTAATACCTTCGCTTGTAGCAACGTCGGTGGCAATACTGTCACTCTGACCGCAACCGATGTGAATGGCAACAGCTCAACCTGTACCGCCAATGTTCAGGTCGAAGATAATGTGGCTCCGGTCGCCCTTTGCCAGGATGTAACCGTACAACTGGATGCCAATGGCGCCGGTAGCATCACCACGGGTGATGTAGACAACGGTTCCAATGATGCCTGTGGCATCGCAAGCCTTTCACTGGACAATACCAACTTCGCCTGTGCAGATGTAGGGGCGAACACGGTGACACTGACAGTAACGGATAACAACAGCAATGTGAGTACCTGTACCTCAATCATCACGGTTGAAGACAATGTCGCTCCGATTGCCGTATGCCAGGACATAACGGTTCAGTTGGATGGCACTGGAAATGCAACCATTACCCCTCAGGATATCGACAATGGAAGCAATGATGCTTGTGGCATCGCTTCACTGTCGCTTGACAATACGGTCTTCAACTGTAACAACGTCGCTGGCAATCAGGTCACCCTGACCGTGACCGACGTCAACGGTAACCAGAGTACCTGTACCGCCAACGTAACGATTGAAGACACCGTGTCTCCGATTGCAGTTTGCCAGGACCTGACCATCCAGTTGGATGCCCAGGGAGCAGCTTCCATCACCCCACAGGATGTAGACAATGGCTCTACCGACAATTGTGCCATTGCCAGCCTGTCTCTTGACATTACCAGCTTTGCTTGCAGCGACGTTGGAAGCAACAATACGGTCACCTTGACCGTGACCGATGTGAATGGCAACAGCAGCACCTGTACTTCCATCATCACTGTCGAAGACAATGTGGCTCCCATTGCCCTTTGTCAGGATGTGACGGTGCAGTTGGATGCCAACGGTGCCGGAAGTATTACCACGGGTGATGTAGACAATGGCTCTAACGATGCTTGTGGAATCGCAAGCCTCTCACTGGACAATAGCAACTTCGCCTGTGCAGATGTGGGTGCGAATACTGTCACCCTGACCGTCACCGACAACAATGGTAACCAGAGTACCTGTACTTCCACCATTACGGTGGAAGACAATATTGCACCGATCGCCCTTTGTCAGGATCTGACGGTTCAGTTGGATGCCCAAGGAGCCGGATCCATCACGCCTCAGGATGTAGACAATGGTTCAAACGATGCCTGTGGCATCGCCAGCCTGTCGCTTGACATCACCAGCTTCGGATGTAGCAATGTAGGGTCCAACCCCGTCGTGCTCACCGTCACAGATGTCAACAACAACAGCGCCACCTGTGGTGCGAACATCACGGTCGAAGACACCGTCTCACCGATCGCCCTTTGCCAGGATGTAACCGTCCAACTGGATGCCAATGGCGCAGGCAGCACCACACCTCAGGATGTCGACAACGGCTCCAACGATGCTTGTGGAATTGCCAGCCTCGTACTTGACAATACCAGCTTTGATTGTAACAACGTAGGCAGTGGCAATACCGTCACCCTGACGGTGACCGATGTCAACAACAACCAAAGCAGTTGCACCGCAACCGTGACCGTTGAAGACAATATCGATCCGATCGCATTGTGTCAGGACATCACCATCCAGCTCGATGCCAACGGTGCTTCCAGCATCACGGCGCAGGATGTGGACAACGGTTCCAATGACGCTTGCGGAATTGCCAGCCTGAGTGTGTCTCCTGACAACTTCGACTGTGCAAACACCGGTCCCAACACCGTGACCCTCACCGTGACCGACAACAATAACAACGTAAGCACCTGTAATGCCATCGTAACCGTACAGGATACGATAGCACCAGTAATCGTCTGCGCCAGTGACCTCACCGTTTCTTGTAACGCAGAGATTCCACCCGTGGATGTGAACAGCGTAACTGTGACCGACAACTGTCCGGGTGCATTCCCAACTCATATTTCGGATACCGACAATGGTGGATTGGGTTGCCTGAGCAGTCCCCGTACCATCGACCGTCTCTACCAGGCCACCGATGCTTCCGGCAATACCTCGACCTGTAACCAGTTGATCACCGTAATTGATACGATTGCACCGGTCATCACCTGTCCTCCTGCGGTCACGATAAATTGTACTGATCCAACCGATCCAGCCTCCACCGGCCTGGCTACGGCAACGGACAACTGCATTCCCGGTGGTGGCGGAAGCCCGGCGATCATGTACCAACTGGCTGATTCCCTGGGCAACACCGATATCACCTACTGTGGCTTGTTCCCTTGCTTCTTCCAGGATCCCTGGGGCGAGGCCAGCCTCTTCGGAACCGGTACCACCTTCAGCATGAATGTGAGTATGGATCAGTTCTGGTACATCGAATCTGTCGCCTTTAAAGTAGGCAACTCTTCCGCTGACTTTACCCTTGACCAGAATGGCCTACCCGTTCAGGATGCAAGCTGGACGGTTGTGAATACCCAGGCTCCGACTGCCAATTACAGTCAGCCGATCGTACTTCCCGACACCACTTGTAAAGTGATCGCCATGCGCGTGTTCATTATCCGTCAGGAAGTCTTCACAGGATTGGATGCTACCAGCCGCCGGAGTGTATATCTCTATGATTCCTCCTTTGCTACCAGTTCCAACCCAACGACTTCAGAGTACCTGCAAGGATGGTGCCCGGCTGGGTCACCATTGCCTGGTGGACCGGACATCACCTTCAATGATGTATCTGTTCCCGGTTGTGGCAATACCCAGACCATCACCAGGACATTTACGGCAACTGATACCTGTGGCAACAACACTTCTTGTACCCAGGTCATCACCACCCAGGACGTCTTCCCACCTGTGATCACCTGCCCGGCAGACATCACTGTGAACAACGACCTTGGTATTTGTGGTGCCGCGGTTACCTTCAACCCGACCGCAGTGGATGAATGTGGAACGACCCTGGTCGCTACCAATATCCCAAGTGGATCTATCTTCCAGGCCGGTACCACTACCGTTACCGCAGCCGCCAACGACGAATGTGGTAATATCTCCATCTGTACCTTCGATGTTACGGTACTGGATGCAGAAGCACCGAATGCAGTCTGTCAGGACATTACCGTGCAACTGGACCCAACCGGAAATGCAACCATCACCGCCGCTGATGTGGATGGTGGAAGCACCGACAACTGTGTAATCGACACCATCTTCGCCGATCCTACCACCTTCAACTGTGCCAACGTAGCTGGAAACACGGTGACCTTGACTGTCATCGACACCGCTGGCAACCAGAGCACCTGTACCGCAAACGTAACCATTGAGGACAACGTGCCTCCGATTGCGGTTTGCCAGGACATTACCATTCAACTGGATGCACAGGGCGCCGCCTCGATTGTGCCAGCTGATGTAGATGGTGGCTCAAACGACAATTGTGCGGTTGACAGCCTGAGTCTGGACAATGACAGCTTCGGTTGTGTGGATGTAGGAAGCAATACGGTGACCTTGACCGTTTACGATGTCAACGGAAATACTTCTACCTGTACTGCCAATGTCGAAGTCGAGGACAATGTGGCACCGATTGCCCTTTGTCAGGATGTAACCGTCCAATTGGATGCAAACGGACAAGGCAGCACCACGCCTCAGGATGTCGACAACGG
>CAYGRE010000066.1:16601-36820 GCA_964352215.1 uncultured Bacteroidia bacterium
CCCTTGACAACAGCAACTTCGATTGCAACAATGTGGGCAGTGGCAACACCGTAACCCTGACTGCAACCGACGTAAATGGCAATTCTTCTACCTGTACCTCAATTGTCACGGTCGAAGACAATATTGCTCCGAACGCCATCTGTCAGGACATCACGGTTCAGCTGGATTCTTTGGGCAATGTGAATATCACGCCTCAGGACATTGACAACGGATCCAATGATGCTTGTGGAATCGCAAGCCTGAGTCTGGATATCACCACCTTTGATTGCAACAACGTCAACGGCAATACTGTGACCCTGACCGTCACCGATGTGAATGGCAACGCCTCAACCTGTACCGCACAGGTAACTGTAAGCGACACCGTTCCTCCGGTCACCGTCTGTCAGGACATCACGGTCCAGCTGGATGCAGGTGGCAACGTGACCATCGTCGCAGCTGATGTGGATGGAGGTTCGACCTCCAACTGCGGAGTGGCCAGCCTGAGCATCGATGTCAACAGCTTCGACTGTTCGAATGTCGGTCCGAACACAGTCACCCTGACTGCGACCGATGTGAACAACAATGTCAGCAGTTGTACGGCCATCGTGACCGTCGAGGACAATGTGGCACCGATCGCCCTTTGCCAGGACGTCACCGTCCAACTGGACGCCAATGGCGCTGGCAGTACCACACCTCAGGACGTCGACAACGGCAGCAACGATGCCTGTGGCATCGCGACCCTGTCCCTGGACAACAGC
Source organism: uncultured Bacteroidia bacterium (assembly GCA_964352215.1). Taxonomy (GTDB): domain Bacteria; phylum Bacteroidota; class Bacteroidia; order J057; family JADKCL01; genus CAWUKT01. Next base: position 17,339 of record CAYGRE010000066.1, read on the forward strand.
AACTTCGATTGCACCAACCTCGGCAGTGGTAACACCGTTACCCTGACCGTCACCGACAACAACAGCAACCAGAGTACTTGTACCTCTACAGTAACAGTAGAAGATACAATCGCACCGATTGCAGTTTGTCAGGATGTGACCGTGCAACTGGATGCTGCTGGAATGGCCATGATCACCGCAGCCGATGTTGACGGTGGCAGCACCGACAACTGTACCATCGACACCATCTTTGTCGACAATACCATGTTCACCTGTAGTGGCGTGAATGGCAACACCGTCATCCTGACGGTGGTCGATCAGTCCGGCAACAGCAGTACCTGTACTGCAAACGTGACCGTAATCGACAGCGTATCACCGATCGCCATCTGCCAGGACATCACCATCCAACTGGATGCGAATGGACAGGCCTCGATCACCGCACAAGATGTAGACGGCGGCTCGAATGACAACTGTGCCGTCGACACCCTCACCATTGATGTGAGTACCTTCGATTGCAGCACGGTTGGTTCCGGCAACACCGTCACCCTTACGGTAACGGATGTAAACGGCAACGTTTCGACATGTACGGCAAATGTCACAGTTGAAGACAGCGTGGCACCGATCGCACTTTGCCAGGACGTGACCGTCCAACTGGACGTCAACGGCCAGGGCGGCATCACCGCCACCGATGTAGACAATGGCAGCAACGATGCCTGTGGCATTGCCAGCCTGACCCTGGACAACAGTGACTTTGATTGTTCGAATGTGGGCAGCGGAAATACCGTGACCCTTACTGTAACCGACAACAATGGCAACGCAAGTACCTGTACTTCTACCATCACGGTAGAGGACAATATCGATCCCGTGGCTGTTTGCCGTGACATTACCGTCCAACTGGATGCAAATGGTCAGGCTTCAATCGCTCCTTCAGATGTGGACAACGGCAGCAATGATGCTTGTGGCATCGCCAACCTGACCGTCAACCCGAATACATTTGACTGCCAGAACGTAGGTCCGAACAGTGTAACGCTGACTGTAACCGACGTCAATGGCAATACCGATTCCTGCGCTGCCAATGTAGAGGTCGAGGACAATATTGCACCAAATGCCCTCTGTCAGGACATCACCATCCAACTGGATGCGAATGGCCAGGCCAGCATCACCGCCGGTGATGTGGACGGCGGCAGCAACGACGCTTGTGGCATCGCAAGTCTGAGTGTCTCACCTGATACCTTCAACTGTAGCAGTGTAAGCAACGCTTCCAACACCGTGACCTTAACCGTTACCGATGTAAATGGAAACGTCTCGACCTGTACATCCAATATCACGGTTGAAGACAATATCGCCCCGACCGCCATCTGCCAGAGCATCACCGTACAACTGGATTCCAGCGGTATGGCTTCGATCTCAGGATCTGATGTAGACGGAGGCAGCTTCGACAACTGTGCGATCGACAACCTGAGTGTCACTCCAAATCAATTCGATTGTCAGCATGTAGGTGACAACCCGGTTGTCCTCACTGTGACCGATGAAAATGGCAACAGCAGTACCTGTACTGCCAATGTCAACGTCCAGGATACGATTGCACCGACTGCAGTCTGTATGGATGTGACCATCAGCATAGATGAAACCGGAATCGCAACCTTGAGTGTAGTGGATGTTGATGGCGGAAGCTTCGACAACTGCGATGTGCTCAGCGTTGTGATCGATGCCGATACCTTCACCTGTGAAAATCTGCATGGCAATACAGTCACCTTGACCATCACCGATGTAAATGGCAACGTTGACAGCTGTATCGCCAACGTCACGGTGATTGATCCGGTTCCACCGGTCGCCGTTTGCCAGGACATCACTGTTTATCTCGATGGTAGTGGCAATGTCTCTATCACCGGATCCGACATTGATGGTGGTAGCACTGACAACTGCTCCATCGTGAGTCTGGATGCGAATCCGAACAGCTTCGCTTGTGACGATGTCGGCGCCAACCCAGTTGTCCTGACGGTAACCGATCAGAGTGGCAATGATTCGACCTGTACCGCAAGTGTGACCGTAGTTGATACCGTGGCTCCGAATGCTGTTTGCCAGGACATCACCGTTTACCTCGATCAGAATGGAATCGTCTTTGTGACGGCAGCAGATATCGATGGCGGCAGCAATGACGCCTGTGGTATCGCCAGTCTGAGCACCAATGCCTTCGTCTATGGTTGTGGCAATATTGGCAACAATTCCGCCACCCTGACGGTAACCGATGTAAATGGAAACGTGTCCACCTGTTCTTCCAACATCACAGTACTGGATACACTGGCACCAACCTTTACCTGTGTCAATGCGACCATCTACCTGGATGGCAGCGGAAACGGCAGTATAAATGCCCAGGACTTGGTGACCAACTTGTCTGACAATTGTGGCAGCGTGATCTGTACCTGCGATTCTTCGCAGGTACTGGATGTGGACTGTGACGATGTCGGCACCTTCAGTCAGGTAGTCACGGTAACGGATGTGAATGGCAATATCGGAACCTGTACTACGCAGATTACGGTGATTGACAGCATCCCACCAGTGGCAGTTTGCCAGGACATCACAGTTCAACTGGATGCAAACGGACAAGCAGCGATCATCGCCACGGACATTGATGGTGGCAGCACCGACAACTGTGCCCTGGTTCTGAATGCAGCACCGACCAGCTTCGATTGTAGCAACATCGGCAGCAATGCCGTGACCCTGACTGTCTCTGACAGCAGTGGCAATACCGATAATTGCACCGCGAATGTTACAGTAGAAGACAATGTGGATCCGATCGCAGTTTGCCAGGACATCACAGTTCAGTTGGATGGAAGTGGCAACGCGACCATCACCGGGGCAGATGTGGATGGCGGCAGCAGTGATGCCTGTGGCATCGCCGGACTGAGCGTCACCCCGGCCAGTTTCGACTGCTCAACCCTGGGCAGCAATATTGTCACCCTGACTGTGACCGATGTCAATGGCAACACCAGTACCTGTACTGCGAATGTGGCCGTTGAAGACAATATTGCACCGTCTGCGATTTGCCGTGACATCACCGTCCAACTGGATGGAAGCGGTAACGCGACCATCACGGCTGCAGATGTAGATGGAGGCAGCACCGACAACTGTGCCGTCAGCAACCTGAGTGTATCTCAGACCAGCTTCGATTGCAGCAGTATCGGTAGCACGAATGTTACCCTCACGGTCACAGACCAGAGTGGCAACAGCAGTACCTGTACCTCTAACGTCACCGTTGAAGACAACGTCGCGCCCACCGCAGTCTGTCAGGACCTCACCGTCCAGATCGATGTCAGTGGAATGATCGTGGTCGATGCTTCAGACATTGACGGAGGCAGCAGTGACAATTGTGCCTTCACCATCAGCACCACCAACAATGTGTTTACCTGCCAGGATGTATTGGATGGACCAAGGGGACTGACCCTGACTGTGACCGATGTGAATGGCAATGTCAGCACATGTGTGTCCATGGTCACCGTGGTGGATACGACCAACAGCATCTGTTGCCCATTGGCCTTCGACTTCGAAGAGGATGCGGCCAACAACAGCCTGGCTGCGGGTACAATTGTAACCAACCAGTATGCAGCACTGGGCGTCCTGATCTCAGCAGAGAATAACAATGGACCTGATGTGGCCTTGATCTTCGACTCCGGCAATCCAACCGGTGGAGACCCTGACCTGGGAACACCTAACCAACAGTATGGTGGACCAGGTGTAGGATCAGGTGGCTCATCCAACAGCATTGCGGAGGACAATATCCTGATCATCGCTGAAGATGTGGTTGACAATAACAATGACGGCCTGGTAGACGATCCTGATGATGAAGCCAGTGGTGGACGTCTGCTCTTCGACTTTACCCAGCGTGCGGTGACCATTGAGACGGTCCGTCTGGTAGACCTCGACGATGGTCCCTGGAATATCATCCTGGAATTGGCCAATGGTTGGGTAACCACCATCCCAGTACCGACCTCTGGAAACAACAGTGCGCTGACCGTCCCCGTCTTTGAAAGCAATGTGCGCAGGATGATCGTCGAAATGGGCGGATCCGGTGGTGTGGCAGGCTTTGCCTGGTGTCCGAATGGAGATTCCCTCACGGTCTGTAATACCCCATTGGATATGGACCGCGATGACAATGGCGGCTTCCTGCCTGCCGGAACGATTGTCAATGGCCAGTTTGCCATAAGTCGGAATGTGCTCATCTCCGCGACCAACAACAACGGTCCGGATGCAGCGATCCTGTTCGACACTGGTGATCCTACTGGTGGAGATGTGGACCTCGGAACTCCAAGCCAGATCTATGATGGACCCGGACAAGGGAACGGTGGAGCCAGCAATGTGATCCCCGAAAACAATATCCTGGTCATCGCAGAGAACTTGAATGACAACAACAACGATGGCTTGGTTGACAATCCGGACGATGAGTCAAGTGGAGGAACAATCCGCTTTGATTTCAACAACTATGCAACGGTTGACTCCATCATCATCATTGACAACGATGAGAACAACAGCTTTATCGTCGTCGAGACGATGGGCGGAAATAACATCACCATCCCAATCCCGAATGGGGGTGACAATGCACGTATCGCAATCCCAATCGGTGAAACCGATGTGGAGGCGGTCACGGTAACCTTCGAGAAATCCGGTGGGGTAGCGGATCTGTATTTCTGTGCCGATGGCAACCCAACTCCTGTCAACAGCCGTCGCCCTGCAGTGGCAGGGGGCAGCGGAGCCGCTGGTGGACTTGAAGTTGCCAATAGCCTGGAGGCCTTCCCGAACCCATTCCTGGAAGCCACTCAGTTGCGCTTCAGTATGGGAGTCAATGCAAGGGTGTCCTTGAAGATTTACGACCTCAGAGGGGTAGAAGTAGCCAACCTGTTTGAAGGCGTGGTTACGGAAGGAGAAATCAAAGAGGTTGAGTTCCGTCCGGAGAATATGGCCCGTGGATTCTACATCGCACGCCTGACTTCTGAAGATGGAACACGGATAGATAAGAAGTTGATCTTCAAGTAAGCCTAAGGATCTTCAAGTAAGCCTAAGATTAAATATTGAACTTCGCAGGAGCTGTCTCAAAAGGACAGCTTCTGCTATTTTGAGACAGCGTTCAGACTTGGACCTTACGCTTTGCGCTTAGAATCACAGATCAGCATCCTTTTTGAGGTCCGTAGAGTATTTTTCTCAGGCTTTAGAGGATTCAAAAATGCCCCTGGAATACAAGAAAATGCATGGTACCCGTATTTATTCACACCCATCCAAAGAAATGTGAATAAGTAAAATAGACAACAGCCAACACAAAGCTGTCTTCCGTCGTAATAGATACTGTATACTTCTGGAAATCAAAAGATCCCAAAGACCGTCAGGCACTCCTTCTGGCGGTTTTTTTTTGCCTTTAATCCTCCCGGTTTAATGCTTTTACTTTTAGTCGATCTTCAGGTATTGAATGACCTTTTCGTTCCCATCCTCAAACTTTAAGATTAGAATGTAGACGCCTTCTTGCAGGTGGGTCAGATCTATTTGTTGATTTTCCGAGACTCTTTCTTGCCAGATGGTACGTCCCTGAAGGTCTTGCACAGTAGCCATGAAGGGAAGGAGGGATCCGGGATTGCCGGGATTCAAATCTTGGGCGAACCGAATCAACCCATTGCCGGGATTGGGGTAGATGAGGGTATTGGGGCTTGCGGCTGGTTCCAGGACGGTGATGGGACAATTGGGAGCAGTTCCGGAAGCACCAAAGAATTGACCATTGTTCACGTACCAGTTTTCCCAATTCCCGCCACTGCCGGTTACCCAGTCGTTGAGGTCAAAGGTGTTGGATCCGGTGACGGTGCCTTTGATGGTGTACACTTTTACAGCTTCTCCATTGCGGTTCCAGGTGAGGGGTTGGCCTGCGCTCAGGGTTTCAGGCAAAAATGGAGCGACACAATTGGCCTGGAGGAAATAGACATTGTCATTGTAGGTTGGGTAATCGCCATAAGCGCGGGCGATGCCGTTTTCATCGATGCAAACAGCGGTATATTCATCGCAGGCAATTCCGAAGCTCCGCGCATTGTGCTGCTGTGCCAGTCGGGCGAGGAAGGTCGTATGGCGGCCTTTGCGGTCGGGATCGTCGTAGTGGGTATCGGTAATTACATTTTCAAGGATGGGGTAGTTGAGAAAGTCACCGCTGCCGAGGGTGACGTTGGCATCAAAGGGGTTGTTGAGTGCATTGGCGGAGGTGATGGTCCCATTGGCAGCGCTGAAGTAGTCTCCTCCGAGGATGGCCATCCCGGCGCTGGTGCCACCGATGACGCGGTTGAGGGTATTGTGGTGGGCGTTGAGGAGGTCTTCGACGGCATTGTCCTTCCAGTAGGTGACATAATTGTACTGGTCACCGCCGGCGATCCAGATGGCATCTGCATTGGCGATTTGCTGGAGGACATAGGGGTCGGAAGCGGCAGTGGCATTGTTGAAGACGATGGTTTCAACAGAATTGACACTCACACCGAGTTGGGAATAGAGGTAGTTGTTGTAGCCGTCGGAGCCGGAAGCTCTGAGGACGAGGATGTCGCCGCCCACGGCGCGTTGCAGGAACCAGACCATGGCTTCATCGCTTTCCGTGGCACCTCCCATGAGGACGATCCCTCCGGTGGTAGTGACGGTGACGTCTGCGGTGTCTCCGGTAAAGTAGGAGGTAAATGCCTGTGCATGGGCGAGGGTAGGGCAGGAAAGGAGGAGCAGAACCGGGAGCAGGAGGGAGTAGAATGGATTTTTCATTTTGAGCTGTAAATGGCCTGATTAATTGAAATGAGTGATTGAGCTGAGTGATTGAGTTGAGTGATTGTGCTGAGTGATTGAGCTGATTAATTGAGCTGATTGATTGAGCTGAGTGATTGTGCTGGGTGATTGAGTTGAGTGATTGTGCTGAGTGATTGCCCTGGGTGATTGAGTTGATGGGAGTGAATGCGGAGACCAAGGGGAGCAGATTGAGCAATTTGATTTCATTCGAAGGGTTGTGGTATTGATCTCAAGGAGTCATTTCACTTTGCAAACAACATGTTGAGGTCCTTAAAAGCTTTGAATTCGAGGGCATTGCCGGAAGGGTCGTAGAAGAACATGGTTGCTTGTTCCCCCGGCTTCCCTTTGAATCTGATGTAAGGCTCAATGGCGAATTTGATCCCTTTTTCTTGCAATCGCTTCGCCAGTGCTTCCCAATCTTCCCAAGGCAGGACTACACCAAAGTGGGGAACCGGTACGTCATGGCCATCGACCGGGTTGGTATGAAGGTCGGCTTCGGAAGCATGCGTATCTCCTGAAGCATGGGCAACTCCTAAAGCATGGGCAACTCCTGAAGCGAGGTTTTCGTTCAGATGAACCACAAATTGATGTCCCCAAAAATCGTAGTCGATCCAGTGGGTATCGCTGCGGCCCTCGCCCAATCCGAGGACATTGCTGTAGAATTCCCGGGCTGCGGCGAGGTCGTGGACGGGTATTGCAAGGTGAAATGGACTGAGCTTACTCATTGATGGTGTTTTTTGCGAGGTAATTCTTTAATTTGGGGGGGTAAATATACTATTTATGAAGAATATCCTTGTCCCTACGGACTTTTCCGACAATGCCAAAGCTGCACTTATCTATGCGCTGAACTTCCTCAAGGACGGCGATGCAAAGATTCATGCGCTCTCCGTCTTAAGTATGCCTCCTCGTGCGGTCGGTGCTACGGGGTCATTGGCTATTCGGATGGAGGAAAATGCAAAGGAAAAAATGGAGGATCTGATTAAAGACCTGCATGAGATTTCCGTCGATATTGATCCCATCATCCGGGAAGGTTCCACCGTCAATGTGATCCTTGCGGTGGCAGAAGAGGTCAATGCCGATGCCATCGTTATGGGAACCAAGGGCTCAACCGGCTTGGAAAGTGTGATTCTGGGAAGTGTAGCTTCCAAAGTGATCGAGCGTAGTCCTATCCCGGTGATCAATATTCCCATAGGTTCCGAATTTCGTGGTTTGACCCGGATATTGTACCCCACCGACTTCAATAAGAGTACAAGTGTGACGCTGAAGCAGTTGGTAAAGCTGACCAAGCGGTTCAACTCCCAGATTGATGTCCTCCATATTTATCCCAATGGGAGTGAAATGCCACTGGATAAAATGGAACAGATCCAAAGCGAGATGGCTGAAGAGATGGAGACCCGCGATATTTCCTTCCATGCCCACCCCAACTCTTCGATTGCAGATGGGATCGTTGCTTTCATGGATGCGTCAAAAACTGATATGTTGGCGATGGTGACCCAGCGTCGTAACCTGATCCAGCGCTTGTTTGACCGCAGTCTGACCAGAAGGATTGCGATGACGGCCACGGTACCGATGGTCACGTTTCAGGCAGTCGCGAAGAAAGACTGATATTCCTTTCCTATTTCCTGGCCTTAGGCTGCACTTGATTGGCACTTCTTTTGAGGTATGCCTTATCAGGCACTTCTTATGAGGTATGCTTTATCAGGCAAGCCTTATCAGGCAAGCCTTATCAGGCAAGCCTTATCAGGCAAGATTGCTGGGCGGTAGGTCATTTGCTCGCATTTCCTGGTAGACTTCCAGTTTGGCTTCGAGTCTTGCGATTTGGAGTACGTATTGGCTCCGTTCTGCCTTGAGCTTCTCTTCTAATTCCCCTACCTGCCGGGTCTGTTCATCCAATTTCGCCTTTAGGGTAGAGATTTGAGAATGATCAGACTTCATATCCTGTTGCATAGCCAACCTTTCCTTGATGAGGTTGGGATCAATTTGGTCAAGGGGGATTTCGCTTAGCCCGGCTTTTCGTGCTTTGTTCAATAAACTGATGGTTTGATCGGAGAGGAGATGAACGACCATGTCTTCGTCGAGGGCGATAGAAATCCTGCGGACGGTGGTTGTGGTGAGCTTTCCGCGACGTAGTACCTGGGTGAGACTGGCAGTGGAAGTTCCCATTTTCCGGGCCAGCCAGGATTGGTCTACCCCTTTTCTTTTAAGGGTTTGCTTTACCAGTCTTGTCCATTCAACGTTGAAGTACTTCATGTTTGTGTTGTGATTTGTTTGCTTCGTTCCGACTTCGGATTCACTTTCGGAGGGCTAAGATAGGAAAATATTACATAAAAGTTAGTGGCTGTTAACTTTTGCGTAGGTATTTGTTACATAAAAGTTAGCCGTTGTTAATCCCGGAATTAGCAATTGATTATTTTGGGGTTAGCAGGTGCTAATCTTAGAGTAAGCAGCTGCTTATACTAGGGTTAGCAGTTGCTAATCTTGAAGTTAGGAGCTGCTTATTTTTGCGTATGGCATTGTTCACTTTATGGTTAACAATTGCTAATTTTGGGATAAGCAGTTGCTTACTTTGGAGTTAGCAGTTGCTTACTTTGGGATAAGCAGTTGCTTACTTTGGAGTTAGCGGTTGCTTACTTTGGAGTTAGCAGTTGCTTACTTTGGGATACGCAGTTGCTTACTTCGGGATATGCGGTTGCTTACTTTGGGCTACGCGGTTGCTTACTTTGGGATATGCGGTTGCTTATGCTTCGGAACTAATCTCGCTCAATTGCGTTTAGAAGAGTACCCGAAAGGTCAAATGAGAAATATCATTAGGCGAAAAGAAATTTATCCCTGATCTTTAACCTTGATGATAGTGAGGTAAATGCATTTAGAAAGGTTCATTATTCGTTATTTACAGATATACCTCGGGTCTTAATTATTGCTTGAAACGAAAAAAGTTTTCTATGGTTCGATACCAGTTTTCACGACAGATTAACAAGGACTTTGCGGCCACACTTCGCAAACGCGTGAATGCGCATTTTAAGGAGTCAGGAAAAGGACGCAACGCCAATGCTCAGATGGTCACCAAGGTGATTGTCGGTATGACCACCTATTTTTCTCTCTACGCTGTATTGATGTTGAGCGGAAGCACCAGCCTGGGTTTCCTCTTCAGCCTTTACATCGGAATGGGTTTTTGTATGGCCTTTATTGGTCTGTCTATCATGCACGATTCACTGCATGGCTCATTTTCCAAGAAGAAGTCCCTGAATACCCTGGTTGGCTTTTCTGCTGTATCTCTGGGCGTTAGCGATATCATCTGGAAAATCCAGCACAATGTGCTTCACCATACTTATACCAATATCGAAGATGCAGACGAGGACATTATGCCCCGTTTCATCATGCGTTTTTCGCCCAATCAGCCCAAGATGTGGTTTCACCGCTATCAGCATATTTACTGCTGGTTGGTCTATGGTATCTCAACCATCATCTGGACGGTCGCCAAGGACTTTATCAAGTTGGGGAGTTACAAGAAGGATGGTCTGATCAAGCCTGAAGAATACAATAAGCAGCTGGCGATTATGGTCTTCCGCAAGATCCTATACCACGGTGTTTTCTTTGTCCTGCCTCTGATTTTCCTCGAAGTTTCAGCGGGGATGACGATCCTGATGTGGGTTACCATGCATTTTGTAGCTGGTATTACCTTGAGTCTTGTTTTCCAGACAGCTCATATCACGCCAACTTCTGAGTATTATATCCTCGAGGATGGGGGAGAGGTACAGGAAAATTTCTACGCCCACCAGTTGTTCACCACCGCGAATTATGCGACCAAGAACCGGGTTCTGAACTGGTTGGTTGGTGGTCTGAATTTCCAGGTGGAGCACCATTTGTTTCCGAATATTTGCCATGTCCACTATCCGGGGATTCAGCATATCGTGAAGGAAACAGCGGCAGAATACAATTTGCCTTATTACGATATTCCTACCTTCTGGGGCGCGGTTGGTGCGCATTACCGGATGCTGCGGGAATTGGGCAAGGGCGATGTGATTGAGCCTGCTTACCGGAGCAAGGTGGATATTGCGGCTTGATCCTTAGCGGCATATTCCGGGTATAAAAAAAACAGGTTTGAGAATCTCTAAAGGGGAAGCTCAAACCTGTTTTCATTTAGATATACTCCCTCGGCAACCACTTGAGCACCCCAAGGTGCCAGTTGTGGACGGCTTCCGCGGCCGGATTGTTGCCATCGGCATTGATTGCCTTTGGGTCCGCTCCTTTGGTAACGAGCAGGGAGACGATTTCTGACTCGCCCATGATGGCGGCTAAATGCAGCGGGGTGTTCCCATTCTTGTCCTTGGCATCCAGCGCGATGCCTTCTTTCATCAATAATTTCACGGCTTCGGTATTGCCGGTCATGGCGGCCAGGTGGAGGGCGGTGCGTCCTTCCCGGTCTTGACGGGTGATGTCCGGTCCGGCATTGAGCACGAGGGGCAGGAGTTCCCGGTTTCCCTGGTGGAGGGCAGCCTGGTGGAGCGCGGTGCGTCCACGTTGGTCGGGATGGTTCAGGTCCGAGCCTGAGTCAATCAGGAATTGTACCATGGGGATACGGACGTATTCCACCGCAACCTGGAGCGCGGTCCGGCCCCGCTGGTCTTCCAATGCGAGGTCTGCCTCAGTGAGGCGCATGGCCTGGATGGTGGACAACATGGCGTAGCGGGCTGCGTAGTGAATAGGGGTGGAGCCCAGGACATCTTGGGTCTGTGGGGAAGCGCCAAGGTCCAGAAGGTGCTTGGCGGCTTCCGGAGAGGTTACCATGATGGCCCAACTGAGCAAGGGGATACCTTCGACCACTTGCCGTGCTTGTTTCGCATTCTCAATGGTGGCCTTGGTGGCGGGCAGGTCACGGGAGACAATGTGTTTCCATTCGGTGGGGAGGCGGGCAAATTCGACCGAAGCTCCATTTTGCAGGAGGCTCCGGCAAAGGAAGGCGGCACCGGTCCCGGCTGCGATTTGCAAGGGGGTACGTTGGGTGCCATCCATGAGGTTGAGGTCGGCTCCGCGGTTGTAAAAGTTGTAAAAGGTTTTGAGGTCTCCTGATGCAGCGGCTTCGTGAATGGGGAAATTCTTGTTGACATCGGGAAACTGGACAATGGCCTTCAGGTCGATGAGCATGGCGGTGGCTTCTGCATCTCCGGCTCCGGCCGCGACGTGGAGGGGCGTACGGCCATTGGCATCTATGGCATTGGGATTGGCCCCGGCCTGCACCAGCAGGCGAATGGTTTCGGTGTGCCCTTCCTTGGCGGCATAATGGAGGGGTGTCCAGCCATCCGGACCAACCATGGTGGCTTCGAGGCCGACGACTTCCAGGAGGATGCGAAGGGCTTCGTTGGTACCGAGGCTGGCGGCATGGTGGATGGCGAGGTAGCTGCCGAGTTGGGGTACATTGGGCGGAATCTTGTACTGGTGGCAGAGCTGGACCATGGCGGGATCGTCCCGTTTGACGGCATGGAAGAGGAGGTTGTAGCCTTCTTTGTCGGTGGTGTATACATCGTAGCCCTGCTGGATGAGCTGCATGACTTGTTTGTAGCTGCCGTATTTGGCGGCGGTGAGCAGAGGGGATTCGGCGTGTTCGCCGGGGCGGTATTCACCGCCAAAACGGACGACGCGGGGCAGGATGCCGGGGTTGCCGCAGGCGGCGGCATAATTCAAGGCGGTATATCCGAATTTGTCGGGGAGATTGGGATCGGCACCGCGCTCGAGGGCATCGAGTGCTGCGTCGTAATCATCGCGCTGGATGGCTTCGTGGAGCTGCCGCTCTTCGTTGCGGAGTAAGTGGATGGCCTCCTGGAGCTGGCCCTCTTCGTTGCGGAGCAACTGGGCGGAGCCCAGGTGGGGGAGAAGAACGCTGAACAGGATGGCAAACGCGAATGTCCTCTTGATCATGCAGGAAAGATAAGGAATTCCAAGGTTCCTCAACAGCGCCCCCCAAGCCTAATCATGATCGTAATTCTTTTCCTCTTTGAGCGTGCCATCGTCGTTGTATTTTTTCCAGATGCCGGACTTACTTGACATGGTGTAGTTTCCTTCCTCCACCAGCACTCCTTTCCGGTATCGTTTGTAGGGGCCGTGGAGTTTATCATTGTCAAAAGTCCGGATCATATAAACCTTGCCATCCCGCTCATAAGTGGTTTCAGTACCTTGCTTCTTGTTTTTGGTATAGTTGAGGACAGATTTGACACTCCCATCATCGAAATAGTAGGTTTCATCTCCATCCTGTCCATCAAATTTCTCAGGGCCATAGACGCGCGTCAAATACAAGCCGCCATACTTGTACTGCTTTTGCAGCCCAACAAATTCTCCTTTTACGAAATTATATTCTGCGACCAAATCACCATCTTCATCCCATTGAGCTTCAATGCCATCCTGCCTGCCTTCGAGATAATTTGTCAATAATCTCAATTGTCCATTTTCATAATAGTATCTCCAGGTTCCGGATTTCTCTCCATCCTTCATTTGACCTTCTTCTTTGACTTGGTTATTCCCATAATATTCTACTGCATACCGGTTATTGTATTCATCTCTGGCGGCATTCCTTTCCGCAAGACCTTCTTCAGTTTTTTTTCCGAATACCTGTTCCATTAGGGAACTCCCCCCGGCAACACCGCCTCCGGGCAGGACAGGAAGCGGCCCCAACTCCTTCTGCTTTACATTTGGATTGGCTTTGCGTGCTTTGTCACTGTTGGGAATAAGGTCTAAGTACAAATATCGACCGCCAGCGATGTCATTCTCCTCGTAAGGAATCTTTTCAAATGTCTTTGTTATTTCATTGTAATTTTCCCTGTAGCTGTCTCTCAAGACCCGAATGGTAATCGTCAGATCATACTTTTTAGCATCCCAATTTTCGCACAGGAACTCTTTGGTCAGGGGGAAGTCGAAGTACAGCGTCTGGGTAAAGAAGCCCTCGGTGGGGTGGACGATCCAGCAGAAGAAGTAATCGCCATAGATAAAAGGTTCGAGCCATTCCGGGTGGGAGAGTGCCCAGCTCCATCTACGGGTTCCCTTGCCTTTGCCGGCCTGGACAACAAAACGATATCGGTCGCCCTTGTGCATTTCGTGAAGGGGAATGATCAGGGCGAGGGTTTGAAAACCCTCCAGGCAGTTTACCTCTTGGATCCTCTTTTCGAATCCATCAACATAAAGCCCACCACGGCCTTGTACAGCTGGAAATGGGTCCTGCGCAAAAAGCTGAATGCTGGAAATGAGGAATATGGCGATCAATAGGTGTCTCATAATAGGTACTTGTTAATGGAGACTTACAGGGATAATCTCTTAAGAGATAACCAGAATAAAACTACAAAAACGTCAAGCCTTTTCAAAGCGTGAAGGAATGGAAATAGGCGCTGGTATTGAGCTGGTTTTCAGGTAAAAAGGCCTGTTCCTAAAAGGAGTCCCAGAGGGGATTGTAGCTGCGTTTGTAGGGGTTGAGTCCGACCCGGTACATTTGTTGGTAATCAATCAGATCACTGTTGGCCTGTGACAGGATGTTTACCTGGGATTTATTCAGGTAAACCTGGGGGCCAATCGGTTGTGAGGCACTCATCAAAGCTCCAATAGAGAAATCCCAGCGTTCCAGGACCTTGGCATTTTAGGCATGGAGGGAATTCTGTTCGGTGGGGAAGGAGCAGAACAGCAAGAGCAGGACTACAAATAGGTGTTTGGAATAAGGTTTCATGAAAATGTGTTTGTTAGGATTTGGTTTCACAGAATCACCCAACCCATGCCGACCGTGAAGGAGTGCCAGCGGGAAACGAGGTTTTGTTCCGTTTCAGATATCGGCTGCCCGTTGTTGAAGGTATCCCAGAAAGGGGAAACTTCGGATTTGTAGGGGTTCAGGGTGAATTGATAGCCCAGTTTAATATAGGGGCCACGTGTTTCTGAAAATGGTTGGATTCTGAGTTCGGTAGAAGCAGAATAGGTAATATCCTTGAAGCCATAGCTGGAAGCATTCTCAACCTCAAAATAGGTGTCCGGGCTGGAAGGGTCTAAAAAGAAGACATCTTTCTCGGTATTGATGGGGACGCCGACCCGGTAACCCGTCAATCCGCGCAATGCTAGATCGGTAATTATCCCGTTATAAGTCCGTCCTCCCAGCAATACATTTGCAGCAAGTCCACCGCTGAGGCTGAACTTTCCCCATGATCCCCCTGCTTCGATCCTGGGTGCCAGGTAGTTCAGGCGATGGGTCAGGTTCTGCTCGAGATTTTGTTGATTGGTGGTTCCGCTTTCGGAAATGCTCCGGCGGGTGGGCATCATTCTCATCTGGGTCAGACTTACTCCAAGCCCTATAAACACTTTTTCAAATGCTTTGTACCTGACCCCAAGGTCGAGCCCCTGTCCAAACCTGAAGCGGTTCTCATAGCCTACGATGTCGTTGCTGACTTCTCCTTCATTCAAGGTCTTCTCTTTGAGGTAGCGGAGGGCAGGACCTGTCGCCTGGGTAAAGTTGGCGTGGACTCCAATAGAAAGATCCCATTTGTCCGGAGAAGGGGGAGTGTCGGGAGAAGAAGTAATGTCCTGAGAAGAAGGAATATCCTGGGAGCCAGGAAGCTGGGAATAGGTATTGCTAAAGGTGAAAGCAAAGCAGATCAGGGCAATAAGTTTGGTTAGGTTTATCATGTCTTAAAAATAGGTGATTTCAGGAAACTGGAAGGTGTAAAAAAATGGACCTTTGGTGAAAACCAATGATCCCGTTGGGGTAAACCCTTGGACACCCTTGTAAACCCTTGGACACCCTTTGACACCCTTGGAAACCCTTGGAAACCTTTGGTTTGGAACTTGTTATCCCAATACCCTTTGCCGCTCCATATTGACGATGTCGAGGATCAGATCGACAATGGACTCGGGGGCATCGCCAGCATATCCCCGGTATTTGAAATCAACCACTTCTCCGGTCTCGAGGTGATAGGTGATACGCCCCAGCCGTTCTGAACCGCCCGCCCGGTAGATATTGACTTCGATATTGGTCGTCCCCTTGCCATCGGAATAATTGACCAGGCTTTCCCAGCGGTATTGGGGCAACTCCCGGACCATTTTGTCCAGAATTTCCCGGACGGCCTTGTTGATGATGATGGGTTCGATTTCCATTGTCTCTTCGAAGATACGGGCAATATGCAGGTTTGTTTGCAAATACTTGCCTCCTGTCTGCTTTTTTCCAGATCGATTCTTTTATCCTTTGCGGTGCCATCGTGGTTTTTGTGGTGCCCTCCCAGCTTGGATCAAACTTCTGGCACCCTCTCCCGGCTTGAATCAAACTTTTGCCGGACGATCAGGTTTAACCTTTACACCCAATAAATCAATTTACATTCCATGGAATATAGAAGACTCGGAAAATCAGGCCTGCAGGTGAGTGCATTGTCATTTGGCTCCTGGCTCACTTTTGGCAAACAAATCGGGGACAACACGGCCCATAACCTGATGCATTTTGCCTACGACAAGGGGATTAATTTCTTTGACAATGCAGAGATCTACGCCAGGGGAGAGTCTGAACGGGTCATGGGAGATATTCTGAAGAAGTCTGGATGGCGCCGCGACAGCTATGTGGTTTCGAGCAAGGTCTATTTCGGAGATGGTGCAAAAGGACCCAACCAGACGGGGCTGAGTAGGAAGCATGTCATGGAGGCTTGTGAGGCGGCTTTGAAGCGCTTGCAAGTTGATTACCTGGACTTGTTTTTTTGCCATCGCCCTGATAAGCAAACTCCGGTGGAGGAAACGGTCTGGACGATGCACAACCTGATTCAGCAGGGCAAAATTCTCTATTGGGGAACTTCTGAGTGGAGCGCGGTGGAGATCATGGAGGCGCATAAGGTGGCCCGGCAGTACAATCTGATTCCCCCTCTGATGGAGCAGCCCCAGTACAATATGTTTGTGCGGGAGAAGTTTGAAGTGGAATATTTCAAATTGTTCCGGGATTATGGCATGGGGACAACGATTTGGTCACCGCTGGCTTCCGGGGTATTGACGGGAAAATACAACGATGGCATGGTAGCAGGGACCCGGTTGGAGATCGAAGGAATGGAATGGCTGAAGGACCGGGTGATGCAGGAAGAGGCTTTGGAAAAGGTGCGGAAATTGACGGCTCTGGCGGGTGACTTGGGAACTTCAGCGGCCAAGTTGTCTCTGGCCTGGTGTCTGAAGAATCCGAATGTCAGCACCGTGATTCTGGGGGCCTCCAAGTTGTCCCAACTGGAAGAGAATGTAGAGGCCCTGGAGGTGGTGCCCAAGTTGACCGAAGAGGTGATGCAGCGGATCGAAACCATCCTTGCCAATAAACCTGAGCAGCCGATGTGGTAACAGAGATGGAGATATGGGTCGCATAAAAGCATGTCACAGTAGGTCGCCTATGTGTGTTTAAGGTGAACGACCATGTGAAGGCAGGGTAGTTGGTTTAGCATTTTTTCGTATCTTATTTATCGGAACGAAGAAACGCTGAATTAAAATCAATCGCATGTCTGTTTTGAACGCAACCCTTAAGAAGTTGTGGCTACTCGCCATCTGCTTTTTTCCGATCCTGGTCTGGGGTCAGTGTACGCTTATACCCAATGCCATACCCGGTTTGTCTCTGACCTACCAGTCTACAAATCTGTTCAATTGCAGTGGGGTCGCCTACAATCCCAATTTTAACTTCTATTATGCAGTGCGGGCCGGAAACCCCGGTTTTCCCCTCGAAACCTGGTCTTCGATCGGTACCCCTTTGTACACCACCTCGGCGGGTTTTGATTACCGGGGGATGTGGTGGAATCCCAATACCAACCAGATGGAAGCCAATGGGTACAATACCTATGGCATCTGGACTTCTAATTTGAATGCCCAGGGATATGCATTGAATTCAGGGACCTATTTATTTACCGGCTCCCATCAACCGAATTCTCAGTCCTGCGGGGATTACGACCCGGTGAACGACCAGATCGTCTATTATTACAATGGTCGTATCTATCAATATTCGCGTGCTACGGCGGTTATGGTTAGTAATTTTCCAGTTACAGGCCTGCCCGTAGCCACTTCGAATCTGAACTCTACTACTATTTTATATATCGGCTGCCCTGGGATGGAATACGGACTGCTCGACTATGTCAACAAGCGGGTCTATACCATCAACCGGGCCACCGGGGCTTACAGCGGTATGAGCCAACTCCCCGGTTCCGCGATCACCACCACGAGTTTCCGGACTTCATGGGCCAATGGTTTGCTCTGGCTGTTTGATCTGGGGAGCCGCACCTGGTACAGTTATGACATCTTTGCGACTGTATTGAGTGGGAGTGCGGTTTCTCTTAATGCGGAATGGGATGGTGATGCGGTGGCTCTGGCATGGGACCTTCAAGCCGGGTTCGGGGATGGTCGTTTTGAAGTAGAGCGTTCGCTTGATGGAATTGAATTCAGTCCGATTGATGAGATGGAAGAAGCCGGTGAAAGCTATTTTCAAATGTCAGATGGGGAGGTATACGGGCAGGATCAACTGTATTACCGGGTGCGCTACTTTGGGCAAAACGGGGAGGAAGTACTTTCCAACATGGTCTGGTTGTCGGTGGCTCAATTCAACGATGACTTCGTCCGGATCTATCCGAATCCAGTGGATGCAGAACTGCATGCAGAACTGCCTGAAGCGGCGGCAGCTTTTGGAAAGGTGGAGTTGATTGACATCCGTGGTAAGGTGGTGTTGACCCAGCAGGTTGGGGAAGGAGCGCGTTCCTTTGTCCTTCCCACGCGGGAATTGTCCAAGGGGGTTTACCATTTGCGTTACCAGGATGCTGTTAGAAATGCGGCGGGGAAGGTGCTGGTGCAGCATTAGGAAAAGCAGCTCGTCAAGCATCTGTGGAGGCTGCTCAGCGAGCATCAGTGGAAGTTGCTCATGATTTACCTGTGGAAGTTGCTCATGGCGCATCAGTGGAGGCTGCTCAGCGAGCATAAAAAAACTGCCCTTGTCAGGGGCAGTCTTCAAATCGTCATCGTTCCGAATTTCGGAACCTCGATCCAGCATTTCAGCCGGAGCATCAATTCTGCATTTTGAATGCCAGGTGTCCGTTGACCTCTTGAATGCCGAGGATCTCTTTGACCTGATCGGCAAGAAAGATCAACAGTCCGTTCTCAGTGATGAGCAAGTTGGAAAGTTCATGTTGCCATTTCATACTGTCTTATTCGCAAATGCCGTGCCAGAGGTTCGGGTTTGTTCCTTTTCTGCCGGGTTTAAGACGTACATAAGACCTCATCGGTTGAACGGGGGAGAGAATTTCCCCTATCTTTGAGGCTCTGTATGATGAACCGAAATGGCTGAAGAGCAAAATGGCTGAAGAAAATAAGAACCCCCGACAACTGAACATTGATATTCCTGAGGAACTCGCAGGTGGTGTCTATTCCAACTTTGTGATCATTGGACATTCCCAGTCTGAATTTGTGGCTGATTTTGTCTCTATGTTGCCTGCGATCACGAAGCCTAAAGTGTGTGCACGCGTCATTCTGAGTCCTCAACATGCCAAGCGTCTGCTGATGGCACTTCAGGAGAACATCCGGAAGTATGAAGCGGCTTTTGGCACGATTGCGACCCTGGAAACGGGCAACAACCCCAACGATTTTCCTCCTCCGAACTTTGGTGGACCTGCTGGATTTGCCTGATTGGCTCGTCTCAGTTGTTGGGTTACCCCAAATACGAATTTGTGTTTCGCTGTTAAAGCTGGATTGATTCCC
>CAYGRE010000067.1:0-4468 GCA_964352215.1 uncultured Bacteroidia bacterium
CGGTGGGGCTTTATATATATGACCTGCTGGCGCAGGTGCGGCGTGAAGAACGTCGGGAGATGCTCAGTGTGGAAGAAACCCTGATGCGGGAGCCGCTGTTGCGGAAGGAGGGGCTCAAGGGCAGCGGCTGGTACAGCGAATACCGTACCGACGATGCCCGTCTGACCATCGAAGTCATCAAGACGGCTTGCCGGGAAGGGGCGCATTGCCTCAACTACGCCAAGGCCGCGGACCTGACCTATATGGATGGCCGGGTGCGGGGAGCAAAGGTGGTGGATCGGGTCACCGGCAATGCATTTGAGATTCAGGCGACGGAGGTGGTCAATGCTGCCGGTCCCTGGGTGGACGAGGTGCGTAAACTGGACCACAGTCTGAAGGGGAAACGCCTGCAACATACCAAAGGGGTACACCTGGTGGTCACCCGAGAACGCTTTCCCATTACCGAATCGGTCTATTTTGACGTCGGGGACGGCCGGATGATATTCGCCGTTCCGCGGGGAAAGGCGACTTATTTCGGAACCACCGACACTATATATGGAGACGATCCGGTGGAGCCCTGGTGCAGCCGGGCCGACGCTGAGTATTTACTCACGGCCACCAATAAGATGTTTCCTTCCCTTCAATTGGGCCTGGACGATGTGCGCTCCAGTTGGTCAGGCATCCGACCGCTGATCTATGAGGAGGGCAAGGCTCCCGGTGAATTGAGCCGCAAGGATGAGATCATTCACAGTGATTCGCGGATGATTACGATTGCCGGAGGGAAATTGACCGGTTTTCGGAAAATGGCCCAGCGGGTGACCGATCTGGTGCAGGAACGGTTGATCGATTCCGGGGATCTGATCGAACGGATAGATTGCCGGACGGACAAGATCACCTTCTCCGGTGGAGATTTTCCGAATCCTGACGGGGTAGGGGAATGGACCAGGGTCCTGGCGGAACGGAGTGGGATTGCAGCCGCGGAGTTGCAGGAATGGGTGGATTTGTTTGGTACGAATACCGAGCAGATCGTGGCGAAGGCCTTGGCCGGTGCAACGGCCTCCCAATCACGTACATTGTTAAAGGCTGCCTTACACTATTCCATCAAGTCCGAGGGCTGCCGCAACATCGGCGATTACCTGATTCGGCGAAGTGGCATGTTGTACTTTGACCGGGACCGGATTCCGGAGGTCAAAGAAACAGTGCAGACTGTTTTGGAAGAATTACTGGGGGCAGAAGCAAAGACCTCGACTGAATTTGACCGGGAGTACCAGGCTGTGGTTCGCTTTAAGGAGGAGGAACTTGTCTCATCTATGTAGAGAGAAATAAATTACCCTAACTCCTCTTCAATTAAAAGGCTGTATCCCGGATAATAATTAGGATGCATTGCGCTATTTCTAAAAAATGAATATTTTAAGGGTCCAATCACCCGGATCATAAAAGGAAGTCTATCCGGATCATTATAGGAAGTCTATCCGGATCATTATAGGAAGTCTACCCGGATCAATAAAGGAAGTCTATGAGATCAATACAATCACTGCTGGATGAATATGGTGAAAGCCATCAGAATCACACCAACAAAACAATCCACTGGATTTGTGTTCCGCTGATCGTACTGAGCATCATCGGGCTATTCTGGTCCATTCCTACCCCCGAAGTCTTCCAGGAGATCGGGCAGGGCTGGCTGAATTTCGGGACCATTTTCGTATCCCTGGCTTTTATCTACTATGTGGTGCTTTCTCCCAAATTGGCGATCGGGATGATTCTCGTGGTCGGTGCGATGGTGGTCACCCTTTATTTTATTGATCAAAGTACGGTTCCTATATGGCTGGCTTCTGTGATCATCTTTGTAGCTGCCTGGGTGGGCCAATTTATAGGTCACAATATCGAAGGCAAAAAACCTTCTTTCTTCAAGGATGTCCAGTTCCTGATGATCGGACCCCTTTGGTTGCTCCATTTTATTTACCGCAAACTTGGATTGTCCTATTGAGCTTGCCGAATCTCTTTTCAAAAACTGATACCGAATTACCTACCTGATCATGCGAAAATTCATCCCCTTGTTAATGGCGCTGGCATTTCTGTTGCCAACCTCCCCCGCCAAGGCTCAACTCAACGCCCGGCAAATCGTCGACGGTTGCCTGGAATCCATGAAAAAGTGCAAGACACTCTCCGGGAGGATCAAGCGCAGTGAACGGGTCAATGGGGAAATGGAGGCCGCTGATATGTACTTTAAGGTCAACTATAAACCTTATAAAGTCTATATCTACAACTATGCGCCCGATGTGGGATCTGAAGTTCTCTATGTTACTGGTTGGAACAAGAACAAAGCGCATATCCACCCCAATAAATTCCCTTTTGTTAACGTCAACCTGAACCCCAAGGGAGATATGTTGCTCAAAGACCGGCACCACACCCTCTTTGATGTTGGTTTTACCTATACCCTCAATGTGGTAACCTTCCTCGTGGCCAAGCATATTGATGATTTTGACAAATATGTCAAGAAGGAAAAAGATGTGACCTATGATGGTGAGCCCTGCTACACCATCAGCATCAACTACCCGGAATATGAATTCATCGACTACACGGTGGAGGCAGGAGAGGATTTGATCAAGATCGACCAGAAATTGCGGGTGCCTGCTTTCAAAGTGCTGGAGATTAACCCGGATGTGAAGGACTATTTTGACGTGGAAGCTGGTCAGGTGATCAAGGTTCCAAATATGTATGCAAAAAAGGTGGTCCTCTTTGTGGCGAAGAAGTCGATGCTACCGATTGTTCAGATCGTTTACGATGACCAGGGCCTGTTTGAGAAATACGAGTATTCTAAGGTGGTTTACAACCCGACTTTTGATCCGGCGGAGTTTACCACCGATTGGCATGAGTATGAGTTTTGAGGGGCGTTAAGGAATAGATTTCCTGGAATTCCAGTCTTGCTTCTCGTAAATTTTCCGGGAAATTGGTCCTTATGCCCGGTTGTGTTCTCCAAATAACTCCTTCATATACCCATTTAAGAATAGCCCGCTTGGGTCCAGTTCCCGCCTGAGGTTCTGGAAATCTTCCCATTTGGGGTACAATTGCTTGAGGTCGGCGGCAGTACGGTTGTGCATTTTTCCCCAGTGTGGCCGTCCATTGTACTTCTTAAATATGCCCTCCATTGCCCCAAAATACTCCTGGTGAGGCATTCCTTTGTAGGAATGGACTGCGATATAGGCGGAATCCCGTCGATGGGCTGGACTCAACCAGATGTCATCCCCCTTGACAAATCTGCACTCGATCGGGAAGTGGACTTTGAATTTAAACGTCTCGATTGCCTCTTTGATCTCGCGGAGGGCTGGAATGAAGTTCTCCGCCGGCAGGTTGTATTCCATTTCCTGAAACTTTACCAGCCGTTTGGTGGCAAATACCTGGTGGCTCCACGCGGTTTTGCTGCTGCCGGAAACTCCCCAGGCCGAGACCCGGCTCATGGCTTTAAAGGTGCCGGGGATGTGGCGGGAGATTCTGCTGACGATCCAGAAGATTCCATTTTCCAGCACAATTTCGTTCAGCCAGGCCCCGATTCCTGTTCCATTCGGAGCTTCATCGGTGATGTTCATGAATTTGGTCTGGGCCGTCTCGGAGTAGGGGAACCAGTAAAATTCAAAATTCCGGTTCTTTTGTTTGTAGTCCTCGAGGTTCGCCAGGACCTGTTCAAAGGTTTCCTTTCGGGCGACGTACTTGAGTTTGTAGGCCGGTTGGAGCTTGAGCCCCATGCGGGTGATGATTCCCAAAGTTCCCAGGCCAACCTGGGCTGCTTTGAACCGCTCAGGATCATTCTCGGCATCGAGTTCCAGGATTTCCCCATTTGCGGTGACCAGGGTGCAGGAAACCATCTGGGAGGCGAGGACGCCAAAGGTGACCCCGCAGCCGTGGGTGCCGGTACTCAAGGCCCCGGCAATAGATTGGACGTCGATGTCGCCCAGGTTTTCCATACCAAAGCCTTGTTTGTGGAGCATTTCCCCAAGTGCTTTGAGGCGGGTCCCCCCCCAAACCACCGCTTGCTGCTTTTCCTTGTCAATGGAGATCATCCCGGTAAGCCGGTCCAGGGAAACGATCAGGCTGTCCGTTTTGACCAGAGGGGTGAAGGAATGTCCTGCCCCGACTACGCGAATTTTTTGTCCCTGCTGTTGCGCTTTCCGCACAATGTCCTGGACTTCGGCTTCATTTTCGGGATAAAGAATCTGATGGGGGGTTGCCTTCACGGAGGAAGACCAGTTGTTCCATTGGTTGGCCATTCCACAAAATAATAAAATGGATGTTGGATTGAAATGGGCAATGTGTGAAAATGGCTTTTAGGGCAGGGGAGAATGTTGTGGCACGACACCTGCAAAACTGGTAAATTGATTTAGAAGCCCCTCAGAATGCTGCCAGAAAAATATCTGGGGGCGTAAGAATGGATGGGTGTTTTGATTTGAATGTACGGGGTGGTTAGTGCATCTTTGAAATAAGCAAGAGCAAG
>CAYGRE010000067.1:4568-36612 GCA_964352215.1 uncultured Bacteroidia bacterium
GGTTAGGGTGACTCTCCACAGGTTGGATTGAGTCCCCTAATTTTTTTTGCCCCTATCTCACTTTATTCCTCTTTCTATTCAACTATAATTATTCTTTCGATTGGATATTCTCTTTCGAGGAATGCCTTTATCGGTTGGGGTTTTTGGCCTTTCCCGGAGTGGTATTGGAAAAGGTAAAAGCTTTTGTGGTCTTTGAGTGCGTAAGATATTTTGGTGGTGAATGGATTTAGCGAGGCCATGAAGGGGAGAAGCTTCATTTGACTGCGTAAGATGATTTGAAAGTGACCTTGGTGGGGCGGATTGGTTCCTGTATCATTGTCATAAGCAAGAGCAAGGGTTAGGGTGACTCTCCACAGGTTGGATTGAGTCCCCTAATTTTTTTTGCCCCTACTTAAAGTGAAATTTTATTTTCTGAATCGACGGACTTGACCTATTTTTGCAATCCCAATGGCGCGATAGTACAATGGATAGTACACAGGCCTCCGGAGCTTGGGATCTAGGTTCGATTCCTAGTCGCGCTACTTATACCGGACAAGATGGCAATAACCACTCCTTGTCCGGTCTTTTTTTGCTCTAAAAGCTATATAGATTTTGTGTTCGAATTAATCCAGAAAATTGATCTGAAGTATCTATATTAGTGCTTCCCTGTAGAAGCAATCAAACTGCTTTCGGTTTATCAGGGAGAAATGGGAAACCCTATGAATCGACCAACCAGCTGTGTTTTATTAGTATGGGCAATGGTAATGGGAGGATTCACATCGTCACCAGGTCAGACTGTTTATTTCCTGCCTGACTCCCTACAAGAGCCGCAACAAATAGATTCAACTTACCTGGCTAAGGTCCTCAGTTATTCTGTTGAACTCATCTATTCCAATACTGAGAAGGCATTGGATATCGATCGGTGGTTGGTCGGACTGGCAGATTCTATTGGTGAAGTTGGGTTAAAAGGAAGGGCTTATTATGGTGGTGGTTCGTGTTATACGGTCATGTGGGAAACGGAAACCGCCCTTCTTTGGTTAGACAGTGCAGCTAATTGTTTTTCCATTGCAGGAGATAGTGTTCGGCTTTACAATACCCTGAATGCCCAAGGGATCAATTATAGTTATCTGGGGCATCCCAGGCGAGCTTTGGCAGCTTACTTGAAGGCATTGGCTTATTTCAAACGAGAAGGATTGGAAGGAAAGATTGCCCGCCTGACCAACAATATTGGAAAGATTTATCACGACCAGGAGAACCCAGAATTGGCAAATAAATACTACAAAGAGGCCTATGAGATGGGATTGAAGGTAGAGGATCCGATGGTGGTCTCATCAGCTTTACTCAATATTGGGATTGTGTATTTGGGTGTGGACAGCCTGGACTTGGGGGAGGAATATATGCAGAAAGGGTATGCTTACAATCGGGAAAATGAGATATTCTTCCTTCATGCGCTCTTGTGTAATGCCTTGGCTGAACTGAAGATCAAGCAGGGGGAATTGGATGGGGTAGATGCTTTGTTAGAAGAATCCAAAGAGATGGAGTCAGCAGGAGGAGGGATCCAAGCTTTAGTGGGACGTCATTGGGTTTATGGTTTGTACTTCAATGCGAAAGGAAATACCTCGGCAGCGATCGAGGCTTATGATTCTGTGGTCACCATTTCCGAGCGAGAACACATGCTTGAGTTCTGGATACAAGGGGAGTTCAAGTTGTACCAATACTATGAGGAAATAGGGGTATCTGGCAAAGCAATTGAGCATTACAAGCAATACACTGTCCTACGGGATAGTATGCATGGTATGGAGCGGGCATCGCAGATGGAAGAGTTGGCTGCTATTCACGAAAGCGAGAAGATGCAAGAACAGATTGCTCAGTTGAACTTGGACAACGAACTTCAGGAGGAGTGGCTGGGAAAACAAAAATGGTTCATTACCGGACTTGGGATTGCTTTGACAGCTACACTTATTTTGCTGGTCTTTGTCTTTTTGTTGGAACGGAGACGTAGGAAAAATAACCGGTCCCTGGCTGAGAGAAATGCCCAAATCGCAAAGCAGCAGGAGGAGATCGTGGAGAAGAATGAGACGCTTGCCGTCCAGAATGCTCATCTGGAAGTGCTCAACTCAGAAATGAAGGGATTGATCGAAATCGTTGCCCATGATCTGAAGTCACCGATCTCCAAGTCGCAAGCCTTATTGGCACTGATTAACAATAGTGATCTCAAGGACGAAACGCGTCAGGTCACGGGAATGCTCAACCGGACGCTCGATGATGGGATGAACCTGATCCGCAATATATTGACCATCCGCCAGGCTGAGGAGGATAGTGAAGAGGTGAAGTCAAATGTGGATGTGGTTCAATTGCTTGATGGAGTAGTGGATTGCTTCAAGGGGCAAGCCGAGAAAAAAGGCATCGATTTAATCTATGAGCATCCCCAGGAGCCAATTGTGGTGCCCAATTATCCGAATACAATCGAACGCATCATGGACAACCTGATCTCCAACGCTTTGAAATTTTCCGGACCGGAGTCCGAAGTTATGGTTTTGGTGATTCCTGATGAGGAAGAGGTCTCGCTGGTGGTTCAGGACCAAGGACCAGGAATCTCTGAGGAAGACCAGAAACGGATGTTCAGGAAATTCCAGCGGTTGTCTGCTCGGCCGACCGGTGGGGAGCACAGCACTGGATTGGGATTGTCGATCGTGAAAGCTCTGGTATCTAAGCTCGGAGGGGAGATCAAGGTCAATAGCATCCTGGGAGAAGGGGCACGTTTCACAGTCAAATTGCCACTCTCTAATTGACCAGTTCGAATTACCCCTTACCCACTTTCAGATTGATGGAAGCAGGGTAGTCCTTATTACCCTGTGGGATCATGCACATAACCCGAACTACTACTATCGGACAAGATGGGTTATACCCTTCCTTGTTCGTTTCTTTACCTTGAGGATTACCTTGTTTGCTGAGTTTAAATCCTAAGCAACCGAAATTCCTTCTTGTCCATTGCTGTTTTGACCTTGATCATGTACAATCCGGTCGGGAGGGTGCTTAGGTCAATTTCTCTTTGGAAGGTTCCGCTTTCGGCAGTCACCTGGTAGGTTGCCAAGGTGCGGCCCGTTGCGTCGTGGACCTGTACTTCTATGTCGGTGGCTTCTTCGAAACTATTGCGCAGGGTTACGATCCCGGTGCTGGGGTTGGGATACAATTGCAGGTTGTTGAGCACCGGCATATTGAGGGTGACGATGGAGCTCAAGGTGACATTTCCTTCCAGGTCCACCTGCTCCAATTGGTAGTAATTGGCGCCTTTCCCCGGATCGGGATGGACAAAAGAATAGGCGTTTGCACCGATGGAGGTTCCCTGTCCGTAGCCCGCCACGGTTCCGATCGTCTCAAAGTTTTGCCCGTCCGTACTTCTCCTGACCTTGAAAAGTGCGTTGTTGGTTTCACTGGAGGTGATCCAATCCAAGACGGCATTTCCGGAAACCTCTGCTACTCTGAAGTCCAATAAATCTACCGAGAGGGGACAGGTAGCGATGGCATTTACCTGGGAGCGGGTGGGATCGATAAAATCTCCGGAAATATTGTAATCGATGCCGGACATCAGGGAGTTGGGAACACCATTCGAGGTGTGGCCGGTAAAAGTTATTTGAGGGTCGAAAGAGCTGGGAAAAGGAAGGTAAGATCCATTGGCCCCAACATTGGAACTGATGCAGTAGCAGGGGTGCCCGGTGATGGAGGTGATGCGCATTTCCATTTGGTCCCCGTTAGAGATCGGAAGCGGAGTCGCAAAGGTAAAGGCATGTTGGGAAAAATTGACCGGGGCGGGAAATGCCTGGGTGAGGGACCGGCTGGTGCCCTGGGTGATATTGAAAATGTCGATGCGGTAGGTGCAGGTATTGCTGGGGGGAGGGCCGGTAGGGATGTGGAACACCATGTCCACGGAATGAAAGAGGCCATTGGCAACGTTCGAAGTGAAGAAGGTGCTGACGGTGACCGAATTTCCGATCGCGGTACCCCCCTGGAAGCCCGGACCCAGGTCGGTGGCTGGAAATGGGGTGGGGGTCATGTCCTGAACGTAGTAGGAGGTGTCTCCGCTAAGGGGGGGCGTGGTATAATTCGGGCTGTTCGCCTGTAATAAGGTGCCTCCGGTGGGGGCGCTGTACCAATTGTAGGTGCCAGATCCCGGGAAAGTCAGGTTGAGAGAGGTAGTGGGACAAAAGTATTGGCTACCAGGAGTCAGTTGCAGGGGAATGGTTGCTATTTGGTGGATGTCATCGAAGTAAAAGGTAGAATTTGCACTGCCATTGCCAACATTTCCCAGGTCAAACAGAAATACCATCCGGTTGTAGGCCGTCGGGGCACCGGAGAAATCCCAATACAAGGTTTCCCAGGCACCGGTGACCGTGGTCGCAGAGGCAAGTTCCAGGGAGCATCCGCCATTGCAGCCTTCCATCTTAAAACTGACATTGGTGCCAATGGGGGCGGTGGTATACACTTTCATGCAGATGATGGGATTCACCGAGAAATCCACATTGGCGGTGGTCGTCAGATAGGCACCGGCCCAGATCTGGCCGCCATTTCTGACCATCCGTCCCACTCGGGAACTGGTATTGATCCCCCCAACCGCCGGATTGGATACCCGAACCGCGGTGCCACCATCAAAGTTGACAAAGGTTCCCGAGGTTTCGAAATCGTAGGGAAGGGACACGTTTTGGGAAAAGGCACCTGAAAAGGCAAGGAGAAGGATGAAAAGCGAGATAAACCTCATGCGACCGTAATAGCGATAACAGTTTAAGCTAAAACAGCCACGTGCTGTTTACCCCTAATCCGATGGGATAAGGTAGTCAATTGCTTGTTGTGAAACAAACAATAAGTTGATGCTGGCCAGGCAATTGCATTGCATTGTATCAGAGCCTACGTTTGTTTTCCAGCCCAATCCTGGTGCGCATACATCGCAGCCCCGATGATGCCGGAATTGTTGCGGAAGTGGGCCACTTCAATCGGTACTTCTACGGTTAAGTCTTCTTGGAATTTGTCATACTTCTTGCTGAGCCCTCCACCGATGATAAATAGATCAGGCGTGAAAACCCGGGCCACATATTTGAGAAAGTAATCGAACCGCTCTGCCCATTCGTACAATTTTAATCCTTCGCGCTTCCGGGCAGAGTCAGCCGCGTAGAATTCGATGCGCTCCCCGGTGGTATGCATTAGAAAGCCAAGTTCGATATTGGGGACGAGAACGCCATCGTAAAATACCCCTGAGCCCAATCCGGTACCGATGGTAATCATGATCACCTTTCCTTTTCTACCCTTGCCTGCACCCATCTGCATTTCAGCAATTCCCGCCAAATCAGCATCGTTTCCGACAGTGAATTTCAAGCCATGACAATAACTGGAGAAGAGTTCGTCGACCTGAACACCGATCCACTTGGGACTGATATTGCCGGAGGTGTAGCATTTCCCTCTTTTGACAACTGTCGGGAAACTACAACCAATGTCACCTTTCCAATCAAAATGGGCAACCAAAGATTTTACGGTTTCAGCAATTAAAGTAGGGGTAGCGGGCCTGGGAGTAGGGATACGGTGCTTTTTGGAAACCAATTCACCGGTCTTTGTATTTACAATTGCACCCTTAATTCCAGATCCGCCAATATCAATACCTAAAATTTCCATTGCATCCTCTTTGGTTGATGGCCTTGAGCATTTGACCAGATGCAAAGATGACATTTAGGCTCTAAAAAGAAAACAGTCGTTCCCTAAGATGGGTTCTCGATTGGTCTTGCCTGTCAGGCTCATTTTTTCAAATAGCTTTTCTTCTTCTTCTATGGTGTACAAGAACTCCTCTGGTGTAAAGAGTAGAAAATCGGTTTCTCCTGCCACTTGCTTGGCACATTCTATGACCAAGGGTGCATCTGCTTTGACCGCTTCCCGAATGACAAGGACTTCTCCGGTTTTTGTGGAGGATTTTATAGGTGTCATATTTCAGTGATAATGATCAAGGTATATCGATCTACTTATTTTTATGGTAAGCCTATAAAAAATTGAATACCAGCATATTTGGAGTGGGGGGGGCGAATAAAAAAAATATTATCCTGATGTGATATGCTCAGATAGAAATAATTAGTACTTTTAGAACTCAGAATATTCACTGAATCAACTCAACTATGAAAAAATCAATTTTACTATTTTCTGCCTTCTTACTGCTGGCCACACTCGGTTGGAGTCAGGCTCCACAACGCAATATGTTGGTTGATGGAATGATTTCAGGCATGGAAGCCAGTATCGGCGACTTGACCATTGACCAGGAAGACCAGTTCATCAATGCTTTCAACAAGTATGTCAAGGATTCGAATCAAGGAAACAAGCAACAGGCTGAACTTGATTATCAAGCAGAAGTGAAGCGGATCGTAACACCTCAGAAGTATGCGATTTTGAGCCAGGATCCCAAAATGAAGAACCGTCCTGCCTTCAGAGCAGCAGCTCCCATGGACTAAGGGTTCAATCTCACTTTACAAACATAATTCAAGACAACAATGAAAAGTTTATATACTACAGCTCTCGGCCTTATTCTCCTCTTTTCCTTCCAGCTGAGCCAAGCTCAGACATACAATCTCAATACCGCAGCGAATCCAGCGGTGGGCGGGGTTTGTCCGGCCAATACGGGTATTGATAATACCTACGATTGCGCTTTTGATAATGCCCCGGCAATTACTCTTGGTTCTTTTACCGATACCAATCCTGGAGGAAGTGTACTGAATACCATGGAAATTGTGGCCTACGCTGCCTGTTCTGGTGATGTGGAATTCTTTATCAACGGAGTTTCATTTTTCACCGGATCATCCGGTCCCGGCCTCTCTTGTTCTTGCCAATCCATCGCTGGCGATCCCCTGATCCCTCAGAATTATACGGTAACTGTTACTCCCGCTATGCAGGCTGCATTTGTAGCTGGTGGCGTGAACACCCTAACTGTTGCGGGTACCAATTCTGCCGTAGGTGCCCAGTGCTTTTATGGTGCAGATGTGATTCTGACGGCTGGTCCAGCCGCAGCTGTACCAACTATGAGTCAGTGGGGATTGATCATCCTCGGTTTGGTGGTCGTTTGCATTGGTGGTGTTACCATTTGGAACCGTAGAAATTCTACCGCTGGCGTTGCTGTTCAGTAAATAGCAGTTCCAACAAATACTATATCGAAAGCCTGATCAGACCAATTGGTATGATCAGGCTTTTTCATCATTAGCCAGTTGTGGTCCTGGTTCTTTGATCCAGCTTTTTCCTTTTCGTCAGTTGTGGTTCTTGTCCTTGGAGTCCGGTTTTACCTCAGTCCAATCTCAATGTCATCTACATAAAGAACATGTCGATTCGGTCCGGGGTTCGCAGAAAGCCCAATTTCAAAGCTGCTGTACATGCCCTTGGTACCTTGCAAACCAGTAAGGACATCCTTCGGGAGGGTTTGCCATTCATTTTGCTCCAGGATCAACTGCCCATCCTGCCAAACTTTGACGTATCCCTTTTTCTTCTGGGAAAGCAAAGCTTCAAATTCGATATGCACCCATTGATCGCGTGGGAAAACCATGACATTGCCCGGGGATTGCTCGATGTTCGGATTGGGGTACTTATGTTCGACCAACAATGCTGAATCACCTACGACTGCAATCCGCATCCCGGGACCAGCCCCTATCTGCACCTGTTCTTCAAGATCGAGTAGGAACAGCCAATCTGCTTCAGCACCACCTTCCAGATAGTACCATACACTGTAATAAACGGTTTCACCTGCCCAAAAAGCCATCTTCTGCTTTATGATGCTACATTTAGAAAGCTTGTCCCCCTCAGAGCCATTCCCCACAAATTTCAGTGACTTGGAACCAGTGTGGGCAAAGCTGCTGTCAATGACAATGGAATTTTCGTCCAGGGTGATCTGTGTGAGTGACCAGAGACTGTCACCATCGGGAAGTAAATCTCCCAACTTTGAATAGGATTCGAAACCATCCGTGAAGGAATTGGGTCCGTCGAAAAGCTTCTTCTTATTGCACCCCAGGAGGGAAGCAGCAAGTATGCAGAGCAGCAAATATTTAATTGAATCGGTAGCCAATGGATAGCCCTCCCCAGTTTTGATATTGAAAATTAAGCAGGTAGGAAATGATCGGCGTATAGCTGGCCCGGAAAAAAATACGTTTGTCCGGAGGTTGGTAGCGGTAGCCGATCACGGCCGGCATCAACAGGAAGATATTCCCCTGGGTGGAAACCGTAAAGGTCTGGCCTAGTCCCCCTTCAAATTTGTGTGCCCCTTTTCCTACAAGAACTTCCGCCAGGACTGGGAATATCAATGAAATACCATTGTTCTTGTCTATCGGTAATGTCGAGAAACCGACCCGCCATTTTAAGTCGAGGTTTTTCTTGGTTAGGAAGGAGCGTTCAAAATTGAGCGAAGCGAAGCCAGCAGAACCACCCAGTTCCAGAAAAATTCCTGGGCTTTGGGACTGTCCGGAGTAGGGGAGCCAAAGGAACAAGCAGAAGATGATGGGCTTCCAGGAATATGACTTCATAAAATGATCCTTAATACCTTTGGTTAAATTCGTAATTCGAATGGATGGATCAAAATCCAATGGATGGATTAAATTTGAAGGAATTTGTTACCCGAACAAATTAGGTAAAGGGTAACCCTTTACCGCGAACATCCCTATGCGAACTTGGCTCTTATTCTTTATATTACTCTCTGGGTTTTCAGTCCATGCTGAAATCCCTCCCGAGAACCTGATGTCCATTCCGTCCTCCATTGTTGAAACACTTCCCGAGAACCTCATTCCCAACCCAGGGTTTGAATCGGCCAGAAAATGCCCCAAGGGCTTGGGGCAAATCGAACTGGTGGACGATTGGAACTCTCCCAACGGCGGCACGCCTGACTATTTCAATATATGCTATACCCGGGATGCCAGAACGGTGGGAATTCCCAATAATTTTTTCAGCCACCAGAGACTGATCGAAGGGGATGCTTATGCCGGCATCTATGCCGGGGAACAAGAGATTGAGTATCTACAGGTGAAGCTACTGGCACCGCTGGAAGCCGGGAAGCGTTATTGTCTCCGGTTTTTCGCTTCTCCTCCCAGTGACAAAGGGTATCAACTTCAAGCTATGAAGGTCTTGTTCCGGGAAAAGGCGCATTCTCAAAGTGATTGGGGGCCCATTGATGACCAAAGCCAGGCCCTCGCTCCGGAATTCACCCCGGCCCGGAATAGTGCAGATTGGACCCTGATGTCCTCCAGTTATGTGGCTTCAGGTGGGGAAGAATACCTGCTGGTTGGGTATTTCGGAAATTTGAATGGAAAAGGCTATACCTTCTTAGATGATTTCGGCCTCTATGCATACGATTCACCTGAAGGCTGTAAAAAAGAATATTTTTCCGGAGACCCCTTGCAGGACGTGTACAACTATATCCCTAATCCGGGATTTGAAATGAAGTATAGTTGCCCGGAGGCCCGCGAAGAGATGAATAAATGTGTCGGGTGGCGGGTGCTCGAAAATACCCCGGATTTTTTTCACCGGTGTGGCCGCGGTACCGCCGGGGTTCCCAACAATGAAGTCGGAAGCCAGGAACCACACAGTGGAGAAGCCTACAGTGGTTTTTGGTGCTACCTCCCCAAGAACGGCGATTACCGGGAGTTCATTTCGATGAAATTAAAGGATCCGCTAAAGAGGGGAAAAGCTTATTGTCTCAGCATGTGGGTCAGCCTCTCGGATATCAGCGTTGGGGCGCTTTATGATTTGCAAATGTTACCGGCCAGATCTGTGGACCGGATTCCTTCTGAGGTGCCTTCCGATGACCCCCGACTCGTATTTTTGACCTATCAGAACCAACTCCTCAATGACAGGAAGGAATGGACCAAAGTGAGCGCATTGTTCATGGCCAATGGGGGAGAACAGGTACTTACGATTGGCAATTACCGGAAGAATGACGACTCCAAAATGGTTTTGGAAAGAGAATCGGTTGCACCGCACGGGCATTTCCAGGAAGCTTGTTATTACTATGTGGACGATGTATCCCTCACAGCAATAAATTCACCTATTTCTGAATGTGCTGACGGTATTTCCCTACAGATCATTGCCGATGCGGACAATCCCAATCTGTTTTTGAATAAAAGGCCAGGGGATGAACTGCCCGATCCGGTATTGGTAGTGATGGATACAATCCCGGTAGTGGACTGGAAGGCGGGTGATACACTTGTATTAGAGCATTTTCTATTTGCCTTCGATGAGGCGGAATTGGCTTCTGAAGCCCTGCCTTTGCTGGATACCCTGGCGGCCCATTTGGAGCGAAATCCAGAATTGGTGATTGACATCACTGGCCATACCGATGACCAGGGGGCCGAGACTTACAATTTGAAATTATCTCAGGCCCGGGCCGGGTCCGTTTCGACCTACCTGGCTCAGAAAGGGATCAAGGCATCCCGGGTTTATGCAAATGGGAGGGGAGAGGAATCTCCGATTTTTCCCAATGACAGCGAGGACAACCGTGCCCGAAATCGTAGGGTTGAGATCAAGTTCCTTGAGAAGAAGAAGTAGGGAGAAGCTAATTGGAATTGTTTTTTTGACTCAAAATTCTGGGGTTTGACAAATTTCTTTAGGATATGATTAATACTAACTTATGATGGAACTATTCTTACTTAAATTAAATTTCTGAAATACCTTCAAACCACTATAAACCGCTAGGAATGATTTCCGTCTTTTGGGTAAAGAGCCAATACTTATTCGAATAGTTTAATGGAACTAATTCATCTGTAAGAATAGATAAAACACTATTCAATCGATTAAACTTGTTCAAGTTTGCCATCATAATAATAATTGAATGGCTAACAAATACAATCTTTACAAAATTCCTGAAGACAATAAATTGGCCTTGTTAGAGTCACTTGAGGCGAAGGGATTTGAGCAAACAAATCAATCAGAAAATATCAATGGATTTCAGATGGATTTTTATTTGGGTCCTCAGATTATCTCTGTTCCAAAATGGGCCATTCTTTACCAAGCATTTATCCCTGACCCTTCCGAGATCAGAAACAGGATGCCATCTGGGGTCTTGCTTATCCATAACTCCTCAATTTGCTATGCAGTGGCACTTGGTATGGCATTCCACACAATTCAGAAACATTGTGCGAAAGACTTTGGACTAGAGTTAGCAGAACGAATTGCTGATGAGGCAAATTTGAAGGAAAAGGCTTCAAAGCATTTTCAAAGCTTGAGAAGTAAAACAATTACCTCATATCAACAGAATAATCCTTTTTCATTTGAGAGTGGTGAGTCAATTAGATTTATTAAGGCGCGTTCTATTAACAAGGATGAATGGGGAAACTCTGTTGAGTTTGCAATATCAGCACAGTTCAACCTTCCTCATGATCCGAGTTTCTTGCCCAGCCTTATTCAAAATATTGAATCCGTACTGATTTCGGAGCCTCTTTTTGTACTCCCTAGAACAGAAAAAGTTACCGATCAGATTAAGATAACTGAGTTGGACTCAAGAATTGCTCAACTACTCGTTTCGAATAATTCAGCATCCATTAATTTTGAAGATTTCGGGATTTCGGGAGTTGATTTCGTATTCCATCATTCTAACCAATTCTCCGCCTATTTAAAGAACCAAAAGTCAAGTACAATACGGCCGCTTGAAGAGTTAAGCTTAGAAAATTTGAAAGGATATGTTCAGGATCAGGGATTCAACCCCATCCTTGAATTTGGCAATATAAGAATCAGTGCTGAAGAAGGTGACAGAAGTAGTTCCTATAAGATTCGTCAACTATTGGATTATGTAGATGATGAGAATTATTGCTTGATTGATGGAGATTGGCATCGGTTTAACCGCTCGTACATCACTTACTTGGAAACAATTGTAGATTCCATTGATTGGGAACATTTATCAGAATACGATTTTCCCTCAGGTAGTATTGAAGACAACTTGTTAAGCAGGTGTGTTTATGATGGCTATTATAGCTTTCATGGAAAGCAACACTCAAGTCAGTTTGAAAATAAGATGACTCGCTATAAAGTCGAAAAAATGGACTTGTACAATGATAGGACCATGTTTTTTGTAAAAAAAGGAGGGCCTCAAAAATTGAATTATGTCATTGATCAAGCCATAAACACAGTTAGATTATTGCAGAGTCTATCAACTGGTATAAATATCGGGGGATCGTATATAAAAATAAAAAGAGTGTGTGTTTGGATTATGGTGCCACGGGTAACCGATATCCAAAACCTATCTGATTTTAATTCTTTAATCTTCCTGATGAAACTAGCGGATTTCAAAAGAGTAGTCCAGGATGCCGGGTTCCAACCATTGGTAAGAGTCAATTACATAAGAAGTTAAGAAGACCAATTCTTCTTTTCCCAATTATCCCTGATCTTTTCCTATTGAGGGAACTAACTCCTCATAAAACGATGCATTTGATACCATCCCAAAGTTAAATCTAGTCCAATTTTAATTTCTGTTGATGTGTATCGATATAATTCCTAAAGCATCATTTCACCAATTGCAACAGATTATGAAAACCACAGTTGAAAAAATAACTTACAAAGACAAATTCCGTGAGGTAGATGACAAGGCTCGCTATCGTCACATTGCTACCAAAATCGAGAAGGAAATGACTGTGCTGCGGTCACAGGTAGAAGAAGCTGCTACAGCGCCCAGGCGGTGGGTCTGGGAGTTGATCCAGAATGCAAAGGATGTTCACCATGATAATGGGGTTCGAATTCAAATCGACCAACAAAATCATGAGGGTATCGAAAAGATCGTTTTTCGACACGATGGCAAACCGTTTTCCGCGGAGAATATTCGCTTTTTGATTGAACAAGTTTCCTCCAAGAATCGCAAGAAAGGAGAAGATGGAAAAAACATTGTCACAGGAAAATTTGGGACCGGATTTCTGAGTACGCACCTGCTGTCCGAAAAAGTGACAGTAGTTGGAGTCGCAAAGGAACCTGAGTTAAGTCCTCGTAAGTTTGAAGTTATGCTAGACCGCAGCCCTTTGCACATTGAAGGGCTTATTGATTCGGTCAAGCATGCAAAAGAATCAATGGAAATATTGGATGATCTTCCGGAATACAGAGACTATAATGAGGAAGATTTTAATACCGAATTTCACTATCCGCTGGAAGATGATCAGGCATTTTCAGTGGCTGAAGCTGGCCTGAGAGACTTGGAAGCATGCTTGCCCTATTCCATGGTTTTTGTGGATGAATTGCTGAACGTAGCTGTGACTCCCAAGAATATTGTCTACCGGAATACTGATGCATATGATTTGACCATTTTTGGCAGGAACGATATTGAAGAAGTAAATATCGTTTCCATTTATATCGAAGAGATGGGACCCGAGGGAAGTGTAGAGAAGTTCACAATGGCAATCTTGGAAAAAGGTCATACCTCGATTGCAATCCCGGTTTCAGTTACCGACCAAGGTATTGAAATATTACCCATTGATGACCTCACCCCAAGGTTATTCTGTGATTTCCCCTTGATTGGTACAGAGAATTTTCCTTTTCCGGTGATTGTAAACAATCCTAATTTCAACCCTACCGATCCTAGAGATGGGATTTGGTTGACCAACTCAACAAGAGACCCCCACAAAGCGGAGGAAAACAAAGCCATTCTCAATGATGCTATTGAGTTGTATTTCTCAATGTTGAATATTGCTGCAAAAGAAAAATGGGACAACCTTCATGAACTCGCCAAAACTAAACCAGTTTCGAGCAACTATAAGTGGGTAAAAGATATCTGGTTCGATACCAATATCCTTACTCCTATTCGCAAGCGACTTTTACATATTCCAATTGTGAAAACAGAGGCCGCGGGAGAATTGATCTCTATTCTGGATAATAATGGAGACTACCTAGCTTTGTTTCCAAGTTCTTCCAAGAAGGAATACCGGAAAAGAATCTGGGATCTCTTCAACAACGGTTTTGCAGGTGTCATCCCAAAGGAATCAGATATTGAGATTTGGAAAGAAATGGTTTGGGAAAAATGTGGCAAACTTTCAACAGATTTCTTGGCAAATACAATTGCAGGCAGAGGG
Source organism: uncultured Bacteroidia bacterium (assembly GCA_964352215.1). Taxonomy (GTDB): domain Bacteria; phylum Bacteroidota; class Bacteroidia; order J057; family JADKCL01; genus CAWUKT01. Next base: position 18,593 of record CAYGRE010000067.1, read on the forward strand.
ACCATTGAGAAATTACAATCACAACTTGATGTTGAAGAAATATATGATTGGTTGAACGAATACTATCACCTTATTAAGGATGAAGCTTCCAATTATGACCGCATTGTAAATTCCAAACTAATTTTCCCAGACCAATTAGGGAATTTCAAGAAGAAGAATGCCCTAAGAAAAGATGCGGGAAATATTTCTCCTGGACTCAGGGAGATTTTAAGATTACTGGGGGATGATATCCAAGCCAAACTGATGCATCCCCAAGTAGAGGAAGATTTCCAGCCAGAGGGTTCTATAGATCAAAACTATGTTGTAAAGGAAATTTCCAGCGAGGCGACTCGAATCGCAAATAACTCCGACTTGAAGAATAAATTTCAAAGCGGCCTCAAAAAATTGCTGATCTGGATGAAAGATAATAAGGAATCGGCCAGGACCTTATTTCCTGACCTTTCTCATAGAAAATACATATTGTATAATGAGGAGGAGGTAATAGAAAGCATGGATCGGGCGGAGCAGTTGACTGACCTAATGGAAGAATATGGTGCCGATGATATCACTGATTTGAGAGATATGTTAGAGCAAGGTATAGCCAACAAAGCTAGCCTGCTCCCAATAACTCAGGAAATTGTTTCCAGCTTAGGGATCACGTCGATTGAGGAGTGGGAAAAGGCCTTGGAGGACATCGATTTAGCGGCACGGTTTTCCCACCAATCCACTCCCACCACCGAAATGTTCCTCTTTGCTCAGGCAATGATTGAAAAAGCTAAATCAAATATCATTGCTCACCTTAAGAATTTAGAAGCCTATGACCTTGACAATATGGACTCCTCGGCTAAAACGGTACTTTCCGGGGTTATCAAGAAAGGGAGGGAGATTCATATAGTAGTAAGACCTGCATATTCGGGTGAAGTGATCATTTATTATGATTCCGAGCGTGACACCCTTGATTATACACAAGCAGAATTGTGGGTGGATGATCTCAAAGGAGTGAGAAGAATTACCCTTGGTCACATCCTGAAGTGTGCAGAAATCATTAAATTCCCGATCTAAAAACAATGAATGGATATCAAAAGCGAGATCGTCTCTTTTATTAGATCACCCAGAAGTGAAACTTACGATTACTGTGCGATTCTCCCAGGTCCCCATGAAATCGCTAGAATTGTTTCCGGATTAGCAAATCATATGGGAGGACATCTCGTTTTTGGTATTTCAGATGTTCAGGGATATCCTGAGCCTGTAGGGATCAGTCCTGAATTTAGAATAGAAGAGATGATAGATAGAGCTCTGTCCCTTCTCTCTCCTAATCCTGTACTTGGGAGATATTCATTGCAAATAGAGGGTAAGAGGTTGGTTGCCATTAAAGTAGATCGATCAACAGAGCATATCCTATTAAGGGGCGACTATTTTGTTCGAGAAGGCACAAATACCCTAAAAAAGAAACTAAGTCAAGATCCAGAAGAGATAAAAAAAATAATTCGGGAATTTGTCAGTAAAAGTGAAATAAATAATGCTCTTACTCTTTTGGAGGATTTTCTTCCCCATCAGAGAAATAAGGTAATTGAATTGAAGGCTCAACTTATTAGATCAAAGGAAGAAAATGTTATGGGGCACCTACCTTCCGATGGGCATGGCTTAACTCTCAATAGGATCACGAAGGCTATTTTGCTCATCCTTGACAAGGAATGAATCCCTTTTCAGCCTTAATAAGTTTTGAACCATTGTTAGTTTTTCAAGCAAAAGAATTCACGGTCTAAATGCCGCAATAAATGCGTTGTAATACCGCGAATCCCGAGGCAATTCAATATCCCCAAACATTACTTTTCGGGGCTTGTGTCCGCTGGCAACAATCAGGTCACCGGTATACAGAAGGTTGCGCACCAGAAAATACCCCATAGCACTTCCACCTCTCAAAATCGTATGTCGCAGGTATTTTCCCTCTGGAGTAAATTCAGCGATGTAGCAGTTGTCGTGGCCAATGGTATCCTCTACTTCATATTTACCCAATGTCAGGGGGCCATTGAAGAATCCGGAGACCCATACATTTCCTTCCGGACCTTGTGTAAGCGAATTGCCACCTGCATGATTCCCCGAGATTTGTCGGCCCCATTTGAATTCACCAAGACTATCCATATATGCGAGGTAGCAGTCTTCCTCGTAATTGTCCAGTTTCAATTTGTCACGACCAAAAACCATCCGGTCATGCAGTTTCCCGGTGACATAGAGCCCCCCTTTCTGATCCGGAATTAAATCGATCACCCCATCCGTGACCGAGGTGGTATAGGATTCTGAATCAATGCTCCCGATCTGTTTAATCCACTGCGTACTTCCGTCCGGGTTGATGCTGGCGATGAACCCTTCCTGTTCCATGCCTGCACCAGCGCGTAATTCCTGATCTCCGATCTTGAGATTTTCTTCAAAGGTTCCCCCCAATACCATCGACCCATCTGGTAGAGGACGCATCTGACTCACACGTACAAAATCCTGGGTATCCAGTTCTCGTGTCCAAAGTTGTTTTCCGGTTTGGTCATAACAAACTAGGAAGCCTGTGGTTTGCCGGCCATTCATCCACGCGCTTGGGTTCTTTGGTATCATCCCGTCATGATTTCCAACCATCCAGAATCGGTCCCGTGCATCCATTCTTCCAAAAACAAAACTGCGGTGCCCGGTTCCTCCTAACGCAAACTGACATTTACCATTGATGCGATTGAACTTCGCCATCATCCAGGTCGGTTCTTCTCCCGCCGAAAGTCGATTTCCATCCAGGTTTAGCTCTCCCGTGAATGTACCCGCAGTCCATAAATCACCATTGGAGTCCAGTGAGAGCGATTGGGCGACGACCATTCCCGGAAAATTACGGTTCCACAATTCGACTCCGTTGGGGTTTCGGCAGGACAAATAAAGTTGATTTTTCTTGCTAGTCATATCCACCAGTGTCGTGAGGTAGAAAATATTTCCATTCGGCCCGAGGGCACTTTCCGCATAACGCGGCTCGATGATGCTGCCTGCTTCCATTGGAGGTTGAGTTGCCCAAACCCATCCCATGGCCTTTTTGACGTTTTTTTCATCAGTATGGTCAACCTGGGTGGAAGGAATACATCCGGTAAGGTGGAGCAGTAGCATCAGCAATGGGAATACGAGTTGGATGTTAATTGCATAGGTCATGTCCCGCAATTTATTCAAAGACTGAGAAAAACACTGCAAGGGTAAATCCTTCTGCGGCAAAGAATTGAATGATTGCCTCGGGGAGCCTAACTTAGCCAGCCAAGATGAAAATATCTGCCTCTGTATTCTCCAACCCAGACCGCCCTCTGGAGGACCTGGTTCTCGAACTTGAGGATTGCGGTGTCGACTATATCCATATTGACTGCAAAGACGATCTTTCGGTAGAAGACGCGATGGTCAACATTCGGAAGGTTTCGCAGATGCCGATCGACCTCCACCTCATCACCCCGGAACCGGAAAAGTTCTACCCGATGATTGAGCGCCTGGGCATCGAGATGGTCACCCTCCAGTATGAAAACCTGGAAGGGCGCGTTCCTGAGTTTCCTGATCTGGGGTGTAGTTTTGGGCTGGCTCTGATGACGGACACATCTTTGAAAGCCTTTGAAGAATTTGAGAACTACGCTGATTTCGTCCTCTTCATGACCACCGTTCCGGGCGAAAGCGGAGGTACGTTCCGGCATGCCAATTTTACCCGAATCCAACAATTCCGGCGCCTTTATCCGGGGAAGAGAATCCATGTAGATGGAGGAGTCAATGCTGAGATATCTTTTGTTCTGCGGAATATGGGAGTTTTCTGCGCGGTTTCAGGTTCCTTCCTTGTCAAGGCGAACTCACTGGCCAAGGCTTTTCTGAATCTGTTGGTACAAAAGGGGGACAATCACCTTCTGGTCGGAGATATCATGTACGACCTCGAAGACCTGCCGGTTCTGACGCTCCCCTACAAAGAAGTCGGTCCAGTCCTGGAAGCCATCGAAAAATACAAAATGGGCTATTGCCTTTTTCGTTATCCAGATGGTCGACTGGGCGGACTGGTGACCAATGCCGATGTCCGAAGAGCATTGCTGAAGAAATTGGGAAACCTCAATGGAATCGAGCTGTCGGATATGCTCAATCCTGTACCAAAACGGATTGAAGCAACCCGAACTGTCAGCGAAATGCTCCAATATGTCAAAAAACAGGAGTTTCTGATCCTGAATTTGCCGGTGGTGGATGAAGCGGGCATGCTGGTAGGGGCGGTGAATTTTAACCACCTGATCCTGGGCGAATTGTAAGATTTATTTGACCCGGAAAATATGCGTGCAATGCCCCGTTTTATTTGTGCATACAATAACCACATCAGCTTTTTGAAGTAGTTTTTTCGTGGTGAATTCGTTAATTTTTGTTACTTTATGTGTAGCTCTGTGCAAGAGTTTAGTTTAGGTTGGAAGCATATTTTTTTAGGATCAAATCATTCATCAGGATTATTTTTTATGAGCACGCACGACGACAAAGCAGGGCTGGAGAAGAGCAACTCCAGTGAGAGTAGTTTTCTTGGCCCCGAAAGCGAAAGCAAAACGAATTCATTATTCCAGGACAACCGGCCCGAAGCCTTGGTGCAGCGCAAGATGCAGGAGGCGGCCAATAGCAGTCCCCAGGTAGAGGAAGCGATGCAATTGCAGCAAGTTGCAAATGCCTACACTACTACATCAGCACCTATTCAAAGAGAAGTGACTGATTCAGAATCGGAAGAGGTTTCCGGGATGTCTGTAGAATCTGCACCATTGGAAAGTGGCTCTCATGGAGTGCCCTCCGACTCGGGGGGGGGGTCTGGTGGTAGCAGCGTTGCTGCGGAATCCGTGGGACCAGATCCTGAATTGGGTGCCGATGTTGAGAGTCTCAGTTGGTTCAGAAGTACCTACACTTCCAGTTTAGAGATGTATGAGAAAGCCCAGCAGGATGCAAAGACCTTTGACCTGGTTCTGAAAGCGATCCATCGCGAATACGGAAATTGGTTTGCCAATTCCAACCAAGGGTCAGAGGAGGAGCGTGCTGCAAAACAAGAAGATTTCAAGGCTTTGGAGGCGGCGCTGATTTCAGGTGGCAATCCCGGCAAGTTTTGGTGTGTGGTTGATGGTTTGGAAGAGGGGCGGGGAGACATGATGGTCAAGCTGGCGGGGTTACGCGCGGATTTTAACGGAGTGATGAGTCACTTCCAATCCGCTTTGTCTGCGATGACAGAAAGTCCCAGCTCAGCAAATATGGAGTATGCGGGCAAATTGTGGGAACACGCACGGGAATTGTCTGGTCAGATCATTGATGAGCGTTCCGGGACCCTGCTGCTGCGCACCCAGGCGGAAGGTTTGCTGGAACAGGGCCGGACGAAGTTCGGTGGTGGGGTCGTTACTGCCCCGGTTGTCATCGACAAAGATGAGATTGCAGCAGCCAGGGCTGCCCAGGGCAAAGGGGATCAGCCACTTTCCCTGCACCAGGACGATGGTCCGGGCTACGCGATGGAAGCATTGAAGAGTGCCATGGTCGAATACGTACTGGCCACCCGTGCCAAAGAAGAACTGCGCACAGAACTTGGCGTTCAGAAATTGAAGAAAGTATCTAAGTCGGCCAAGAAAGCCGATGCTACCATAGAGCCCCGGATTGCCGAAGTGCGGAAGCGCAAAGATGTCGCCGAGGCACGTTATAAGGCCATTCGGAAATCAGTTCAAGCACTGCTGGACGATGGCATTCCTTCTGCAATTGAGGCGGAAATCGCGGAGATGGACCGTACCTATCTGGGCTTGTCCCGGGAAGAGGCGGCCGAGCATGGCACCGCGATGCGGGAAGACCGGGCAGAGAAATCCGGCACCGCCAAGAAGATTGGGAAGGTCACTGATCAATTGGTGATCAGTGAGGCCAATTATGCCCGGCTTCGCCGGAGCATTGAGCCGCTGGCGGCGGCGGGCGTCGGTGCAAAAACCTTTGGCATCGACGTTGGTGTCAACTTTTCCTTCGGTGTGGGCAAAGGATCAGAGATCAAAGTAGGGGGGGGCATCAAATACAGTGGTAGCACAAACCTTCAGGATGACCGGAAGTTACGGGTATCGCACTCATTTGGAGTATACGGTAAGGGAAGTGCGGATCTGGCCGGTGTGGTCGGCGCCAGCGCAGGGGCAGAATTGATGAAGGGGAAGACGGAGGTCTTTATGGACGCTGATCACTGGGCCTCGGTGATGGCTTACAGATTTTCGGCCATATCCAAAGACATTGCCAACCTGGACGATACCCAGAAGTTTGTAGGAGATACCCTCGATCCGGAGCAGTCTGAGCAGGTACTTGCTACGTCACGCTTGGCCGAAGACGGAACCACCAAAGTTGACAGCACTGCGGTGTCCGGTTCTCTGGGGGCCAGTGCCCTGGGAATGGGCGTTTCCGGTTCTTATGAGAAGAAGTGGATGACATTTTCCAAAGAAGGCCAGGACACCAAAAAGCAGGCGAAGCAAACCACCAAGAGTGTGTCGATCTCTCCCGGAAGCAATATCAATGTCAGCGTTACCCGGACCATTATCGATGGCCACGCGAATCCTGACAATGACGGAAAATACTGGAATATCAAATTGGATTTAAGTGGCAGTGCGTCTGCCAGTTTCACTTCTTATACGAGCGAAGCCCCTGACACTGTTTATGGGGGTTGGGAACAAGGTATGCGCGAGAAGATGGGAATGGACCCCACGCCATCCAGCGGTGGGGGAGATGGTGGCTTCGGCTTTGCTGAAGAGTCACTCGTTTCCGATGCTTCATCGGCAGAAAGCGAAGGCCATTTCGGAGGAATTGTTAAGGCGATATCTGATTACCTCGGCGCTGAAGTAGCCACCATTGAAGGCAAAATGAAATCCGTGGTCGACCTCTCGGTTGGCCTGTCCGGTTCTGGCTCCTTTGCTGTTGAATGGAATTATGTCTATTCCGATGCCAACGAGGGCAATGAATTACAATACCGAAGAACGTCCGCCGGAAAAGGAATGGGGCTGAGCGTCAGTGCACCTGTCGGAACCGTAGGGCCGGCCAGTGTCGGTTTGGACCTGGGTGTTTCCCGAGGGAGTTCCGGGATGTTGTCCGAAAAGCTGGGTGACGGTACCCTGACCTATCTGCAAACTGTTTTCAACGGTCTCCATCCCCGCGATGTGAGAAATGCGAGGGTTGGAAGGGCTACCGCCAGTGAATGGGAAACTTATATTGAGGGGCATGACAAAGAAGTCTGGGTGGCACTCTGTAAGATCGGTTCCCAAACAGGTGGCGCTTATGCAGAATTGAATGCAGCGATCTCTTCTTCTGGTTCAGTTCCCGCCCCACGGGACGGAATGAGTGAGGAACAATTGGCGGATCTCAGCGCTAAGACAGCTTCCACCCACGACGCCGCAGTCGCCCTCAAGGAAGGAACTGCCGCCCAGGTCGGTCTGGAAGATATTGGCGCAATTGATGCAGCTAAATTCGCGGTACTGAAGCCTTTGCTAACTGCTTATTTCAATCACCAGGGAGCACTCGACAAAGCCAATACAGCTTTGGATTGGGCCTGATCTCATCCATAAATTTTATTTTCTACATAAATTTTACAACCTTTAAGCTCGTTTTCAGATGATTAGCTAGACGCAACCTTTTTATAATCCTATGATCCTATGCGACAGCATGGTGTGACCATAATAGTCCCCGTATTGAAAGGGAAATTGAAGGGTTTGCGTGTCTTGTTGAATCGAATTGGTACCGATATCGATGGCAACGGGCTGATTGATTTCTATTCCCTGAGCAAAGTACATTTTATGCGATGGGCGATCCTACCTGGCCAGACGGTGGGAGATACTACGATTCCCGATCAACTCGTACTTTCCACCAATTTTGACGGAAATCCCAGGAAACATCTGTGGCAGTTCTCGAAAGAGGCTATGCAGGGAATTATTGAAATTTACCGCCATTGTGAAGGATTTCCCGCGGAGCCTGACCAACTGAGTGTCGTTCGTTACCTGAAGCGGCATCAGGTCCGAAATGCTGCCTTCTATGTAGGTACAACCGGTAGGTCCCTGAAGCAGATTCACCTGGAGAATGAGTTGCGTTATTTCATTCAGGATTATTTGCAAACCAGCAACCCCTCCCAGGATTGGAGCGACCGGACGCCTGAGGAAATACGAGACGAGATTGTCGGAGTGGTAGCTGGAGAACCGCGCTTCGCAAACCTTCTGAAAATCCAACGGTACCCATTTTTTTACCAGTATCGAGGTTATTTTTGGGGAGGTGTTGGCCTTGTATCCTTGGCCTTGTTGGTACTTGGCTTCCTGTTTTTGACCACTTTTATGCTGGTAACCATGGGCGTTTCCCTGCTTCTCCTGGCCATTTGGTACTTGAGACTACGGCGACACGAGAAAAGAGATTTATCTGAGTTTGAACCCACCAGCCAGGATGCCGACCGCCTTGCCGAACTATATGAAAGAGAGAATTTCCGTATCCAAAACCAGATCACACATTTGGTGGAGATCAAACCCGGATTGCTCCGGCCCAATACCCTGAGGTTCGTTCTGTCAGTGATCAACCTCCTGGCCCGTACTTATTTCAACCGGGGAAATCTTGGGGGGATTCCTTCTATTCATTTTGCCCGTTGGGCCATAATAGACAGGGGAAAGCGCCTACTTTTCTTCAGCAATTTTGACGGGTCCTGGGAGAGTTACCTGGGTGAATTCATTGACCGTGCTTCCGCCGGGCTAACCGGCGTATGGTGCAATACGGAAGGTTTTCCACCCACCAATCGGCTGATTTTCCAGGGTTCGAGAAATTCTTCAGATTTCAAAGCCTGGGTCCGTTCCAAGCAGATCGAAACCCAGGTTTGGTTCAGTGCCTACAAGACCCTGACGGTGGAGAACATCAACAACAATACGGAGATCCGAAATGGCTTGACGGCGCAGATGAGCCACTCAGAAATTATCGCCTGGTTACAAAGATTGAAATGAGCATGGGAATTCCTCAACTTGAACTGGAAGATATCCAAGGCCTGCTGGTGCGCAGCCACAGTGAGTTGCCAAATGCAGCATATCTGATATTGGGCATCAGAGACCCGGGGAAGACGCGGCGCTGGCTGCGGGAAATGATACCTAAGCTGGCCAACGGCAGGGACAAGTCGCCCCGTGTCAGGCTCCAAATTGCTTTTACCTGGGAGGGTTTGGTTGCCTTGGGGGTTTCCCCGGACCATTCAGAAGGATTCCGGCCCGAGTTCATCCAGGGGATGGCGACGCCTTACCGGGCCCGGCTACTGGGTGATCTCGGAGAAAGTGCCGCTGAAAATTGGGCCTGGGGAGGACCTAACAACGGTACAGTCCATCTGGTACTAATGGTCTTTGCGGAGGGTGAGAAAGAGGTACTTGCAGTATCCAGGCAATTTGAAGAAGGTTTTGAAAAAGGTGGTTTGAAAATGCGAATCCGGTTGACGGGTGAGAATCATCCCTCCAACCGGGAACATTTTGGATTTCGGGATGGTTTGTCACAGCCGATTGTCGAAGGCCTTAAGAAATTGGGGAGCGAAGGAAATCCGGCCATCCCGGCCGGGGAATTTATCCTGGGTTATAAGAATGCTTACCGTGAATTTCCTGAGTCCCCTTTGGTGTCTGCCCGGAGGGATGTAGAGGGCCTGCTACCAGAATCGTTCCGAATAAAGGGCATGCAGGATTTGGGAAAGAATGGATCGTACATGGTGTTTCGGCAATTGCGTCAGGAGGTCAAGCGCTTCTGGGATTTTCTGGAGGAAGCAGTAAAAAGGGAAAATCCGAATGCCGGTCCTGAGGAGGCCATCCACCTCGCTGCTAAAATGGTGGGGCGCTGGCCTGGAGGCTGCCCCGTGACCCTGTCCCCCGATCAGGACAAACCAGAACTCGGTGATGAAAATAATTTCAGGTACCAGCCGAAGGATTTGGAAGGATTCCATTGCCCGGCTGGTTCCCATATCCGGCGGAGCAATCCCCGGGATTCGATCCATAAGAAGCCAGAGAAGTCTATGCGCATCTCTCAAAGGCACCGAATCCTGAGAAGAGGGCGTATATTTGGTGCCCCACTGGCACCGGATCTTGAGCCCCGGCATTTGATGAATGCGGCTGAAGATGGAGAAGACCGTGGGCTTCAGTTTATCTGTTTCAATGCCAATATTTCCCGGCAATTCGAATTCATTCAACATACCTGGAACGACAACACGAAATTCGAAGGGATGTACGATGACCCGGATCCTATTTTAGGGATCAAGGATTCACGCAACAAGTCCCAAACCCATGACTTTACCATACCGGCCCTGCCGATGCGCCGGAAAGTACAAGGGCTGCAACGTCACGTCCATGTGATGGGAGGGGCTTATTTCTTCATGCCCGGCTTCAGGGCACTTGCCTACCTGGCCCGCACAAACGAAAACGCCCTCTTGGAAAACCAGAAAGGCTAAAGGGGTCTATCCCAGGTGCTCCGGTCGAGTTCTAAAACCAAACGATAATCTACGAATCGAATAAGTTTAGGAGGACAATTCTCTCTTCAGAATGGGATTCAATATCTCCGGGTGCTTGTAAACCATAAAGTGTCCTGCCTCTGAGATGACGTGGTCAGCCTGGACGATTCGACCGATCGGAAAGGTCTTATCTTTCGCACCGTGGATTTGGCAAATACTTGTACCCTCAGGAAGCTGTATCCCTTTCCAGCCAGACAACTCTCTCAAGGCCCATTGCAAATAGAGATTTGAATGCTTTCCCACCATGGATTTGAAAAGGGCCTGTTCCTCCGCAGTTACATAATCATGGCCTTTGCCCCAGAACTTGACAGTTTTAAGGGTTGCTCCCTTGGTGAAAAGCCTGTGTAATCCCATGGGACGAACGATCCTGAATTGACGGGGGAGCTCAAGCCTGGACCGAATACTGGAGATCAGGATAATCTGGCGAATGGGTTTGATTAGGGCAATTTCCTGGGCAACAATGCCTCCCAAAGAATGCCCTATAATTACATTGTTATCAGATTCATTTATCCCCTCCGCCAGTCTGGCAGCATAAGCAGCAAGGTCTTCACCTTTCAATGGATCAACCCAATCCATTTGCTCAACCTTTCCCAACTCTAAACGTTGGAAGATCCTGTGGTCGAAACCCAGTCCAGGTATTTGGTAAATGGTCATGGCATTTCCTCTGCTATCTCATAGACGACAATATACGAATGCTATCTTTAAAGCTTCTCCCAAATAGATATCAGGATTGACAGACAGGTTTCCTATGCTGTCCGGTGGCCCTTTTCAGAAAGTGGATATGTTCTTCCTGAACGTTCCTGAACGCAGGTCGGGAAATAGTTTATTGATTATTCATACCAATTGACTGATTTTTTTTATTACTTAACCATTGGAAGAAATCAATCACTCTCAGGAAAGAAGACAATACTTATCCATGTCGGAAAGCAAGAACCCCCCGGTCAAGATAGAAACCCATTTAACCCGTGATCTCGGCTTGACCGCAGCCTTGGCCATTGGTGTTGGAACCATGATTGCAGCTGGTATCTTCACCCTGTCGGGACTGGCCATCAGAAATGTGGGTTCAGCGGCGGTACTTTCATTTCTCATCGCTGCCTTTGTAGCTTTGTTTACCGCTCTGACCTACTGCGAATTCGTTTCCATTTACCCCCGTTCAGGTGAAGGCTACCTCTACGCACGGAAAACATACCCCCGTGGACTCTCATTTGTCGTCGGATGGGCTCTTTTTCTGGGATACACCTCCTCATGTGCATTTTACCTGGCCAGCTTTTCCAGCTATTTCATCGAGTTTATATGGCATACGCGCTTTGAGATGGCGGCCGGTGTGGTGGCGACGGTATTGCTCATCATGCTGAATGCTAAAGGAACCAAGGAAAGTGGAAGGTTTCAGATTATCGTTACGGTGGCAAAAGTTTTGCTTTTGGCCTGGTTTGTGGTCGGGGGGATGAGCTATATAGATCCAGACGAATTGTACGCGAAGTTCAGTACAGACATCGTGGCAATTGGTAGTACCGCAGGATTGGTATTCATTACATTTTTCGGATTTTCGGCGATCGCGGCCTCTGCTGGTGAGGTGAAGAACCCCGTCAAAACCATTCCCCGGGCGATATTTATCTCGATGGGGGTTGTGACCCTACTCTATACCGCGGTGGTCCTGGTAATTATTGCTGCCGACCTTACAGAGTACACAGAAGCGGCTATGGGAACTGCGGCTCAGAAATTTCTGGGCAAGGCCGGGGCCATGGTGATCATTGCCGGTGGCTTGTTTTCGATGATTTCTGCCTCCAATGCTTCGATCATGGCAGGCTCCAGAGTAGCCTTGACGATGAGCCAATTGGGGCAATTCCCCGGTAAGTTCGCAGAGATACATCCCAAGAGCCGGACCCCACTTCCTGCTTTGATCCTGGTAGGTGCGACCATCATCGTTTTCTCCTTGATCCTTGAATTGGAAAGCCTTGCACATTTCGCTGACGTGGTTTTGCTCACCGTTTTGATCCTGGTTAACCTGGCTTTGATCATCCACCGCAAGAAATACCCGGACATCAAGCGGCCCTTCAAAGTCCCTTTGGTTCCCTTGCTTCCGGTAATAGGAATTTTAGCAAATCTCTTCCTGCTGGGTCAGTTGATGAGCCATGTGCTGCCGGTTGTCCTGGCAGGCTCAACCTTGTTGGTAGGATTTCTGGTTTATCTGCTTCTTTCACCCATTCAGGTAGATACGGATGACGACGAAGCACCACCAGAGGCGATGAAGGTGGCGCATGAAAAAAGCACTTCGCGGGACGACAAGGCTACCTTTAAGGTGCTGGTCCCGGTTGCAAGACCGGACAGTGTCCCTGAATTGATAGAAATGGCGGCTAAAATCGCAGGGGATCGGAATGGTGAAATCATCGCTATGAGGGTGATCACGGTTCCCGATCAGATGTCCCCGGCTGCGACAGACTCTTATATTGAATCTCAGCGTGATATTCTCGAGCTGGCACAGGAACATGCCAACAAATTTGATATCCCCTTTACTTCTTTGGTGGTGATCGGTCGCAGGATTGCCAACTCGATCCTGGAAACGGCCAGGGTCCGAAACTGTGGGTTGATTCTGATGGGATGGAAAGGGTATACCAATACTGCGGATAAGATTCTCGGAGAAGTAGCGGATGCGGTTGTGAAAAATGCCCGTACCGACTTGATGCTGGTGAAATTGGTCGGTGACAAAGTGCCGAAGAAGTACTTCCTGCCGACTGCGGGTGGTGAGCACGCCTTGCAGGCTGAAGGCTATACGGCTTCTCTGGCCCGTACTCCTGACAGTTCGGTGACTGTAGCCAGTGTGGTGCTCAAGGGAGCAACCGATGATGTGCGCAAGAAGACTATAGCCCTGTTAGATGCTGCGAAGGTCCGTCTTGAAGAGGAGGAAATTCCCAATGGGGGCACGCAGATTATTGATGCTGATAGCATCGTGGGTGGTATTGTGAAGGCGGGAGAGTCTTTTGATGCCATTGTGGTAGGAGCCACCCGTCAACCCTGGTTCCGGAAGTTTTTCTTTGGCAATATCCCTTATCAGATTGCCCAGGATACCGACAAGACGGTGATTCTGGTGAAGCGGTACAACCGGGTCAAAGGGTTTTTGAGTCGTACAGTGGAGTAAGGGCAATTTTGATTTGTCAATAACCCCCAATTGATCCAGGGAAGCTTTTCGTATTTGGAGTTCAACTTTATCTGGAAAACACTATAGTTGCTGCAGGCATTCACGCAGGGTACTTACCACCTGATCTACATTTTTCTTAGTGAAGCAAAGGGGAGGCTTACTCTTGATCACATTGTCAAAGGGGCCATCGGTGCTCAGGAGAATGTACTTTTCCTTCATCTCTTCCTTGACCCGCTGTGCCGTTTCTGTATCTGGTTGCCCTTTTGGAGTGGTGAATTCAAACCCGATGAAGAGCCCATGACCTCTGACATCTCCAATAACCGGGTATTCGACTTGTAATTTCCGAAGTTCCTCCCGGTAATACTCCCCAACCACCTTGGCATTTTCCTGCAATTCTTCTTCTTCGATGATTTTCAGGACTTCAAGGCCGACTGCACAGGAGACAGGATTCCCGCCAAAAGAGCTGAAGAACTCCATCCCATTCGCAAAGGCCTCTGCGATGGCTTCTGTGGTCACAACTGCTCCCATCGGGTGTCCATTGCCCATGGGCTTGCCCAGGACCACGAGGTCAGGTACAATGCCCAGCATCTGGAATCCCCAGAAGTGGTCCCCCAACCGGCCGAAGCCGGTCTGTACTTCATCCATGATGGTAAGGATGCCGTTGGCTTCCAAAAAGGGCTTCAGCCCATTGAGATAACCTGGTGCCAGCGGAACCTGACCGCCACAGCCGGAGACCGGTTCTGCGATCAAAGCCGCTGGCCAATGAGGGTTGGCATCTGGATCGTAATTCCGGGCCAGACCATACGATTCAATCCGCTTTTTGGCATCCTCTACATATTCAGATGCCGAGGTGAATTCTCCTTGGTACAGTTTTGGAAGAGAGAGCCTGAGGATATGCTCCTTTGGGCCGGAACCGCCTTTGCCCTCGAATTTGTAGGCGCTTGCCTCAATGGTAGCCGATGAATGACCATGATAGCCATTTTCCAAGACGGCAACTCCCTTTCGCTGAGTAAAATGGCGGGCGATACGCAAAGCAAGGTCACCGGCTTCGGACCCGGAATTCACCAGAAAAACCTTGTTCAGGACAGGAGGGAAGTGACTCAGAAGTTTTTCCGTATAATCAGTTAATTCCTGATAGAGGTACCGCGTATTGGTATTGAGCTTGCGTACCTGGGAGGAGATCACCTGGGAAATACGAGGGTGACAGTGGCCCACCTGAGGAATATTGTTGTAGGCATCCAGATAGGTATTGCCTGAAGGGTCAAACATATATTGGAAGGCGGCCCGGTACATCTGAACGGGCTTTTTATAGCTCAGGCTCAACGAGGGGGCAAGCATAGCCTGCCGTTTTTCCAGGATTGACGCAGCCACTCCCAAAGATTCCATTCCCAACCGCTTTCGGAAACGATTGCTAAGCCCAACAGGATTGAATCCTACCCATTGCTCCAGAATATCCCAGGCATCTTGTTGATTTTGGACAATGTATTCAGTATCGGTTTCCAAAGCCTGGGTTTCGGAAGAATTGACCACCGAGACGCACAAACGGACCGGAATCAGGTAGTAGAGCAAATCGACTTCCTCCGGCAGCAGCGGAAACACCTCATGGTAGGCAGCCAGAATCTTTTCGATCTTCTCCAGCGGAGTCTGCTTGTTCATGAGACTGGAATAAGCCATAGCCACCGCGATTTCATTTACCAGTGGCGAATAGCACAAATCCCCAAAGTCGATGAACCCAACCACAGCATCATTCTCCACCAGGACATTCTGCTCGTTGAGGTCACCGTGGATGATGGAATGGCGAAGGGTGTATTGAATGGGGGCCACGTGCTCAGCAAACTGGTCCAGGAAATAATCTACCCATTTGCGGTGGGTGGCGGAACGTATGTATCGAACCTTTGACCGGTTCATCAGGCAGTATTGTTGGTCCCAGATCAATTTCCTGGCTTCAATGGCCAGCCCCCGCCTGCCCGCCAATGCCTGACTGAGCAGACCTGCCGACCGGCCAAAATTGGTCAACAATTCATCCGTCTGTACCGCTTTCCCCAGTAGCTGGCCCTCAATATAGTGGTAGAGTCTGGTGAGTGTTCCGTCCGGAAGTTCCTTGAGGGGAACCGGTGCACAAGGAGTTAGAAAGGGGAGTTGAGGTGCCAACTCGTTGAGTAGAGCAATTTCCTCCCTCAGGATTGGGAATTCTTCAGGCTCTTTGTAATGTTTGATGACCAGAAGGCCTTCTTCAGTCTCTATTTGGTAATTGATTGAGCCATAGCCATCCATTTGCCTGATATCCAAGGCTTCCAGATGGTACAGGTCTAGTATATCTTGCATGCGTTTCCAATCAGAATTGACCTGAAGATCGCAAATTCTTCAATACTCTTTTTTAAGAATGTTCAGGAAGCGGGTTTTACTGATGTAATGGTCTGCAATTCTGGAATTGAATCCGATCAGTATTTCAGGAACTTATTCTGCCAAATCTTACCCTGTGAAGCGGAACGCAGGCGAAGCAGGTACATGCCATTGGCAAGCCCATTCACAGAGACATTAAAATGCTGTATCCCCGGCCCTTTGTCCCAGTGAAACGCATCGATTACCCGACCCGACAAATCAATCAATTCGAGGGAAAATGAGCTTCCCTGATCGGCATCCACAGAGAACCGAAGTTGTTCTGTGGTCTGATCATAGGCAAAATGCAGTTGGCTGTCGCTTGGATTTTGCGGTGCCCCATTTTCAAGACGGAGCATATTCGAATAGTAGGCCTGGCCATTGGCGTCGATTGCCGTCAGCCTGTAGTAGTTTACCCCCTCGTAACGGTCCAAATCTGTATGTTGATATTGATGGTTCCCCGTCAGGATATTGGACTCATAGATAGTCTCAAAGAGTTCCCCATCCGCGCTTCGTTCCAGGGTGATCTGATCGAAAGCGGCAGATTCGGGAAATTCCCAGCTGAGCGAATTGAAGTTGGTAAATGAGTTTCCATGCAATTGCAATGTTGCCTCATCAAGAATTACAACCTGCTGAGCGGAAACGTCATCGAGGTTGAAATACATACGGGCTGAGCTGTAAGTTCCACAACCGCTTGTGGTCGTATTGCTGTTGCAAAATGCACCAATGATTACCCGGTTAAAGTTTCCGGTGGCGGTAATGGTGCCAGAAAACAGCTGGTAGGTTCCCTGCGCGATGGAACTGCCAGAGACAACCCATTGGGGTGTCACGCTGTAACAGCACCAGCCATTGGCGGCTGGAGGGCTGGCAGAATTGAAAAAATACATCCCCATATCGACACAATTGTTGGGGCTGGCGGTGGAGCTACCAATGCCATCAACCCGAATGGCCATGGATACATCGTAGGTCTGGCCTGCTACCATCGGAGAGGACAGGTTGGCGGTAATTGGCTCCGAATAGGCGGAACTGGCACAAGAGGGATGGCTGGCACCACCCCACATCCCAATCGCACCTGCTCCGGTTCGGGGACCAAACCGAATGGCGGAATTGCCACTGAACCCACAATTGCCATAGTCAGGGGTTGCGGTGTTGGAGCGTGTCCAGGAGCCGACGTGCCCGTTGACATCTCCCAAAGAGTTCGGGCAGGTAGAATAAGTCTCAAAGCCGGGATTGGGCAAGAGGTTTTGACCTGACACATAAAATGAAAACAGAGGAATACAGGATAAAAGTAAAATTAGCTTAAACATACGCGTTCTGTCTACTGATTGATTGATAGTATAATAACCAATTTGTCTGAAATTACCTATTCCCTGGAAAATGCTTAAAGGCGTATTACGGTGGTTTGAAGCTGGGAATACAGTTGGGATTGTAGGATTGTTCGGGAAGGTCGGCGCAGAGCCTCGAAGTACGATTATCAGTTCTGAAAGGATTACTCCTACCGCCTGCGGGTGGCAAGCCTCTCGGACGCGGCCTGTCACCCGCTCTGTTACAAACAGATAGGCCCAAGGGATACGCTAATAAAACTGTAGTTGATAATAGTATTACTATCATGTTTGAGGGTATTACCCTGCAAATTTCCGCCTTGATACCCGCAGCCGTTCACCCTTAATACCCTCAGCCGTTCGCCTTGATATCCGCAGGTTTACGGCTTACCACCCGCTCGGTCGCGCCTCCCAAGGCGAAGATGGGCGACGTGTATCTTTCAAGGTTGACAGTGCAGGTTTAAAACCGTTCGCCATGCTACCCGCGCATACTTAGCGTCTGGACTATCAAACCTGACAGGAACTCCCTGGGAGCCTGTACCTTTTGACCCAAATCGGTTCACCCGGAAAATACAACCCAAAAATAGCTATTGCAGATACTCAGGTGTATCCAAAAAATGAAAGCTGCCCTCTTGCGAAGGCAGCTTTACATCTACTTAAGGATTGATTGAGATCAGTGGGTCACAGCTAAACGCTT
>CAYGRE010000068.1:0-36296 GCA_964352215.1 uncultured Bacteroidia bacterium
GGACTGGCAACATTGGGCATCATTGGGGCCCGGATACTGGAGTACAGATTGAGAAAATTCGATATCAGAAAAACCAAACAGGAACAACAATAGAGAAAAATGGCAAAGCCCATACAGGTGATTATTGTGGCCATTGCATGCTACTTAGCTACACCTTACCAAGCGAGTGCGCAAGAACAGCAAAAACCCAAATTCTATTTTGGCGCGGCCTTCGGCACGAGTTTTTCCATCGGAGATTTCAGGGATACCGACATTTCCAATCCCAAAGCAGGTTTTGCCAAAAATGGTCGGCGCTTTGATCTTTTTTCGGGTACCCCCACTGATGAAAGCGGACGAACTACCTTGACGGGTGTTTTTAGGTATCAAACGTTTGGGACTGAAGTGGAAGATATCATCGAAACGCTCAAAACGGACAATCCAGACTTGGTGCTAACAGGAAGTTCTGAAAATTGGAGGGCATTCTCCTTCCTCTTGGGCCTGGCATACAGGGTAGACATCGGATCCAAATTTAGCTTTATCCCACGGATGGGCCTGGGGCCTATGTTGGCCTCCAATCCAGGAATTCAAATCGATGCCCCCAATGCGCTCATTACAAACAAGTTTGAAAGAAGCAGGCATACTGGGATGGGTTTGGGATATGAAATCGGGATAGGGCTCAGAAGGGATTTGGGAAAGCGCCTTTCACTCTTGCCGACTTTTACCTTTAGCGGAGGACTTGTGAACATCAAAGATATCACCACCACGACGGACAATGTAGTTGTCACAAGCGATTACCAGCCTTCCATACAGTCTTTCAATATCGGATTGTCCCTTGGATTTAGGTTTTATTGAAGCCGTTCCACATCAAATCAATTCCAATGAAGTACATATTCTTATTTGTTTTCTCATTCCTGGTAACAAACGCGAAGGGACAACAAGCATTCAGAATAGCCATTGTCTCTGATATTCCGGAAACAGAGAATCAATTTTTCGAAGAAGCAATCCAGAATGAAATTGAGGCACTATTGGGCTCGCGCATAGATTTGAGGTACTCCAAGCTCTATGGCGATGGAACCATAGAGGACCTAAAGAACAAAATCCAAAGGGTCTATTCCCAAAATCAAGCAGATGTGCTTATTGGGGTGGGGATTCTTTCCAGCAACATTTTGACAGAACAATCCTCTTACCCCATTCCTACTATTGCGGCGGTTCAACTTTTAGATGCAGAGAACCAAAACAAGGAATTCAGCAATGTATCCAACTTTACCTACATCAATTCTCCATTTAACTTTGAAGCTGGTCTTGATGTCCTGAAGCAAATTTGCCAATGCGAGAAATTGGCCATCCTCACTCCCCAACACCTTTCAGCGAAAGATATTGGCTTGGAAAACCTCCTTGCGAACAAAGATGCGGTTCAAGCGCAGTGGCTGAGTCTGGAACAAGACCTACTTCAGACCATTCCCAAAATCCCAAATGATATCGAAGGGGTGTATGTCATGTCCACCAGCACCGCCTATTCCCCTGATGAAATCAAGCTGTTTTTCGACGAAATCAACCAACGAAAACTGCCTTCTTTTACCCTGATTGACATGCCCATGCTTGGCTTGGGCGCCTACGCTTCTTTTTCGGTTGGCGAGAACCTCAAGCAGATTCCAAGAAGAATCGCACTGAACGTAGAGAAAATCATAGAAGGGAAAAATCCGAAGGACTTTCCGGTGGGCATAGAAACGTTTTCCAAAAACCTGGTGGTCAATATGCAGACTGTGAACCGAATCGGGAAGTATCCCGACTGGCAATTGCTGGACAAGGCCATGCTAATCAATATCAACAGCCCTCCTCCAGGAAATGTACTTAACCTCGCCACTGTCATTGCCGAAGCCCTCAAAAACAACATTGGCTATCAGATAGCAGCCAAACAGACACAAATCAGCCGCAAGGATGTTGGCTTGGCACGTAGCAATTACCTACCTCAACTAAAAGCGGAAACAGACGGTATTTTTTTGGATCAAAACACAGTGAACAATTCTTTTGGCATGGTTGGGGATTTCAACTGGACTGCTGGAGCTTCCTTCACCCAACTGATTTTGTCGGAACCCGCCATGGCAAACATCGCAATCCAAAAATTGCTGAACGAAAGCCAACAAGAAGCACAGAACCAATCTCAACTTGACGTAGTACTGGAAGTTGTTCAGCGATATTTCAACTATCTGCAAGTTCAGTCCATAGCAGAGCTTCAGAACAACAACATCAAGGCGATCAATCAAAATCTTAGTATCGCAACCAACAAGGAAAAAGTGGGGTACAGCGGAGTCAGTGATGTATACAGGTGGAATACAGAACTGAATTTGGCCAAATCAGATTTGTACGAGACCAATGCACAACTCAAAGCGGCCGGATACAGTTTGAACGAAAGCCTGAACAGACCCATCGGAGAGCCCTTTTCCATTCAGGACTCCGAAAACATCGAAAATCTAACCTCAGAAGTCAATGGGTTTCTATTCAGCTTGATCCCAAATGAAGCTGCTCTGATCCAGCTGTCTGACTTTTTAGTTGCTGAAGCATTCAACAACCTCCCAGAAATCAAACAAATTAACCTGGCACTTTCTGCCCAACAGCGGTTGTTGAAGTCCAATAAACGTGCATTTTACATCCCCACTCTTGGTTTTGGGGCAAACTATGAGTACCCCATAGAAACGGTGAATCCAGGTGAACCCCCGCCAATTCCCGGTTTCGAGCCCACGATTAACCCCAGTTGGAATGCTGCAATGAATTTGTCATTCCCCGTTTTTTCGGGAGCCTCCAGAAAGCTGGAAAAAGAAAAAACGCAGGTGGGCATGTTCCAACTGGAAGACCAAAGGAGGGAATTGAAAAACTTACTTGAATTGCAGATACGGTCAAATGTGCAATTGGTGAATGCCTCCGTGAACAATATGAGACTGACCGAAAAGGCAGCCGAGGAAGCAGGGAAAAATGTGAAAATAGTCCAGGATTTTTACCGATCGGGCCAGGTGGACATCATTACCCTTGTAGATGCCCAAAATTCCTTACTGGGCTCTCAAATCAATGCCACCAACGCCCAGTATCAATTCATCATCAACTATTTCGCCTTGCAACGCTCCTTTGGCTACTATTTCCTGATTGACACCCAAGAGAACAGGTCAGATTTCATCCAACGGTTTTCCAACTTCAAATCACAATGAACATGCGATTCTATGCATTCTTGGCACTTATTGTTTTGCTTCTGTCTTCCTGCGGGAACGATGAGAGCGAAACAAAAGAGCCTATTCGTCAGGTAAAATTTGCCGAAATAGGGACCACCCAAGGCAATGAGAATTATACCTTCTCGGGTTCCATCCTCTCAGAAAACGAGGTGGACTTGAGTTTTAAAGTCGCGGGAATCCTCAGTTCAGTCAATGTGAAGCTGGGTGACAAAGTTGACATAGGCGTGCTGATCGCAGCCATCGAACCTTCGGACTACACCATCCAAAGTAACCAGGCAGTGGCACAGAAAGAAGGAGCCATTGCCAACAAACAAAGTGCCGAAGCCAATGCCAAGGCTGCCGAATCACAGCTCATCAATGCCCAAGCAACCTATGACAGGGTATCCAAGCTGTACGAAAACAACAGCTTGTCCCTAAGCGAATACCAGCAGGCCAAAGCCGGATTGGATGCGGCCCAAGCGCAATACGATGCGGCAATGTCCCAGATCAGGGCTGCCAATTCGCAGGTCTCCACCTCGCACCAACAATTGCAAGCAGCCAACAACCAAGTCAATTATACCAGATTGGTCTCTCCAATTAATGGGGTGGTCACCCGCATACTGAAGGAGGCAAACGAGTTGGTCAATGCTGGATCAGTCATCGCAACTGTTAGTTCCTTCGCCTCCCCGGAAGTTCAGGTGGGGGTCCCCGAAACTGTGATCGGCAAACTGAAGAATGGCCAGGCTGCGGAAATCAGCTTGCCTTCTCTGCCCGACCAAACCTTTGAGGCAGTGGTATCGGAGATTTCATTTGCCACTGGAAATTCAACGACTTATCCCGTCGTTTTGAAAATTGTCAATCCAAAACAAGAAATTATTCCCGGCATGGCTGCTGAGGTAAGGTTTGAGGGTGGTTCCTTCTCAAATCAATCGTCAAACGAAATCTTGGCCCCTATAAAATCTGTCGGAAGTGGCATGGAGGGGAATTTTGTCTATCGGCTCATCCCAAGTGGCCAGGACGGAGTCTATGAAGTCAAAAAGACACAGGTAGTCCTGGGAGAGATTTCCGACTTTGGTTTCCAAGTCAAAGAAGGTTTGCGGGATGGAGAACTGGTGGCGACAGCGGGACTTTCGTCCTTGTTTGATGGAAAAAAAGTACGACTTCAAAAGGACTCCAAATGAACCTCACCGGAATAGCTTTAAAGTTCAACCGCGTTACCCTTCTGTCTTTGGTGGTCATTGTGATCATGGGACTCATTGAGTACAGCAATTTGTCGCGGGACAGCATGCCTCCCTTTACAGTGCGACTTGCAACCATTGTAACACAGTTTCCCGGTGCAAGCCCAGAACGGGTGGAGGCTTTGATCAGCGATAAAATCGAAAAGACCCTGCAAGAAATTCCTGAGGTAAAAACCATTTCGAGCACTAACAGAACCGGAGTTTCCATTGTCAAAATGGTTGTTCAAGACGATGTGCCGGAAAGCCGCCTTCAATCGGTTTGGGACTTGGCCAGGAGAAAAATTGACAACATCAGGAAGGACCTGCCCGACGGAATAATGGGGCCGACCTTGGACGATGAAGACATCGGCGTGGTGTATGGTATTTTTGTCGGACTTGAATCCGACAGTTTTGCATACAAGGAATTGAGAAGTTATGCAGAAGATTTGAGAAATGACCTGATAGCACTCGACGATGCAGCCAAGGTCATCATTGGGGGAACGGTTGATGAGCGAATCTATGTCGAATACAACGATGCGAAACTTGCTCAGGTTGGCCTAACAGCAGCACAACTGCAGAACACGATTTCCAGCAGCAATATCATCATTCCATCCGGACAGGTAAATTTAGGGGAAGAACGTATAATCCTGGAATCATCCGGAAACTTTGAATCCTTGGAAGCGGTTAAAAATCTCATTGTACCCCTTGGCATCAAAGGTGAAACGGTACGCTTGGGAGACATCACCAAAGTTTCAAGGGGTTATGTAACGCCCAAAGAATCCATCGTTAGAATAAACGGGAATCCCTCCCTGGCCTTGTACCTTTCGCTCAAAGAAAATGCAAACCTCATCGATTTGGGAAAGGATGTGGACAAGGTCATTGCCGATTACAATACAAACAAGCTGCCCATCGGGATCGATGCCGTTCGAATTGCCTCACAAGACGAGGAAGTACAGAAAAAGATTGAGGTATTCATCGGTAACTTGGTTCAAAGCATTGTTATCGTACTCTTGGTGGTCCTCTTCATTCTAGGATGGCGGGCAGGAGTCATCATTGCAAGTCTGATTCCGGGCACCATTGTGATGACTTTTCTATTGATGGGGCTATTTGGGGTGGGATTGAACCAGGTGACACTTGCTTCCTTGATCATGGCCCTTGGGCTCCTGGTGGACAATGGGATTGTTATGGTGGAATCGCTGTTGGAAAAACTTCAGGAAGGACAATCCAAGTTTGAAGCGGCGGTCAACTCGGCGAAAGAATTCATGACCCCACTCTTGATTTCCTCTTTGACAACCTGTGCTGCTTTCCTCTCCTTTTATTTGGCCAAAGGTCCAATGGGCGAAATGATGGGAAATATTTTTATGGTCATCACCATAGCTTTGCTCTCTTCATGGCTATTTGCTTTCACCATCATTCCACTTTTTGCGACCCAGCTTTTGAAAGTGAAGGAGGGCGAGGCTGAGATGAGCACCATTTTTGACAGATTCAGGGATTCCTACAACAAATTCCTTGGCTTGGCCCTGAATAAAACCTGGCTCACCACTGCGGTGGTGGTCGGCCTTTTTGTCTTCGCCATGTTCGGCTTTGCTTTCGTGCCCAGCATATTCATGCCTCCCAATGACAGAAACCTGGTGGTGGTGGATGTCAACTTTCCGCTTGGCACCAAGATCGAAACGACCGACGCCAACATAGCTCTCATTGAGCGATTCATGCAAGACAGTCTCCGGGTTCAAGGGGACCGTACAGAAGGGGTCATCAGTTGGTCCTCCTACATCGGAAAAGGCCCAGAGGCTTACGATTTGGGCTATTTCGCGGGTGAACCCAATTCATCCTATGCCCATATGCTATTGAATACA
Organism: uncultured Bacteroidia bacterium; assembly: GCA_964352215.1. GTDB lineage: Bacteria > Bacteroidota > Bacteroidia > J057 > JADKCL01 > CAWUKT01. The sequence continues at coordinate 6,253 of CAYGRE010000068.1, forward strand.
ACTTCGAAGGAGGCAAACAGCCAAACCATTGAAGAACTGAGGGAATTTGTCAGCAAGCACATTTATGATGCAGAAATCAAGATCGGTCCTTTGGTAGGTTCCGGAGGGGCAGCCGCACCAATTGAAATTCGAATTGCCGGTCAGGATCAAGATGAACTTTTCAGCATTGCCGAACGCATCAAAGTAAAGTTGATCCAAACGCCAGGCGCCACCAACGTCACCGACGATTGGGGTCCTCGCATCAAGAAGGTTTACATCAACATCGACGACAACAAGTTGAGTCGAACCGGACTGACCAACCAGGACGTAGCCCTTTCATTGCTGACTTCACTGAACGGCTTTGAGGTGGGAGAATTCCGTGAAGGAGACAAAGGAATTCCGATTACCATGAGACAGGAAGGAAGTGAGCAATTGTCCTATGCCAACATTGAAAACCTAAATATTTTTTCGCAGAGCACCGGAAAAAGCAGTCCCTTGTCCCAGGTTGCCGAAATCGAAATGCCTTGGCAATACTCCAAAATCCTGCGCAGAGACTTGAAACGCAACATCACCATTCAACTTGGCGTGGAAGATGGGTACTTGGCCAGCAGCATGATGGAAGAGGTGGTTCGCCCCATGATGAAGGCAGAGTCAGCAAGTTGGACCGCCGGAATCGACTATGAATTTGGCGGGGACGCTGAAGGAAGCAACGATGCCATGGGAGCGATTCTGCTCAATCTGCCCCTCTCATTCTTTATTATCATTCTACTGCTGGTGATTCAATTCAATTCCATTCGAAAGGCAGGTATCATATTGCTGGCCATCCCTTTGGTCATGGTCGGTGTGACGGGGGGGCTTTTGGGAGCAGGATCTGTCTTCAGCTTTACGGCATTCCTTGGTGTCATCTCCCTCGCTGGAATCATCATCAACGATGCCATCGTTTTGGTGGACAAGATAGGAGTGGAGATGGAAGCAGGCCACGGTTTGGTGGAAAGTATAAAATCGGCAGCCAACCACCGGTTCAGTCCGATCCTCCTGACCACATTGACCACTTCCTGTGGAATGATTCCACTTTGGACCGGTGGGGGGCAACTTTGGTCACCCATGGCCATCAGTATCATATTCGGGCTATTGTTTGGGACCATCATTCTCTTGATTTTTGTACCAGCCATTTTCAAGATTCTTTTCAATTCAAAACTTGTAAAAACGCCAAAAGGATAAGTTCGGCACCAGATTCAATGGGTAAATCATACCGCAGATTAAAGACCATATTGCCATTGGGGCTTGCAGCCTTGATGCCTCTACTGAGTATTATTACCCCACAGATAGAATCCGAAGGTTCCAACCGCCTACTAAAGTGGTTCCTCTCGGCCCTTTTGCTTTATGTGATGTGGCATGGCATTCTGGTTGTGAAACATTGGAGACTGAGGCACCAGAGTTGGGTTGCTTTATCAATCGTGATTTGCTTCACCGGCTTGCTGACCGCTTTGCTCATCCTTTATGGCCAAACTGCTAGTGGAGAGCTGAATTGGGGAGTATTTATCCGAATCGCTTTTTCAAGCTTGATCATTCTCGTTATCCAACATACCCTTTCAACCCAAGAACAAATCACCAAGCTAATGGTGGAAAGACAGCAACTCAAAACAGAGAACCTCAAAACCCAGTTGAAAGAGTTGCGATCCCAAATGGATCCCCATTTCTTCTTCAATGCGCTCAATACCCTTCGGTCGATGGTAAGGCAAAACCATGAAAATTCTGAAAAGTTCATCATCGGGTTGTCTGATTTTTACAGGCAACTGCTGAAGTACAACAAAGATACCACCTTGCCCCTGGAAGAGGAGCTGAAGGTTTTGGAGTCCTATTTGTTTCTGATGAAAAACAGGAATGACAAGGCTTTGATAACCAACTTGGAAGAAATCGATCCACGCTACGGCCAATATCAAATCCCTACTCTGGCTTTGCAGAGCGTCGTCGAAAACTGCTTCAAGCACAACAGCATGACTTCAAAAATGCCCTTGAAGATCGATGTTCGGACTACCCTTGATGGTTATATCGAAGTCAAAAACAATCTTCAACCCAAGCTGTCTCCGGAAAAAACTTCAGGTGTCGGATTGGATATCCTCAGAAAAAGGTACCAAATTCTTAATGTTATTGAAGGAGTGGTAATTGAATCCTGCGAGACCTCCTTCAGCGTAAAAATGTGGCTAATCAACTCTAAATGAATGTTTTAATCATCGAAGACGAAAAGCATACTGCTGATCTATTGCAGGAGATGATCGAGGCATCAAGGGACTTCATGGTGGTGGAAAAACTTGAGACCATCGTAGATGCAGTGCAATTCCTCGCAAAGTTTCAAAGCCACCTGGACTTGCTGTTTCTTGACATAAAATTGGCTGACGGCTATAGCTTTGAAATTTTCAAACATATCGACGTTGTGACCCCAATTGTTTTCTGCACTGCTTATGACGAATATGCAATGAAAGCCATCAAGAACAATGGTATAGACTATTTGTTGAAACCCTTCAAGGCGGAGGAGATCCAAGCTGCATTGGAAAAATACCAACAACTGATCGGTTTCCTTCACACCAAAAACACTACACCGCTTCAATTTAAGACCGCGGAAAAGATTGAATACCAGCGAAACTTCCTCGCCCAGTTCAAAGACAAAACATTGGTGGTCAAAGCCGAAGATATAGCTGTCTTTTACATCAAGGATGAAAAAGTTTACCTTCAAGCTTTCAATGGACAAAAATACCCATTTCACAAAAAGCTAGATTACATCGAATCCGTTTGCGACCCCAAGGACTTTTTTAGAATCAACCGCCAGATGCTGGTAAACCGAAAAGCCATTGAGTCCTTTCAAGACTATTTCAACCGAAAAGTAATTTTGGAACTCAACGTTAGGCCTGAAAAGGAACCCATTGTAAGCCGCCTAAAAGTAAGTCCTTTCAAGGAATGGTTGAAAGCGCTTGTATAAAACCACTTAGGTTTTCACGCGACATGCCGAGATAGGCATTAATTTTTGACGTTGTGTTTCACTGATCGGATTCCGGGCTTCTCCCAGTTCCTCTACCGAACGAACAAAGGGAATTAACAAATGTTAAGAAAGGGGGCAGGGACCTTCACTTTTGGGAGGCAATCCGATTTCTGATCCTACTCAAAGAGACCGGAGTGATTCCCAGTACATTCGCAATGTATTTATCAGGTGTACGTTCGATGACATTTGGGTGATTCTTTGCAAATTTTTTATACCGTTCCTCGGGAGACAGAAAGACAAAGGATTCGATCCGCTGGAAAGCACTTTTCAAAACATTTCGACCTAAATAGGTCTGGCTGATCTCCAATAACTGTGGGTTTTTTGCCACCATTCCCCTATAGGAATTATAGTCAACCATATAGACCTTGCAATTCTCCAATGCCTGATAGGAAAATTTCGAGGGTTCATTTAATAAGACGGAATGCACATTTCCGAATAAACTGTACTCCGGGTAAAGTTGAAAGGTGATTTCCTCTGCTTTTTCATTGATCATATAGCTCCGGACCAACCCTTTTCGGATAAAGAAGACATTGTTATCGGTGGAACCCACAGGGATTAGAATTTCTCCTTTTATAACTTTTTGGATGCTCACATTTCGAACCAATGCGAGCATAATTCCTAGTTTCATCACTCAGTCCCTTTTTGGCGTACATATTAATGCTTAAATATAACCATTATTTGGACCTTTGGGCTTCCATTAGAGAGCGGTCGCTCCATTAATTATCTTTTGTTAATTCCTTTGATGGGTGATTTGGAATAGCTTTGATTTTGAATCATCAGTGACCAAACCCGGTAGAAATGAAAAGAAGCTTTCTTATTTATACACTTCTCTGTTGCCTACCTTTTCCCAATCTCCTGGCCCAGCAAACCCTAAGTACAAGCATCTACCACGACGGTTTGCAGCGGGAGTACATCCTGTACGTGCCGGCATCTTATTCTAGTTCCGATACTGTACCCTTGGTTTTTAGTTTTCATGGTATGGGCGGAACCGCACAAGGGCAAATGGAAGATCACGATTTTCGTCCCATTGCGGATACCGCCGGGTTTATCATTGCCCATCCTCAAGGGGTATCCAACTTAGGACCGGCCGCCTGGAACATTCAAGGAGACTCTTCAGCCGCCGATGACATTGGATTCACAGTGGCCATGATAGATTCCATCGCCGTCGACTATAACATCGATCGTGACCGGATTTATTCCACTGGAAAATCTTTGGGCGGTTTCTTCAGCATCCACCTGGCAGGTCAGATCAGTAACCAAATCGCTGCCATTGCTTCGGTATCGGGCACCATGACCCAGAATATGTTAGACAGCTCCAACCCGCTCCATCCTATGCCTTTCCTTCAAATTCATGGAACCACGGACTTTCTTGTGTCCTACAACGGCAATGCCATTAACTATTCAGTGGAAGATGTTCTGGACTTCTGGGTGGACTTCAACAATTGCGACACAATTCCCAGCATTGCCCAAGTCCCGGACATTGATCCAAATGATGGCAGTACGGTCGAGCACATTGTCTACGGTTTAGGTGATCAGGGAGTCACTGTCGAACATTTCAAAGTCATTGGCGGTGGACACACCTGGCCCGGATCGACCAGTGGACAGGCAAACACCAATTTTGATATCAACGCCTCTGAAGAAATATGGCAATTTTTCAATCGGTACGACATAAACGGCTTGGTCAGCGGAGTAGTTGGAATTGATGAATTTGATGATCTGGAGACGCCAACTTTCACGCTCCAATCAAACTATCCCAATCCCTTCCATTCCCAAACTTCTTTCCGGTTTGGCCTTCGGAAACAAGGGCATGTCAAACTCAGAGTTTTCGATTGCCAGGGCCACCTTGTCACCACTTTGGTGGACAAGCCCATGGCAGCAGGAGCCCATGTCCTCACCTGGAACGGGACCAATTCCACCAGCGAAAGGGTGAATTCCGGTGTCTATTTTTATCGGCTGGAGACCCCTGACGGCTCTGACACCCGAATCATGATCCTTCAAAACTGAGCGGACCTTTTTGGGAAAGAAAATGCCACCAACCTGCGATTTAAAGCTTCACAATTCTCTCTTCCAATTGATGGATATATTTATACATCAAGACGGAAGGTTTTCAGATCAGAGAATCGGGGTTATGGTAAATGGCCTTGATTCAATGGCTGATCGAACTTCAGGATATGAAGATGATCAGCCAACTTGAACAACTCTCCTCTGAAGGGACTTCCGTAAGCCATAATATTTCTAAACAAGAATTGGAAGGGTTGGAGCATGCATTGCAACAAGTGGCGAATGGGGAAGTAATTGCAGGAGAAGAGGTCCATGCTCGGTTGAAATCCAAATACAACTTATAGGATTTTGATAGAGGTTTGGACCAAGGATGCTCTTCAGGACATTGAAGAGATCTTGGATTATTTGGTGATACATTGGGACCAAAGGATCATTCAGCGATTGGCTCCCGGTTTCAAAGGATCTGGACAGACTGGACGAGGCGATCTACTACCATCCGAGCCTCCTTCCCGAATTTTTCGAGGTGGCAAAACAGCACCTGCTTCTGGAGGGGAAACTTGTTCTTCTCTTTTCGAACCTGGGGCAAATAACGAAAGACCCTCAGAACCATCCGATCGAAACGGAGTTGAAAGAAGGAGGTCGGTTCAAGTTCGAGACCATGCTCAAAAAAAAGGTAAAACCGGCTTCAAAGAAGACAACCAGGAAGCTGCATTGGCGGGAATCAGAAGAAGTGGAATTGTGGGTTTTAACCCACTGACCTATCTTGCCACCTCAATCCAGTGAAATTCCTTTTTCAAAAAAAGATCCATGCCCGATAAAATCAATACAAGCTCAGATCTCCAGGGCATCGCCCGTTTGCTCACGGAGGCCACCATAGGGGTCACGGACGTGGTAGAAGGGATGCACAAGCAAATTGTCTATCCTCCTTTTCTGCCTGCATCGCCCATTCAACGTCTGGTCTTCAATATCGCCGGGTTTACTTACAAGAGTGTTAAAGGGGGTGCCAGAATGATCGGGGGAGGAATGGAGAGGATATTCAGCTACTTACCTCCGCTTCCAGGCGAAAGTGCCACGACCAAAGAAAGGGAGACGATGCGTTCTGTCCTGAACGGTATCATCGGTGATCAATTGGAAGAAAAGGACAATCCGCTGGAGATCAAGATGCAATTCCGGTACCAGGGAAAGACAATCCTCCCTGATCCCAAAAGCATTGCAGGATCTTATCCAACCGTCACTGGCAAAATTCTCCTGATGGTACACGGTTCCTGCCTCAACGATCTGCAATGGACACGTCAGGAGCACAATCACGGTACAGCATTGGCCGAAGAATTGGGGCAAACCCCGGTTTACCTGCATTTCAACAGTGGTCGCCACATTTCTTTCAATGGCCAGGACCTCAATGCAAAACTGGAGGATCTGGTCCTGAACTGGCCGGTACCGGTGGAAGAAGTGGCCATTCTTGCCCACAGCATGGGCGGTTTGGTCACCCGAAGTGCGGTGCATTATGGCCAGCAACAAGGGAACACCTGGATAAAGTCCCTCAAAAAATTGGTTTTCTTGGGTACGCCCCACCACGGTGCACGTTTGGAGCGGATGGGCAATTACGTGGATGTCATTCTGGGGGCCATTCACCATACCAAGCCCATTGCAAGACTGGGCAAGATCAGGAGTTCTGGGGTCACCGACCTGAGATATGGCAATCTCATCGACGAAGACTGGCAAGACCGCGACAGGTTCCAGCTCCAGGGAGACCGTAGAAAAACCATTCCCCTACCTGAGTCGGTCGCATGCTACAGCATTGCTGCCGTGGTCGGAAAAGCCAAAGTGAAAGGCTCTGCACGCTGGGTGGGAGATCGGCTTGTGGATGTAAAAAGTGCCTTGGGCCAACACTCGGACCCGGGCAAAGACCTGCACTTCCCGCCGGAACATACCTGGATCACCTATGAGACCTCTCACCTGGACCTTTTGAGCAGTCCAGATGCCTTTGCCAAGACAAAATTCTGGTTGGCCTAAGCAAGTTAACGTTAACAATTCTTTCAAGGGCTATCTTCTTTCATGAAGATCAAATACCTCATTTTCACTCCCGCATTTCTCCTTCTTATATGCTCTACCCTGTTGGCACAAAGTTATACCGTCTACCAATCTCTGGGGGACGATTCGGATGATTTCTGGTCCGGTGCCTATCCTTATAATTTTGACTGGACAACAGCCAATAACAACACGGTCATGTCTGCTAAATACGACCTGCCTTTCACTTGGTATTTTTATGGAAACCCCGTAACAGATTATTACCTCAGTGAAAATGGCTACATCACTTTTGGAAGCGCCGGAAACAGTATCGGTGCCAACCTGACCTTACCCAACCCAGGCGCTCCCAACAACAGTATTTTTGCATTCTGGGACGATTTTGACTGGCATTACCAGACCTCAATGAAAACCTGGGGACGTGCTCCCAACCGAGTTCATGAAATCACCTGGTACAACCACCCCTTTATCCTTAATCCATCGGACGAGTTGTCCTTCCATCTCAGGCTGTTTGAATCCTGCGGTGATTTTGAGGTCAGGATCCAATCTTATATCGGAAGTTCAGCCTCAGGAACCATTGGGTGTCAAAATAGCAATGGATCCTTGGGCACCCAGGTCTCTGGTAGCCCAAACATCAGCTTTCCCCAGCTCGCCCCGTTCGATGATGCCGACGATATCATCTACGTGTTCCAGTACAATGGTGCGATCGAACGTGATCTGGCCGTGATCAAAGTGGAAATTGACAACCACCTGGCCAATGGGACACATACCCTGAAGGGAACAATCCGGAACCGGGGAAACCAAACTGTTACCTCCTATGACATCAATTACAGTATCAATGGTGGTCAGGTATTTACCAGCACCATCAGCGGAGTCAATATCAGGGACAATGACGGACTTGATAACTTTACCCATTCCATCCCGCTCACGGTTTCCGGTGCCACCGGACAACAGTTGACCCTGAAGGTCTGGCCAGGCAATGTCAATGGAATTCCAGATGAACGCTCCTGCAATGATACCATTACGAAATACCTGACCAATATTAACAATACCGGTTCTCCCAAAAATGTGTTGTTGGAGAAATTTACCGGTGCATGGTGTGGCTACTGCCCGGATGGATCGGTGTATATTCAGGAGATCCTGGACGATTACCCGAATACATTTATTCCCATAGAGGTCCACGATGAGGATGCAATGGCATTTCAAGACTCCCTCCGCATTGCATTTTCGGCCAGTGAGTATCCCCGCGGCCTCGTTAACCGAAAACAGTTCTCTTCGGGCGATTATAAAAAGGAAGACCTGAACCGTGGAGTTTGGGCGGCCCGGGTAGCCTCAGAACTCCAGGCCTTTTCTCCGGCAAGCCTGAGCATTACCCCTACCTATAATTCGCAAACGCGAGAGGTCAATGCTACCGTTGACGTCAACTATTCGGACTATTCTGCCGGAAACAACCGCATTGTGCTGATGGTATTGGAAGATAGCCTTGTCGGCTCTGGCTGGGGTTGGGACCAGGCCAACAATTACAGCAGCACCCCCGGGCATCCTTATGAAGGCCTCGGGAGTCCTATTGCAGGATTTGTGCATCGGCATGTCCTGCGGGAATACATTGATTCGGGACCATTTGGCACCCCGGGCATCGTCCCCAACTTTGTGGCTCCCAACTCCGTCATCAGCCAACAATTCCAGTTTACCTTGTCCACCGATTACGAAGCCGACCATGTTTACCTGGTCGCCGCCCTGGTACATGATCTTGAAGGCAACGATCCCAAGTTTGTCGGGGCCAGGGGAAACAGGGAAGTGTTCAATTCGACCCAGGTCAATTTGCTGAACCCCACCCTTAGCGTGGCCCCCGTTTCTGCAGGAGATTTCAAAGTATATCCCAATCCCGCCCAATCCTTTGTCAAGGTTGAATTCTCAGAAGATTTCCTCTCCCCAGAGAAAGAAGTGTTTATCACCAATCTCCAGGGAGCCATCATCAGGGTGCAAAGGATCGAGGCCAACTATGGCCAAATAGATATCGGAGACCTTTCTAAAGGCCTTTATTTCATTGGCATTGAGATCAATGGAAGTCGCTACCTTAAGAAGTTGGTGGTTCAGTAGTTGTAGGGTTTTGGCTCTATTGGATAAAAAGAAGTCGCTGTATCATAAGTACATCTGAACTAAAACACCCCGAAGATTCTTTGGGGTGTTTTAGTTCAGACATTCCAAGTGACCTAAATAGCCAATTTAGCATGGTCCGTAATGTTAAATTGCTACTTGAAGAAGGTCAGTCCGAAAGATTATTTGTGGAAAATTGATACAGAAAAGAGGATGCAAACTTATGGAACAGCCTCATCCCTAAGCAGGCTTTCTAAGCCAGGGTTTCCTTGTCCAACCTCGAAAATGGGAATGCATAACTGTCAATCTGGTTTCCATCCAACATTTGATTGGGAACCATCTATCCGTTCCGTTCCCCAACCGGGAATCGAACCCGTAAGCACCTCACCAACAGGATATTAAAATAAAAAGCTGCTCTAAAGCAGCTTTTGTACACCGGAGGGTGCGGAGTTCGGACAGGATAGAGGAGGATTTGGGGCTGTGGTGAGGGGAATTCATCTCAATTGGTTTTGCTAAAGGTGAAAATGCCTAAATGGGACCAATCACAATTTGATTATAATCGTATAAGAATATATGCAGATGAATATTCAAGCTGAGATTAACTGGATAAAGACCGAACTGGACAAAGTTCAGAACCCACTTCTTATCGATCTGTTCAAAAGACTATTGAAATACAGAGATCATTCCTTACAGAATGAAATGGATCAGATGATTCTTGCTGCTGAGGATGATATCGCAAAAGGAAATGTGGTCTCCCATGAAGAATTGGGAAAGCGGATGATTGAATGGCGGGGATGATGTTAAAGTAGCCGATCAACAATTTTCCCATTTGGGAAAGGAGTACTTCAAGATTTTCAAAGGACATTACAAAATCACCTTTAGGGCTGAAGGGGAAGTTAGATATGTCCTTAGAGTTTTTGACATGCGTCAATATCCAGATAAGAATATGTAAGTAGGTTCTATTAAGGAGAAAATTGAATCAAAAAAGCCCAAGGCTTTTTGAAACCTTGGGCTTTGTACACTGGGAGGGGGAGAAGTTCGACACCATAGACACCTTGGAGGAGGATTTGGGGATGTGGTGAAGGGGCAATAGTACCTATTGCTGATTATCTTCAAAAGTTGAGCTTTAATGCTTCTTTAGGTTTTAGTAATTTTCCAGCAGAGCATGATTAAACTGCTATCCATCTGTCATAAATGAAGAACTTCGATTCCCTCATTCAATCCATTTCCGAGGTTCACCAATACCTTCAAGGTTATGCGAATCGTTCGGTCAATCAAGCTTTGACTATTCGGAATTGGGTGATTGGAATGTATATCGTTGAGTTCGAGCAAAACGGTGCCGATAGAGCTTCTTATGGGGATCATCTTTTAACCAATTTGTCAAATCAACTGAAGATAAAAGGTCTGACCGCACCGGAACTTTCAAGGTGTAGGCAGTTCTATCATAGGTATCCACAGATTCTTGGGTCAGTGGCCCAAACATTCACAGACTTACTCCCTTGACTTCCTGGAGATCAAATCGGCCGAGACATTAGAGGAGGCAGATTTAGAAACATCACTTCTTAATCACTTGCAAGATTTCATTATGGAACTTGGAAATGGTTTCTGCCTGGAGGGGCGGCAAAAGAGAATCTTAATTGGTGAAACCTACTACTTTGTGGACTTATGCTTTTACCACAGAATCCTAAAATGCCATGTTCTAATCGAACTTAAAATTGGAGCTTTTACCCATGGAGATATTGGTCAGTTAAACACGTATCTCAATTATTTCAAGGAAGAAGTGTGTGAACCAAATGATAATCCCCCCGTTGGAATTCTCTTGGTTGCGGAAAAAGATCATGCTCTGGTTAAGTATGCAACAGCAAATATGGATGAGAATCTATTTGTTCAGCAATACTTGATTCAATTGCCCAGTGTGGAGGTGCTACAAAGGCATATTGATCAGGAAATGAAGAGACTCCAGAAGTAATATCTCCATGAGAGAATATTGAATCAAAAAAGCCCAAGGCTTTTTGAAACCTTGGGCTTTGTACCCGGGGAGGGACTCGAACCCTCACATCCGAAGATACCAGATTTTGAATCTAGCGCGTCTACCAATTCCGCCACCCGGGCTGAAATTTACGGACAGCAAACTTAATGCATTCCTGCATTTCAAACAAAAATTATTATTTCGACCGATCCCTTACAGCCCCCTTGACTCAACCAACAAAAACCCGCATCTTATACATAGAGAAAAGAGGAACCCTTAAAGCCGTTCTGTAAAGCTATTTGGTGCCAGTAAATTTTATCATTTATGGCATGGCTCACATAGAAACCCCGAATTACTACCTGCGCTCAAGTTGGATTTTTTTGTTCTTTCTCCTGCTGATTTGTAGTCGCCCCCAGGCCCAGACAGTGAGTCAATTTGACTTTAACTCGACGGCTACCCTGATGACTGCCACCAAGGGTCCCAATGGCACCTCGATCAATCCGGCAACGGTTGCACCTGCCGGAGTGGCCTACATTACCAACGGTTGCGGCGGCCCCATCGGAATGGACCTGCTGGTTCCCGGTGCCACCTTTGACCTCGCCAACATCCGCATCAGGGCCAACTTCCAGCGCGGTGATACAAGTCCCGGCAATTGGGAATTCGGATGCAGTAAACGACTACCGATCGACTGATCCGAACCCCTTTGCCGGGCAAACTTTTTACCGGGTTCGCCGGGTGGATACGGAAGGGATGGAAAGTTATTCAGAGGTCATTCTCCTGAAGACAGCATCTCGCCAGGCCTCTTTTTACAGCTACCCCAACCCAGGAACGGGAAACCGCAGGATCGTCCTGAAGGAAATGTCCGGAGCAACCATCCAACTGGAGGTCTTTGATTTGAAAGGACAACAGGTGGTGGCAGAGGAATTCCCCAATGAGTATGGGATTCAGGAATGGCAAAGCAACTGGCAAAACCTCATTTCCGGGACCTACCTGCTGCGCATCAGGTCTGGTGCGTTCCAGGGCATTGAGCGATTGGTTGTCCAGTAGGACTGGAACAACCCTCACAGATACCGTTCCCGAATCACCCCGATATGGTGGACCGGATGACCAGCAAGTATCCAGGCAATGGCACCCACACTGACCAAAAGGGAGTTTGCGGTACCTAGCCGCTCCAATCCATCTGAGGGGAGATTTTCCAGCATCAACAAATTGGAACGCCTGAGGAGGTCAAATTCTTCGATCAGACTTTCCGGGGTTCGGTGCTGGAAATTTCCATGGGTGACAAAATCATTCTCATCAAAACCGGGGAGATCAGTGGCATCTTTCCGGGAAAACCGCAGCGCCCGGTAACCAAAAATCCGCTCCGTATCCAATATATGACCCAAAACTTCCTTGAGTGTCCATTTCCCATCGGCGTAGGCATAGTCCCATTTGTCAACCGGAATGGCCTGAAAAAAATTCCGGATTTCCCCGACCTGGGCCTGCAATATCTCCAGGATATCACCCTCTTCAACCTGCCTGATGTAGGTATGAAAGTATTGGGGTACAGTGCTCAAGGCTTGTGTTCGATTCATATTCCTCTTAATTTACCTTTACAAAAATAAGCTTTCCCAACGGAAAAGGGCCTCCTAATCGACACAACCACTAAATCTTCTTTGCTATGTTCGGACTCATGCAATTCAAGGGCAAATCGCCTGCCGCCCTCCCCAAACAGCACCAACGTATGCACTATTGCGGTGTTTGCAAAGCCATGGGGCGAATGTATGGGCAAACTTCCCGCCTGAGTCTGAACTACGATGCCATCTACCTTTCTGAATTGCTGACCTTGCTGGGCGAGGGAAAAGTCAATTACCACCAGGAATGGTCGCCCGCTTTGCTGTCTTACAACTGCTTTCGACTGCCAAAAGAGACAGATCTCCCCTTTTCCTTACAGTATGCAGCCTCGGTAAACGTCCTTTTTACGGGCATCAAACTGCGGGACAATGTAGAAGACAAGGGGGGATTTCTATGGAGAACGGCCAATAAGATGATGTCGCCCCGGGTAGAGCAAGCGGAAGAACAGCTCCGGGCCTGGGGATTGGACCTTGAGAAAGTCGACAAATGGCTCAGGATACATGCAAGTCGGGAAAAAGAAGAAAGTAAACTGAGGGGCAATCCATATCTCCATCATCTGGCGGAGGCAACTTCTCAGATCACCGGGATGATTTTCCGACAGGGGGCCATTGCAGCCGGTAGGGAAGATGAAGCGGAAAAAATGGGGCTTCTGGGGAAAGACTTTGGGAAACTGATTTACCTGCTGGATGCCTTTCGCGACTATGAAAAAGACATAAAAAAGGGGGAATTCAATCCTATACGGGTTGCTTACGGCACCGCCATTGAGAAGAAGGACCGGGAAATGCCTGAAGTTATTCGGGGGAAGATGCAGGACCTGATTCTGCGTACAGGTCGGTTCATGATGGAGAGCCAGGAAGCACTCACCCTCGACAAGAATGAAATCATTATTTTCCGGAGCCGAATCGAAGAGAATCTGGAAAAGCAGCTGGGTTTGTCGCTCGAAGAAGTCAAGAGTTGTACCACTGCCAGCGAAAAGAAGCCGAAGCGCAAGATCAAATTCGCTACCCGTTGGCAATTCTTTAACAATGTGATCGATGATTGGGGAGGGGAAAAGATACGAAAGCGTAGTCCCAGGTGGAGAACGGTTGCTGCTCTCGGAGTGGTCGGTTTACTGGCCTTGCTGTTTCCCAGCTTTCTGCATGCCCGGGCCGATTGGTTCACCCATGTAGATCCTGACTTTCTCAATCGCTTCGGTGATCTGCATCCCGACTGGCTCCCCAACGGTGACAATTCAATGGGGGGCTGTGACTGTGGTGGCGGCGGCGGCAACTGTTGTGACTGTGGAGGCGGTGGCGGTGGCTGCGAATGTGGAGACTGCTGCAGAAACTGCAATTGCAACAACGGTGCCTGCAAGAACGATTGTGATGAAGCCTGCAATTGTATTTTCCTTACCATGATCGGCATTGCGCTCCTGGTTATTTTGGGAATCGTAGCCATTGTCCTGGTAATCGTGCGCAGTTCCCGAAAAAGCGCAGAAAGAAGAGCAGCACATACCCCACCGAATCAGTATGCAGCACCGCAACAGCCACAGGGGTCATTCAAAGCCAAGGCTGCCCGGCCCGGAACACCTAAAGAAGTCCTGTTGGCCTCTGCCCATGACTGGTTCAAAAATCATTATCCAGAGTCCCTTCCTCAACTCAATGTCCAGGAGTCTTATTCTACCCTTTATTCCTCGGAAAACTTTAAAATCAAGGCAAAAGGTTCGGTAGAAGGGAAAATGATCGAATTCGGGAAGGTGCAGTTCTCGGTGCAGGTACATGTAAAAGATGGACAAGCCGCCTTGCACCTGGATCATTTCAACCACCTGGGTGGTGGCGATGTCCCTCCGGGAGGTCCATTGGTCAATTTACAGCCGCAGCAAAAGCACAAATACCTCAACGATAAGGGTTGGAAATTCCTTCGCGATGAGACGACGAAAAAGGTCACCAAATTGCTGGCTGACTTTGAGGCTAATTTTTAAGCTATCGTTTGACCAGTCTGCGGGTAGAAAATCCTTCCGGAGTGGCTACGTTCAACAGGTAGATTCCGGCAGGAACATTCTCCAGCATGAGTTCCTCGTAATAGAATCCGGGAGCCTTCCGCCCCACGTCCTTTCGGGTAATCTCTTTGCCATTCAGATTCATGAGACGCAGGGACACTTCGCCCCCGGTATGGAGGTAGAAGTTGACCACCACATTGGCATTGGTTGGGTTGGGGTACAAGCCCAGCAATGCAAGTTCTGAGGTGGCGTCTTCTTTGCCGATGGCCAGATTCGGTGGTGTCTTAGGAGGCATCACCGCCATCACGGAAGCCGAAGGAGCTGCGGCCGCAGTGGTATCGTTCAGGTGACTTTCTGTGTTGCGCACAAAATAGTGCGGTCCCTCCGTGTCTGTATAGGTATTGGGATTGTCAATGTCATCAATCAAATAATAATCGGCCTGGGTTCGCTGCTGGTTTACATCCAATATGATGTAGCCGTGGTCAGCGAGGTTGATATATTTCATGTGCTGGTTGGCAAGTTGGATCACCTGCTGCCCTACTGGTAAGCCCCCATTTTCGGTGGTGACACTGGCTACGACAAACTCCACTCCGATGGAATTGGCGCCGGTAGCAGCTACATAACCGTCCAATGGAAGGTCATTGGCCCAGAAAGTATGGATGTCACCGGTCAATACGACCACATTGTCAATATTATTGGTCAGGATGCTGTCGTAGACCCGTCCTCTTTCGGCGCGGTACCCATCCCAGGCATCCGAATTGACCGGTCCTACAAAAGGAACTTCCAGGGGAGCCATCATTACCTGTTGTCCCAGTATTTTCCATTGGGCAGTGGAGTTTTTCATCTCAGAGGCCAGCCACCCCAACTGGTCGGGGCCGATCATATTTCGGTTGGGATCGTCAATCCCTGCCCCCGTCACCTGCTCATCGCGGCCGATAAGACGGGTGTCGAGCATGATCAGGTCGAGCAGATTTCCATAGTTGAGGCTTCGGTAAATGCGCAATTGATTGTTGGGATCAGCCGGGCGGATCGGCATCCATTCATAATAGGCACGTACCCCAAATCCTTTGCGGTCTTCCCAGTCACCATCCCCGGAATCGTGTCCATCGGCCCCACCGGACCAGGAATTGTTGGAGGTCTCGTGGTCGTCCCAGACGGTGATGAAGGGATACATCTGGTGGAGACAACGAGAGTCTTCGTCCAGTTTGTACTGGGAATGACGCGCCCGGTAATCGTCGAGTACCAGAATTTCAGCACTCGGTTCGTGCTCCCGGTCACCGGAACCACCGCCACCTTCGTAGATATAGTCCCCGAGGTGAATGATGGCATGGAGATCGTTGCGCTGGGCCAATCTACCGTAGACATTGAAGTAGCCCGACGGATAATCGGAGCAAGAGACGATTCCGAAGCGGAGGGAGTCGACACCGCCGGTGGGTGCCGTATAAGTACGGCCCACCAGGGAAAACCGGTTGTTGGTTTCAAACTGATAGTAGTACCAGGTTCCGGCCTGGAGGCCGGTGACGTCGACCTTCACGGTATAGTCAATGGAATCTGTGGTGGTAAATGACCCGGACTGAACGATGTTGGACATCGCTGTATCAGTGGCCATTTTCCAATTGACGGTCACCGGGCCGGCATTGGCAGGCGTCACCCTGGTCCAGATGATCACCCGGTCCTGGAGAGGGTCTCCGGAAGCGACACCATGGTAAAAAGGGGCGTAACGGCTGTCGAGCTGAGTCCTCGCCGCGACATCTGCAGGGTTTTGTGCAATGCAAAAATCAAGGGACAAGCACAAAAGAAGGGTGATAAAAGTAAAGTGTCTCATCTGATAAAGCAGCTGTGATCCAAAGGGTATTCTGCAAGCTACCCAGTGAGGGAATATTTTTCAATGATATTTTTACTGCTTCCTTCGCAAAAATATCTGTATCTTTATACTTAACTGTACCGATACCCAGCGTTTTCAATTTATTCAGAAACCTTGCCGGAATTGTACCTTCGTAGATTTTTCTTAACTTAACGGTTCAATTTGTTTCGGCAAAACTATCTAATGTGAGGCATGAAGACTAGACGACCTGCTGCGATTCTACTCATTTTGCTTGCTTTATCCCTGGTTGGGTGTAAGGAGGAAGGCCCTGTTGATATCAACAGAGCCCGATCGTATCTGCACATCGCCAATGCGGCTGATGGAGATCCTTTCGACATAACTTTAGACTACTACAACGCTGACAACGTTGTCATTGACGATTTCTTTTTCCGGCGCAACTTCCCCAATGTTGGTTACGCCAACCTGGAAGCAAGCGATGAATTAGATGAGTATGGCAACGGAGCAATGTATTTATCGTTGAGCCGTCAACCATTCGCCAACGACCCACCGGATACCATCCTTGCTCCTACCGAGCTGATGCTGGTTGCTGAAGAAAAAGCATCGCTTTTCTTCGTAGACAGTGTAGGAACCATGTCCCTGCTGAAACTTACAGACAATTATTCCTTCGTCGATACGGATACTTTCGCCAAGGTGAGGTTTATCAACCTGGCTTCAGAAGTAGACGATGCGACCATTGAAAGCCTCGACGGCTCCCTTTCTCAAGCCGGAGTTGGTTTCCTTCAGAACACCGATTTCCTGAACATGTCTGCCTTTGCGCAAGACTTTGATATCAAAGATGCTGCCGGCACTGTCCTGGCCTCGCAAAATATCTACCTCTACCCTCGTGCCGCCTACACCATCTTCCTCGGTGGCAGCGGAACTGGTATAGTTGGTTGGTATAAGCATTGATTCCCCAGAAAATACCTTCAGAACTATTTGTTGCAGGGATTGATACCGATGCAGGTAAATCTCTCGTAGCCGCTATTTTGACAGCCGGCCTGGGAGCAAATTACTGGAAACCGGTTCAAGCAGGGACCACTCCTCAGACCGACACCGAATGGGTGCAACAGGTTACCGGCCTCCCCAGGGAAAGGTTCTTCCCCGAATCCTACAAACTCTTACTTCCCGCTTCTCCACACGCTGCCGCTGAGGCGGAGCAGATCACCATTGATGCCAATCGACTCACTCCCCCGCAATGCGATCGTCCGCTTGTCATTGAAGGTGCCGGAGGACTCATGGTCCCCCTTCGCAATGACTACCTCTTTGTCGACTGGCTCGAAGAAAAACGGTTTCCAACTGTACTGGTCGTCAAGACCTACCTGGGATCCATCAACCACAGTCTCTTGTCCATAGAGGCTTTGCGACGCCGTGACATCCCCCTTTTCGGAATTGTATTCAACGATGGAGGCCGCCCGGAATCCGAATCCGTCATCCTGGAATATGCCCAGGCTCCTCTTCTGGGACGTGTACCCCACCTGGATCAAATCAATCCCCAAACCCTTCAGTCTACTTTCCATCAATATTTCCCCCTGTTACATGGCAGCTCCAATCATCGTATTTGACCTGGATGGAACCCTGGCCAGGACGGAGGCCTATTGGCTCCCGCTGGTAGAGGAGCTTTTCCACCGGGTCAAAGAACGCTTTGGCTTTACCCCAGCACTCGACCAAACCAGAGATGTACTAAAAGTGCTGGGAAAGCGCATCGAGGATTTCCTGGGACAGCTGTTCCCGCAGGCAGATCCTGAGACATTGAAAGAAATTTACCTGATGGAAAGGGCACTTTGGCAGGCAGAAGCTGGACGCCACCCCTTTGTCCTTTACGATGGAACCCTGGAAGTACTGGAAAAATTGCAAGCCAGGGGATTTCGCCTATTCGTTGCCAGCAATTGTAAAATCCATTACCTGGAGCGGATGCTGGAGGAAACAGGTCTTGGCGACTTCATTGAAAAAGGAGTTTGTCACGGACATTGGCCTGAGTTGGAAAAATGGGAATTCACACGGAAGATGCTGGAGGATGTCAACTGGGAAAAGGGATTCTTCGTGGGGGACAGTATCCATGATATGCAGGCAGGAAGAGAAAACGGGATGACAACCATTTATGCTGCTTATGGATATCCTTCTCCTCCTCCCGCAGACCTTGTGGATGTAAGCATCAAGGACATCCAACAATTGTTAGATGTCCTTGATGTGTAATTCTCCCCAGGAGAATTTCTACTTAAGATGATCCCTCAACTCAATTGTCTTTCTAAAGTAAATATCGCCTCAGAACTCACTTGACTTTTTAAGCATAGCCTTTTACTAAGAATCACTTGTGTTTCTGAGCGTAGCCCTTTACAAAGAATCACTTATACTTCTGAGCGTAACTTTTCGCCTCAGGTATCGCTTCCTTCAATTTCTTGATTCTGGTGCTGTGTGATGGGTGGGTGCTGAGGAATTCCGGAGGTGCCTGACCACCAGATGCGCTTGCCATTCTCTGCCAGAATGGAACCGCTTCTTCGGGGTTGTACCCTGCCATGGCCATAAAGATCAATCCCATCCGGTCTGCTTCCGATTCGTGCAGGCGTGAGAAGGGCAGCATTGCAGCCACTTGTGTTCCGGCACCGTATGCACCCATAAATAACTGCTGGGTGGCTTGTGGCTTCTGGGAGAGGGCGACCTGAAGGCCCATTCCTCCCATTTGCTGAACGAGCCCCTGGCTCATGCGTTCATTGCCATGGTTGGCGATCGCATGGGCGATCTCATGACCCATTACCACAGCCAGGCCATCCTTGGTTTTGGCAACCGGGAGTAGTCCGGTATAGACCACCACCTTGCCACCGGGCATACACCACGCATTGACTGCGGGATCATTGACCAGGTTAAATTCCCAACTGTAGCCGTTGAGCAGCGGCATCTGCTTGGTTGCCTGGAAATACTTGGTGACCGCCATCTGGATATTTTTCCCGACCTCTTTGACCATCTGGGTCTGTTGTTGATCGGTACTGACCTGATTGGTGGTGAGGAATTCCTTATAACTGGTCAGGGCCATGGAGTTCAGGGTCGAGTTGGGGAGTAACTTGACCTGCTTACGGCCTGTGATGGGAACTTTCTTGCAACTTACCAGGGCCAGGGAGGCCACCAGCAGCAAAATAAAACTTCTCTTCATAATCTTTGCTTTGCCTATTTGTACTACAAATCTACGAAATCCAGAACGATCAGGTGGGGACAATTTCGATGGAATTCATCCGATTCGCGATGAACAAGGTAAGCCCTCCCACAAAAAGGAAACCCTCCGCAAGCGGAGGGTTGAAGGGTAATACTAATATGGGTAATCAATCGTATCCGTGTTGGTTAAATAGGGAGGTTCGAGTGATAGTACTGGGTGCGGTTGGGCTCCCGTTCAGGATGCAGACTCAGTACCGGAATGCGTGACGCATTCAGAATCTCTCCGGTCACACTGCCAAAGAACCATCCAGCCAGGCCTTTTCTGCCATGGGTTTCCATCCAGATAATGTCATGACCATTTTCTTCTGCATAGTTGACAATTTCGCGGGCTGGGTCGGTGCCAAGAATGGTTTTGACAACCACATCTTTGATCCCAGCCTTGCTCAACATATTCTTTTGCTTGGTGAGGTATGCTTCGGTTTCTTCCATGTCGGATTCCCGACGGACAACGGCCAGCATCTCGACCACTGGATTGTAAACTTTGTGGTATTCATACAGGTAGCGCTCCAGCTCAATGGCTCCAAATTCCAAATCCACTGGCAGCAGAACCTTGCTGAACTGAGATCCTTCGGAAAATTCGGGAACGGTGACAACCGGTACCCTGGAGGTCCGAACGATCTTCTGGACATTGGTTCCTACCATTCCTGAGCCTTCAGCATGCTTTCCCCAGGCACCGATCACGATCATTTCAGCCAGAATCTCTTCAGCAGCTTCTACAATCGCCTTGTATGGCCTACCGGTAACAATCATTTCACTGATATCTACCTCTGGACCATCGTAAGCTTTCTTAGCAGCCTCCAGCATGCGAAGCCCCCAAGTACGCCGCTTCTCATTCAGTTCATCTTCTGCGAAAAACTCAAACAGATTGGGTACTGGTTCAACCACATGAAGGAGAATGAGTTCTGCATTGTGAATGGCAGCAAATTCACCGCCTACATGCATTGCTTTGTGGGAAGCAGGGGATCCGTCTATGGCTACAATTATTTTCTTTTGCCTCTTTTCCATGATATTCGATTTGAGTATTGCTTTTGAGATACAATACAAATTTGCTGGAATGCTATGCCCAATCACATGACGGTTATGAATAGAGAAACCTGATAAATATCAGGTTTCTCTTTATTTGCCAGACTTTTAAGCACAGAAGGATTACCAAAAGCGCTTGACTTTGTCCAATCCTTCGGGGTCGAGCAGGATGATTTCCCGGCCGGAATTCTCAATCAGTCCATCGTTTCTGAATTCTGAGAGAGTTCGAATCAAAGATTCGGTTGCAGTCCCGGCCATGGAAGCGAGGTCATCACGGGATATCCGAATCCGAAATTGCTCCTCTCCCTCCTTGGCATATTTTTCTTTGAGGTTTAAGAGCACTTCTGCAACCCGTGCCCGGACAGAATCGTAGGCGAGGTGAAGCAACTGCTCCTCTTTCTCCTGAATGCTATTGGCCAGCATTTTAACAAAGCGATAGGCCACATCCCGGTTCTTCCACATCAACTCTTCGAAGTCCTCTTTGGGGATCAATGCCAGTTCACATTTTTCCAAACAGGCGGCAGATTGGGTATATGCCTGATTTGTCAGGAGGCTCAGGAAGCCAAAGAACTCTCCCTCCTTGTACAAACCGGTGACCAATTCTTTGCCATCGTCGTTCATGCGCCAGGTCTTGATCTTCCCCTTGACGACGTAGTAAAGATCTCGGGGTAAATCTCCTTCCAGAAAGACATTTTCCTTGGGGCCATAAGTTCGGATACGTCGCCCTTCTGAAAGCTGTCCCAGTGCATGTGCACCCCTGGCTTCGTCAAAGAATGCGTTCAGGCCTTCTACTCCTCCTTCAAAATCTTTTCTAACGATCTGAGCCCGCTTGAGACGCATCTCTACTGCGTCGAGCAGTTCCATTTCTTCGAAGGGCTTGGTGATATAATCATCGGCCCCCATCGACATGCCTTTGCGCATGTCGCTGCGGTCAGCCTTGGCTGTCAGAAAAATGAAAGGTATCCCGGCCGTGTTGGGATCCCGGCCCAGAATATTCAGCACGCCATAACCATCCAGTTCTGGCATCATGATATCACACAGGATTAAATCGGGCATCTTCTCCCTCGCCAATTTCACCCCTTCCCGACCGTTCTCCGCAGCTGAAACATCGTAATTCGCAAATTCTAACATTTCTGCAGTGTTCTCGCGAACATCAGGGTTATCTTCGATCAACAGGATCTTCTTCATGTTTAAGGATTACAGGTAATTTCACGGTGAACTCTGAGCCGACGGATTCTTCACTCTTGTAAGTGATTTCACCCTGCATCAGCCCGAGGTATTTCTGAACAATATTGAGGCCCAGGCCGGTTCCCTGGATATTGGTCACATTTCCAGCCCGGAAAAAACGATCAAAGAGGTGTACTTGTTCTTCTTTGGGAATTCCGATTCCCTGATCTTTTACCCTGATAAAAATAAAGTCTGCTTCTGTATGCGTATCGATCCCTACTACACTCCCTTCGGGAGAGTATTTAATGGCATTGGATACAAGATTGATTAAGATATTCCTGAGTAGCTTGGGGTCCAGATGGACCTGGTCAACGACTTGATTGTCTACTTCAATACGCTGGTCTTTCTTCAAATTCAATTCCATGTCCCCTACGACCTCCTCGATCACGTCGATCAGCTTGAGATCCATTGGCTGACACCTGATCTTTCCAGCTTCCAGTTTGTCCAAAGAGAGAAAATCTTCCAGGATGCCAACAAGATTCCGCACCGAACTTTGGATGCGTGCGATATGCTTGGACTTTCTTTCCTCGTGCTGCGGTTGTGTGTAGCGGGTTAAAAGACTCGCTGAGGAAAGTATGGTACTGAGAGGGGTCCTGAATTCATGGGAGGCCATCGAAACAAAGCGGGACTTCAGTTCATTCAGCTCCCGCTCCTTTTCCAACGCTGCGTAAATCCGTGCTTCCGCTTGTTTCTGGCGGGAAATATTGTGCTCTACCACCAAAATCTGATTGATAGAACCATCTTCATCGGGTAGCCCCGTTGCATTGATTTCGTAAGTATTGTTCTTATAGGAAACCTCAAACCCTGAATTCTTTCCTTCGAAAACCGGTTCCAGGTGCTCGCGGATATAATCCCTGATCTCAGTGTCCAGTTGGGCCAGGTAATTGGTGCCAGTCAACATCTCGCTGGTGACCCCCATTTTATACAATTCCTTGCCTTCCACCAGAACATAGTTGAATTCCCGATCGAATACATTGATGGACCCATTCGGGAAATTGCGGGCGATGAGGCTGTAAAGTCGTTCGCTATCCTTCAACTGGGAAGTTCTTCTCCTCACCCGCTCTTCCAATTCTGCATTCAATTGCGCCAATTCTGCTTCTGCCTGCTTTCTGGCGGAGACATCCGTCACCAAAGCCATCACCAGTGTTTCATCCCCTAACTTAAAGTGGTTCAGCGACACCTCTACCGGAAATTCAGAACCGTCTTTGCAACGACCTGCCAGGGTGAACCCATTCCCCATTGAACGACGAACCGGTTTTTGATAGAATTTATCCCGGAATTCCTTGTGAATCTCCCTCAACTTAATCGGGAGTAAAATCTCAACGGGTTGTCCAAGCATTTCCTCCTTGGTAAACCCAAACAACTCGGTGGTCCGGGGATTGGCCAGTTGAATTGTACCAAACTTATTAATGACTACCAGACCCTCAGAAGCGGATTCAAAAAGGGCTTCATAAATACTACTTATTGGGATATTAAGTTCGCTGAGCATATTTAAATTTGACACGAAGGTACAACAGGATGTTGATCAAAATTATCCGCCCCCATTGCCATGTAATATGAGCAATGGAACATCAGATGCGAGACACAACCTGGTCGTTTCACTGGGATGGAACAATCTCTGAATGAGATTGCGTGGCCGGGAAGTCATGACGATAAGGTCTGCTCCCTCAAACTCTGAATAATCCTGAATGGCCTCAGCAACCCGCTTCTGCTCGGTTTCGAACAGGTGAAAACTGATCCGTTCTGCACAACACTTTTCCCGAAAATCCATTTTATACATATCGAACTCTGCTGGTGAAAAGTGTTCGTGAGGTGGAATTACATGCAGCACCCGGACTTCGCTGTCAAAGGCTTCTGCAAACACTTCAATTGGTTTCAGTGCCTTACTGCTGATTTTATCCAGGTCTGTTGCGAAAACTATTTTATGAATCGGCTTCGCCTGGGTACCGGTTGGAACCGCTAACACCGGACACTTGGCCCGCCGTGCAACTTCAGAACTGGTACTACCATTCAGTAACATTGCTCCCGAACTGACACCGTGGGTACCAACTACCAAAAGGTCAGCTTTCTCTTCTGCAGCAAATTGGACAATATTCTCCGATGGGAATCCCGCCTTTACTGCGGTCCTTACCTCAATTGGAGCAAAGCCCTGTTTGAGAACCGCATCCTTTATTTCATCGACCAACCCTTTCAGACGTTCTTGAGAAATCTTTTCCAAAAGACTCAAAGGATTGACCAGCATATCGGTATTGGTAGTCGGAATACCAACCGAATGAAAGATGACCAACTCCGCTCCCATTTCTGAAGCCAGAGAAATCGCATAATTCAAAGCATTTTCAGCATGGTCCGAAAAATCTGTTGCAAGAACGATTTTCTGCATTCGCTGCTGTGGCCTTGCCACAGTTTCTAAAGCGATTTTTTGTAATACAAGTCTCACGTAATTCAGGATTAGTACCGTATCAAAACCAAAAGTCGGGGAATCAACAGTCATAAAATATGCATTGACTCAAACCGAAAACTGATATTTATCAGTTTTTATTGCGGCTAAATAATTTAATGCCCCACCAATTAACTATTATTTAACTCTACACACACAAATTCCTAAAATCCAAAACCGTTCTTTGGTTTAAAATTTGCGGTCCAATGCAAGGAACAACCATTTTAATCGCTGATGATGAGCGCGACATTATAGAAATGCTCGAATACACGCTCACCAAGGAAGGTTACACTGTTATTACCGCTGAAGATGGTGCCGAAACCCTCAAGAAGGCAGAGCTGCATAAACCAGAAATTATTCTTCTGGACATAATGATGCCCAAAATGGATGGGATCGAAGTGTGCCGGACCCTTCGCAATAAAACCGGATTTGAAGATACCATCATCATCATCCTGACTGCGCGGGGAGAAGAATACTCAGAAGTAGCTGGCTTTGATGCCGGTGCCGATGATTATGTCACCAAACCCGTCAAATTACGTTCCCTGATGAGCCGCCTCAGTGCCCTCCAGCGCAGGGGTTCAAAAGTAGAGCCGGATCTTCTTTCCCTTCCTCCCCTGACCATCGACCGGGAAAAATACCTTCTCACCCTTGACGGCAAAGAGATCAGGCTCCCCCGCAAAGAGTTTGAATTGCTCTATCTGCTCGCCTCCTACAACAACAAAGTCGTTACCAGAGACCGGATATTCGAAGCCATTTGGGGCAAAGATGTAATTGTGGTGGACCGGACCATTGATGTACATATCCGGCGTCTTCGCCAGAAGATCGGTAAGGATTTTATCCAGACGGTCAAGGGAGTTGGATACAAATTCGTAAGTGATCCTGTGGAAGAGAATGCTTAAATTTCCGCATGCTTGGAAATGAACCCTTAGAAGTCTATCCCAAACGGTCCCGTCTCCTCTTTTTCCTCCTGTTTACCAGCCTGTTTCTGGTCATCAGCGTCCTGATCATGCTGAACCTGGAAGCGCTCCAATATGGTGTCCTTCGATTGACCGCCCTCATCATCGGCTTCCTTGGCGTCCTCGGATTTGGATATGCATTTGTCTTCAACCTCTTCCGCTACCAGAGGCCCCGCCCCCTTATCACCGCTACGCCTGACAGCCTTTCTTTCCACGTCTCTCCCCTCCTTTACGCCTCCTGCACCTGGGACAATGTCTCTGGCTATGGCCTGGTGAAATACGCTGGCCGCAAATTGATCCGTGTACAACTGGAGCGCCCTTCAGAGATGCTCCACGGAGCGACCGGACTCCGCCGACTGCGACTCAAAGCCAACCTCAACCGGATCGGAACCCCATTCGTTATCCCGGCCGGACTCTTACCAGATGATCCTGAAAGCGTACTCAAGGAGATTCAACAATATGGGCAAGCAGTGAGCAGGTAAGCGGTGACCAGGTAAGCGGCGACCAGGTAAGCGGTGACCAGGTGAGCGCAATAAGAAACTGGCAAGGGTAAAAAAAGAAAACGGAGCAAGCTTTTACACCTGCCCCGCCTGGGGAAAAATGAATTATTGAATTGTATATCAATCTACCGCGCTGCGGCGGAAGGTATAGGCAAATTGCAGAGAATAGGTCCGGCCAATGGTGTAATTCTGGAAGACATACTCCTGATCGTTCAGGGTCTGGGTCTGGCGGTACTCAGGATTCAGGAGGTTACGCGCCTTGAACTTGAGCGAAATATGCTCCCCGAAAGCCTTGGCAATAGAGAAATCCAGGGAAGGACGCGGCTGCTCAATGATGTTCGGAGCACCACTTGAGCTCACACTTGCAATCCGCCTGCCAAAAACATTGAAGTTAAGGGCGGTATTGAACCCAAGCGAATCGTTGACATAAGCCAACTCACCATTAACAGAATAGGGAGACTGACCAAACATGGCACGGGTAGAGGCAGCATCAGGACGGAAAAGTTGAATCCGGTCCAATTCTCCCTGGGAGACATCCACCTGGCTCTGGATCAAGACCAGGTTACCGGAAGCACGGAAGTTGCGTAACGGGCGGCCGATGAAGCCCAGAGATTTACGGAATTCGAATTCCAGTCCATACAAGCGGGCCTGGTCGACATTTCTGAAGGTCAACTCATCGTTCTGGGCTGCAGTATTGAAGACCCTTTCGATCGGATTGTTGAACCGCTTGTAGAATGCACTCACTGAAACCACCTCAGCCGTGGTGGGGAAAAGTTCCCAACGGAGGTCAAAATTATCAATCAGCGTACGTTGCAGGTTTTCATTTCCGACCAGGACAAAGTCACCGATAAAGGCAAAGGAAGCAAAAGGTGCCAACTCGCGGAAGGTAGGACGGGCCAATGTCCGGGAAAAGCTTCCCCGGAGGTTCATGATATTGGTCAAAGAATCGCCGTTGAGCGAGTAGATCAGGTTCGCAGAAGGAAGCAAATCATTGTTCTTCAGGATACCCTCTGCCAGAGAGGTCTCTTTACTTGCCACGGTGATATCAGTACGCTCGAAACGCATCCCACCGACAAAGCGCAGTTTACGCACCAAAGGAAGGTCAACCATCCCGTAACCCGCGAGTACATTTTGCTGGCCGGAGTAGCTGTTTTGCAGCTCAGTCGCATCTAACACATATACTCCATACAGCGGAAGGCCATACTCGTTCTGGTCAACGACCCCTAAGTTTTCTTCACTGAAGTAATCGGCGGGGTTGCCATTGTAAAAGGAAGAGTTGCCATTGTATGTCTGGGCATTGGGTCCCTGGGCAAAATCGAAACGATTCTCCCTGAATTCTCTGGTCTTGCGCAAGCCGGAAGCTCCCCACTTAAGTTTTCCTTCTCCCCCGGTCCAACTTTCAAAAGGAATGGAGAAATTGATCTTGGCATCTACATTCATCTGCTTCATTTCCCGGAAATAGCGGGAAGGAGCTACATACAATGAAGGCTGGATGTCGTACAGGGTATCTCCATTGACCATTGAGAAGTCATTGGAAAAGAATCTCAGGTCAGGTTCGAGCTGGGAAGTGAAGGTGGCAGCGGTAACCCAGTCCATTTCCAAATCTCCAAAGTTGTTGCCCTTGTCTTCGTTTTGGACTTCCTTTTCAAACTTATGGTTACCCATAACCTGGAAGGCATTCATGGCACGCTGGCGGTAACCAACCGTACGGGTTTCAAACATCAGGTCAGCAGCATCTTCGGGGATACGTCCCACCAGATAACGGCCTTCACTGGTGCCACTCTGGTTGCGAAGAACATTCAGACGGATCTGAGAGTTCTTGGAAACCAGGTAAGAAAAATTGGCAAGGCCGCCCCAGAGGACCTCGCGGGTGGCGCGGGTATCATTCAATTCCCGGTTGGGATTGAGCACTGCACCAGTAGAATCACCTACGATCCCCCAACGGGCAAAAGATCCATCCTCATAGAAACTCTTGGTATTGTTGTAGCTCACACTCGCCAAAAACCCAAAAGGCCTGCCCTTGAGCAATACCTGATTTCCGATGGAAAAGGAGTGGCTGTGGTCAAACATAGAGTTCGAAGCGCTGGGAGAGATCGGAGTAGCAAAAGACTTACTGGCCGAATCAATAACCGCTGCCTGAGTAGGATTGAAAGACAATCCGGGAATATTGGTATTGGGGTCATCCAAAATAGCCGGGATATCGCGGGTACCATCGTCAAAGCCCAGAAAATCCAACTTCCCACGTTCTCCGGTCAGGAAATCATCGCGGAAAGAGGATTGGTCATTGTACTGGATTGAGGAAGCATAATTCACGGTGAATTCAGATGGAAAATCCTTGGTTGAGATTTTGACCAGACCACCGGCATAGTCACCGGGAAGGTCCGGGGAGAATGTCTTGTGAACCACAATGTTCTGGATCAGACTGGTGGGGAACATATCCATTTGTACAGAGTTCCGGTCCGGATCAAGTCCGGGAATCTCGCTGCCATTCATCAACGTCTTTGAATAGCGGTCGCCCAGTCCACGGACGTAGACATACTTACCGCCTTCTACCGTAACCCCGGTCACCCGCTTCATGGCGCTGCCGACGTCAGAATCACCGGCCCGTTTGATGTTTTCAATCGAGATCACATCTACCACACTGGTAGAGCGACGCTGCATACCCAGCACCTGAGCCTCGGTATTGCGCTCGATCTTCTCGTAAATCTTAACGACTTCACCTTCGTCAAGTCCCAGCACCTGGTTGACCTCAACCGTGGATCCAGCACCGACGACAATGTCAGCAACCGTATCCGCATCGTAGGAGACATAGGTAAATACCAATGTGTAGGTCCCGGCCTTTACATTGGCGATGGTGTAGATACCAGTGGCATCCGTATACGCTCCCCCTTTAAGAGTTCCGTCCTGCATCAAACGTACAGTCGCGCTCTCCAATGGGTTGCCTTCCTCAGCATCGGTAACACTACCGGTGAGGGTTCCATACTGGCCGAAAGTCAACTGGATTCCAGCCAACATCAGCAACACAGCTACGGTAAAAGTTTTTTTCAAATTCATGTATTCCATTTTTCCCACTACAAAAGTCCGGCTCAGGTATTAATCTACCGTATGTCCAATGTGAATATTAGGTTAAGGTCTCGGGACCAATGTTAAGGGAAGGGAGCTCGGTGGAGAGGACGCTCCTGCTTCCAGGTCTGGGAATGCTCTTGAAGGACAGAAAAGAGAGAGGACGCTCCTGCTTCCAGGTCTGGGAATGGTACATGAGGTCAGAAAAAGGGGGAACCCCGGAAGGCTCCCCCTTTTACACCAACTTATTCTGGATATTACTGGATGTGTCCGTTCTGCGAAAGGGCAGACCAACCGTTCAACCAATTGGTTGTTCCGTCGAAAGCGCCTTTGAATCCTACCTGGTCGAAGAACAAGGTAGAAGGCTGAACTGCACCGGAGAGGGCTGCACCAGCGGTGGGCTGAGGAGAGACAACATTGGAGACGTAGTTCATAGAGACACCGGGATCAACGTCTACCGTATTTTGGTTGCCAAAGCTGGACTGAACATCGGTAGTAGCTACATCAATGGTGCCCTGGGGGAAGGTGGTATCTGGAGATACAACCTTGAATACCCCAGTGATCGTCTGGTCGGCAACATTGTAGAAATGGCTGTTTTCGATATTGAGGTTGTTCACCTGGTACTGACCATAGGAGTGATCATTTCCACTGATGATCTCAATGTCAACACCTTTACCGAAGTTGACAAAGATTGAGTTGTGATACTCTCCACCGGCATTGTCACGGAAAGTAAGGGCCCGCTTGCCAGCTGCAACACCACCACCAACATAGGTACAGTTGGAGAAGACGGGAAGGGCATAAGGCATTCCATTCTCAGGAGAAGTACCGCCATCGTGCTCTCCACCGCGGTCACCAATAGACTCACTGGTCACGGCGAAGCCATACTGTACACGCCCACGCCATCCCTGATCATAATCAAAAGCGTCGTCGCCGCAGAAACCAACTGCAAGGTGCTTGCAGTCAACCGTTCCACCAAACCACTCGACACCATCGTCCTGGTTGGAGTAAACCTCTACATAATCAATAGTAGTTCCGCTGCCTACCCCACCGAGGGTAAGACCGTTGATCTC
>CAYGRE010000069.1:0-36133 GCA_964352215.1 uncultured Bacteroidia bacterium
CAATTCTTTCAACACATTGTGTTGGATGCGGCTTTCTATATCTTCCGTATCTGCCTTTACAAACTTCTTTCCGGTCAGGGTCTCATAGACTTCTATGTACCGATTCGAAATGCTCTCAGTGACTTCATCGGTCATCTCTGGCACTTCCTGACCATCTAAACCCTGAAAGCCATTGGCCATTAACCATTCACGGACAAACTCCTTCGAAAGGTGCTTTTGTACTTCTCCCTTTTCTTGTCGTTCCTGGTAACCTTCGGCATAAAAATACCGGCTTGAATCGGGGGTGTGGACCTCATCGATCAGCATGATCTGATCCCCGTCGTGGTAGCCAAACTCATATTTGGTATCAGCCAGAATCAACCCTTTCTCGAGGGCCATCTCGGCGCCACGCTTGTACAATGAAAATGCGTAATGCTTCATCAGTCCCCAGTCCTCCTGATCCACCAATTTACTTTTCAGGATATCTGCTTCGCTGATATCCTCATCGTGCCCGATCATCGACTTGGTGGCCGGGGTGAGAATAGGTTCGGGAAAGGGATCGTTTTGTCTCAATCCTTCAGGCAAAGTTACGCCGCATATTTCGCGGCCTCCGTCACGGTAAATCCGCCAGGCGTGCCCACAGAGGTAACCACGGATCACCATCTCGATAGGGATCGGTTTGCAACGATGACCGATGGTCACGTTCGGGTCCGGAGAGGAAATGAGGTGATTGGGAGCAATGTCACGGGTGGACTCGAGGAAATGGGCCGCAGTTTGATTCAGAACCTGTCCCTTGAAGGGGATGGGACGTGGGAGAATCACATCAAAGGCCGATATGCGGTCGGAGGCGACCATCACCATCACTTGATCCAGGAGATTGTAGTTGTCCCGTACCTTGCCTGCATATTTTTCAAAACTGACCGGAAAAGTCAGGTCGGTTGATCGGAGAGCTTTTGCCATTGACCTTGTTTGATAAACGATTTGCTAATTTAAGGGATGGGATTATAATAAACCAAGCCGGGAACTATTGATCGTACTTTCGGAGAATCTTAAGTGCAGTCTCAAACTTTTTCGAGAGGGGGGCAATAAAGGTACTGTCCTCTGTATCACCTGGCAAAGGCAATGAAATGCCGCGGGAGTGAAGCAGGAAATCTTTATTGATGGGTGGTTCTTCCTCCTTCCGATTGTAATTAAAATTGCGTTTAATCTCCGAGAGAAAAATACTTTTCCCACCGTAGATCGTGTCACCCACTAAGGGGAAACCAACTGACATCAGATGAACCCTGATTTGGTGAGTTCTTCCGGTTAATGGCATACAGTCGACGAGGGTACAGTGACGAAACTCTTCTATGGTATCTACTACCGTGAGGGATTCTTTTCCGCTCTCAAAATCGATGCGGGCCTTTCCTTTCCCGGTCATTCCGATTGGCAAATCTATTACCTGTTCTTCAAAAGAAGCCTTTCCATACACCAGGGCGATATAATGCTTTACCACCTCGCGCTTGGCAAAAGCCCTTGAAATCTCACGGTACATATCCTGCCCTTTGGCAAAGATCAATACCCCTGTGGTAGCCTTGTCAAGGCGGTGGGCCAATGTTGCTTCCGGAGAATATTTCCTTCCCATATCCTGAATGTTTAGGATATCTTCCCGATCTGAAAGGCTGGATATTCCAGCAGGCTTGTTAATGACAATGACCCGCTCATCCTCGAACAGGATCAGGTCTTTAAACCGGATGCGCGGCTTCTTGCGCTCCTTTTTCTCATCTAGTTCAAAATCCCAATCAGCCATGACTTCTCTTTCAATTGTTTTCTATTTGTTTTGTAATTCGGGCAGTACCGTTCTACCCAGGCCCAGAACCGTGCACTATGGTTCATTTCCCGTAAGTGCATCAATTCATGGATGATCACATAATCGATCAATTCCTCTTCGAGAAAGATCAGTTGCCAGTTCAGGTTGATATTTCGAAGTCCAGAGCAGCTTCCCCACTTTGACTTGTGGTCTTTCACCCTGATTCGGTTGTAGGAAGATTCGGTTACATCTGCCCAATGTTCAAGTTTGCGGGTCAGATAACGTGTTGCAAACTCACGAAGGGCGAAATAGAGAACCTTTTTTTTGTGTGCTTTCAAGTAGCGTACAGGGGCAAATACGGTGAAAGGTTCACCTTTTTTATATTTGAAATAAGACTTCGGGTCAGGTGTAAACCGTATTTCCGTGATCTCGCCCAAAATTGGAACCTTTTGGTCTGCCAAAGAGACCAAACTCTGCTTTTGATTCACGACATCCTGCTGGGTCTTGAAGTTTTTCAGGATCCAGCGTTGCTTACTGACGAGAAATTGCCGGTCAAATTCACCCAGGGCACCGGTACCGGTTTCGATGCATAGGGTAATATCTTCACTGAAGAAGAGCCGTACCCGGTTGGGCTTACCTCTCCGCAAGTGAAAGGGGATGGCTTCATTCCCAATCTTCAGGGTCTTATGTTGCTCTGCAATGATCATTCTGACTTCTGCAAAGTAAACTGAAAAACCGATCCTTCGCCTTTTTCACTTTCCACCCAAAGGCGTTCTTTGTGCGCTTCCAGGAAGTGTTTACAGATGGCAAGCCCGAGGCCGGTACCTCCACGTTCTCTTGATCTGCTTTTATCAACCCGGTAAAACCGCTCAAATACCCGGGAAAGGTGTTTTTTAGAAATTCCAGGTCCGTTGTCGATCACCTGAACCAGTACTTTTTGATCTTCATAATCTTTGAGAACGATCTTGATATCTCCTTGTGGATCGCCATATTTAATTGCATTGTCAATCAGATTTCTAAGAACCTGATCGATCCGGTTCGGGTCCGCATACACCAATGTATCTTCATGACCATTGGCCTCAATCTGATAAGAGATGTTGCGCCCTTTGTGGGAAAGTTTATACGAAAGGGTATCCAGTACATCTTCTACCGCACCCAGAATGGAGAAATCCTCCATATTCATGCCGAGATCGCCGGATTCAATCTGGCTTATGGTCAGGATGTCCTGGACCAGGGAGCTTAATCTTTGGGCATTCTTCCGGGTTCTTTCCAGAAATTTACGGTTGACCTTGGGGTCTTCGAGTGCTCCATCCAACAAGGTTTCGACAAACCCTTCGATCGCAAAAATGGGGGTTTTCAACTCATGGGATACATCACCCAGAAACTCACGGCGGTACACCTCCATGGCCTTCAGCTTTTTGATCTCTTTCTTGGTAATGGTATTGATGCTTTTCAGACGGCGGTACAGAATGAATTCAAGGATCAGGGTCAGCGCGAGGATCGTAAGTGTAAACACTGCCCCCATCTCCATGAAGAGATTGCTGGTGTCTCCACCAGAGACCAGCCTTACCCCTAAATAAATACCGGTAAATAAAAGAGATGTATAGAGCCCAACCAGGATAGAGGAAGGATATTTCTCGTTCATTTTCTCCCCTTGAACTTGTAGCCTACTCCTTGAACTGTCTGGATATAATCTTTGCCAAGCTTTTCCCTGAGTTTACGTACATGTACATCAATGGTACGGTCGACTACATGAACGTTGGTGCCCCAAACGTTTTCAAGGAGTACTTCTCTCGAGAATACTTTGCCAGGTTGTCCCGCCATGAACAAAAGCAACTCAAATTCCTTTTTGCGCAGTGGAACATTGTTCTCTTTGTGAAAGACCAGGTATTCGTCCTTCAGAATCCGTAGATCATCAATTACCAATTCCTGGAAATCTTGATCTGTACCCTGGTCCAACGATTTCCGTCTGAGAAGGGCCTGGATTTTTCTAACCAGGACCTTAGGCCGAATTGGCTTGGCGATATAGTCATCGGCTCCGGCATCAAAGCCCGCGAGTTGAGAATATTCTTCCGCTCGTGCAGTGAGAAAGATAACAAATGGGTGATTGCCTTCAGGAAGTGCTCTGAGACGGCGGCAGGTTTCTACCCCATCCAATCCACCCATCATGATGTCGAGTAGTACCACATCAAATGTTTCTTTCTGAGAAACCTCCAGCGCCGCTTCACCATTGGATACGGAAGTGACAGCAAAGTTTTCCTTCTCAAGATTGTAAGTGAGCATCTCAAGGATGTCATTTTCATCATCTACGAGCAGGATTTTTGCTTCTGACTGTTTGGTTTCTGACATCTTTCAGAAGTGGGTTTAATAACCGAAAATCTCAGCCAATTTACTTTCCAAAGCTGGTCCTCTGAGATTTTTGGCAATGATCTTTCCTTCCCGGTCGAGCAGGAAGGTTGCTGGAATTGAGCTGACCCCATAGGCTGCAGCAGGCTGACTGCCCCAGCCACCCAGGTCACTGATATGCTTCCAGGTGAGGCCGTCTGCTGCAATGGCATCCAGCCATTTCTTACGGTCCTTGTCAAGGCTGACACCCAGGATTTCAAATCCAGCAGAGCTGTACTTGTTATAAGCCTTCACCACATTGGGGTTTTCCATCCGGCAGGGACGGCACCAACTGGCCCAGAAGTCAATCATAACAACTTTACCACGCAGGTCTTCCAAAGCCATATTACTCCCTTCAGGCGTACTGCTTGAAATATTTGGTGCTACGTTACCGACCATCAAGGATTTGATATTGGTAATCTTGGAAGAAATGGCGGTGGAGATCGGATCAGCCTGGTATTCGGCAATGAATTTCTCCCCATATTCAACGTAGAGATCACTCTTCCTTTGTTCCAGGCCTGTCAAGAAGCCTTTCAGGATATTTTGGTGACCGATTGATCCGGGGGTGGTTTTTCCCAGGATAGCATCCATATTTTCTTTGGCTTCAGTTGGCTGCACATAGGTAGCGAGGGTTGAAGCATAGAACTGTGCCTTTTCAAACAACTGGGGTGAATTCGCAATGTCGGGATCGTTCAAATCCAATCCGTCAAAAAAGCCCAGTTGGAAGTATTTGAGATCATTCCCGTACTTGGTTTGGTGATCCGGTGAGCTTCCGTAGGGACGGAAATTGTACAGGGATGCATATTTAGAAACGAGGTCTTTGCGGTTGAGCACTGAATCCAGACTGGCAAAATAACTGTCATTTTCAGTTTGAATCTCCTGCTGAATCCGTGGAATCTGTCCGGGATCAGCCTGCTGGAATATCTGAAGGTTTTGCTGGAGCTGCTGGACCTTCTGGTTGTGCTGGATTACGGTTGCCATCAGGTTCTGATAGCCATCGTTAAGCGCAGAACCTGTGAGGCTGAAACTCTGAGCCGGGTTTTGGCAGTTGCCTTCTAGGGTAAGTTCGGCATTGTCCCCGAGGAGAAAACTTTTGGCCTGTCGTGGGTCCATGCCAATGGCATACAATCCAGGACCAGGGAGTTTTGTTTCGAGGGTAAATGTTGATTTACCTTCGGTGGTAACAATTTTTGCAGATCCGATCTGTTCAGAAACAGGGCCTATCAACTGATAGATTCGCATAGAATCTCCAGGGCAATAGCCGACATTTCCGGTTATAAGAACACGATCGGTGTTCCCGCCTCCAGCATCTCCTTTGCCAGCACTGCAGCTGGTAAAAAGGCCGAAGGTGAGGAAGGCCATGGTAAACAGGGCAAGTCTTGCGGAAGGACCAGAGGCGAAAAGCCGTTTTGAAAATGGCATAGTTGAATACATTCTCCGTGGGAAGCGTTTATTTTCCAATTAAACAAATATACACCCTATTGAAGAAAATCAGAAAACGATTGTTAAGGGTGTCAGGCACAAAGCAAAGGAGCTGACTTAAAATTGAAGAGGCTGCCCCGGAAAGGACAGCCTCTTGTATTATGTCTGATGAATTCCCGACCCGCATTGGCGAGCCGTGAGATTTATCAATGGGCGATCTGGAATTTACCGCTCTTCGTCATTCCATTGCTGGTGACACGGTAGATATAGACACCAGATGCGAGCTCAGTTGCATTGAAGTCAACCGTACGGGCAACGCCAGCATCCACTTGTCCGTTGAAGACGGTGGCCATCCGGGTTCCTTGCAGGTTGTATACATCTACGGTCATGTTGCCAGCTTCAGGAGAGGAGAACTTGAAGTAGGTCAGGTCTGAACTTGGGTTCGGATAGACTGCAACTTTCAGGTCATTGGCAGTAACAGCAGATTGAGCTTGTGAACCTCTCTTACAAGTACCAACAGAGATGGTTTCGCCAGCACCGTAAGCACCGCCAGTTGGGCTGACAGTAGTGGTTCCGTCGAAGGTTACACTCCAGGTACCGGTACCGAAGGTACAGCAGATACCATCACCAAATGCGTCAGCGATGTTGACATCGTAGCAACCTGCAGGATCGACACAGAAAGTATCGGTGAAGGTTGTGAAGTCATCGTTGAAGGTGAACTGGCGGCTTCCAAGAGAATTGCCGGTTCCTGTTTCGATGAGCTCCCAGCTGGTTTCAGATGCGAAATCGTCAGTAGTGACAGATACGATCAGATCAACACAGGCAGCAGGAGGATTGATGCTCGGGTTGGAAGCAGTACAAACGTCATTGCAAGTACCGAGGTTGTAACCTGGGCGAGCAAGGTATCCAGCCACATCATTGGTAGTTGCACAGAAAGTAACGGCTTCTGAGCGCAGGTTGACTGCACCGATAGCGCCAGAACCCTGGAAACTAACATCCATGGAGAGCACACCGTCCTCGAAGATCGGAAGGGTGATCACAGAGTTGTTACCCAAGCTTGGGAAGCTCAGGGTATAGGAACCGCTGTTGGCATCAATGGTAACAACTGCACCAGATGGGTTGCCGTCATCAGCATCAACAATTACAATGGTCTCAACGGTCATAGGATCGTCGAAAGTGAAGGTAATGGTACCACCGTTGGCATCGTCATCAGGAGTACAGAATACAGGGCCACACATTTGTGAATGCTCCTGAATGATCAGGATGTTATTCAGTGCGGTCATGTTGGCACCTGCTCCAGATGCTCCACCGGAACCGATACCAGGACCACCAAATGCCTGGTTAGGAGAACCGAGATCGGTATCACCACCAGTTGGATTGCTGGAATCGAAGATAACAGCCCAGTCAGGACCATTGTTGTTGTCTGCAACGATATTGATACCGAGGTTGGCATACTGGTTGGTGATCGGCGTACCAGCTGGAAGGGCATTGCCCAAACCATCAGTGTCCCAATCGAGAACGATTGCAGTACCAGCGTTGGCTGGGTTGTAGCACATTTGTACACCGTTGAAACAAGAAACGTTGACGAATTCAACATTCACCTGATCGGTGGAAGTACATCCATTTCCGTCAGTTACGGTAACTTCATATACAGAAGCTTGTCCAGGCTTAACAGCAATCGTTGAGGAAGTGCTGTCATCAACCTGGAAGAAGATGGCAGGATCACCACTTACAACAGACCATGCGAATGTATAAGGTCCGGCACCACCACTAACGCTTGCAGTAAGGAAGTTGCTGTCAAGTGCAGCAGGAGCATATCCTACATACTGTGACTGGCATTCGCCAGCATCAACAGAAACGAGCGTGCCACCATTGTCAACCAGGTTAACATTGGCAGTTGAAGTTCCGGCACCATTGAAGCCGTCGACCTGTACATAATAAGTTGCACCAGGAGTCAGGCAGCTCAAGTTCAGACCACCAGAAAAGAGATTCGCTCCAGTCAGGAGGTCATCGCCAGAGTCGTCATTGGCACCTACTTCTGAAAAAGTAGTGTAGTCGCTGCAATCACTTGCAGAATATACAGCTATCTGGGAGTCAAATCCGTCAGCTACGATAGTGACAGAACCTCCGGCAGGGGCAACGAAAGTAAACCATGCTGAGTTGTCAACGTCGATCTCAAAGCTACACCATCCGTCAGTAGAGGTACATGAAGAGGCACCGGTGCCAGCACCGGGTGAAACTTCACCGGCATCTGCTGTCAGACCTGTATGGTTGTAATTGTTGTCGCCGAAGTTCAGCGCCACAGCACCACAAGGGGCGTCGTTGGTAGGAGCACCTACGCAGGACAATGAAAGGTCAAAGGTACCAGTTGAGGTTCCGAATCCATGAACCAGAATGAAGTACTGGGTTCCTGGAGTAGATTGCCAGTCAACAGTAGACTGAAGACCACAATCGTCATCGTTTCCATCTACACAGAGGAGGTTACCACAGACTCCTTCGAATACAGAGATTTTGGTGTCATAAGTAGTACCAGTACAGGTTGAAGCACTGTAAAGGTCACCATTACCTACGGTGGTGTACCATACACCAGGAGCGGTATTGGAGGTTCCACAAGTTCCGACATTGTCAAACGTAGTACCTACGGTAGTTCCACTGGCAGTCTGTCCGCAGACGATAGGCAGGGCACCACCACAAACATCGTTTCCTGAAGGAGGAGAACCAAGTGTGGTAGTCAGGTTAAAGGTTCCAGTAGCGGTTCCGAATCCATGAACCAAGACATAGTAAAGGGTACCTGGATTGGTATTGACTGTTACTTCAGATGAAAAGCCAGAACAGCCGGCACCGTCGTCATTTCCACCTTCGCAGGTGAGGGCACCACACGTGCCGGAGAAGATGGAAATCTTCGTGTCGTAGCTGGCCTGGTTGCAGGTTGAGGCAGTCAACGGACCACCATTACCTACAATGAAATACCAAACTCCTGGGGCGGAAATTCCGGTGCCACAGGTTGTTTGGCCTTGAGGAGAGTCTACGGTGGCACCTACAGTGGTACCACTAACAGTTTGGCCGCTGTTGACCGGGAATGCTCCTGCGCAGAGATCATTTGCTTGGGCTTGACCGTTCAAGCCCCAACACAGCAGAGCAACCAGGCTAAGGAGCCATTTATAGTTGAAATTTTGCATGATGTTAAATTTGAGGTTTTGGGGTGAACAGTTATTCAATGTCAAAATAAGATTTCAGAGCTTGGTGCTCATCTTCTTCTTTAATGGTGATCTCTACCGTATTGGTAGTGTGATCTGCGTCAAGAGAAACCACACCTGGCTGGTTGGTAATTTTATACTCAAGGCGATTTTCCTGATCCTGGTTTTCCAGATTGTATCCAAGTTGGATCAGATGGGTCGTAAGACCATTGGCGATTGTGGTGGAAAGAACCTTGTTGGGCTCAATTTCCGCATTGGCCACTTGGGCCGCTTTCCAAATATCATAGTTTGCGCCTGACATTTGCTCAAGCTCCTGCTTTTGCTCCTGCACTGTGGGGGCCTGGGCTTGCAGAAAGCTCCAGGAAACCACGAGGGCCAAAACAAAGCAGAACCTTTTCAGGTAAAAGACTGAGTTTTTCATAAAAGAATACGTTTTAATACAGTTTTTAATAATTCCTATAAAGAACCTGTCTGCCAATGGTTGGCAGATTCTCAACACTTCTTGATTTATTCGCGTTGTTGAATTTCAAATCAATACAATGTTTTCAGAACCGGAAGAGTTGTCGTTTGATTTATTCTTAGTTGATTGTAAGCCTCTGAAAACGCCATATTTCTAATCGTTAATCTAATGTAAGAAAAACCCTGCGTATTACCAAGTATTTTGAATTCGAAAATCATTGGATATGATTCGGAAGTGCTTCTGTTTCAACTTTTTTTATGTTTTGCGGGGTGTTTTTATGAAATTTAACTTTATTGAGCCGATGAGTATATCTGGTTTAGATGGGAGAGAGGTTAAGCTTTTTTATGTAATGATTCGGCAGTTTTTTGTATGACCGTGGTGTTTCTGAAGGTGGGGACCATGTTGAACCATGAAGCCAACAGGACTACAGAATGGGTTGATGGTTTGTTGCTATATTCTTACATGGGGGCTGGTTTGTTGCGCTATTTTCTCTAATGACCTGTATTGCAGGCACTTGTGCCATATTTAGTATTTCAGAAACCATTTTACAGGTATGACTTGACTGATTTTGTAGATGGTTTTGTTAATTTTCATTGTAAATCTTACATTATTGTATAACTTACGTTCAATTAGAAACCAAGCAATAGTTGGAATCAGTTTGGTTGCTTTATTTTGTTATTCTTTGCACCATTTTTTTTAGTAGTCTTCAATCAACA
This sequence comes from uncultured Bacteroidia bacterium, assembly GCA_964352215.1. GTDB lineage: Bacteria > Bacteroidota > Bacteroidia > J057 > JADKCL01 > CAWUKT01. The sequence goes on from CAYGRE010000069.1 coordinate 9,949, forward strand.
TGTTATGAAATTCACTCAAATTACTGCGAAGGTTTTCGCAATCGCACTCTTGTTTGTTATGTATGGCTGTACTCCTGACAGTGTAGCTCCTGGTAGCTCGGTTCAGACGGAAGGTGACACGCCTCTTCTCTTTGGTAGTGGACATCCTCATCCGGTTATTGAGCCAGCTTGCTCTCCTCGGGTCGTGTACTCGTTAATAGATGAATCCGGAGGAATGGATGTTAATTATTTCGGGCCTTTTGGCAACAATACTGGAACCCCGGTCCCTTGGGGGGCAGTAACCGTGGTGAATAGTGATTCAGACCTGGTAATGGAACTTGATCTCGCCTACGGTTGGTATGTAGAAAAGGCCGAAACGTTCATGGGGTTGGGATCAGGCGTTGGTCTTCAAAATGGTATCCCGTCTGTTGACACTACTTGGATACGAACAGATGTAAGCCCTCTGGTGAATGCAACTGAAATATGGACGCCCATTTCGGATCTCCCTGCTACCTGCTTTGATTTCTGTATGCGGATATGTGTGGTTAGGATGGATTTCTTTCAGGGTATTGATCAGGCCTCCAGAACCAATCTCTGGATCTATAACAGCGAATGGAACAATCCGGCAAGTCCTGCCTTAAATTCTCCTTGCTTTGCCATGAGCAGTTGGTGTGTAGCGACCTGCCCGGTTTTGACTCGAAGAGGCCCGGCAAGTATTCAATAAGTGCGGGCAACACCCTTTCGTGGGGTCTCCTGAAAAAAATGAGGCTGTCTCAAAAGGGCAGCCTCATTTTTATTTGGGTGTTGGAAGAATTGATTGTTTGGTGGCGATAAATTGCAAAAATCTTACATATATGCCCATGCTGTAATAAGTGGCTTATGGCCCCTTTTTTAAGGTATTGGAGACGTTATCAGGAGAAAGGGCTATGTGTAAAGACGCATTTTATATGCGGAAAAGCTAAAAAGTGTTGTAAATATTACTTATGGTGCTATCTTTGTACTACTTACTTAAGCGTAGGTAATGAGATCATTTATAGCACCATCTGTTTTTATTTTTTATCCTTTTTAGCTGTTTGAAAATTTTATAGTCAACAATCACAGTATTATGAATTCACTAAAATTTAGCGCGAAACTATTCGCACTTGCACTCGTTTTTGCTTTTACTGGCTGTACTCCGGACCAGGTAAAACCAACAAGCTCGACAGTAATGTATGAGAGCGGGCCGGCATTAGCCAGTGAGTCCGGAATCCACCCGGTTGTTAGTCCGGAATGCTCTCCCAGGAGGATATACCAACTGATAGACAAGGCAGGCGGGATGGACGTCAACTACTTCGGATCCGGGGGAAATCCAAATGGCAATATGGTCCAATGGGGTTCTGCAACACTCCTCAACAGCGACCAGGAATTTGTCGTAGAGATCGATTTGGCAATTGGCTGGTATGTGGAGCGTACCGAACTATTTGTCGGGAATGAATCCGGGATCATTATGCAGAATGGCGTTCCTCAGGTAGGCGAGGCTTGGATGCAGGCGGATGTTAACCCATTGGTAAATGCGACCCAGTTGCGGATTGGTTTACCCTTTCAGTCGGGTGAGTGTTTTAATTTAGCCCTTGGCCTTAGCATCGTTCATTACGATTTTGCCTTGGGCATTGATGAAAACTCAAGAACACAGGTTTGGCTCGGAAATACCTATTGGGATGATCCTATGCACCCCGATCTGAATACTTTGAGCTATGCAGTTGGAAAGTGGTGTGTGGAATCCTGCGGTAACTAGGTAGCACCATAGTTTTTGAAAAATGCGAGATGTCAGCTTCAATGGCATCTCGCTTTTTTTGCTTTACGGCGTGCGCATGTTTCCAGTTGAGGCGTGCGTATGTGTGGCGGAGAAGAGGGAATGGGGTTTGGCCTTTCACCCGGCTATGCTTTGTGTAGTCACGTGTTTGTGGCTTTCGTTGCAAGGGGAAAGCCAATAGGAGTAGTTTATTGACCTGTCCGACGAGTCTTATCCAAGCCAGGGAAAAATTGCAGAAGTGGATAAACGAAAGAAGTCGCCTCGGCAACCGAGGCGACTTCTTATAATTAATTCTAATAAAGGATTGTTCAGAATCAGTGAACCACTTGGAACTTACCACCAGTTACCTGGCCATTGGAAGTCGCGCGGTACATGTATACACCAGAGGCAAGCTCAGATGCATTGAGATCAACCATTTGAGTTACACCAGCTTCAACCTGACCGTTGAATACGGTAGCGATCTGGGTGCCCTGTAGATTGAATACTGCTACTTCTACATTTCCTCCATCAGGAGAAGAGAACTTGAAGTGAGTCAGGTTGGAGCTTGGATTTGGATAGACTGCAACTTTCAGTTGATTTGCTTCAACAATAGACTGTGCCTGAGCACCTTTGTTGGAGCAGCTTCCCACTGAAATGGTTTCTCCGGAGCCGTAAGCGCCACCAGTTGGGCTGGCGGTAGTGGCACCGTCGAAGGTTACACTCCAGTTTCCAGTTCCAAATGTACAGCAGATGCCGTCACCGAATGAGTCAAAGATATTGACGTCATAGCAGCCACGTGGATCGACACAGAAAGTATCTGTGAAAGTGGTGAAGTCGTCAGAGAAGGTGAACTGGCGGGAGCCGATCACGGTGCTGGTACCGCTTTCAACAAGTTCCCAGCTAGTCTCTGAAGCGAAGTCATCGGTAGATACTTCAACAATCAGGTCAACACATGCTGGAGGAGGAGCGATGCTTGGGTTGGTGGCACGGCAGGTGTTTCCGCATGGGCCAATATAGCAGCCAGAGTGGCCGTAAGTTGGATCTACGTGGGCGCCAACCGCATTGCGGGAGATGCAAATGTTATGTGCATTGGATGGGTTTCCAGGAGGAACATGGCAAACTTCAACTTTGGCGCCATTGTTTCCACAAGAAACATCCACATAGTTCACAACAACCTGATCGGTGGCTGAGCAGCCATTCTCATCAGTTACGGTAACTTCATAAGTAGTAGTCTGGTTAGGCTGAACTGCAATGATAGAGAGTCCACCATTGTCTTCCTGGAAGAAGATGGTAGGATCACCAGCAACTACAGACCAGGTGAAGGTAAGGTCACCGGTGCCAGTACCGTTTGCATACAGGAAGTTGGAGTCGGCCTCAGCAGGTGCATAACCAACGTAACGTGACTGGCAATCACCAGCATCAACAGTTGGGAGTGAGCCTTGGTTGTCGGTAAGTACTACATTAGCGGTAGCTGAGTTGGCGCCATTAAAGCCGTCAACCTGTACATAGTAAGTTTCGCCAGGGGTAAGACAATTCAGCTGGATGCCTGCATCGAAGATACCAGCATTGTTGCTGAAGTCGTCTCCACTGTCATCATTTCCGCCTACTTCAGAGAAGGTGCTGTAGTCATTGCAATCACTGGCAGTGTAAACACCAATCTGAGAGTCGAAGCCTTCAGCTACAACGGTAACGGATCCACCTGCAGGAGCAATGAAGCTAAACCATGCTGAATTGTCAACATCAGTTTCGAAGGAACACCAGCCGTCAGTAGAGGTACATGAGGATGTGCCAGTACCTGCACCTGGATCAACTTCGCCAGCATCAGCTGAGTAGCCAACATGTGCATAGTTGTTGTCACCGTAATTCAGAGCAACAGCACCACAGGGGGCATCATTCTGGGCAAGCTGGATGCAGGAAAGGTCCAGATCGAAGGCGCCGGTAGAGGAGCCAAATCCGTGGACCAGGATAAAGTACTGAGTACCAGGAGTAGAGTTCCAAAGGACAGTTGACTGAAGACCGCAGTCATCATCATTACCGTCTACACATTGCAGGTTACCACAATTTCCCTCGAAGACAGAAATCTTTGAGTCGTAGTTGGTTCCAGTACAAGTAGAAGCGACATAGATGTCACCGTTACCAACGGTAGTATACCATACACCGGGGGCAGTATTAGAAGTGCCACAAGTGCCTACGGCATCAAAAGTGGTTCCAACGGTAGTGCCGCTGGCAGTCTGGCCACAAACAATTGGAAGGGCACCGCCACAGACATCATTGCCTGATGGAGGACTTCCGAGAGTGGTGGTCAGGTTGAAGGATCCGGTTGAGCTCAGGAAGCCGTGAACCAGAATATAATAGAGTGTACCAGGATTGGTATTCACGGTTAATTCGGAAGAGAAGCCAGAGCAGCCTGCGCCGTCATCATTACCGCCTTCACAAGTCAAAGCACCACAAGTGCCTGAAAAGATGGTGATTTTGGTGTCGTAGGAAGCCTGGTTGCAAGTAGAGGCAGTTAAGGGGCCGCCATTGCCGACGATGAAGTACCAAACCCCGGGGGCAGAGATACTTGTTCCGCATGCGGTTAGGCCTGCGTCGACTGAAGCGCCAGTTGTTGTGCCGCTTACTGTTTGACCACTGGAGATGGGGAATGCGCCCGGACAGAGATCATTTGGTGGTTGGGCTTGGCCGGTAATGCCCCAAAATACCAGGGCTACCAAACTCAAAAGCCATTTATAGTTGATTTTATTCATGATAAATTTCTCTAGTTGATGGATTTAGGATGGTTGGGTTATTCAATGTCAAAATAAGATTCCAGAGCGTTGTGCTCATCTTCTTCCTTGATGGTCATTTCCACAGTATTGGTACTGTGGTCTGCATCAATGGTGATAACACCAGGTTGAGCACTGATTTTAGACTCAAGGCTGATTTCTGCATCTTGATTTTCAAGATCGTAACCAAGTTTAATCAGGTAGGTGGTCAAGCCGTTGGCTACAGTAGAGGATAGAACTTTATTGGGCTCAACCTCGCTGTTAGCAACTTGTGCTGCTTTCCAGATGTCATAATTTGCACCTGACATTTGCTCTAGCTCCTGCTTTTGCTCCTGGATGGATGGAGCTTGCGCAGATGCAAAACTCCATGTGACCAGTAAAGCCATAACAAAGCCGAGCCTTTTTAAATAAAAGACTGAATTTCTCATAGTAAATACATTTATATATTCAATTACAATTAACAAGTGGAAAGAACGAAGGCCGTTTTTTTAAACTGGGCCCCAAAGAATTATTAAAAACTGTGCAAAAACTGTCTAGTTAAAAGATTGGGAAAAGAGGTAGGTGGGGAAATTCAGAAATAGTTTAAAATTTTGTCTCACGTGTCTAATTTCCTCGCTAGCCTCTTAGGCATACCCGAATTAGATATCAATGTAAGAAATCTGCTGGAAATTGTAAAATAAATCAATAAAGTCGTTGCGGTGACACATGGAAGAAAGGCCCTTCAGGAGTTGCTGGGTGGGTTTTTGGGAGGAAAATAATTTTCACTTTTTTGGAGGATTGATAATATCTGAAAAATGGGATTTAGATCGGTCTTGTTGTATATGGTTGATTTAGAGCGATTTGCTGGTTTGGGTGTGCTTTGGTATTTGCGTTGATGGTTTTGCCGCTAAGGATTTATTCGGAAAGTGGGACATTTTACATTTTGTATTTGGATAGTGCGATTGGTTGGGCATTGGGATTTGTTGAATAGAGGTAGCCTTATCTTACATAGGGATGGGCGAAGGGGGCTGACTTCTTTTGATGCTTGGTTTTCAGATATATAAGTATTTTTTGTAGTGATGGTGGAAAGGAGCGGTTGGGGTCGGAGGATGAATACAGGAAAAAAATACTGGTTGTTTTGATTATTCTTACATAGAGTAGTACATTACACTATACTTAAAAGGTTATCATTTCTTCTGTAACATTTTTTTTAAGGGTTGGATTGAAATCGCAGTCATCCACCTTTTTTTGATTTACTAAGGTTATCGATCATCATATTATGAAAATCTTTCTTTTGAGCTCAAAAGTCTTGGCTCTGGTGCTTTTATTGGCACTGTGGAGCTGCACGGCTGACAATGTTTCTCCTGGTACAGCGGATTCTGAATCAGGCGGTCAACCCACTCTTGCTGGCAATGGTTCCGTTCACCCTACCATTGATCCGGAATGTTCTGTTCGCTTAAGTTACTCTTTGATAGATGAATCGGGCAGTGAGATTGTCTCCTATGTCGGGCCTTTTGGCGGGGTCGGCACAAATACACCTTGGGGAAGTGTGATGATTGTAAACAGTGATGAGAACTTGGTAATTGAAATTGACATGGCTTTCGGCTGGTTTGTGGATTATGCAAATTCATATATAGGTCTTGCAAGTGGTGTAAATTTGGTAAACGGGATTCCGGTTAAGGAAAGCAATTGGATCAATACCAATATTAATCCACTTGTGAGTGTGACAGAAATAGTTGTTCCAATTTCTTCGCTGCCCAGCACCTGTTTTGATTTTGCCGTTAATTTAAGTGTGGTGAAGCTTGACTTTTTCCAGGGCGTGGATGAAAATTCCCGCACTAGCTTATGGATTAACAATGCCGCTTGGAATGACCCCGCCCAGCCAGGGTCGAATTCTCCTAGTTTTGCTTTAAACTCATGGTGTATTTCTCCCTGCGGTCCACAGGTAACTACTGAAACAGCTGGAAGTTGCCAGGGATGCCAGTCCGAAAACACTGTTGAAATACTGGGTTGTGATACGGCAAACGTTAGTTCTTGCAAAGACCTTTCAAATGTAGTCCTCCTCTTTACCGATAATACATTTCAAAAGTATGACGGGCTGACCGCTAAAACAGGAACCTTCTACGGATCAGGCGCGAATTCTGGTAAGGAAATCGCGCGGGTGTATGTGAAGTCGGGATGTTTCCAAAGTGGTGATGGTCCTGGGTGGGGGCTCCGATTTGATACTCCATGTAACGATGACAATCTGATCACAGTGCCTGGTACTGGTGGGAATGGCGGCGGCGGAGGAAATGGTAACGGCGGTGGCGGCAACGGCAACGGTGGAAATGGCAACGGTAACGGTGGTGGCGGCAATGGCAACGGAGGCGGAAAAAATAAATAAGAATCCCTTTCGGGTCTATTAGGAGCAAATCAAGGTCTCCATAATCAAAGAAGAAGCCGTCTCATGACCATGGGGCGGCTTCTTCCTTTTTGACTTAAAGAACTTCACTGGAGGGCGACGAAATCCTGAATTTATTTCCGAACCCGGACAATTCTATTCTGAAGCAAAAGAGGAAGCTGAAAAGCCTCCTCTTTTACAATAATATATATTAGAATGCCTATAAGTGCATCCATTCTTTCTTTTCCAGAAGTTCTTCTTCAGATTCTTCGTAATCAGGATCGGGGACACAGCAATCTACAGGGCAAACTGCTGCACACTGAGGCTCTTCATGAAAGCCAGTACATTCGGTACACTTATCAGGAACGATGTAGTAGATTTCTTCCGAAACAGGTTCCTGGGTTGCATCAGCGTCGATAGAAGTCCCATCTCCAAAATCAATAAATCCTTTCAGATCGGTTCCATCGGAGAATTTCCAATTCACGCCGGGCTCATAGATTGCGGTATTTGGGCATTCCGGCTCACAGGCCCCGCAGTTGATGCATTCTTCAGTAATTATAATTGCCATCGCTATACGCTATTTTTAATGAGGTTTGTAAAACCCGTATGTCTTAAACACCATCTCCCGAGCAATGTTTAATTTCGGTGCAAAAGTAAGCAAATATCCTCTTTGGATTGCTTTCCGACTGCTTTTTTTAAATTGCGATAATATATAGATGGAGAATTGACCAATCAATTAGAGAATGAACCCTGCAATTGTGCTGGAGAACTTCCGAAGAGGTTTGAATGTCCTGATGAAGGATGAGCGGTTGCTCCAATTGGTAGAGGGGCACAATGAATGGTTTCTTCCCGGATTGGTTCGACGAGCTATGGAGGCGATGTTGCCTTGGTTTGAACCTCCACAACCTGAGCATTTCTTTTCGCAAAATAATAATGGATTAACGTCAGGGGATTCCCGGCAGATTGGAATCATCATGGCCGGAAACTTGCCCCTGGTTGGTCTCCATGATCTTTTAATGGTTCTTTTGGCCGGTCACCAGGCACTTGTCCGAACTTCCAGCAAAGACGCCATCCTGATTCGTCGCCTCGTCTCACAGTTCGATCCCAATTTGCAAAGTCGCATCACCTTCCATGAGGCCCTCGACCCCCAATCACTCTCCTTCCTGATTGCAACCGGCTCCAACAATACAGCCCGTTACCTGAATCACCGATTCGAGGCTGTCCCAAAGCTGATCCGTGGTAACCGGTATTCTGTAGCTGTTCTGACCGGCGAAGAATCCAAAGCGGATTTGGATGGATTGGCAGAGGATATCCTGCTGTACCACGGAATGGGGTGTCGAAGTGTATCCAACTTGTTGGTCCCAAAGGGTTATCGGTTTGACAATCTACTCATGGCGTTGAATAGATTCCCCAAAGAATTATTGGCCGAAGCATGGTACCGGGTGGTTACCTGGGAGAATGCCATACGGAGAATGGAGTATCCAAATGAAGTCGTTGGGAAGCGGGTCGCATTTTGGAACAGCCAACAATTAAGGACAGTTCCGGTGGGGGTGGTTAATTTGGTCACCTGGGAGAATCACATCCTATTAAATAACCATCTTATCAGCAATGGCAAGGAATTACAATGTGTAGTAGGGCTGGATCAACCCGTTGGATTCGGAGAATCTCAACACCCTGGACTGACTGATTTTGCAGATGACGTCAACAGCTATAAGATATTGGCAAAGGGGGCATGGACGTAAGCAGGAATGGATTTGATTGTATTCTTCTAAAATGGATGTACCTCAATCACAAAATTATTCAGGATAAAGTCTGGTAGGCAATCAATGAAGCCAGATAAGCCAATCCAGTCATGTAGAACAACATGATGAAGGTGGTCTTCCAGGAGCGGGTCTCTTTCTTGACCACCGCCAAAGTACTCATGCATTGCATCGCAAAAGCATAGAAGAGTAGCAGAGAAACAGCTACCGCAGTTGTGTAGACAGGCTCACCCGTATCTGGATACACCTCAGCCTCCATTTTTTCCCGAATCCCTTTGTACCTCCCATCCTCGTCGTCAACGGCATCATCGCCAGCACTGTAGATCGTGGCCATGGTTCCCACGAATACCTCACGGGCAGCAAAGGAAGACAGGAGGGAAATCCCAATTTTCCAGTCAAAGCCAAGGGGGCGGATTGCCGGCTCGATTCCCCTTCCGATCATACCCGCATAAGAAGCGCGTAACTTTTCAGATGCCTTTCTGGTTTCAAGGACAGTTACTTCAGCAGTCCGGACCGAATCAACCAAGGCAGGGTTGGCCTGCACCTGTTCAATCAAAGCATTGTATTCACTTTCTACCTTTGCCATATCAGTGGGGGGGCCATAATTAGCCAATCCCCAGAGAATGATGGAGATCACCAGGATTACCTGGCCTGCTTCGACGACGAAGGTCCGGGACTTGTGGTACATTTCCAGCAGGGTATTTTTCAAGGGAGGCATCCGGTAAAGGGGCAATTCGGTGACGAACATGCCAGTGGATTTGTAGCGGGCAATGGTCTTGATCACCCAGGCTACCGCCAGTGCCATGAAGAAGCCAAGGAAGTACATCCCCGTCATGATCAGCCCTTGGTAAGAGAATATCCCAAAGAACTTATCTTCGGGTACAAACAGGCTGATCAACAGGACATAGACCGGAATCCTGGCTGAACAACTCATCAGAGGAGTTACCATAATGGTAATCAGGCGTTCTGTTTTGTTGGGGATGGACCGCACCATCATGATCGAAGGGATGGCACAGGCCATTCCCCCCACCAAGGGAATTACCGATCTCCCACTGAAGCCAAAGGGGCGCATGATCCGATCCATGAGAAAGACCACCCGCGACATATACCCCGAGCCTTCGAGAAGGCTGATGAAGAAGAACAGAATAGCGATTTGGGGAACAAATATGACAATCCCTCCCAGACCAGCCCAGACACCATCAACGAGCAGAGAAGAATACCAGGTGCCTTCGGGCATGAGGCTGCGAAACCATTCGCCGGAGACTCCGAAGCCTTGCTCGATCATATCCATCGGCCAGGAGGCCCAGGCAAAGATTGCCTGGAAGATGAGGAATAGAAGGGAGACGAAAATGAGGTAGCCAGCTATCGGATGGAGCAGGACCTTGTCCAAGCGGCTGCTGAATCCTTTGCGGGTGTTGGGGCCCTGGGTGGTGGAGGCATCAAGTATCTCCTGGATTTGGTCGTATCTGACCGCGAGTTCGTTGGAGATCATGTCGTCCGCATTCTCCATGATCTGAATGCCCGCTTTGTCAGCAAGGCTGCGGAATTCTTCCGGCATCAGCAAGGCTTGCCAGGCCTGGTGCCTTGAATCAGTTCCCAAAGCTTTCATTGCAGGCGCGAGAACCTCGTCGAATCCGGCCGGAATGCGGAATACGGGCTTGGACGGTGCGGGTACGGCTTGGGAGAGTAACTTTTGCAAGAGCTTGATCCCGGACCGTTTCAAGGCAGAGATGGAGACCACCTGAATGCCAAGTTGCTCGGACAGCACCTTGCTGTCAATAACCAGGCCTTTCCGATCCACGAGATCAGACATGTTCAATGCCAGCACCACCGGTAGGCCCAGGTCCATGACCTGGGTGCAAAGCAGGAGACTCCGCCGCAGATTGGTAGCATCTGCTACCAGAACGACCACATCCGGGTGGTCCTGATGGTTGCGGTCCAGCAGAATCTCTGTGGCAACCTCCTCGTCCTGACTGCGTGGATACAGGCTGTAGGTTCCTGGAAGATCAATCAGTTGGGCTTTGTGGTCGGGCCCCAGAGAAATGGTCCCAACCGAGCGGTCAACCGTAACACCAGGAAAATTCCCGATCCGTTGCCGAAGGCCGGTCAATTGATTGAACAGAGAAGATTTACCACTGTTCGGGTTCCCTACCAGGGCTATTTTTTGGGGTAAACTCATGAATTAACTCTCACCTCAATCTGCTCAGCATCACTTTTCCGGATCGCAACCTTGTTTCCATCAATTTCCAGAGCATAAGGCCCACCCATCGGAGCCATATCGCTCAAGGTAAACAAGTCGCCGCAGACCACCCCGTACTTCATCAAAGCAACTTCCAGATTTCTGGAGGAAACCGAAACGATAATAGCAGAAGTCCCTTTGTCTAATTCTGAAAGTTTCATGGGAGCACAAAAAACCGGGTGACAGGCTAGAATATCAATACCCTGCTTTCGGTATTTTATGGGGAGGGGGCCAATAGGGGCTCTCAGGCACGATAATTGTCTTTAATTAGATTGAATAAAAATAAGGTTGGGGTGAAAATCATACTTCAGATGCCGAAACTATCCTTGAAAAATTGACAAATGCTGTCAAAGCCCAGGCGTATATTTATATAAACAAACCAATCGGCGGTCGGGGTTTTCAGATGAAAGCGTACCTCCCTGACCGTCATCACTTCAACGATCGCACCTATGATAACGACATCCTACAACACGCAAAACGGGCAAGTAACCCGTAAGTACCGTAAAAAAAGACTCATTCAATCAACTGGCTACCACGAGGCCATTGTTAAAGCCATCCAAAATCGGCAGCTAATCAACCTTGAGTATCAAGGCAATGCCCGAACAATCATCCCCATGGTCTATGGAATGTTGAAAAACGGGAGAGAGGCAGTGCTGTGTTACAAGGTCGTAGCAGCAGAAGGCCGTCCGGCAGAACTGTATTTGCGGCTTTACCATCTGGAGAAAATCCGCCACCTGCATGCAACCGACCAGTCCGTGGAGATCAACCGCAAAATCGATTATTATCTGACCAAGCACTTCGGGCAGGTATTTCAGAAAGTTTAAGGACCGCTTCAGGGTTAATTTCCGGCAGAAATCTTTAACCAACCTCAGCAAATTTTTATTGGTGGCTTCTCTCCCGTCCAATTGTTCGGAAATGCCGAACGGTTGCATGGGAGGGGAGCTTTTTCGTTGATTAAACCAATATGCCTGATCGAAGTCCAAGGGTAAAGCAGTTCGAAAATAAATTATCTGTATATTTAAAAGGTATGCGAACTACAAAGATTGCCCTGGGGAGCTTGTTGCTACTACTTGTCCTATTCTCCTGTGACAAGCAAAAGGAGATACTGGTTCCTGACAATACCTTGCCTCCTGATGGTACCATCAGCAATATCGTGGTTGAGAGTTATGTCAACCGCGCTTACATTTCATTGCTGGGCCGCAAGGCCGAGCCAAGTGAATTTGCCTCCGCAGAAGTCATTTTACGCTCCGACAATCTATCCCAAGGCAACCGGGAAGCATTTCTGGCAACCTTGATCGAAACAGACGCCTATTATGACAACGTTTTTGAAGTGGGAAGGGCCCTTTACCTCAACTCCGTGGATACGGTGGATATTCAAGATCAGGTATTTCTTTTCAATCTCCTTCTCCAGGATCCACAGTACCAGGATGTTTATCCCATATTAATCGCGGAGCGGGACCGGATGCAACTCATACTGGATATTCCCACGGAATTGAAGGATGGTTCCCTCGGCATCATCGGGATGCACAAGCGACTTGCCTACAACTATATTTATGACCAGATCAATATGGGGACCCAGAATTTTGTGATCTCCATGTTCCAGAATTTCCTCTTCCGATACCCCTCGGGAGAAGAGCTGACAAACAGTGAATTGATGGTCAATGGGTTTCCTTCCCAGATATTTCTGCAAAGTGGAAACAGCAAAGAATCCTTTGTCAGCATCTTCTTCGATTCCGGTGATTATTTTGAGGGACAGGTGCGCGACGTATTCAGCCGTTACCTCTTCCGGGAACCTGACACCGAGGAAATGGAATCCCTTTCCAACCAGTACAGGAATACCGGGGATTATTCCCAGTTGCTCACCACCGTCCTATCCACCGACGAATACATAGGCCTCTAAACCCATTGAATATGATCTCACGGCAACTACCTTTCGCCCTGATTCTCGTATTGCTCCTTGCCTGGGGATGCAAAAAGGAGGAAATATATACTTACGGAATCAACGATGTCACCGTGGAACAACCCGGTGCCGTCAAACCCAATGTTAAATCAGATCTGGAGGTGATTTCAATTGCCCATACCGATCTGTTTGGTACCACCATTGGCCCGAACGACCTGGCAAATCTGACCACTTCTTACCAGGCATTCGGAGACAAGCGGCTCATCATTGACATGATCATTCTGAACTTTCTCAATGAGCCCGGTGTCGAAATTCCCAGCGATTCCGAGATGCGGGCCGATATTGAAACTTTCGTTCGGGAGGGCTACAATCGCTTTTTCGTTCGGCAACCTACCGCTTTTGAAGAATGGTTTGTCAGCGACATCATTCGGGACGATGCTGATATCAGCCCTGAATTGGTCTACTATGCATTTATGACCAGCAACGAGTACCGTTACTATTGAACCGAAAAAACAGCCTCATGAAAAGAAGGGATTTTTTAAAGAGAATGGGATTGGCTGCTGCAGGAGCAGTCGCTGCCCCTTATATTTTGCCTTCGGGCCGTTTGTTTGCCTCTACTGGAGCCCGCATCGCCAATCACGTAGTGGTTTGCCTGTATGCTGGTGGGGTACGCATCCTGGAGTCGGTTCAAAAGGCAGATGGCAACCTGATGCCGGCGATTCTCTCCGGTTCGGAAGCCATTTCGCAGGACATCGCCATGGGAATGACCCCTCTGCCAGGATCTCCCCTGACTCAGCCCTTGCAAAAAAACGGAACCCTGTACAAGAATTTCCGTTTTGCTGAAGGTCCAACCGGTCATTATTCTGCCCATACGGTAGCCCTTACCGGACGCTACACCACCACGGACCTCAACCTACGGGAAGCACCGAAGTTTCCCACTGTTTTTGAATTGTACCGCAAGCATTCTTCTCCCACCAAAAATGCGCTCAATGCCTGGTGGGTCTCTGACAGCCTCGGCCCTTACCCGGCCTTGAACTACAGTTCATATCCCGGATATGGCAGCCTTTACGGGGCCAACTTTATCCAACCCACTTCCCTGATCAGCCCCGAAGGATTTGCCGGACTCGGAAATATGAAGAGCTTCACCGCCGCCCAGCGTGCATCCCGTAACACCCTCCGCGACTTCTTCGACAGCAATTTCTCCGGACAACTCAACCCCAACGAGATCGGCGTCACCAATGGCGATTCTGATTCAGACCGGACACGTGATTTCATCAACAGCCTGCTCACCAATGCCGCCAACGGACAGTACAATGATCCCTGGTCGGTTGGAGCCGGAGCGATGAACAATGACATGTACAATATGTTCTTCGCCGAAGAGATCATCCGGGAATTTCAGCCGGAATTGATGGTGGTCAATATGCAGGGCGTAGATGTCTGTCACTTTGACTTCACCCGTTATGCCGACAACCTCCGCAAAGCAGATTATGCAGTGGCGCGTCTCTGGCAGACGATTCAGAGTACACCTGGCATGGCCAATGATACAGTTTTGATTGTCGTCCCGGAACACGGCCGCAATTTTGAGCCCAATACCGTGATTGACTCCTATGGCCGCTATGCGATCGACCATACAGCTATCGACAATGGTGGGGACCAGATGTCCCGCGAGATTTTCTGCCTCGTTGTCGGCCCCAATGGGCTGGTGGTACAGGACCAGGAGATCAATGCCGTCAAAGGAGAAAGCATCGACATTGTTCCTACCGTGGCCAAGGTGCTGGGATTTGATACGGATATCCCGGTCGGGGTCCAGCCCCCCGGATCCTTCTTAGGTGATGCATTTGTATAAGCGAGGGCGTATTAGCATGGGTCTATCAATAAGGGTCCCTTATTTCAATAAGAAAGCAATATGAAATACAATCATATATTCCTTTTCCTGGTAATGGTCGGCCTTGTTTATGCAGGCTGCGACCGAACCGGGGACCCACCAGTCAATCCTTATGACGCGGTGGATTACGGAGACGATACGGTAAATACATACGTGCCTGATCCAACCTCTATCGTTGGCATTTACGAAAATGTATTGCAGGTTTATTGCGACAACCCCGGTTGCCACGATGGTTCTTTCGAGCCGGACTTCCGGTCGATCCAGTCTTCCTGGTCGACCCTGGTCTACCACGATCTCAATAAGAATACGGCGGATTCTGCCTATGACTTCCGGGTGCTGCCCGGCGATGCAGACAATTCCATGTTGATGCGGCGCATCACGCAGGGCGACGCTGCCCTTCAGCAGATGCCAGCCACCGGGCAGACCGTTCCCCCCAATGAGGTGGAGAACATCCGCACCTGGATCAACAACGGTGCCCTGGACATGTTTGGCAATGCCGGAACCCTGCCCAACAATGAGCCCCAATTTCTTGGCTATGTAGCCTATAATTCCAACTTTACCCAGCGGTACGACGAGACGGAAAACCGGGTGGATTCATTGCTGGCGAATCCCTTTCAGGTGCCCACTGGCACAGATATGAACATCGTCTTTCTGCTGGAAGACGACAGCACCGCCCTGCAAAATCTCCAGGTGAACCAGTTGAAATTGTCCCTCGACATAAACGATTTCAGTGCGGCCACCACCATCAATGCTTCTTTCTTTAGCATTGGTGGGTTTGATATATGGGTTGCTCCAGTGAATTCTGGGAACTTCAATGTAGGGGAGACCCTTTACATGCGGTATTACGTCAACGATGGCGACCACGCCTTCAATACCGAATTCCCCCGGGACGATCTACCCGATGTGTACAAGACCTATGCAGCATTTATTGTAACCCCGTGACATGGAGGCATTCACCCATCTCTTAACCTCCAGGTATAAAGCCATACACTGAATTACTGACATGAAGCAGCCCATCCATAAAATAGCCCTTTTCCTACTGCTCGGAACTGCCCTCACCTTTTCCGCTTGTAAGAAAGACGATATCGACCTGACCGATCCGATTCCGCAGATCCTGAACGTGGCTGTCAACCCAACCTCAGTGGTTGAGTTCGAAGATGAGATTACGTTTTCGGTTGAATACCGGGATGGAGATGGTGACCTTGGTGAGAACGATCCCGACGTCACCAACCTGTTTGTGATCGACAACCGGGTCGGAATTACGGAATCATTCCGCGTCAGTCAGATCGCGCCCGACGGTGCCAATGTCCCCATTACCGGAACCCTGCAAGTGATTCTTCCCTCCACTGGAATCACCAACAACTCTTCTTCCCAGACCGTGAACTATACGATCTACATGGTGGATCGGGCCGGGAATGAAAGCAATCGGTTTACAACGACGGATATTACGGTGACGGGGGGATAGGTTATTCTCTCCATCCTCCGTTTTATTGTACCAGGTCCAGTTCCCACACTGACGATAGCCACAAAATAAATCCTCATTCAGGAATAAGCCCTCCAGGATCCAACTCTCCCTCTGGTTGAATTCGGTTATATTCACTAATTTCAAAGCATCGGTTTCCTAAGTTGAAGACTTGAATCATTATTGTTGAATGACATTCACAACATGCAATGGCAATATCTGAAAAGTATCTAAAGTTCATCGCAGACAACAAATCAGAGATTAGTGGCATGGCTTTGGAAGAGTTGGTGAATTTCCTTCTGTCAATTTTTCCAGATTCAAAATATGATGCCAGTGAATTATCCGAAACCCTGGCCCTGCTTCAGCAAGAAGGATTTGCAAAAATCACCAATTCAGGAGTTGAGATCACTTCGGAAAATAATTGGGATTATTCCCACTCTACCGAACTGTCACCAAGGTCTAAGGTACAGGCAAGTGAAATTGGAAATTGGTTGTATGAGATCTCTCAGGGAGATGGGTCATTTCAGGAAGATGAGCGTTCAGAATCTGAGGCCGGTGATATCAAAAAGCCATTTGATGTTAGTAAAATAGACATTGAGTCGACCACCTTGGTCTTACAAAATATTATCGATCGCCTCGAGCATAAGGAATTGGCTTTGGATACTGAATTCCAGAGGATGGCTGGTGTTTGGGATCATGAAAGGAAAAGTCGCCTGATCGAGTCCATCCTGATACGTTTTCCACTCCCGGCATTTTATTTTGACAGCAGTGACGATAAAAAATGGCTGATCGTGGACGGGTTACAGCGAATCACAACCATTAAGGAGTTTGTTCTGGATGAAACCCTTAAGTTAAGTGGGTTGGAATTCCTCGATTCAGAAACTTTCAATGGGAAATCTTTTGGCGACCTGCCCCGCGATTTCCAAAGAAGGGTCAAAGAAACCAAGATTACAGCCTACCTCATCAAAGCTGGTACACCAGATGAAGTCAAATTCAATCTGTTCAAAAGAATCAATACCGGGGGAATGCCCCTGAGTGCCCAGGAAATCAGGCATGCTTTGAATCAGGGAAAGCCAGCCGATTGGGTAAAGAAATTGTCAAAACTTGAGGTATTTAAAAAGGCAACCGGCTATTCCATCAATCCAAGCAGGATGTTGGACAGGGACTATGTTACGCGTTTCCTTGCCTTTTACCTCAGTCCGTATGATAAATATGTGCCTGATCTGGACGATTTCCTAAATAAGCAGATGGCATCCATTAAGCTGCTGGATGAGCAAGATTACACCAGGATTGAGGTGGATTTTGCCAAAGCGTTGAAAACTGCGAAGGAAATCTTTGGCAAGTTTGCCTTCAGAAAACAACCCAGTTACAAGGAGCAAAGACGTCCATTGAACAAGGCGTTGTTCGAAGTGATTACCAGCTCGTTTGCCAGGCTGGATCAGGAAAAATGCAATACACTGATTGAGAAGAAAGTTGAATTCGGAAAGAGATTGGCCCGCAAGTTTAAGTATGATGGGAACTTCTCCGCTCCTTTTTCGGTCTCAACGGGCTCAAGGAAAAACGTAATCAACCGTCACAGACTCTTTATGGAATTAGTCAACGAGGTTCTACAATCATGAGTGACCAGATCAAGTACCTTAATGTCAAGGGGTTTAAAACCTTGAGGAAGGCTTCAATGCCCTTCGGAAAGCTGAACCTCTTTCTGGGGTTGAATGGGATGGGGAAGTCATCTACCCTTCAGGTTTTGTTATTGCTTCGACAGTCGTTTGGGCCAGTTCATGCTTTTGCTGGAGGTTCTCCTGTATCCTTTATCCGTCATGCTCCAGAAATTTATCTTAATAGGGATCTCATCCAGTTGGGATTGATGGCGGATGTTCTAAGTAGGAACTCAGAGGAAGAAGAAATTACAATTGAGTTGGGGATGCAAAATGGACATGAATTGAACCTAAAGTTACCTTATAATCCAGATACTGATGTTTTAATGGCGGAGAGTGAGGTCATAAAAGGTGGGGAGCCGATTTTGCTATCATCCAACTTATTTTTAAAAGATTTTCAATACCTGAGCGCAGCGAGAAAGGGACCGAGCTCTATCTGGGATATGTCTTACGACGAGGTTGAAAATAAGCGCAATTTGGGTATCCACGGACAGTTCGCACCTCATTTTCTATTAAAATACGGCAGTGATGTTGAGTTTCAGGTGGATCGCAAGTTGAGACACCCCAATGATGATACCCCAGACTTGAAAAACCAGGTCGAGGCCTGGATGAGTACCCTGTCCAGTCCATTCAGGATTAAGACCGAGCCGATTCCAGGGGTTGCTAAATTGGTGCTCAGTTATGATTTTTTTGGGCAGGGAGGACTGACGGACAAGTACAAGCCTGAAAACGTAGGATTTGGCATCACTTATTGCTTACCTGTGGTTACAAGTATCCTTTCCGGGAAGGCCGATAAGGTCCAGATCATCGAAAACCCAGAGTCTCACCTTCACCCTAAAGGACAGTCAATGATGGGACAACTCCTTGCAAGAGCAGCAGCGGTGGGCCAGCAATTGTTTATAGAGACCCATTCTGACCACGTGATAAATGGAGTGAGGGTTGCAGTTAAAAATGGTCTGATATCCCCGGATGACGTGAACATCTTTTTCTTCAAAAGAGACTTGGATACAAAGTTCAAGGGTTCCGGCGATACGCTCATTTCCAGGATATTCCTTGATTCTGAAGGAGAACTCAGTGATTATCCTGAAGGTTTCCTCGATGAGTGGGACAATCAATTGATGAAGCTGATATAGATTCCAGATGATAGCCCTGATCCTGAATGAAGAAAGTATACCAAGTCTGACTGAAGATGATGTGCAGTTGGATTGGGTGGCTCGTTTGGCTGATACAATTGTTGCAGCCAAGAAAGCTCAGCCAGAGTTAAAAGTGACCAGGGTAAGTCGGGAATGGTTACAGGATTTTGAGCAACTTCTCTTTTCCTTAAAAGGCTCAAAGAAAATTCGAAAAACAGTTGAGTCTTTCCTCCTGAAAAATCTGGCTCCTCCTTTTCTGGCAAAAGAAGACGAAGAGACTCATGTAGATAGCTACGTAGTTTGTAGGGCCAATTTTTCCGACCCGGTAGAGGTTGAGGATGTAGAATCTGGAAAGGTTGCCAAAATCTACGGATTTCCCTTGTTGAGTGCTGATACCCCTCCCTGGAGGATTTGTACTATAAAGGGTAATTATGAATGTGATGGGGTGAAAGAAGATGTCGATTGGGCCAATATGAGTGAACCGGCTCATGTGAAGGATTGTCATAAGGAATTATTGGCGGGGTTTACCCCTGCCAAACCGCCAACCAGTGAGATCAAACCAGAAGAAAAGTTGCTTGATACAGGCAAACACCATGGTCAGGATGAACTGGAGAAAGTCGGGAAAAAACTCAGAAGAAGCCCCTATGTTGTGGCGATACCTGGGTCGGCAGAGTGGGATAATAGTTCTAGCGCCTTTGCACATCCCAAAAGGATTTATGAGAACAAAGGGACATGGTTTATCAAAGTCGTTTTGTACAGAACCAAAGCGGGATACAGTTTGCTGGTTCAAACAACTGCACGAAACCGTTATGAGGCTGAGTATATAGCCACTGTTCTGGAAAAGTTGTACTGACCAGAAATCACCCTGAGGGAATCTTGTAAATGATTCTTTTTATTTCTTGTGCATTTCCCTGCGAACCGATTCTAGTCAAACGGCGCAAGCTCCCAAAGCAGTTGGTTCAGTTTTGATTGTCGGACTCTCAAAGATTGCGGCTGGCTTGGCGAGCGCTTGCAAAGATTTACGCTCAACCTTGAGGGTAAGGACTCGAATACCTTCCGCCTGGGGAGGTTCCAACGAGCGGGTGGCAAGGCGCAATTCTGCGCATTTGTTGGTGAACAGTTGCGGCTATCAAGGTGGAAAGTTGCAGGGTAATACCCTCAAACTTGATAGTATTACTATCATAGTTTGCGGTTTCCTTAACGGCAGGTTGCGCCTTCTCTGCCGCAACCTTGAGGGTAAGAAGGCGCAACCTACGAGGCTACTAACCCGCAACAGTTAGTAGTAAACCTATCAAGATTGGTGAATGTACTTCGAGCCTTTTCACAACCACACCATAACGTGTCCGCGGATTATGATTCAGATTTTGGGCCCAAATTCCCCCAAGAATTCCACAAATTCCCCCTCCCTTAAAGACCTCATTTCCCCAACAAATCTGCCAACGCCCCCTCCACCTCAGGAAACTTAAACACATACCCTTCTGCCTCCAGCCGCTCCGACTTCACATACCGCCCATACAAAACCAACTCCGGATCGGTCCTGAAGACCAACTTCGCCCCCAGTCGCGTAATCCACGCCGGAGCCGGCAGGCCAAAAGGAACCCTGAGTTGCTTCCGCAAAGCCTTCATGAAATCCCGGTTGGAAACCGGATTGGGCGCACTGATGATATAGGCCCCTTGGTATTGCTCCTTGATAATCGCCTGGTGGATGATCTCATTGATGTCGTACTCATGAATCCAACTGATTCCCTGAGTGCCGTGGCTGACCTTCCCCCCAAACCCAAGTTTGGCAATCCGCTTCAGGCTTCCCAAAGCCCCGCCATTCCTGCCGATCACAAAGCTCGTGCGCAGCCGGACCTCCCGGACACCATCCGGCAATGACTCCAGCAAAGCCTTTTCCCAGGCTTGCCCAACCGTAGGTGCCAGCCCCAGACCAAACGTCGAAGACTCGATGCAGACCTGCCGGGGAGGATCGCCATAAATATGGGCCGTAGACATCTGAATCCAGACCTTTGGAGGATGGTCCACCTCACCAAGGGCCTTTCCCACCGCCTTGGTCGAATCCACCCGCGACCTGAGAATCACATCCTTGTTGTCAGGTGTCTTGATGCAGTCCACCGTACGACCGGCCAGATTGACCACCGCCAAAGCCCCACTCAAAACCTGAGCCCAATCTCCGACGGAGACCGCATCCCACTCGACAAATTCATACTTGAGAGCCTGCTTCGGCTTGTTACGCGCCACCAGAACCGGGGTAAACCCCAGGCTGGCCAAGTGGTCAGCGAGGCTGAGACCAATGAATCCGGTGCCGCCGGTGATGATGATTTTTTCCATGGAAATAAAGCTTCTGTCCTATTCCTACTCAAGCATCCAATTTATGTTTTTCAGTTGGCAATGTTATTAGGATTCATTCCTTCTTCCCCTATATTTGTTGGAAACTCCTTCCACCCATGGCCGATACATCAGGTCCTGATTTCGCATTTCCCACCCCCGAAGCCTACTTTTTTGAGGCAGATCGGCTCATCAATGCTGGTGAGGCCAATCAAGCCTACGCATTGTTAGAAGAGTGTATCGGCAGGTTTCCGGATTATGGCAAAGCTTACAACCACCTGGGCTTTATCCAGGAAACCAAATACCGCAGCCCGGAAAAAGCCGAACCCCTCTATCAAAAGTGCATCGAATTGAGCCCCCAATATCCGGCCGTCTATTTGAATTACAGCGTATTGCTCTCCACCCACGACCGTTATGACGACCTCATCGCGCTATTGGAAAAAGCATTGGAGGTTCCGGGGATGAACAAGTCCAAGATTTACAATGAGTATGCGATCATGCACGAGGTGAAAGGGAATTATGACAGCGCGATTGAATACTACCAAAAGGCCATTCAGTTTTCCTTTATCGCCGCCAATATCCAATCCTACGAAGGGTCCATTGAACGGGTAAAGGACAAGCAGCGGTTGTTGAATTGAGCGCTTTCAGGATTTAATCCAAATCCGAGCGTTACAGCGACCACATCCGAGCCTTACAATGCCCACCACAACCTGCTAACGGCAACGTACTTCCCGGAATCATTTCCCTTCCCATCGGAAAATCCAATAAACATTGCTGCAACTGCATCGTTCTACCATTAGAAACGTATGCTACATTAGATACACCAATCACCTCAAAACCGAGGCCTTATGAAAGTAAATATCCCAGAACTCAACCTGCCCCGCGTAGTCATCATAGGCGGTGGGTTTGGAGGGATTACGCTGGCCGAATCCCTCAAGAACGCCCCCGTTCAGGTGGTCATGTTCGACAAACACAATTACCACACCTTTCAGCCCCTTCTCTACCAGGTCGCAACCGGCGGTCTGGAGCCTGATTCCATCGCATTCCCCATCCGGAAGATGTTCAAGAAGCGGAAGAATTTTTATTTCCGCATGGCACAGGTGGAGAAAGTCGATCTGAAGGGTAAAATGGTCCATACATCTGTCGGTGAAATCCGCTTCGATTATTTGGTGGTGGCGACCGGGAGTAAGACGAATTTCTTT
This sequence comes from uncultured Bacteroidia bacterium, assembly GCA_964352215.1. GTDB lineage: Bacteria > Bacteroidota > Bacteroidia > J057 > JADKCL01 > CAWUKT01. The sequence continues at coordinate 32,387 of CAYGRE010000069.1, forward strand.
GGCATGAAAGGAGTGGAGCTCTTGTCACAAGGCATGAAGAACATTCCTGAGGCGCTGGACTTGCGCAGCCTTATCTTACAGAACTTTGAAAAAGCAGTCCTCACCAACGATCTGGACGAGCGTTCCGCATTGATGAACTTTGTAGTAGTAGGTGCGGGTCCGACCGGCGTCGAAACCGCCGGGGCCCTGGCCGAGTTGAAGCGCCACATCCTCCCCAAAGATTATCCTGAGCTGGACTTGCGGCAAATGCAGATTCACTTGGTCGAAGCGGGAGATCAAATCCTGCCCGGGATGAGCGACGACTCCTCAAAGAATGCCCGCAAAGCACTCACCAAGTTGGGGGTCCACCTTTGGCTCAATACCAGAGTGGAAGATTACGACGGCACCACCGTCAAGACCAATTCTCCCGCCGATCTCACGGCCCGTACCATGATCTGGTCGGCGGGTGTGGTTGGCAATACCATCCCCGGATTGGAGGAATTTGTTACCCAAGGCAACCGCCTCGACGTAGACCAATTCAACCGCTTGCGGGGGCAAGACCACGCCTTTGCGCTTGGTGATATCGCCTTCATGTCTACCGAAGCGTATCCGGACGGACACCCCATGGTCGCACCCACTGCGATTCAGATGGCCAAGCTCCTGGGACGGAACATTAAAAGCCTCATTTATCAGCGGCCCTTGAAGCCCTTCAAATACCATGACAAAGGCTCCATGGCCACGATTGGCCGAAACAAAGCAGTGGTCGATTGGAAGAAGCTCCGCTTCAAAGGCTTAATTGCCTGGATCGGCTGGATGGGTATTCACCTCCTCTACCTGGCAGGTTTCCGCAACAAACTCGTCGTCTTCGTCAATTGGGTCGTGAGCTACTTCACCTATGACAAAGGGACGCGCCTGATCATTCGACCCTTCCGACAAAGGTCGTTGGCAGGAGGCGGAGCGGTACAGGAAAGTGCGCAGGGGATAGAAGCTGGGAAAGATTCATTGGAGCATCTGGTGGATGATTCGACAGTGGAGGCCTCAGCAGAGAAAGCTTCAGCAGAGAAAGCTTCAGCAGAGAAAGCCTCGGCAGAGAAAGCTTCAGCGGAGGAAGCTCCAAGCAAAGAGACTTTAATTGAAAAAGAAAATACCGAACTCATTCAGGCATAAGACATCAAAGGCTGATGAGCCGTACGGCCTGAAACCGACATCCTTAAACTCAAGCCTTGGAAATACCCAGCCTGAAAACCCGGACCTCAAACCCCATCTCAAAATACAACGGCCAATTCGTACCCTGCGGATTGGCCATATTTTTGTACTTTGAGGGATTAGAGTTGTTTTTCCAGGCAACTGTCTCGACCTGCGAGAACCAATGCCAGCACCTGATAGAACCATAAAATCCATTCAAGGGGGAAGATCCATAAAGCTGACCACCCTTTCCATGACCTCACTCCTTGTGGGCCTCGGCATAGCTCTGTTCATTTCCTTGCCAGGCAAAACCTCGGCGAATACTCCTCCCTCTGAATTCCATTTCCAGCATTTTGGGAATGAAGAAGGCCTGTCTTACAACGAAGTGAATTGTATTTATCAGGATCAAAGAGGGCTGCTCTGGATTGGTACGTGGGATGGCCTTTGCCGCTATGATGGATATGAATTCACCTGTTTCAATCAAAATCTGTTTGATGAAGGTGCCATGCCGAATACAGAGGTCAGAGCCATTGGTTCAGATGAGAATGGTCAACTGTTGGTCGGCTTTCGGTCGGGAATCACTCGTTTTACACCGGGGAGCCAATTCATTCCCTTGGATGATGGGGTGAAATTTCCGGTGAGGAGCATGGCCAGGATAGGAAAGAAACTGATGGTTCAGGCCGCACCCAACTTCATGCATTCAAACAAACTACTCAGGATCAATTTGGAGATTCTGGAGGCTGGAGATGAAAAAGTAAGTACCGTAAAAATTAAGTCGGATGAGATGGGAGGGATTCTTTGCATCCAATCGGATAAGAATTTATTGTGGGTAGGTATTGAAAGTGGAGTAGTACTATACGATCCTGAAAATGGAAAATGGGTGGAACCGTATCCCAAAGTCACACAAGAGCTACGAGGAAAGGCGATCCAGGCAGTTTGCCGGGATGGGATTGGGGGAATTTATTTTGGTTCACGTGCAAATGTATACTACAAGCCACCAGAGAAGGATGACTTGCTTCAGCTTCCTGATTTTCATGAAAACAACAGCCAGGAGTACAGGATCAGTTGTATGTTGCCAGATCAACATGGAAACCTATGGGTGGGGACCCAGAAGGGGCTTTTTCTCTGGACCAGAGAGAATAGGACCTGGAGGCTTCTCGTCCATGATCCATCTGATCCCAACAGCTTGAGCGATAACCGGATCACTTGTCTGATGGAGGATCAAAGTGGAGTGTTATGGATCGGAACCAGCAATGGAGGACTCAATAAACTCAACCTTTTCCCAAAACCATTCAGAAACTTTCCCTCATCATTCTTCGGAACGGGTGAATTCATCAAAGTTTATGCCTTTGAACCCCATACCGACAGTACCCTCTGGATCGGAACCACCCATGGCCTGTTTCTTTTTGATCGGGTGAAGGGGATAATAATGGATCAGTATGAGATTCCTGCAGAAATAGAAGCACAAACCAATCTGGGGTTTTTAATTGACGAATGGGGGGAATCCAGGACCATCATGTCAATCCATCAGCAAGAGGGTGGGAAGTTGATCCTTGGAAGCCGCTGGTTGGGCCTGTTCGAATTTGATCCTTCAACCGGTCAATTTCTATCTCTGAAGGCGAAATACCCTTGTCTGAATGATCCCAGCCCTGTTCGCAAGATTCATGAAAATGAAAAAGGGGAATTGTGGTTGGTGTCCAAGTACATCTATGTGCTTGATCCTCAAAAGGGAACTTGTGAAATTTATAATGAATCTCCCCCCAATGAAAAGCTCTGTATGGCAGGGTATTATTCCTGGAATTTATTCCAGGCTTCGGCCTGTGATTATTGGATAGGAAGCCGATATGGATGGGTGCATTGGGATGTCTGTCGAATGCGGACGCGGTTAGCAATTGAGCGGAAAATGATCCCGGAAGCGTATAGACTGAGAGACGCAATGGCCGTGTTTTGTATAGAGCCGGCAAAGGAGGGGTTGTGGATGGGAACCTATGGAAATGGGCTTTATTTTATGGACACAGCCTCGCTGAGGTTCAAGCATTATTCAGTTGCAAATGGCCTCTCCAACAACCATGTGTATGGCATTCAAACAGACGAGCAAGGCAGGTTATGGATGAGTACCAACCGGGGAATCTCAAGGTTTACACCCCAAACAGAGACTTTCGACAACTTCGGATATTCAGACGACCTGCTCATCCGGGAATTCGAGTCCAATAGCTATTATACCTGTAAGGATGGGGAGATCTATTTTGGAGGAAAGAATGGCTTTGCCTGCTTCTACCCCGGATATTTTCAGGAAAAGACTTACGCTGCTACCCCGGCTATCACCTCGTTCAAAGTATTTGGCAAGGAACTGGAAACCGATTCCCTGATCTCTGATAAACATCACCTTCAACTTACCTCATCGCAAAACTTCTTCGAGATTGGCTTTTCTTCATTGGATTTCGTCAACCCTGGCAACAACAAATACCTCTATAAACTGGACCCTTTTGATCCGGATTGGATTGCCTCGCTGGGAGAACATCGCACCAGGTATACCAATCTGCCTCCGGGGAATTATACTTTTATGCTGAAGGCCGCAAACAG
>CAYGRE010000070.1:0-33334 GCA_964352215.1 uncultured Bacteroidia bacterium
ATGAAGGAATCATCTATTCTTGGGCACGGTCATGATTTAACCGGACGCCAATGATAAATATTCATTTATTAATGTTTTACAGCAAAGAATTTATAAAGAATTCTCGGACTTCTGATGCATCTTTATATTTAGATAAAATTTCCGTAGTTAGTCCATCTTTCAAAATTTCGCTTGCATCAATACAAAAATACCAGTAAAATTCCTTGTTGAAAATTAGGGGTTCTTCATTCGCAGGTTCCTTCAATTCTGGGCTTAGTCTCTTATGTTTTTCTCCATGGATTTCATTGTAGCTGTCTACAAACTTTTTTGTTTTTATGATTTTACTAAAACTTGATTTGTGATTAGCTATATATTCTCGCACTTGCAGAAGTTGTTTTGCGTCCAGTCCGTGTAAGCCTGAGTAGCCTCTTATTTCTTTATGTCCTACCTGTAAAAGTAAACCGGGGTATGTATTATCTTGTTTGCCCTTTGGCATCACTTTGAGGCTCATATTGGTTTTATATGGGGTTTTGTCTTTTCCAAAACGAATGTCTCTATTTATTTTACCAATGTTATGTTTATCCGAAATGTCAATAGTAGAAAATTCTTTTTGCAACTCTACAATCAAGTCTCGGGCAAATTCTTTAAACGGTATTTTTATATACTCCTCATATCTATTGCGATTTTCATCAAACCATTCTTTAGAGTTATTGTCCTCCAATTCCTTAAAGAAATCAAGATATTCTTTGCTAAAATATTTCATTGTCTATCCATTTATTGGGTGATTGCATTCATTAATTCTGTGGGGTCAAAATAGCCTTTTACCATTTCGATCAATCCGTCCTCATTGTAAATATGGACATCCACACCTTCAAAATTTAAATCTTTCCCGTTTTTTAGTTTTGCCACACCCGACCAACAAATGGCAACTTCGTTGCCTGCGGCATAATGCTTCCCTATTATCATTTGCATAGATTCTATAGGTTGAAAAAAGGATTCTAACCATTTTTGCAGTCCGGCATACCCAATATTAGGAGGTGTTCCAACGGGTTCGAAGGTTTGAACATTTTCCGCCATAGTTGTAAACCATTGTGGAATATTTCCTTCGTTTAGGTGCTTAAAGAAGTTTAAACTATTCTGTGTGTTTGATTGTAAATTTTGCATAATCCATTTAATTTTATTTGTTATAACCTTTAGACGGTTTGTTTGAATAAAACGGACGAAAAAACTTATAATCAATTGGTTTTCAATTTTTTAGATTTTTTCTCCTGCATCAATGCCCATTGGGGCGAATGCTCCAATAGATAATTGTGTAGCTCAACACTTTTCCCGTTTAAGGGGTCGATAGTTTTTATCAATATCAACCTTAAACTCAAAAGTTCGTCATAATTCTTTCCTCTTTGCTCTTTTACCATTTTCACCTTATTGGCTTCTGCTTGAGCATTTTGTTCGGGGTTGTATATTTGATTCAGACTAGTACATTGACTGCAGGTACCTTCCTTATTTATTAAGGCACATTTTTTCTGGAATATTCTACCCAAGTCCTTTCTAGCATTAGCTATAGCATGTTTTACCTTACCTTCACTCAGTTCTGTGATAAGCATTATTTCGGAAATTTTAAACCCATAAACTTCCTTTAGCCAGAGGCAAATTTGTTCAGAAAGAAGCAGTGTTTTTGTTGTGCATGTGAAACAATAGTTTAGATGTTCACTAAGTACAAATTTAGAATGCGGTGAGCTTTCAATTATTTCCTTTTTCTTGCCAAACATTGCTGGATTTTCTATATGAGCATCTTTAACTAAGTCCATCCAATCAGTACCCCATCTTTGCTTTACCCTGTAATTATCCTTTGCTAAATTTGTTGCTATCGTAAATACCCAAGTTTTGAAGGTTGAGTTACCTTTAAATGATTCAATCTTGTCAAATACTTTTACAAAAGTATCTTGCAGTAAATCTTCCGTATCTTGATTATTCGTAGTTAATCTATGTATGTATGATTTGAGTTGTGGTCTAAACTCAACAAACTCTAATTGATATGAATCCATCTTGGTTATTTTAATGTTCTTATTAGTTGGCTATAACGGTTTGTGTATGGTTAGTGGCGGATTTCAAAGCACTTGACTTTCGGTTTAGCACTATGCTTGATAAATACTAAAATCTTGAAAATAAGAGACTAAACCGCCATTAACTATACACTTTGTTATGTGCTGGTTTTTATCACGTTTTTTTAAATATCACATTCTTAATTCGATTATTCTTTACGTTTAATCCTTTGATATTTCCTTTTTCATCTCTGACTATTCTAATTTCATAAGAACTCATCATTCTTAAATAGTCTTCTAAAATAAGTTTCCCATCTCGTCTTCTTCCATTCTTTATTATATTATAAGAGTTCTGGCTAACGTATTCTATCACTATTTCTGTATCGGTTTCTTTATTAACATATCGTCCATTTAAACTTATTTTATAGCTATCATCTAAATTTTTAGAAGGTACTTTATAATAAGAGCTTGGTTCTTGGGATGAAAGATATATTGTGAATTTTGGTTGCCCACTTTGGATATTGGTAAAGTTTATTTTAAGTTCTTCATTGTTCGCATAATGAAATAGACCTTTCTTTTCATTTATTAGCTCTACTGGTTCACGTTGATAAATTTCTCTAAACAATGAACCGTCTTTTTCGATAATCTTTATAATTGTTCCTTCGTCATTTTTGTAGTTACCTACAATGCTTTTAAAGTTATTTAGCTTTTCAGTTTTTTCAGGAATAGATGGATATATCGAATTTTCAGCCTTTAAGCTTAAAGCAATATCTATTAATTGTTTTGCTAAATAATTGGTAGAAACATTTCCATTATTAGACATTACTACTATAGAAATGTTTTTAGAAGGAAATCTCAAAAAAGTAGCATTGTAAGCACCTGTATTTCCATCGTGATAGGAATACTCTATACCTCTATAAGTTCCGAACATTAGCCCATATCCATAATTCTTGAAGCTTATATTTTCTATTGACGATTGACTTTGGTTAATTAGCTGATCCGTAAGTACCTTTTTGTTATTAAATTGAATTATTTGCTCCCATTTCAATTGGTCATCTATCGTGGTAAATAAAGCGCCATCACCATTCACTTCAGTAATGACTGGATACTCTCTCCAAGTTCCCCAATTTCCGTATGGTCTTGCTTTATTTGGGATAACTGCCATATAATTTGTCAGAAACGATGTGTTTTGCATTCCTAGTTCTAAAAACAACGATTTTGAAAACTCGCTGAATTTTTGGTCAGTTACGGTTTTAATTATCTCTGTCAGCAAAATGTAATTTGAATTGCTGTATAAATATTCTGTTCCTGGTTTAAAATTTAGGTCAGTTTGTGATTGTAAAAGTTCTATTGCATCTGCATTATCAATAAAAAGTTCCCACCAAGTTTGACCCTTTAGTGCCCATAAATCGTAAACATCTCTTATACCACTAGTATGTGTTAGTAGATTTGATATTGCGATTTTATCTTGAATACCTTCGTACAATTCTGGCAAATATTTTCTTATATCATCTTCTAAATTCAATTTGTTTTGTTCGACTAATTTTAAGATACACAAGGCGGTAAATTGTTTGGCATTGGACGCTATATTAAATCTTGTATTTTCGTTGATTTTTATTTCGTGTTCAAGATTGGAATAACCAATATATTTTGTAAAAACGGTTTTACCATCTTTGACAATCCCAACTGCAATTCCGGGCGAAATGCCTTCAACATATTTTTCGATTTGATTGTCGAGACTATCAATTATACTCTTTTCAAAATCTTGTGAGTATATATTTCTTGCAAAAAGTAGTAATGTGAATATCAATATTTTTTTCATTGCAGAATGATTTTTTTGCTTGCACATAACAATATTATAAACGCAATATACCACTTTTCCCCTCATACCGGCTCCAATATATCGGCTAACTTGTCAATCAAAAGGGTTATCCGCATATTTGCGTCTATGTCTGATATTTTCAAGCTATACGAATCATTCCTGCAAATCATTGAACTAAAGCGGTATTCACAAAGGTCCATTAAAACGTATAAATCCATATTGATGCCCTTTCTCCATCATTTTGATGGGGAGGAGATAGAAAAACTGTCTGAAAAGGCTATTCGGGATTGGATGCATGGAAAACTCAAACCACGCGGGTTTCCATATGCTTCGGTCAAGGCCTATGCCACGACCATACGGCTTTTTTACAGAGAACTCTTTCGAAGAACCGTTAGCCTCGATTTTGCACGGCAGGTTAGGAAAAGTGAAAAGCTCCCCGTTGTTCTATCCAAATCCGAAGTATCGACTCTGCTCGAAGCTCCTGCAAACCTGAAGCACAAAACAATTCTTACCACGCTTTATTCGGGAGGATTACGTCTGGGCGAAGTATTGAACCTAATGCCGCGAGATATTGATTCAGAAAGAATGGCCCTGCGAATTGTTCAGGGAAAAGGGGGCAAAGATCGGGAGGTAATGTTGTCTCAGCGGTTACTGGATCTACTCAGAGCGTATTGGATTGAATTTAAACCAACGACCTATCTGTTTGAGGGCAAGCCCGGAAAGCCTTACAGTGCCCGATCCGTACAAGCAATTTTCAAGAGGGCTTTGCAAAAAGCCAGCGTAGATAAACCTGCAACAGTCCATTCCTTGCGGCATTCCTTTGCAACCCACCTTCTGGAAGATGGGGTTGATGTGCGGTTTGTACAAGAACTGCTTGGCCACAAAAACCTTTTAACTACGCAGATATACACCCACCTCACAGATCGATCCAAAGCAAAGATTAGGTCGCCATTGGAAACATTGGGCGATTGATCATGATATCCCACTTTTTTCATTGATGGATTTAGTACAGCATCAGGGAAAGGACATGGCTTGTATTAATTTTTCCACCAGATGGAGATGTGGACCATAATCCATCCAAAAAAAGTTCGACCTGTGTGTACCAACCGAACTTAAGAAGTAAATTGTCAGATAAATATTGAGACAGAGGTAAAAAAATGCAGGTAGCGTTTGCAGGAGTTTATCTCTGTTTCTGATCCTGACCACTACGGCCAATAACATCAAGGTCGAAATTCCCATCGTGGCCAATCCCCCCAGCAAGGGGGAATACAATCCGATCAATATTCCGAATACACCTGCCAATTGTAGGAAACCGATGAGTATCCTGAATCGGTTTTGTCCGAGCCGGGCGAACTCATCCTTCGTTTTTCGTGAGAAAAACGTTGTCATTCCATAGTAAAGGAAGGCTGCTGCGGACACCAATGCGAGAATGGTAATGCTGTTCAACATAGTATTTGTCTGTTCATATCATCTACTGAACCTGTTGGCGCACGTAAAGTTCGGAAGGGTCTCGAGGAATAGTGATCTGAAAAGAGATTGGCCAAAATGGGGGTATATTTACTTTTGATCGCTCAATAATATGGGATTCAGCAATGCAGTATGGACTGCTCGAATTACAGATGTTTATAAAAATTCAGCAAATGGAGAGAGTCCTTGGCAGCTTAATACAGTGGCTGCCGGACCGCATGTGGATTGATGCCCCATATTCGTCTAGTTGGCGGATCAAGTTTTGGCTGTCAGTGGCGTTGAATCTAAATCTATCCTACTATTCAAAAGGCAAAAGGCAAAAAGGCAAAAGGTCCACTGATTCCTTGTGACAGCACAGGCATTCGAGCATATTTTTGAATGCTGGCTGGTTAAAGGATTTTGCGCTGTGGTCTTCTTGGCTGGAGCACTTCATCGAGCTTACTCTTAAGCGGCTCAAAAAAAGGGAGAGGCTCCCCATGTGTTCGTTTACTCTTGCGATATAATGAGATTTAAAAAAAGGATATAATCCTTTCTAGTTGAAGGTCCACAAATAGTCCTCTGGTAAACTATCGCCAGAGGATTCTTCGCTTTTAGAGGTTGCGTAGTATACATATCAGCCAATACTATTGTTATTGATAAATATATATTTATTGGGACTTTAAAGTCTCTGATTTTTAGGCTTCCAGGGGATAATAAGCTTATGCTAGATGGAAAATGGTAACTATTCAAGGTCTACTGGGCTATTAGTTTCCTTATAATCAGAGCTGTTCGACATAATGTTGCAAAACATGCTGTTTACTTTCTCCCAATAATGTGATTTTACATCAAGAGAAAAGGTTGGATTATTGAATGATCACAAAATAATATTGCAATGATTACCAAAAAAAAACCACCATTCCCAGCCTTTATCTTGGACAGTTCTGGATCCATGAGTGAAAAAGGCGGAGGCAAAGTCACCAAACTTGAGGCCCAAAAATCAGATACGAAGGCGTTTATTCGACTCATGTATGCTCTTAGGAACACATATACTTCGCCTGCCCAAACTGGAATCATACAATTTAATGACTCTGCGACTGTTCTAATGCCTTCACAAAAAATCTCTACTGTTGCCGATGCCAGGAAGATATTCGGTAAGATTGATGAAATGAAGGCAAGTGGGAGTACAAACATTACAGCGGGCCTTCAAAATGGGAGTTCTTTACTGAATCCATATTCTCCCGAGAGCTATCATCTCGGAATGCTTCTATTTTCAGATGGTGATTGGAACAAAGGGGGAAACCCTGTTAACTTCAAATCTGCTTATCCCATCTACTGTATCGGCTTCGGGAACTATTCAGCACTAAGGTACTTATCAGAAATTGCAAAGAATTCAAATGGAGTTTACTATCACACCAATGATCCGCTGGCTGTGACAAAAATCTATAACGCCCTGGTACAAAATATGAGTGTGGGAAGCACCATATTAAACAAGGCTGAAAAACTGAATAATAGTCAGATTTCTGAGACAACAGTGTATGTGAAGAAGAATTCCAGCATACATGTTTTCAGTTCAAATTGGGACGATCCTTCCCTATCATTTACCGACTCTACACCAGGGGATAATCAAATTAGAATCTCACTGGTCAATCCTCGAGGAAAACAGGTAGTTCCAAACCATACTTGGACAAATGATGAGGACCGGTATGTAATGTTTGCTGTTGATGATCCCGAATATGGGGATTGGAAAATAGTAACACAGCCAAACTTGAATGATTTCGATGCAACTGTCAATCAAACACAAGGTGTATTTTCAAAACCTGATGGAATCAGTGTAAATCTCAATCAGGTATCTCCAGACCAACTGGGCTTTGATTTGCAGGTGATACATGAAGGTGAACAATTGCGCGAAATCCAGGTGGAAGCAAAACTAGCCCTTCCCAAATTTTCATTTGAGGAAATCCAATCCCGGTTTGGAAAGGAGCTGGAGTTAATTGCTAAGGATCTTGAAAATGATAACTCAATGGGATCGGCCCTTTTACAATTACATGCCAGCAGGCCAGAATTGGATCTCTTTGGGGAGGATCTTGTGGAGCACAAATCGATTCAAGCGCATAAGGATGGTCATACTATCAACTTTGACAATATGGATATCCATAAACGAAATTCAGTGTATAAAAACGTAGAAATTACCATTACCGGGCTGGATAAGGATGGTGAAAAGTTCCAAAAGGCGGTGCTTCAAACGGTCATTTAACCCCCAAAACAAGTTTTATGACTCTGAAAATGATTTGAATAGACTGTACGCCTAGCTCCTAACCTTCCTAAGTAGGTTTGGAGATAGCACCTCGGGAATACCCCGAAGAACCCTTGGTGAGTTTTCGCCAAGGGCTTCTTCCTTATTCAAGGTTGTACGCTGGCTTGAGAGGCAGTACATAGATGTTCGTCGCTATGGGCAGGAGGCGGGGGTCAGACCAGATACCGAACCTATTGGCACAGGTAAAGCTTGAAAGGGAATCCAAAACCCCAACAAAAAAGAATCCCGAGTCATCATCGTAAAGTCAATTGCAATCTTCCGCGCTATTAGACATGTCAAAAAAGATGAAGTCCCACGAACCTAAAGACTTAGCCTCTATGCTCAATCTTATAATAAGGCATGTCTCAAGCAATTTCTATAACTCAGGTATCCTGTAAAAACTGGTACAGGTCTACCTCGCGTTCAATACCTAATTTTTTCCGAAGTCTTCTCAAGGGGACTACTCTTCAACTTGAACGACAGTCCCTTCAATTTGGCAAGCATTATTTACCGTGTTGAAAATCGTACCATATCGTTCAATATTCTTTTTAAGAAGCGCAATATTCAGGTGTGAATCCTTACTGAATACAGTAAGTTCATACTTGATTTCGTCCATTCGTGGAGGCTTCTCTAGCCTTTTTGCGGTGACCTTTAGGTTTGCCTTCTCATAGTCGAACTTGAGAATTTTTGAAAATCGCTCTACGTTTTTCAAGATGCAGGCAGCGAATGAACCGAGAAATAACTCCGCTGGGTTTGGCAGATCATCGGCGTGTTCTGGTACGATTCCGAAAGCGACCCTTCCACCTTTTAAATCTAAATGGGCGTCACTCCCTGCTTTGGATGATGCGGAAACTGTGTATTCCATTATAAAACTGTGTATTCAACTATACTCCCTATTATTTCAATGGCCGCTTTTTCTTCTTTTTCAGCCTTTGGCGGAGCACTTCAACAATTAGGTAATAAAAAATGGGATTCATACACGCACTTGTCAAATCCTCCAGACTTTCTTAGCTTATCGAACCCAACTGTCAATCAATCAATTTTGAAATGAAAACGGCTCCCATTCAACAAAACCAGGCAGAGGACCATCAGTCCCAGTCATTGGACAACACTTCTGAAGGCAAATCCATGGCCCCGCCCACCTTCCAGCTCAAGACCGCCAATGAAAATGCCCCAATGCAAAGAGAACCGGACACGCCGGTTACGACGCTTACCATTACCAATGGCAACGCCATCCTCCGGGGAGGCCCTCCGGGCTTCGATGATCTTGGTTCCAAGATACCCCCTGGCACCCGCGTTGATATACTTGAGGAGTCAGGAAAAGGCAACAGCGCTTATATCCGGGTGAAGGACCACGATACTGGAAATGAACTGGGCTGGACCTGGAAAAAGAATACAGAGAACCTTGACAAAAAGTATAAGAATTCGAATGCCAGCTACACCTACCATGTAAATGGGCATGACCTCACCGTGTTCTTACCGAAGGAGGGCTTGAAGGATTCGAAGGTGAATGTCTTTATGTTCTTCCACGGAATCGGTGGCGATTACACGACCGACAAAACCCACGCAGTGAATGGAGGATATGAAGACAATCCTGCCATAGCGGCAAAAATGACCGAGGCTGTAAGCAACTCGGGAAGCATTGCCATTTGCCCGCAAGGAAACAATCCTGGTAGTGTGACCAGTGAATGGGCGGCGATCAAAGCTGGCGGATTCCAGGCCATGCTTAGCCAGACATTGAAGCACCTCTCCGCAGACCTTGGTATGACCGAGCAGCCATTGACAGCAGGCAACGTCTCACTAGCGGGTCACAGTGCGGGAGGGAGTGCCCTGGGGCAAGCTGCTTTGGATACCGGCGCCACCGACGTAACCCTTCAGGAGGCAGGATACGGGTCCAATTCGTTCAAAAAATCGTGGAAAAAACTGCGCGATTGGTTCCTCATGGGCCAGGGTCCCAAATCGATGCGGGTGATCACCCAAAACAATGGTAACCGCCACGCTACCCGCAAGCCGGTCGCCAAGGGCGGCGAATTTTCCGCCTCCGAAATCGTGAACTATTCGAAAGAACTGGTTAAGGCGGGGCAACTCCCGGGACCAGTCACAGTCGAAGAGATGATAGGAGATGGAAAGGTAGAGGAGGGGGGTATTGTGATGGAGCGCGGCTTCCGTGTGATCGGAAGTGATGGCAAGTTGATCGGAAGCATGCGGCTTTACCACATGGAAGATGCAGAAGCAGATCACTGGGCTGCCGCCTCGGAAACCATGGAATCCAGCATGACCTCTGGCAAAAAGGACCAGGCTGCTGATGAAGACTATATGAAGAACCGCTAAATTTTGGACATCTGGAATTCCAGGTGCGGTACAACCGCAAGTTCAACGTTTAACTCAATGAAATCCTACACCTTAGAGTTGTGTAAACAGTCATTCAGGGTAAGGATAAGCTTCTAAGTATCGCTAAAATCGAATTGTTCATTTCCCAAACAAGGGCCAACCCGGAAGAATTCAGGAATTTGGGACAATGACCGTGAACTTTGCTCCTTTTCCGATGGACGATTCCAGTTCAATCCGGCCGTTCATCTTATCAACCAAATCCCTTACCAAAGAAAGACCTATTCCGGTTCCTTCTGATTTATAGCGGTCAACGTTACCCAGGGTTTGGAATGGATTGAAAATCTTATTGTGAAACTCTTTTGCGATCCCTGGTCCATTGTCTGAAACCTGAAAGTGGTAGTGACCATCCTTTTCCTCAAAAGTGACCTGGATCACAGGCTCTTCCTTATCATTGTATTTAATCGCATTGGCGATCAGATTCTGGAAAATAATGTGGAGTCCATAGCGATAAGCTTTAATTTCGATATCATGAGAGGGCAACTCTATTTCAACAGATTTCTCTGGAGATAAGATGATGATGATATCATTCAGCATATCCTGAAGGCTGAAGTACCGTGTCATGGTCGAATCAACGGTTTTGACATTGGTTGCATGCAATATCCCAATTACCAGATTTCGTAATTTTGTAGATTGGCTTGAAAGCATGTCCAGATAAGTTTTCCCTTCTCCGTCCAGTTGATTCGCATGATCTTCAAGGATAATATCTGAAAGGGATTGGATATTTTGTAGGGGACCTTTCAGGTCATGCGCAACAGAATAAGAATACCGATTGAGGTTATCAAAGGCCGACTGCAATTCAGATTGGGTCTGTTGGAGCTTTCTGATTTTTCTTCTCAATTCAAGTTGCGCAAGGACTTGATTGGCAAGTGCCTTCAAAGCTACCAATTGCTTCTCTGATAATTCTCCTGGTTCATTACCGATCACACACAAGGTTCCCAAAGGAAGTCCAGAATCCGGCACCAGGGGAATACCAACATAAGAGATGACATGGGGTTCTCCAGTAACCAGAGGATTGTCGAAAAACCGTTCGTCCTTGGTTGAATCTTTCACCCTAAACACCTTACCCGGTTCAAGGATCGCATGCCCGCAAAATGCATAGTCACGGGGTGTTTCAGAAGCCGCCAAACCATGATGGGATTTAAACCATTGACGGTCTGTGTCAAGGAGACTGATCAATGCAATTGGCCTATTGCATATTTCAGATGCCATTTTGGTGATATCGTCAAAATCAGTGTCTTCGATGGTATCTAAAATTCCAAAATCTTCCAGTTCTTTAAGACGTAAGGCTTCATTTTCAGGGAAAGGAGCTGGGATCATATATTTTTTCTAATAACGTGTAAATCAATTGAGTCTGGCTCTATTTCGATGGAACCATGTTAATATGGTCGGTGGAAAAAGGGCTATCAAGGCTACAAGGACTACGAATATCAATCTCCAAAAGGCAAACAATCGCTTAAGTAGCGGATTGTTACAATTACAATTTACATTGTTGCTGGATGCTTATTGGCTATATTCTACCACCTTGGAACAATGGGCTATGGATTGGGAGATTCTTTCGATGAACTGATTTGTTTATTTTATCTTCATTCAATGCATCCAGGTATCTTCTCAAACAGTTGTTTCTTCCGGGTCCTACACGGGGCAGCAACTTCTCACCGCTCATGGAGTCAATTTTCCCTGGTTTCAATGGAAGGCAGTTCTTCGCTATATTAGAGGGTAAACAATTCCCGCATGCACCAAGTCCTCCCTTTCTTCCTGGCAGTTCTGATAGCCTGTTCCCCCTTGGCCAGCCAGGCCCAACTCTTTTCGGAAGATTTTGGAGCAACCTTCTCCACAACTTATCTGGGAGCACCCAACTGGTCCTCCTGCCTCAGCAAAACAAGCAACAGCTCCTCCGGAGCCTGCGCCGGATTCCCCGATTACGGGGTCTACCTCTCCAATGGAGAGTCGATCACCACCAATCAGGTCTCTATTCCCTCTACCGGGTACTGCCTCAGTTTCGAGTATTCCTTCACCGGAACTTCCAACTTCCCTGTGGTAGAGATCGGCACCGGAGGCGCTTTCTGCTTCTCTTCCATGACCTGGACCCCACTGACCACTCTCGCCCAGGCCAATACCTGCACCGTCATTTCCCAGTCCCTCGATGCCTATGCGGGTCAATCCATCTGGATCAGGTTCAGTGCGGGTTCCTCCTTCACTTCCTGGTACCTCGACGACATCACCGTAGACCTTGGCACTTGCGGCGGAGGCGGAGGCGGGGGATGTACCACCACCTTCCAGGATGATTTCAGTGACGGGAGCATCGGAGCGCCAGAATGGACCACAGTTTCCAGTACCTTCACCAGCAGCTTCGGCCCTTGCACCGGCGGAGATTCCCGCGCCTATTTTTCCACCTTTTCCTCCCCGGCAGAAGTGGTTTCCCGATCCATTGACCTTACCGGAGCTACTACCGCCCAGTTAGACATGGACTACCTGATGGCGGCATCCGCGTTCTCCTTCCAATGCGCCACCATCGAAGTGACTACCAACAACGGCACCACCTGGAACAATACCGGGGCTTCCTACACCGACCCGGACGGCACCTGCCAACACGTTACCGTGGACCTGACTGCTTATGTCGGCTCAACCATCCGGATCAGGATCCGACGCGCCTCCACATCTACCACTTTTTACTTCGACAATGTGGAGGTCTGTTCGGACGGCGGGTCTCTCTCCAACTTCAAGTGGGCGGACAATTTCAACGACAATGATTTGGTCCTCGACTACCTCGGAAACGATGGGGACGAGGATTGCCCCTCCTGCGGGCCCTGGGTGCTTGGCGGCGGCGCCACCCTCAACCTGGTCCCATCCGGGGGATGGAACGGGAATTCGGTGGAAACCGAGGCCTTCCCGCAGAGCATGCCCAATGTCTATTATGCACGGCTGGACCGCAATGAATGGATCGAATCTCCAGTGATGGACCTGTCGGGAATGGAGGGGTTCAAGATCAGCTTCTATGCGAAATCGAGCAGTCCCGGGACGGGGGGAGGTGACCAATGGAGCTTCAGCGACCGGCTTCGCCTGCAGATCTGGGATGGTTCGGCCTGGCAAACCGTGCAAAGCCTGCGCGATGACCTGAGCGGCACCTGGAACGGAGTAGACGATTATATCTCGGCTGCCCTGCCTTTCAATTATTATTGCTTTACCGCCTATAAAAGTACATCGAGCCCGGGAAACTATTATTATTCCGGCGCCCCCAATGTCGATCCGGCCTGGTTTCACAGTGGCTTCAAATTCCGGGTGCTTTTTGAAGGTGGATTTTCCGGTACCCCTTTCGCCTGGGTGGACGACTTTACCTTCCGGGCCGATGCCGATGGCTACTCTACCATGATCCCCTGTGGGTTGAGCTTTTGGAACGAACCCGCAGCAATTTCTTATGGCCAGGACCTGGGAACATCGGGGAATACCAATGCAGAGAAGGGCGTGGAACTAGAGCTGGACAATAGCATCAACGTTCCGCCCAACTGGCTCACCGAAGCAGACGATGGAGATGTAGTCAGCCAGACCTTCGGTCCGGGCGAAACAGAGCGCGTGGTATTTTGTGTGCTCAGCGAGCAGGAGATAGACTTTGCCTTTCCCAGGGTCCATTTTTATGCACCTTCGATGGGTTGGCAAAGCTCGGTGATGCTCAAGGACAATACCTACAATGGCCCCGGATGGAGGTACTATGGGATAGAATATATATCCTGTGACCTGGCTGGAGGGACCATTGCCGAGCCGACCGATCAGTACCGCTATTATTTCTCTTTTGAATATGGCAACGAATTCATCCCGGTTTTCTATCACCTGAACACATCGGGGATTGAAGTAGGAGGGGGCGCGACCCTGGTTGCGGAGACCTTTGACGCGCCGGATGTGATCGCGCCTTGTGGGCCGCTCTCAGCAGAACAACTGGTTTTGTCGGGGAGATGGGGGAAGGATGCGCGTTTGCTGAACTGGCGCTTGGGTGATGGGGCACTGGGGATTGAACAGTTTGAGCTTGAGCGAAGTCTGGATGGGGAAACCTTTGTGCAGGTGGTGGAAACAGAGGAGCAGGAGTACGAGGATCGGGAAATGATCGGGAATGCCGAAACAATTTGGTACCGGGTCCGGGGCATTGATCCTGATGGTGGGGAAGTATTGTCAAATATGGTCCTGCTGATGGAAGAAGAGACAGAGAGCAGGTGGGGGGGGTATGTATATCCCAATCCATCCGAAGGAGAGTTTTTCCTTCGCATCGTATCGGAAAAAGCCGGGGAAGGAATGCTTTTCCTGTTGAATATGCAGGGACAGGAGGTGATCAGTTCTCCAGTGGAAATTGAGGAGGGGGTATCCGTAGTGATGAGGCATCTTACGGGTCTACCTTCCGGAATGTACCTTTGGAAGCTGAAAATGAATGAAAAGGTACTTAGAGGAAAATGGATCAGGATGTAATCTATTGCAAAATCAAATTTCTGAATTGCGCCGGATAACCGGGAATGCGTACTTCTACATGGTATTGCCCCTTTGAAAGTGTCGAAAGGTCAAACCGCAGTTTTGCGCCTGCTTGAGCCCCCTCTTTACGTTGGAAGACCTGCTTACCTCTTGTATCCCAGACCAATACCTGTACGGAGTTGAAAGGCAGGTCCAAGGGAAGCTGGAGGTAGAAGACCCCGTTGCTCGGGCTTGGATAGAGCACCAACTGGGAGAGTGCTTGGGCTTCCCTGCCAATACAAATATCGACATTGGTGTTGAGAACCGATTGGTTGGTGCAGCCATTGACATCCGTATAGGTGTAAATGATGCTATGCGCGCCATTGCCGGCGGCAACCGGGTCAAAAGTAATGCCTGAAACACCGGGTCCGGAGAAGGTTCCCCCAGCTGGTGAACCGTTTAAAGTTGTTGCTGCTGCATTGTTGCAATAGAACGAGTCCAAACCGGTAAAGGAGACGGCTGGCAAGGCATGAACCGTTGTTTGTACACTTGAAGTGCCGGTGCAGCCATTCTGATCCGTGAATGTATAAGTGATCCCGTGGGTACCCGGACCCGCAATCGCGGGATCGAACTGACCGCTTTGGACACCGGTGCCGGTAAAGGTACCTCCAATGGGAGAGCCGGAAAGGCTGACCGCTGCGGCATCTTCACAGTAGGATTGTGAAAGACCTGAAAAGCTGACGGTCGGAGGGGGCACAACGGTGACCGTAATCTGGTCGGTGCTGGAACAGTTGTTGCCATTGGTGGCGGTAACCGTATAGGTAGTCGTTGTTGTTGGAGAAACCGTATGGGTAGCGCCATTGCCTAGTCCCTGGTCCCAGGAATAGTTGTTGCCGCCTGATGCGCTCAGGGTCGTAGAGCTACCCTGGCAGATGGTCACATCGCTGCCCGCGTTGGCGGTCGGGATGGCAAAGACGGTGGTAGTTACCTGAGAAGTCCCAGTGCACCCGTTCTGATCGGTATAGGTATAAGTAACAGAGTGTGTACCCGTTCCCGCAGTTGCGGGATTGAAGGTCGAGCCCGAGACGCCCGTTCCGGTGAAGGTGCCACCAGCGGGAGAACCCGTCAGCGGGGCAGGAGACGCGTTCTCGCAATAGCTTGATGTAAGACCGCTGAAGCTGGGGGTCGGGGTTGGGATCACGGTCACCGTAACCTGGTCCGTATTCGTACAACTGTTTCCGTCCGTCACCGTCACCGTATAAGTGGTGGTGGAAGCCGGCGAAACCGAATGCGTAGGACCGTTGCCCAGGCCTTGGTTCCAGGAATAGCTGGTTCCGCCCGAGGCAGTCAAGGAGGTCGAGCTTCCCTCGCAAATGGTGACATTCGTCCCGGCATTGGCGTTCGGCAGGGCATTCACGGTCAGCGCCGCGGTGTCGGTGGCGTGACTGTTGTTGATCAAACAGTAGAAAAGGTATCCGTTCATCCCTGCCGCGGGATTGGAGATGTCAAGAGTTGCCAAGGCCGTGCCAGAGAAAGGAGGTGTGTTGGGCACCGGGCTGTAGGTGGCGCCCATATTGGTGCTGTAATACCATTGATAGGTCGCCCCGGCAGCGGCATTGCCGGCGAAGAAACTGGTGGTTTGGTTTGCGCAGGTGGCGGCATTGTTGGGCAATGTGGAGGTCTCCCTAATATTGAAGTCATCCAATGCGATGTCTGAACTCCAACTGCTACCCGTGATGCCGCGCAGCCGTATATTGATATTATTTCCAATATAAGGGGTGAGATCCACCGTCCTCATCAGCCAGTTGGCACCCTGGCTCCCCATAAGAACGGGTACGATATCCAGCGTCCAGATCCCGTTCACATTTACGTCAACGTGGAGTTCCCCCACGGAAGTACCCTCCATGTGGTACCAGAAGGTGAAAACAGGGGAAATATTCCCTGTGAGGTCAATGCAGGGACTGACCAGGTGTGCCTCTTCCTGGCTACAGTTATTGGAAGCCTCAGTGTAAACATAATTGCCGGTTGAGGTGCCGGGACTATGGTCGACACCCGGTCCTGTACCATTGGAAGGAGTTCCACCCTCATCGACCCGCCAATCGATATCATCTTCCACCCCGTTTGCTACATTCGTCCAACCGCTGCCCAGAGGGCAAGTGGTCCCGCCACAGTCACTGCTCGTCGGGCAAGTGTTGTAAGCCTCAAAATCATCGGCCAAAGGCAGATTGTAGAGGGAACCAACTTCTGTAGAGACATAAACCGTATCATTCCAGGAATTCCCATCCCCGGGAAGATCGATCCAGATCGCAAAGTTGTAGGTCCCGCTGGTGCTCAGGTTGGCTTGTTGGGTGAAGGTATAGGTCAGGGTCTGTGACGATCCAATGGGACCGGGAATGACCTCGTTGACCGGCGTACCACCGTTAATGCTATAGCTGATCGGAATATTGGTCGCTGAAGGCCCGACCGCATTGGTAATATCAATCGTAACCGGAGTCAGACCGGAAGAAGAGCAAAGCGAAGTAGTGCTGGATGTCGGGCTGGTGATGTTACCCGCAGACATGTCAATTGCGATTGAACAATTGCTAAGCCCTTGATGACTGATCGCATTTGCCCGGCGGCCTTTGCCGTTGTTTGGAGCAAGGGCGGCAACTGAGAACCACTTGGTGTTGGAGGGATTGAATCCATATACCACTGCAGAGGTACCGGTTACCGTGGTCACCGAATCCATGTATTCCGCTCCAAGCGCCGTCACCTCGTAGCCCACCGCACCGGATACTGCATTCCAGGAAAGTCCGATCGAATCGGGACAAGCATAATCAACCGAGATACTGGTCGTTCGGTCGATGATGGTAAACGGTTCGTGGCTCTGGCTGCTGAGGCCATTGTTAGTGACGCGAACCAGTGCCTGGCCCGTCACAATATTGGGAACGTTCCAGGTGAATTGGCGTCGGTTGTTGCTGATGCTCGAAGAAATAGGGTTCCAGGTGGCCCCATTGTTGGAGCTGTATTCGAGGGTAAAGTTGCCGACCGGGCCGTGGGCGTCCCAACGAATTTTCTGGCTGTCGGAAGGATCAAAGCCTTCTCCACCAATGGGGTAGGTGAGCTCTACCCCGGTGGCCCGGGTTTCCCAGACCACATAATACTTTTGCGGGCCTTGAGGTACCGCATAGCCGTTTACCGTGACCGTGTAGGTGCCAGCCGAGGGATTGGTCAGGGTGACCTGCTCCATATTGTTCACAGAATCCCTTCCCCGAACCGCATTGTTGTCCAGTAGTGATGCAACCGGTGTGTAGTCCAGAATCCAGGGATCATAGGTCTGGTTGGAAGGATTGGTCAGGGTCATGTTCAGGTCGTTGACCAGTGAGAACTGAGCGGCAGGAACACCTTCTTCGTCCAGCCAGTAGACCATCGCACGTACCTCATGCGTTCCAGCAGGAACCGTGAAGGTATGCGTCTTGGTCTGGCCTTGTACGATGGAATCGGAGGTGTAGGTATTGTCTTCCAGGACGCGCACTGCGCGCAGGGCATTGATCCGCCCCCACCCATGCTCAAAGTCAGGACCGGGACGACCAAGGTCCTCCGCGGTATTGAGGATACAGGCCTTGATCAAAGGAGACTCAGGATTGTTGCCGCTGTGCAGCTCTTTGTAAGCCTGGTAAAGCTGGGTGATACAACCAGCAACACTGGGTGCTGCCGCAGAGGTTCCACCTCCAGTTTGAGTGGTATTATTGGCAGCGGTAGAAAGCTGACCCGCACCGTTTGCGCAGATATCCGGTTTAATTCGGCCATCATCTGCCGGACCACGCGAACTGCTGTTCTCCAGCACATCTGAATCATTGAGGTTACCACAAGCAACCACGTGTTTGCCTGCCTTCCGTCCTCCTGTGATATTTCCCCAGCCTGCGCCGGCTCCATAACCATGGTCGGAAGTCCCGGCATTTCCAGCTGAGAACACGTGAATCAGCTGAGGATTGTCGTGGATCTGCTCGTCAATCAATGCTGTTGAAGAGTTGTATACTCCACCAGTACCCTGAGAAAAGGAGGTGGAGGTAATGGTCATACCATAATTATTGTAATGGTTGACAGCATCAAGCACATGGGGATAACCGCTGATTTGCCAGTAATACATATAGGCACCAGAGGCATGGCCTTGTATCCAGGGATCACGGTTTCCGGCGCCGCAAAGAATACCTGCTGTCATATCCCCGTGGGAACCGCTGCCGTTTGAGGTGAGCTGAGTCATGCGGCCGGTAAAGTCGATGTGGGGACCAACCGGACCGTCATCGGCCAGACCAATGACCACTCCTGAACCGTCATAGTGCCGTCCGGCACCGTAATCGACATTGATGGCATTGCTGCGGTGCAGGCTACGACCTTCAAAATCGTCTTTTGTCGGAGGGGGAGGACTGGTCTGTATATATTGAGCAAAAGGAAGGTCAAGCAGGGCGAGCATTTCCGTGGGGGTGCCGATCACCCGGATCAGGCGGGGATCGGGATTTTCTTCGTCCAACTGAAACCGGTCCGCCAACCACTGCCGCGCAACCATTGGATTGACATCATGATAGGGCATTACTGTCAGTTTGACCAACTCACCTTCCCGGGCATGTGCAGGTACATCTAATTGGTAGAGGTCCCGGGAGAGCTTGGCCCGGTGGTCAGGTTCCATGAATGACCGTGCCCCAAAAGAAAGGAGAAGATTGAGGTCGAATCCCATGGGAATCGAAACGATATAGGCGTTTTTGGGAAGGTAACCCAAGAGTCGAATGCCGTAGGCTTTGATCTGGTCCTGTTCTCCCTGACTTGGCAAATGGTCAAACTGAACGATGAGATAAAATCGTCCGTCCCAGCTATCCCCGGACTGGGGAACAAATTCTTTAGCAAATGAGCTGGCGTTCTCAGGCAGGGAGACGCGTTCGTTTTTCAGTAGGAGATCGGGGGCTTTTTGACTGTAGATGAAGCCAAATGTGAGTAGGCAAACCCAAAAAAGTGAGGTGATCCTTTTCCCTTCCACGTTATTCTCGTTAAGTGATTGATGACCAATAAATAACGGAATATACTTAATTGATGCCCAAAACACCTAGCCCTGTTGGTCGGGGATGCGATATTTTCCTGATTATACGTTGGGATCCCTCAACGCGGATTTCCTGCTTTTCAATTGCAGGACTCCTGGCAATATTTGAAAAAGTATCCGTCATAGATGGCCATAGTGCCTAGCCAACAGGTTTGGGTAGAGATGGTTTGTCCAAACCTTTCCTTTTCGCAGCTGGTCAGTATGGTGATGGCGAAGAGCGTAACGAGTAGAAAAGTCAGTGATATTTTCATGGGATTGGTGGTTAAGTTTTAAAAAAAATGTGTCTAATGTTCGGTTCAACGAATGGTCAGTCTTTTCATCCGCAGCCGATTTACCATCTGGACAACACATCAATGATAGGAACTTGAACCATGCTAGTATAGGCTATCTGTGAAAACTGTGACGTCTTCAAATTCAGGTTTGTGGTGCCATTTTTGGAAGTAAAATCGAATGCGACTAATTGATGAGAAGTCTTTTTGGATACTAAGGGCTAGTTAAATGGCTTGTTGCTTCTCCCGATTCAATAGTTTTACCGATATTCCCGGTCTTATGGTTATTAGGAGCAAGGGTTCAGATTGTGACGTTTACAAATGGGGGTGATGAGAGGCGAGAAACCAGGATACCTTGCCTTTACCTACGAAAATCAATTCCGTTTTCTCTTCGACGCGTTGGATTATGTCTTGTCAAGTGTACTAAGAACCGATTGCGATATCACCGATGGATCAGGAATTTTCCGGAAAAGGCACTCTGGCCATCATCTATTCTCAAAATATACATTCCATTTGGGAAACCATCTAAATCCAGGCTCATTTCATGCAGAAGAGCAGTGGCCGGTACCATTCCCTGCCATACTTCCCCCCCTTGGACAGCCAGGATTTTCACCCTCAAGGGAGCCGGTGCTTTAAGATTAATCTTCAGGTGCAATCGATCTGAAACTGGATTTGGGAAATAATCTAATCGTGTGACTGTTCCTTGGATATCTATAGATCCGGTCGCCACAGCTCCATCAATGAAATTGATGCACTCAAGGATTTCAGCTGGCAATTGGGGAAAGTTCATGGTATGCCCCACGTTCGGAATGACATTGTAATAATATGGGACAGCACTGCCGGTGAAGGTATTGTTCAAAGCATTAGCTTGGAAAATAGAGACGAAATCCTGGTCCCCCCAACAGAGACAAACCGGGGGGAATCCAGCTGCATTGGACATATTGGGAGATGTGAAAAAGCCAGGAGCATACCAAATAAGGCCCTTCATGGGGTATTGGGGACTTGCAAGGGCGTATTGGGCAGCCACATCACTTCCTGCTGAATAACCTGCAATGTACATTTCATCCGTATCCAGATTGAACCAAGTCTGTGCAGAATCAATCGCAGTATTTATCACGCTCTCCGATCGGGGTTGGTCACCCAGATAGGGGGCAGGGCACATGACAATCGCATCAATACTATCTCCGACCGGGCTTAGATAATCTCGTATTTGTTCGGAGTTATCCGGGTCTCCCAATCCATGCAAGCCCAAAATCAGTTTAAAAGGACTTAAGCTGTCATAAGTTGGAGGAACGTGGAAGTGAATTTGTACCGTATCACCAGCCAATAAAGGATCGGTTGACGGAAAGCTAACCACGAAGTCACCTGTAGGCTGAGAAAACAGGAAGGTGGAAAAAAGCAGGTTGAGAAAAAGAAGCGAAAGAATGCTGAATTTCATGATATCGCAATGTCAGATGAAAGCCAATGAATTCCCATTTGAAAAAGTTTTATC
Organism: uncultured Bacteroidia bacterium; assembly: GCA_964352215.1. Taxonomy (GTDB): domain Bacteria; phylum Bacteroidota; class Bacteroidia; order J057; family JADKCL01; genus CAWUKT01. The sequence continues at coordinate 21,237 of CAYGRE010000070.1, forward strand.
TCTGGGGTTTTATGAACAAATGATCAGATATATCTAAAAACCTCTATCTTTCGCTCGAAAATTAATGAATGAGAAAGACAATATGAATTCCGGGCTGGACAGAATCACACTTGCAACCCTGATTTCAGAATCTGATGGATACGGATTACCGGATTATCTATCTGCTTTATCAAAACAATTTCGTTCACAATATTAACCAACTGAGTCCCGCTGCCAGCGTCATCAAGTATATTACGGGTTATTTGATCGAGCTGTCATTGAGCGTAGACAACCTGTTTGTGATTGCTGTGATTTTCTCATCTTACAAGATTCCTGCGCATTATCAGCACAGGCTGTTATTTTCTCTGAGTTTGCCGGAAAACTCCTCTAATTCAAAATCTTCTGCATTCATCCAATAATCAGAGGTAATGATCCGGTAGCTATTTTCTCCGATGGATCTGAGTTCCCAAACGATATTCTCAGCATCTTTTTCTGACTCTTCGCCATATTGGCTGTCCTGGCAGCCACCATGGTGGAGGCGGGGCTGTTTCTGGGAAATGAAAAAGTGAAAACCACCAAGTCTCAGACTTGGCTGCTTTAGAGTTTCCCAACATCATCGAGACGGATCAGCAGGAACTTATTGCCGTTCCAATAGGCAGCAACTTCAGCTCCTTCATATCCCAATCCATAGCAATCTTCCGGGGTGGTGATCCCATTGCGCTCCATCCACCTTTCACCGCGTTCAGGGAAGATTTCACTGAGCTTGCCAAACTTGCCATTCTTTTCGAGAACCTCAATCCCACTCAGGGAAAGTTCTCGCTTTTCCAGTATGCCACCAAGGTCTTTGGCAAGGTCTTCTTTGGGTATCCCATCGGGACCTTTGAAATAATCAACCGCAGCTAAATTGTCTCCCTTGGAGAGCAGTTCGTAAACAGACTTTAAATCTGAGATCAACTGTTCCTTGCTGGGTTGAGAAGATCCCTGGCATCCAAGAAGAAATAACGCCAGGATGAGAGCTGAAAAATACTTTTTGAGTAGGATCATGAATTCAATATAAGGTTCCCCGAATATTAAGGAAATTTCTCGAGGAGGCAATACCATGAGATCACTTCCCTTTCCTTTTCGATGCGTAAGGCTTAGTCTCATCCAGTAAGATGGCCTCATGGATGATTTCATACATCGCTGATTCTGGAATGTCTGCCACCCGTTCAAATTGAATGCCACTGACTTGTTTTCTTCCTCTGCTTTCAAGAAGACCCTGATAATTGGAAAGTTCATTTCCTCTGAGAAAGGCCAATTCGACTTTGTCGTGTTTGATAGGGTTCAAGTAGCAGATCCAGCTTCTTTGGTAGTAGAAGGGGATTTTATATCGAATTTTTGCCACCAAGCCCAGTTCGGTTGTCAGCTTATGATGGAAGTAAAGCATCACTTCCCGCTGATTCCCTTCAAGCTGATAGATGAAATTTTCTACTTCACTCATTTGCTGCCTTACATAATTTCTTAAAACTGCAACTCGCTCTCAAATGCATCTTTGAGTACCTCTACAACGGTCATTTCCCGGCGCTGCTCCTCAGTTATTTTATCTGCGAGGGAAGCATTGTGGGAGTAGGACTCGCCATTGTGGATCAATACACGGTTGGAATGGTTGGACCAGGTGAGGAGGTCTTTCCAGCCATTCGATGCATGGCTGCTGATCCCTAGCGGAAAGTCCACCACACTTGAGGTGGAAAGTAGTTGTCCATCCTTGTCCAGTATCCATAAGCGACAACCCCCACTACCACAATGGTACATGGTCGGGATCATTAATAGAATCTCTTTTTCTCCGGAATCGTTGAGGTCGTGGTAAGCAAGGCTGTAGCGCCGGTGCTCAGGACTTAAATCCTTCCATTCTCCATTCGGATAGATTTGGGTTCGGATAAATTTCAGTGCCGGATCATCAGCTTCAAATTCTCTCGGTTCCTTGCTGTCTTCGTTAGCGTCCACTTCTTTCGAGTTAGCGGTAGAGGTAGTGGCTGGAGAGGGGAGAAGTGTTGAAGAATTTTCTGTGATTAAGGGATTGGTGGACGATGAAGAATCTGAGAGGTTGGTGGAATCTGCCGGCTTGGGTTGACAAGCGCATAAAACAAAAACCGCTGCTCCCAGACTGAGTCCGGAGAGCCACCCAGACCTGAGGCCCCATTTTTGCCCTGAGACCCAGCCGGACCTGACGACACATCTGGAACAGAAGTCAAGCATTCCCATCAAGAGTGTCAAAACAATACTTCGTCAATTTTCCAGTCTTCTTCGACTTTTTTCACTTTGACCTGAACGCAATGGGTGGATTTGTCATAAGAGATCGGCACACATACATTGTACAGATCGGGATCAGAATCTACCGAAGCAATGGTCATGGTGGAGGACCACCCCTCTTCGAAATCCTGCACATTGAGGAAGGGATCAGCTTCCAATTCAGCATCTTGTAGTCGGGCCAACAGTTCAGAGGTGCAATGTTTCTGTTTCAGTGCATCCAGTTTTGCCATATCCGGTGGGAAGCTGCTGAATTCCTGAAGATAACTGCTGTAAAACCCACGAATGACCTCGGGGGCATTGGTGTCCGTTGCAGGGGAACATGAAAGCATAGACCAAATCGTTAACAGTAAAAAAGCAGGTATAAACAACCTTCGGGAAAATATCATGGCATTCTGTAAATGACGAATGGGGGCTGTGTCGTACGATAAGAACTACCGGGCCAGAAGTCGCGCTGGCGGAAGTCAGAAATCCACTGGCTACCGTTGTACATTTGGATATGACCGTGGCGGTGGGTCCCGAAGTTTTCAATTACCGCGATGTCGCCCGCCTGGTAACTGCCCGCAGGAACCTGAACAAATCCAAATTGCTCGAGGTAGCCATTGTATAGGTAGGCAGAAACGGGATTGTTGGGGGTGGCGATACCACCGGCATTGATTGCCATTCGGACGTACCTGGCACAGTACCCCGTGGAATTGTCATGCGCATTGGATTCCAGTGCAGCCACAGCAAGATCAACGCTGTAGTTCGAGTTTCCTGAGACCGTTTCGTTGGCCCCTTCTGGCTGGCGGGTTACCTGGTCCCTGTGAACATTTTCATTCAGGGCCTTCAGAGTTGAATAGCCGGGACTGACCAGGCCGTCCGGGGTAAATCCGGTTGTCTGCTGGGACTGGAAGGTCCGCAGAGCCGCAATTGTCTCAGTCAGCTGTGATTCAGGGATCGCCTGATTGGCTGCGATACTAAGTGTAGCCCTGACTTCACCATTCCATGCAGCATCAGACAGGTATCCAAGGTGATGTAACTTGGCCTGCACTTGCCATACATCGGAAGCGGTATTGGCTCCGCCAGCTCCGACACTGCCGGAAAGCGCAATGGTTTCCCTGAATTGGGGCATGGCTTGTTCTGAGCTTTCCTCCTTAGAAAACCCACTGGTCGCCCAGTCCCAGCCATTTGAGACCATTTCCTTGGCAGATCCAAGCATTTCGGAAGCTGATTCCACCATGTCTCCTGCCGTTTCGGTCGCGCTGTCCCACTTGTCGCTCAACCAGTCCATCATTCCACCTCCAGCAGAACTGCTGCTTTCGGGAGTGGCGCTGGCCGCTGCTTCTACCTCAGCCGCACTTCCAAACTCTGCAAAGGCGGCATAATAACGGGCGCGGGCCCAAACATCAGCTGAATAATCGTCACCGGTTGAGCCTACATCCAGGCGCTCCTGGGTACCGACATCATCCACCCCAAAATTGTATGCAGCAACCGCACCGCGTAACTGCCAGGCAGCGCTCCAGGTTGGGTGTTTAGCACGGACTCCTTCAAGCGAGTCCTTGAGGATTTGGGCTCCATAGGTGATCCCAAGGCGAATTTGTTCGCGCTCGTTGGCAGCATTTCGGATGGCGGCAGCCCGGTCCGGGTGATACCGTACATCTACCTGCATCATGCCTACCCCATTGCCATGATCACCAAACAAAAGATTCCTACCCCTGGTCTCACGGGAAGCAATCGCAGCAAGCAGGGCAGGGGGAAGGCCAAAGGAATTGGCAACCTCTACAAAGACATCTGCGAATCGAAGAATGCGTTCCTGATCGGTTTCAGCCATCCTTTCGGAGGCTGGAACCCCGTAGTCAGTATGATGTGCGCCATCCTGTTTGGTTGTTCCTCTACCTGCTCCCGAAGTCGTGAGGTCATTCAGAATAGCATTGGGGTCATCTGTAAGCTGGACGGGGTCAGCGGCCAATTGGGCCTGCATCGGGCCGGCGGAAAGAGAAAAGCCGGGAGGAGAAGCGGTGAGTCCACCTTCGGCCTCAGGCTCAGCGGTCAATTGATGCGTAGATTTGGCAGCGAGTTGATTTTCTTGTTGATGTGACATAGCGCTTTAAAAATAGCAATTGTGAATCAGACGTTGGACGTTCGTAATCCAATTTACAATATTTGGTTTCCTGAAAAAATAGTTTCGGGCTATTGTTTCAACGGCAACGCGAAAAATGTTTAGCTGAATAGACGAGCCACTTTTTTCCTAAACACGTTACATTAGCTTTGCCCGAATGTCAGCAAATTGCTGTCCGGATCAAGCAAGGCAAACTCTCGCTGTCCCCAAGGTTTGAATTGTAAATCTCCATTGGGATGGATGGGGGTATTAGTATCTAAAAAGGATTGATAAAGCTCTTCAATATTGTCAGTCCTGATATAGACCTGGCCGTAATTCTCTTTCGGGTCCAGCCCTTTAAATTCGAAAAAGTGAATTTGGATATTCTCTCTTTGCATGATCAAATAGTGTGTATGATCATCGCTGCCGATATAGGTAAACCCCAGTTGGGTCTCATAATAGTTTCTTGTGGCAGCTCTGTTGCGCATGGGTAATTTGGGACAGATGCTTGTAATCATATTCCTATCCATTGTAGATATCAAACTCCGCATTGAACGACCGCATAAATTCCTTATCTGCAAAATCCGCACTGGTCATCGTCGAAAGCCGCTCTAAGAAAATGTCGAATTTACCGTTCTTAAACAGCGTCAGCATGCGGCCTCCATCTTTACTCTTGGCTTCATGCCACACATTGGGTGGAACCGTGATGGTGTCTCCTTCTTTGAGCGTTACCGTTTCATCATCAAAAATGAGATCAAGCTCTCCATCAAGCATGTAAAAAATCTCTGTCATGACCTTATGATGGTGCCGTTTCAAATGAAAACCGGGCTTCAAGGTATCTTCGACCATGCACAACTCCCCATTCGTATCGCGTGACGAAACCTTGATAAAGCAATGGTCCTGGGAGTAATCGTAGTTTTCACCTTCCCCTTTTCTTACAATATTGAATGATTGCATGCTTGATTTGATTAATTGCGCATAACAATTATGCAGATCAAAAGTAATCGGTTTATCCCCAAATTCCAATCGGTTCATTTAAGAACCGGGATTCTGGGTAGTTTTCTGAACTGAAAGGAATTAGAACCTTATTTAGTGATTCCGAATGCGTCCAATATTTGTTTCTAAAGAAGTGCAATCCTTAACCCGGTCTAAGGGGCAGCCAAAATATGGGTGAAGTAGCTACTCTTTTATTGCAACAAGTAAGAGGTCCGGCAGAGATCGTTGTTTAACTTACGGGACAGGTCGGTCAAAGCTTCCGTCTCAAAGTTCCCATTGCGTTGGACCTTCGCATCAAGCAGACCACGGACTTTGGTGCCAAGGTTCTGAATCCGGCGACGCAACAACTTTAAGCCTTGGGTATCCGTCAGATCCTTGCTCTCGGGCTGCAAATTTGCTCCTGACAATCCGCTTGGAGAAAGTGGGGCGATCTCGTAATCGAATTTAATTTCAGCAATTGAGTCATTTACCTTTTCCATGTGGGCTTCGAAATGACCGAGGATCACAGGACTGTGAACATGACTGTTCTCCAGCAGGAGGTTGTTGACAACTGATGAATGCAGCCTTAGATCATGACAAATTGAGGCTACCTGTTTTTTAAAACCCTGTTTTACTTCCGCTTGTGCTTTTGATTCTTGCATATACTTTTTTTGGATGATTAAGGATAATTCTATTGTCTTCGCTTATTAGAATCTCTCTCCTGATTTCATGAGCTATAGCCACCTGTTGGTACACCGTTTCGGGTTTCAGAACCTGGTGGAATTCGCGCGATAGGGACGGAAATTTGTAGGCCGTGGTGTAGCAAATACAGGCATCGCATTTGCTTCAAAAGGGCTAGATCACCTTGTAATAAACATAAGACATTATCTCCATAATACTAAAAAAGGAGGAGAAATCCAAGGAGGGGTGCAAATTTGTGCTGATTTTTAGCTGAATTTCCCAAAATACACGGAAGTTTCAAGGAATCCGCTTGTAGAAATTGCTGCTGAAGAGAAGATTGTAAAACCGATTCATTACAAAGACGTGTGGCAAGGTAATGGAAGAGATGATGATCAAGAGACAGTAACCGTAAGACAAAGACAAGATATCCAGGTAGATCATGCCAAACATAAAGGCGATGCCTCCGATCGAGAACATGGTAAAAGGAGCAACCAACTTCACAAAGCTACCCAATGAGGATACCTCCCGCTCTGAGTTCAAAAACCGGTACTCTTCCCGGAGGACCTTGAAGGAATGGAGGATAACGAAATACAGAGTGAATCCAATCAAAAGCGGCATCAAATAAAAGCAGATCGGGACCAGTGCAATTACAAGTACTTCCATGAACAAATTTTCAAGGCTCAATGATTTTCTGGCAGCCAGGATGGTCATGAGCAATACAGTAGCAAAAGTTGCTCCCAGGAACAAGATGAGCATCAGGTTTTCCTGGTGCAGCGGACTAAATACCGCAAATTCATCCTGTTGCTCCATGATCAGATGAATTTCATCAATATTGAAATACACCAGGCCGGAGAGAATGGAAATGCCCCACAAGAGATAAAGTGCCTTATGACTCAATGGTTGACGCTCGAAATAATGTGAGAATTGAGATTGCCCAAAATGGTAGGCAGATAAGAGTAGAAAAACTATGTAGGCAATACTGGGAACGGTAATCCACAATACTATATTGAGACCAATGATAACCAGGTAGACACCAATGAATTGGTTGTTTTTGATTTTATTATTCCTCAGGAAGAGAACATTGTCTATCGCTCCATGAGGGATACCCAGAAAAAGCAGAAAGGGAACACAAATAAGCATCTGACTTGAAACAGGAATTTCTCCCGCATTGAATACAATTGGCAGAAGAAGTAATAAGCTCGCGATGAATATGAATATTGCCCTGGTCATGAGAAATAATAAAATAAAGTCCCGTACTCAAATCTGAGTACGGGACTTTGTGTTCTAAGCGGCTTGTGCTTTTGGAGATGAAGTGACTGCGATTTGATATACTACCAGACCAAATCCAATCTTGTTGATGGCATCAGCGATGTTGTAGAAAAGGTCTACATTTTCGGAGCCGAGACCGAATGCAACGTTCAACCATCCACCGGGCATACACATGTAACCGATTGGGTAGATGGCCCATCCTACGAGGACAAACCAGCCCAGGATACGTACACCTTTTTTGACGGCAGCATTGTTGCTGGCAGCAGCGAGCTTAGCAACTTCACCAAACCATGCGGTGTAGAGGATGTAAACATAACCAAGGGTTGAGAGGACACCCCAGATGACTGTATGTGTTGTATCACCACCTTCTGGGTTGAATGCTTCACCAATGTAGCCAGTGACCAGCATCCAGACCGATGCAGCAATCAACTTCCATAATAGACCGATCTTTGCACCTGCGGCCTTGGTAAGAAGATAGAACTCAACACACATCAGGGGAACTGTGAGCGTCCAGTCAATGTACCTCAAGGCGGTTGGATTCTCGCCAGTTGCCAGGTAGTAATCGCGCATATAATAATAATGCACGGCAGCGATGAAAGTGATAAGCCCTGACACGAGCAATGAGAGCTTCCATTTTCCGTCAACCCTTCCTCTCTCAAAGAAGAAGAAGATAGATGCGGCCAACATGGCCATATATCCGGTGAAGAATGTGAAGGCGACAGCGTCGTCCTTCGGAATTATTAGAACATCTAAAAAGGTCATAACATTTAGGATTTAAGTTTGGGCGTATAACGCTCCCTTTTCCTAAAGTGTTTAACTTATGGCCTTTATGGATTAAACAGGGTTGGTATATGTATATCCCATTAAGGTCACTTGTGTAAAAGCTGGCGAGTAAAGTATAAACGGATTGATCCCTGTAATCCTTCTTTGGAGTTACCTACCTTTTATGTTTAACATTTCGTTCCACATAGCGGATTATCTTCTGTGCAATGTCGGTACCGGTTGCCCTTTCAATCCCTTCCAAACCGGGAGAGGAGTTCACTTCCAATACCAGAGGGCCTTTTTTCGATTGCAAGATATCAACTCCAGCAACCCCTAACCCCATGGCTTTGGCAGCGATAAGAGCTGTGCTTTCTTCTTCTTCAGAGAGCTCAATGATGGTTGCACTTCCGCCCCGGTGAAGATTGGATCTGAATTCCCCTTCTTTTCCCTGGCGCTTCATTGCTCCAACTACTTCCCCATCCACCACAAATGCTCTGATATCAGCACCACCCGCTTCAGCAATGAATTCCTGAACAATTATTCTGGTTTCGAGTCCGTTGAAGGCTTCCATGACAGAACCTGCAGAATTTTGTGAGTCAGCAAGGATAACTCCCAGTCCTTGGGTGCCTTCCAATAACTTGATCACAACCGGGGCGCCGCCTACCGAATTCACCACATGCTCGACATTTTTAGAAAAGTTGGTAAATATCGTTTTGGGAAGGCCGACTCCGGCACGCGCCAGCAATTGAAGACTTCTGAGTTTGTCTCTTGAACGCACTAAGGCCTGTGATTCCACCGCCGTGAAGATATGCATCATTTCAAACTGGCGTACCACCGCAGTCCCAAAAAAGGTAACGGATGCACCGATTCGGGGGATTACCGCATCAACATCGTCAAGATAGCCTCCCTGGTAGTAAATCTTGGGGTTCTTTTTTTCGATTTCGATATTGCACTTCAAGTGGTCAACTACCCGCATTTCATGACCCAACTGTTCACCAGCTTCGATGATCCTACGGGTGGAATACAAATTCGCTTGCCTGGACAATATGATAATTTTCATCTTATTTCGTCTTTTTGTTTGAGAGTTTTTGCTTGTAAGACAGATCGTATTGGGAGGGGTCAACGGTAAACTTTCCCATCAGGAATTTCCGACCAATCAGGATAGGGAATCTCATTTCTCCCCTTTCACTAAGTGATAATTCGATGGCATACCTCTTCCCAAATAGGCGGATACTTGTTTTGATCACATATCGCTTCTCCGAAGTACCAAATGAATTCTTGATTCGCTTTTCTTTGAAGGTATCGGTGGAGAATTCCTTGTCCGCATATTTGGGATGGGACGGATCCAGAAGAATAAAGGTCAATACTTGTTGTCCGTCGATCTCTTTTGTTTCTATTTTACGGCAGTGGATTGAAGAGGTGTAGGCACCTGTATCAACTTTCAGATCAATATTTTTCAATTCTAAATCCGGAAAATCACCTTTGTCTTTTCTACCGATCGTTGTTTTTGTTTTCATTTAGTAGCGTCTTTGCAAATCTTGGAAACAATTTGGATTTAATATTCCCCTTTGCAAGAGATTACTTTCTCTTTAGTTCAAAGATGTCCTTTCTGCGATCATTCAGGTTCCTTACGCTGCCAAACCGATTCAACTCCCTTAATAGATCTATATCCACATCTGCAATCAAGATCATCTCCGTATTGGGAGTGGCTTCAGCTTTGATCCCATTGGTTGGGAATGCAAAATCACATGGGGTGAAAACCATGGACTGGGCAAATTGAATATCCATATTGTGGACGTTGGGCAGATTACCCACGCTTCCGGCAATGGCAACGTAGCATTCATTCTCGATTGCCCGTGCCTGAGCGCAGTTTCTGACCCTTGAATACCCATTTTGAGTATCCGTCAAGAAAGGAACAAACAGGATGTCCATGCCTTCATCCGCCAGCAACCGGCTCAACTCAGGGAATTCAGAATCATAACAAATCAAAACCCCAATTTTACCACAGTCGGTATCAAAGGCTTTTATTTGATTGCCTCCCCGCATCCCCCAGACTTTAGCCTCGTCAGGAGTCACATGGATTTTTTCATACCGCTCAATGGAGCCATCCCTTTTGCATAAGTAGCCTACGTTGTATAGAATGCCGTCTTTTATCTCAGGCATACTTCCCGAGATGATATTGATATTGTAGGAAATGGACAATTCTGAAAAGCGCTGGACAATCTCCGCGGTATATTTCGCGAGTTCTCTGATAGCGTCAGGTTCAGCCAGGTGGTTGTTTTCCGCCATCAAGGGAGCATTGAAAAACTCTGGAAATAAAGCAAAATCAGATCGGTATCCAGATAGCGCATCTACAAAATATTCCGCCTGCTGCAATACCTCTTCCAGCTTGTTGTAAGGACGCATTTGCCACTGAACCAGCCCGATCCGGACCACCTTTTTCTTGGTCGCGGCTTTTTTGGAAGGGCGTTGGTAGTAGATATTGTCCCATTCCAACAAAACAGCAAATTCATTGGAATCTGCATCCCCATCCAAATAGCCGGCCAGGATTTTAGCCGGATGGAAATCATTGGAAATTTGGAAATTCAACACCGGGTCGTGGATCTCCCTTCTTTTTACCTTTTCGATATACTCTTTTGGGGTAAGCTCATCACTGTATTTGTGATAGTTGGGAATCCTTCCTCCGAAAGCAATCCCCCTGAGATTTAACTTCTCACAGAGCTCTTTCCTGTAATCGTACAAGCGTCTGCCCAATCGGAGTCCTCTGAATTCAGGTTTGATAAATATATCCACCCCATAGAGGACATCTCCATCGTCCTGGTGAGAGTCAAACGTATAGTTTTGGGTTATCTCTTTGTAGGTATGGTTGTCTGAAAACCCATCATAGTCAACAATGATGGACAAAGCACATCCTGCAAGTTCTCCATTGATCTTGATCACGACCTGGCCTTCCTTGAATTTTTCAATCAAGGACAATATCTGGTCTTCCTTCCAATATGCATCCGGCATGGATTGGTAGGAGATTATCATAGCCTCCTTCAGTTCCTGATAGTCGTTGATATCAAGGTATTTGAGCTCAATATTGTCTATATCTTCTATTTTCATCTCGCCCTTTTGCGGGCAAATGTAATTAACAAATTCTATGGTAACGCATATTTATATCATTCCCGCAGTACTTTGTTGACCCAGCGCTGTCCTTCTATCCCTACCTCCATAAAATAAAGTCCGGGGGCCATTCCAGCCATGTTGATCTCCAATTCCAGGTGGTTACCGTTATGGTCCCGTTGGTCTTCCCAGATCGTCTGCCCCACCGCGTTGGAAAGGCGGAGTTGCAGTGGACCTGCCGGAGCCCCTTCCAATCGGAATCCCATCTGGTCCTGAACCGGATTCGGGTAAGTCTCCATCTGGATGTTCATGCCAGGATCGATAGAAATCGCGATTACATTGAGGGTATCGCAAATGGTATCTGCTTCACAAGTATCGCTGATTAAGAGACAGACGGTGTATATGCCGTTCGCTACATAAGTATGTTGCGGATTCTGCAATGTAGAGGTGTTTCCATCCCCAAAATCCCAAAACCAGGTGACGGGCAGGGGAGAAGAGGCATCTGTGAAATCATAAGTTCCCAGGTTTACATTGTTGGAGGTGAAAGCTGCTACCGGAGCGGCACAAACCGATATCACCTGACAAAGGGTGTCAGAGCCACATGAGTCGGTGATGGCCAGACATGCGGAGTAGGTACCGGGCATGCTGTAAGTATGGGATGGGTTTTGCAGGGTCGAAGTGGAACCGTCGCCAAATGCCCACAGCCAGCTTAGATTATTGCCTACCGTCTGGTCCGAAAAGTTGGCTGTCAAGGCATTGTTGCTCCAGGACCAGGCCGCCGCCGCAGGAGGACAGGTTACGGTGACGGAAGCACAGGTACTGTCAGAGCCACAGTTATTGGTAGTGACAAGGCAAACCAAATAGGTGCCGGGAGAAACGTAAGTGTGGGTGGGGCTTGCTTGGGTGGAGGTGTTTCCATCCCCAAAATCCCAAAGCCAACTGGTGATTTGTCCACTGCTCT